>JASBYJ010000001.1 GCA_029984035.1 Conchiformibius sp.
CGACTGTCGGTCGTAAGGGATTTTAAAATAAGTTTTCAGGCAGCCTGGAAATAAGCGTGCCGTTACCCTGCCGGCTGATGGTAGAGCCGCTCGCACGGTTTTCAGACTGCCTGAAAATCAGGTATCGTTACCTGCAAAATCCGCTCAAATCGAAGCATTGCGGTTTTTCAGGCATTTTGAAAATCAGGGTGCCGTTACCGACTGTCGGTCGTAAGGGATTTTAAAATAAGTTTTCAGGCAGCCTGGAAATAAGGGAGCCGTTACCTTGTCGAATGCGGCGACCGCGTTCCATGCGGTTTTCAGGCAGCCTGAAAATAAGGGAGCCGTTACCGCAAACAGGATTAGATACCCTGGTAGTCCAGTTTTCAGGCAGCCTGAAAATAAGGGAGCCGTTACCCGTAATCCCCGTAATCCAACTTGGGTAAACGTTTTCAGACAGTTTGAAAACAAAGGGGCGTACCACTTGGGGAAGCATTACCAACAAACCGAAAGTTTTCAGGCGGCTTGAAAATAAGGAAACCGTTACCGTATGATGATGCGGGACATTCGGTTAAAAATTTTCAGGCTGCCTGAAAACAGGATAGCGCCGCTTACGCTATCCGGAACGGATTGCTTGAAATAACACCATATCACTGATTTTTCTGGAATAAAACCATGTCAGATACCGCCAAGCTATTGCCGCACCGCAATGCGATTGACCAAATAGATGCCGAAATCCTCCGCCTGCTCAATCAACGGGCAGAGCATGCCCGTGCGATTGGCGAATTGAAGGGTACGGGTGCGGTGTACCGCCCCGAGCGCGAGGCGCAGGTGTTGCGCCGCATTTTGGATTTAAACGGGGGGCCTTTGCCTGACGAAGCGGCGGCGCGGCTGTTTCGCGAAATCATGAGCGAATGTCTGGCGGTGGAGCGTCCGCTCACCATTGCCTATTTGGGTCCGGAAGGTACGTTTACCCAACAGGCGGCCATCAAGCATTTCGGCCATGCCGCCCATACCGTAGCCTGTACGACCGTTGACGACAGCTTGCGCATGGTGGAGGCGCGCCAGGCGGATTATGCGGTTGCGCCTGTAGAAAATTCTACCGAAGGTTCGGTGGGGCGTACTTTGGATTTGCTGGTATCCACGTCTTTGCGGGTGTGCGGAGAAGTGCAATTGCGTATCCACCATCATTTGTTGCGCCGCTATGATGCTGACGAAACCGTCCGTGCGGTTTATGCCCATGCGCAGGCGTTGGCGCAATGTCAGCATTGGCTGCATCAGAACCTGCCTGCCGGTGTGCGGCTGATTCCCGTGTCCAGCAATGCCGAAGCCGCCCGTCTTGCCGCAGAAGATGCCCATGCCGCCGCCATTGCAGGGCAAGCCGCCGCCGAAGTTTACGCACTCGCCAAACAGGCAAGCAATATCGAAGACGAGCCGAACAATACCACCCGTTTTCTGGTATTGGGACATCAAAACACTACGCCCTGCGGCAACGATAAAACCTCGCTTATCGTCAGCGCAGCCCATCAGGCAGGCACGCTCAACCGTCTGATTGAACCGTTTACCCTTGCCGGTATTTCCATGACCAAATTTGAAAGCCGACCCAGCCGCAGCAATTTATGGGAATATCTGTTTTTCATTGATATCGAAGGACACGCCGATGAAGAAAACGTACGCAACGCACTCGCGCAGCTTCGGGAACGGGCATTGTTCGTCAAAATCGCCGGTTCTTATCCCGTTGCCGTTTTGTAAATACCGTGAACAGGCTGCCTGAAAAAACCGCGTGGCTGTTTTGCACCGTCATCGACAATTTCGGCGACATCGGCGTAGCATGGCGTTTGGCACGCGAGTTGTCGCAAAGACTCGGCTGGCGCGTACATTTATGGCTGGACGATTTGGCCGCGCTTCGCGCCATTATTCCCGATACGCCGAACGTCTTGCCCTGCATCCATGCCGATATTGCCCTGCACCATTGGCAGGCGGGAAAATATGCCGATATTTCACAAGCCTCCACACCTGATATTGTCATAGAAACCTTTGCCTGTACGCTGCCTGAAAGCGTACGCCGCATCATCCGCAGCCATCATCCCGTTTGGCTGAATTGGGAATACCTCAGCGCCGAAGAATGGGCGGTACGCACCCATGCCATGCAGTCTTTGCAGGCAGACGGCAGCAGCAAATATTTCTGGCAGATGGGTTTTGTACCGCAGAGCGGCGGGCTGCTGCGCGAAGCGGACTATGCGGAAAAACGGCAGGCTTTTATACGCAAGCGGCCGATGCCTGTCCGGCAGTCTTTGTCGCTGTTCGTATTCGCCTACGACAGCCCCGTTTGGCCAACATGGTTTGAAGCGTGGCGGCAATCGGACGCATTCGCCGATATCCGTTTGGCCGGCGGACGCGTTGCCGCGCCGCAGCTTTCAGGCAGCCTGAACGTACACAAACTGTCTTTTGTGCCGCAACCGCAATTTGACGCGCTGCTGTGGGCGCACGACATTCTGATTGTGCGCGGCGAAGACAGTTTCGTCCGCGCCCAATTGTCGGGCAAACCGTTTTTCTGGCATATCTATCCGCAAGACGAAATGGCGCATTTAGACAAACTTTCCGCCTTTTGGCAGCTGTATTGGGAGAGTATTGACAGCAATGTGCGTACCGCCCATCAAGCCTTGTCGCAAGAACTCAACGGCGCAGCAACGCTCGACAGCGCACAACGGCTGCAACATTGGCAAACCCTGCTCGCGCAACTGCCGCAATGGCAACAGGCAGCGCAAAACTGGCAAGCCAAACTGTTTGCCCAAAGCGATGCCGTCAGCCGTTTGCATTTATGGTTAAACCAACTGAACCCCTCATCATGAAGATTAAACTGATTGTCGGACTGGGCAACCCCGGTACCGAATACGAACACACCCGCCATAATGCGGGATTTTGGTTTTTAGACGAATTGGCTTGGCAATGGAAAGCCGTTTTCCAATCCGAAAAGAAATTTTTCGGACAAGTCGCGCGCGTCAGCCGCCCCGAAGGCGAAGTGTGGCTGCTCAAGCCCGACACCTATATGAATCTCTCGGGCAAAGCCGTTGCCGCGCTGGCAGGGTTTTATAAAATCAAACCGGAAGAAATCCTGGCCGTACACGACGAATTGGACATTCCGCCCGGACACATCCGTTTCAAACTCGGCGGCGGCAACGGCGGACACAACGGCTTGAAAGACATTCAAGCTAAAATCGGCACGGCGGATTTCTACCGTTTGAGACTCGGTATCGGACACCCGGGCGAGCGCAATTTGGTAACCGGTTTCGTATTGAACAAGCCTTCCGCTGCCGAGCGCGACTTAATCCACGAAGCGGTCAAACAATCTCTTGCCGCCATGCCGCACATTATGACGGGCGAAAAAGAAGCCGCCGTCCGCATACTGCACAGCAAGCCCCAAGCTGCCTGAAATACCAACCTGCTAAACCCAATAAAGGCTGCCTGAAACCTTCGGCAAGTCTGCCGCATTTGATGAAAAACAGCATAAACAGCCGCCGCACTTGATTAAACACGGCATCGGAAAGCCGCCGCACTGCAATCCATACGGCACACAATCCTTTCAGGCTGCCTGAAACCGCGCCGTCCGAGTTTTTCAGGCAGCCATAGCAGCGCAATCTTTCGCGTATAATCGCCGCTTTAATCCTATCCACACTTTTCAGGCAGCCCGAAGCCCATCATGAAACCCAGTATCCTGACCAAACTGCACACCCTGTCCGAACGCTTGGAAGAAGTAACCGCACTGTTAGGCTCGCCCGAAGCCACCGCAGACATCGACAACTACCGCCGTCTCAACCAAGAACACGCCGAACTCACGCCCATCGTGTCCGCCTACCGACAATACCGCCAGGCCGAAAACGATTTGGCGGACGCACAGGACATGCTTGCCGACCCCGAAATGAAAGATTTCGCCGCCGAAGAAATTCAGGCAGCTAAAGACACAATAGAACATCTGGATTGGGAACTGCAAAAACTGCTGCTGCCCAAAGATGCCGACGATGACAAAAACATTTTCATCGAAATCCGCGCAGGCACCGGTGGAGATGAAGCGGCACTGTTTGCCGGAGATTTATTACGCATGTATGTACGCTATGCCGAACGCCACCGCTGGCAAACCGAAATCGTATCGTCCAGCGAAAGCGATTTGGGCGGCTATAAAGAAGTGATTGTCCGTTTGGCCGGCGCGGGCGCATACGGCAAACTTAAATTCGAAAGCGGCGGCCACCGCGTCCAGCGTGTTCCTGTTACCGAAAGTCAGGGACGGATTCACACTTCCGCCTGCACGGTGGCGGTGATGCCCGAAGCAGACGAATTGGAGGCCATCGAGCTGAACGCCAACGATTTACGCATCGATACCTTCCGTGCATCGGGAGCGGGCGGGCAGCACATCAACAAAACCGATTCCGCCGTGCGCATCACCCATCTGCCCACAGGCATGGTGGTCGAATGCCAAGACGGACGCAGCCAGCACGCCAACAAAGCCCAAGCCATGAAAGTTTTGGCATCACGCTTGCACGATGCACAAAAACGCGAAGCCCAAGCCAAAGAAGCCGCCGAACGCAAATCCCTTATCGGCAGCGGCGACCGCAGCGAGCGCATCCGCACCTACAATTACCCGCAAGGGCGCGTAACCGACCACCGCATCAACCTGACCTTGCACAAACTGGACTTCGTGATGGACGGCGATATGGAAGAAATCACCGCCGCGCTGATTGCCGAGCATCAGGCGGAGTTGTTGGCGGCCATGGGCGATTAATCTGGGCGGCTGTTAACGCTAATATTTTCAGGCTGCCTGAATGAATGTATTTTAATGCAAGCAGACGGAATGCTTTCAGGCAGCCCCAAAATCTGAAAATACTGTTTTTTCAAACTTCTAACTATTTCCAAGAGTACCAGTCATGACCATCGGCAAACAACGCATCTTTCTCATCATCGCCGTCTATACCGCCGTTTTGACCGCCAGCGAAATCCTGTATCGCCACTTATTCGGCATTCCGCCCGTAGAACGTATTTGGCAAACCGCAGCATTTGCTTTTTTGTTTGTCGTATTGTTTGGCTTCGCACGCTATAGAGTCGTTAAGGTTTTGATTGCCGTATTGTTTGCACTGTCGCTCATTGCCAACAATATCCACTATGCCATCTATCAAAGCTGGATTAACGGCATTAATTACTACCTGATGTTCGTAGAAAGCCGCGAAGTATGGTCGGCAGGCGTATCTATGGCAGGACGTTGGATAGTGCCTTTACTGTACGCATTGGCGGAAACGGCTTTTTTTCTGAGCCTATGCCGTTTTTTGCGCACGACACCGAAATTCCGCACGGCTGATTTTATTTTTGTCTCGCTGATTTTATTTATTATTATCCGTTCGTTCTCTACAACGCACGACCAAGGAACTTCTCCCGACAACGGCTATTCCCGCTTAAAATCCCATTACTATTCATTCGGTTATTTTATCGGCAGGGTGCTGCCTTCCGAGATTCTCGATTTGCATCAGGCAGCTCCTTATCGCGCAGAAGCACCTGTGGTTCAAGGCGACCCCCCAATACGCAATATCATTTTGATTATGGGGGAAAGCGAAAGTGCCAACCATGTTTCCTATTTTGGCTACCAACGCGAAACCACTCCGTTTTTCAAAGAATTATCGCAACAATATCCCGGTGCTTTGATTAAGCCGACTTATTCCGCAGGCGTGATGACCGCCGTTTCCCTGCCCCTGTTTTTCAATGCCGTGCCTTATCCCAACGGTGTGCTGCACATCAACCAAGGCATCAGCAATATGTTCCGGCTTGCCAAAGAGCAAGGGTTTGACACGCAATTCCATTCTTCACAGCCCGAAACAGAGATGGAAATCATCAATCTCATCGGCAGAAAATGGATAGATACCGTCAGCTATCCCACCGATTTCGGTTATCGCAAAACCGAAGCCATGCCGGATACCAAGCTGTTGCCCTTGTTGGAAAAAATCGATTTGGAAAACGGCAGACACTTTATCGTCCTGCATCAACGCGGTTCGCACGTTCCTTATGCTTCGCAGCTTTCGCCCGATGAAATCCGTTTTCCTTCGGGCAGCCCTTTGGATAATTACGATAGCACGATTTATGCCAACGATTTGTTTATTAAAGAGGTATTCCGTTATTTGGGCAGCCTGAAACATCAGGACTGGTTGCTGATATACACTTCCGACCACGGGCAGAACGTTAACGACGATACGTTTTATCAAGGCAAAATGGAAGAATCGGGCTATCTCGTTCCCACATTGCTGTATAGTCCGCAACAGAATATACGGCAAGAGATGCAAACTCTGTTTAAAGGATGCGACAGATTGTTTCACCAGCAGGTTTCCACATTCATCATCCGCAACTTCGGCTATGATTTTAGCGACAGCGGCTGCAAAGAAGGTGTGGTAACGTACAATTTGCTGTCAGGTGATGCAGGTTGGCGGAGAATTCATGCGGACGGTTCGGTGGAAAACGTGCGGCCAAAGCGGTGAAGCGGGTGCTTATGATTCATATGCCAATCATAATGGCTAATTGCATTGTGATTTGAAAATACGTGGCGGTGAAGATGCGGCGGTATGCAGCGGCTGTTTCGAGAGAAGGCTTTATTGGTGCGGCATATCTCAAACCTGTGCAGGCAGACGGTTTTCAGGCTGCCTGAAAGCTTTTATGTATTTCTTATGTTTTTAAATTTTTAACTTAATTTGTTGAATACGAATTGGTTCTGCTTGTTTGCTCTGCTATTAAGATAATTGTGTGTGGTCTGTGTGATGGTTCTGTATTGATTAAGGCTCCATTGGGAAGATGGAGCTTTTTGATGGGCGGTATTAAAAAGAGTGTTGCGGTGATGGCCAATGTACGATTTGGGTGTTATCAATCCAAACCCTGCACATGGTTTCATGCACCGCCTCGCGGTGAAAGCCTGTCAGATTGCCGTATTGGTGGTGGCGGATGTGTAGCTGCCATAATTCAGGCAATTTGACGGCATTGAGTATTTCGCAAGTCGAGCCTTGTGCATGATTAATGTGGATTGCTTCGGGCGGGATATAGCAGCTTTCGGATACGTTCAGGCAGCCCATCAGTTTGGCTGCATCGGCGCAAGCGGGGGTGCGGAGAATATTGGCGGGCGTGTCGCGTTGGATGATGCGCCCGTTGTGCAAAAGTGCGACGTATTCGGCGGTCAGGCAGGCTTCTTGGGGGGAGTGCGTTACCAATATGGCGGGAATGTTGCGTTCTCGTACCAGATTTTTGACTTGCTGTTGCAGCTGGCCGCGCAATACGGTGTCCAGTGCGGAAAAGGGTTCGTCCAGAAGCAGGGCTTGCGGCTGATATGCCAAAGAGCGGGCAAGGGCAACGCGTTGTTGTTCTCCGCCGGAGAGATGGCTGACGGGGTGTTCCGCCATATGGTGCAGTCCGATTTCTTCCAAAAGCGGTTCGACTCGGCGGCGTGCGCTGTGTTTGTCGATGCCGCGCATCTGTAAACCGAAAGCGGCATTTTGCCATACGTTCAGATGAGGAAGCAGGGCGACATCTTGAAACATCATCGCTATGCCGCGGTTTTCCGCTGCAATATGGTCTATGCATTTACCGTGTAGAAAGACGCTGCCGTTATCGGGTTTGAGCAGCCCTGCGGCGATGTTGAGCAGCGTGGATTTGCCGCTGCCGCTGCCGCCCAAAACGGCGGTAATGCTGCCTGAAGGGATATTCAGGCTGATGCGGTCGGCAACGGTTTTATGGCGGAAACGCTTACAGATATCGATAAATTCAAGCATGGTGCGGCAAGTTATTGTATTTCTATTTGGAAAACTTGGCGCAGATAGGCAAGGAAAGTGTCGTTATCGGTAACGGTTTTGCCCGGCGTGTCGGAAATCTTGGCAACCGATTGGCCGTTGCAGGCGACCAGTTTCAAAACGATATTGAGCGTTTCCTGTCCCATATCGTTGCTCAAATTGGTACCGATGCCGAAGCTGGTTTTGAAGCGGTCTTTAAAGTATTGGTGCAGATTCCATGCTTTTTCGAGATTCAAACCGTCGCTGAATGTCAGCATTTTGGTGCGGCTGTCGATTTTCAGCTTTTTATAATGCGCATAGGCTTTGTCGCCCCATACATAGGGGTCGCCGCTGTCGTGGCGCAGACCGTCGAACAGTTTGGCGAAATACAGGTCGAAATCGCGCAGAAATGCGTCCATGCCTACCACATCGGTTAAGGCGATGCCCAAATCGCCGCGGTATTCGTGTACCCATGCTTCCAATGCCGCTTTTTGGAAATCGCGCAAACGGACGTCCAATGCTTGGAATGCCTGCAAAAATTCGTGTGCCATCGTACCGATAGGCGTAATGCCGAGTTCTTTTGCCAAAAATACATTGCTGGTACCCCGGAACACTTCGGGCACGCTTTCGGCAAAACTTTTGACAACGTGCGCATGCCATTGGCGGTTGTAGCGGCGGCGCGTGCCGAAATCGGACACCAAAAAAGGAGGGTCTTTCGGATTTTGTTGTGCCGATAATTCGCGCATCAAACCGATTTTTTCTTGCAGGCGGCGTTCGCCCTCCGCCAAAACTTCGGGCGTTTCCAGTCTGCGGAAATACAGCTCGTTTACCATCGCCAAGATATAGATTTCAAAGAACATGGCTTGAATCATCGGACCTTCGATGCGGATATTCAAGCGTCCCTGTTCGTCTCCGTAAACTTCTACAAAACGGCGTTTGAGTTGGAAAAGTTCTAAGTAATCGACAAAATCGCTCTTAATAAAACGCAAATTGCGCAGGTAAGTCAGCTCGTCGGGTTTGAAGCGCAGTTCGCACAAAGCATCTAATTCCGCTTCCAAATCCGCCTTGATGTCGCGCAGAGGATAGGCGGTTTCTTTGTTGCGGCAACGGAATTCGTACACGCCGTGCGCTTGCGGGAATTGGTGCAGAACAACCTGCAACATCGTGAATTTGTATAAGTCGGTGTCGAGCAGGGATTGGATAATCGGCATATGCGGCTTTCGTGAGTGTATGCGGAATCAGTTTGCTGATTGCTGAATAGCTAGGGGTTGGTATTTTAACGGTTTATATTCAGTGTAGAGGGGTTGGCAAGACAATAAAGGCTGCCTGAAAATCTTTCAGGCAGCCTAAAGTTTACGCAAACGGGTGCTGAATCAAAATCGTTTCATCACGGTCCGGTCCGGTGGAGACGATAGCAATCGGCGCACCGCACACTTCTTCGATGCGTCTGAGATAGTTTTTCGCATTTTCGGGCAGGGCCTCAAAGGATTTCGCGCCGAAAGTGGATTCCGTCCAACCGGGCAGGGTTTCGTAAATCGGTGTGCAGCCTTCCACATCGTGCGCACCAAAGGGCAGAATGTCGGTAGTGCTGCCATCGGGCAGAGTGTAGCCGACACAGATTTTGATGTTTTCGATGCCGTCCATTACATCCAGCTTGGTAATGCACATGCCGCTGATGCCGTTGATTTGGATGGAACGTTTCAAAGCTGCGGCGTCAAACCAGCCGCAACGGCGCGGGCGGCCGGTTACCGAGCCGAATTCGTTGCCGCGCTTGGCCAAACCTTCGCCCACTTTGTCAAAGAGTTCGGTGGGGAATGGTCCCGAACCTACGCGCGTGGTGTAGGCTTTGACGATGCCCAATACGTAATCCAACATTTGCGGCGGTACGCCCGCGCCCGCGGAGGCTGCCCCCGCTAAACAATTTGACGAAGTAACAAAGGGATAAGTGCCGTAATCAATGTCCAGCAAGGTGCCTTGTGCGCCTTCAAACAATAAACGTTCGCCGTTTCGGTTTTTAGCGTACAAGGTGCTTGCCACATCGTGGAGCATAGGCAGAATACGGTCGCGGAAGCTGCGGATTTTGCCCATCACTTCTTCGAAATCTACCGGTTTGGCATGGTGCAAATGCTCAAGCTGGACATTGTAGAGTGCCAAATTGGCCTCTACTTTGGCGGCAACCAAATCCATATCGGTCAAATCGCCTGCGCGTACGGAGCGGCGTGCCACTTTGTCTTCATAGGCGGGGCCGATGCCGCGTCCCGTAGTGCCGATTTTGCCTGCGCCGCGTGAGGCTTCGCGGGCTTGGTCAAGCGCGATGTGATAGGGGAGAATAAGCGGCGCAGTCGGAGCGATTTTTAAGCGTTGTTCCACGTTTTTTACGCCTGCGGCCGACAGTTCGTCTATTTCGCCCAACAGCGCTTCGGGAGATATCACCACGCCTGAACCGATATAACAAGTGAGGTTTTCGTGCAAAATGCCGCTCGGAATCAGGCGCAAAACCGTTTTTTTACCGCCGACCACCAAGGTGTGTCCGGCATTGTGTCCGCCTTGGAAACGCACCACGCCGCCGGTTTGTTCCGCCAGCCAGTCCACGATTTTGCCTTTGCCTTCATCGCCCCATTGAGCGCCGATGACTACTACGTTTTGTGCCATGTTTGAACCTTATCAAATAGAAAAATAATATTTTATAAAACCGAAGCCTTTAGGCCGTTCAGGCAGCCTGAACGGTGCAGGCATCATGTTGGCGCGTGGTCGTAAGCGCCTCTGACCGCGCAACCTTTGCTGATTTTGCCTCGATAGTGCAATGTCGCACTAAATTCGTTCGAGTTGCCGTTATTATCGCGACAGGGTTTGCCGCTGATATTGAGAACGACTTCGCCAAAACGGGTTTTGCCATAAAATTCCACGCCTTTTGAATAGGCTAGCCGTCTGACTTTCAGACGCGGATGGTATTCGTGGCGTTGAACGGTTTCCAGCGACATTCTGTTGTTTTTGATGACTGCACGCCAACCGTAATCGCCGTCCCAACTCCATGCCGTAAATTCTTTTACCACCGTATCTTGTTGGACGGATTGCGCTGCCAATTGCGAGCAAAGACCGGTCAGTGTTATCAGAAGAAGTATGTGCTGTTTTATCATTGAATCAGACCTGATAAATGTTATAGGGACGGTATCTGTCTTTAACGGCCAACCGAATGCGGGGCAAATGATTTGTTTCGCCTTTCATTGCGGTTAATCGGGTAACGTATTAATCAACCTATTAGGGTGCGGGGCTATACTACCACCCATTCCCCTTCGCGGCAGCATAAACGTTTCAGGCTGCCTGAAAGATTTTCAGTGCCGTAATCCACTACTACGCAGATGCCTTGTTCCCTGAGTTTGTCGGCTGCCGAACGGGCTGCAGGATAATCTGCTGCGGCGACAAATACGGCTTCTTTGCGCGGCGTATCGGGCAAATAACCGGCAAACAGGCGCAAATCAAAGCTGAAACCTGTGGCAGGACGGGTGCGTCCGAAGTGGCTGCCCAAACCGTCATAGCGTCCGCCGCGTGCAACGGCATCGTGATGTTCGGGCGTGTAGGCGGCATACAGCAAACCGGTGTGGTAGTTGTCAACGCGTACTTCGGCCAAATCGATGTGTACGGTTTGCTCGGGAAAGGCTGCACACACTTGTCCGAGTGAATCCAGTGCTTGGCTGACCGCGCTCAGTTGTGGCAGTTTGGTCCGGGCCGTTTCCAAAATGTCGCGTCCGCCGTAGAGTTCGGGCAGGAGTGCAAAGGCGTTGCGCCAAATATCGTCCAGTTGCCAGTTTTGCGATAAGGCGTTGACGGCTTCTCGGTCTTTGTTTTGCAGCAGCGCGAGCATTTGCCTGCTTTGTTCTTCGTTGAGATGTGCGGCTTGGGCGATGGCGCGGAAAACGCCGATGTGTCCCAGCGACAGGATGGTGTTGTGCAAATGCCCGATTTTCAGGGCTTTGAGCATGAGCTCAATCAGTTCTATGTCGGCAGCGGTGCTGTCGCAACCGTACAGTTCGGCACCGGTTTGGAAAGGTTCGCGCGTGGTTAGAAAACCATCGGGTTTGGCGTGTAATACGCTGCCTGAATAACACAAACGGTTGATGCCTTGGTTGGCGGAAAGGAGGTGGGCGTCAATCCGTGCAACCTGCGGCGTGATATCGGCGCGGATACCGAGCTGCCGTCCGCTCATTTGGTCGACTACGCGGATGGTTTTTAAAGAGAGGCCTTCATCGATATGGGTGAGCAGGGAAGCGCTGTATTCCATGAGCGGCGGATGCACGAGTTCGTAGCCGTGTACGCGGAACAAGCCGAGCACGCGTTCTTTGGCGTTTTCCAAGAAACGGGCGCGTTCGGGAAGAATGTCGGCAATATGGTCGGGCAGCTGCCAAGTCTGCATGAGTGTCTCCGTCACCGTAAAAATCGGTTGAAAACAGAATTTAACACAAAATAACCTGCTTGGGCAGGCGAAAGCGGCAGCATTTTTGCCAAACCCGGCCGTTTGTTTCTATAATCCGCCCTTTACGCATCATTAGGAGTTTGTCGTGGATTTTCGCGTTTCTGCTGCTCAACCGGAAGAGTTGGCTTCCGTTTTATTTGTTTGTACCGAAAACGCTGCTAATAAAACGGCGGAATTGCTGCTGCAGAATTTGAGCGAGAAGGAAAACTTCTCTGCCATGCAGGCGGTGGTTTCAGGCAGCCTGCACCATACGGCAGTGCTGCGTTTGCGTTCTTTTGATACCGAGTCGCTGCAAAAAGCATGTCAAGAGGCGGCCGATTGGATGCAGAAACAGTCGAAGCTAGTGATAGGTTTGAACAGTTTGGAAGCGGAGCAGGCAACGGCAGCCGCGCGTGCTTTGGTGTTGGCGGCCGGTGGTGCGGTTTACCGTTTCGAACAGTTCAAAACCGATAAAAATCCTGCCAAATTGGAAAGTGCGGTATTTGTCAGCGCCGAACACACCGAAGCGGTTCAGGCAGCCGTTTCCGAAGCGCAATCGCTGCTTGACGGCGTTAATCTCTGCAAAGATTTGGGCAATACCGCTCCCAACGTCTGCACGCCTTCCTATCTTGCCGATACGGCCAAACGCGAAGCCGAAGCCGTGGGTGCGACTGTGAAAATTTTGGACGAACACTATATCCGCGAGCATATGGGTGCGTTTTGGTCGGTGGCGAAAGGCAGCGTGCAGCCGCCGCGTTTGATTGAATTGTCTTATTTCGGTGCGTCCGATAAAGCGGCGGCTCCGATTGTGCTGGTGGGCAAAGGCATTACCTTCGACAGCGGCGGTATCTCGCTCAAACCGGGTGAAGGTATGGACGAAATGAAATACGATATGTGCGGTGCGGCTTCGGTGATTGGTACGTTTGTTTCGGCGGTTAAGGCGAAATTGCCGCTGAATCTGATTGCAGTCGTGCCTACTTGCGAAAATATGCCTGACGCAGGTGCCAGCAAACCGGGTGATATCGTTACCGCTATGAACGGCACCACCATTGAAATTTTGAATACCGATGCCGAAGGCCGCTTGATTTTGTGTGATGCGCTGACTTATGCCGAACAGTTCAAGCCGCAGGCCGTGATTGACGTTGCCACGCTTACCGGTGCGTGTATCATCGCTTTGGGACACGTTGCCAGCGGCCTGACCGCCAACGACCAAGATTTGGCGGAGCAGTTGCTCTCTGCTGCACGAGTCAGCAACGACAAGGCTTGGCAATTGCCGTTGTTTGAAGAATACAAGGAGCAGCTCAAATCCAATTTTGCCGACCTGCAAAACATCGGCGGTCGACCCGCGGGTACGATTACCGCTGCCACTTTTCTCGCGCATTTCACCGAAAACTACCGTTGGGCGCATTTGGATATTGCAGGAACGGCGTGGAAATCCGGTAAGGACAAAGGTGCGACAGGCCGCCCCGTGCCGTTGTTGTTCCAATTCCTGAAACAGCAGGCTGCCTGAAAAAGACTATGCCTGAAAGGGAATAATATACAGTCGGCGTGCTGATTTTCAGGCAGCTTAGTATCCAAAACGGTTTCCTGTCGGCATATCAAGAAATGTTCAGGCAGCTTGTTTTCAGGCTGCCTGAACTTATTTCGTTTCCGAGCGGGAATTGGGCAGAATCCGTGATTCTCTCCAAAGCAAATACTTTGCTGCAATTGAGACCATTGGCGCAAGAAAGCTAAGTAATGAATATATGACCTTTGCTGTGGTCATGACGCGTTGCAATACCGTTCATATGGTTTTTATGCAAAGCCGGCAAGTTGCAGGCGGTATCGGCAACGCAGCCCAACGGATTGACAGCGTATGACGAATGGAGCCAATACTATGCGTTTGCCATCCGTCATTCGTTCAGCGTATCAACCGCCCCTCGTTCGGGATAATTGTTTTTCAGGCAGCCTGAATATTATGGAACACCTTATCACCGCTTTTACCGACCATTTATGGCTTCAGGAAAGATTGTCCGACAATACCTTGGCGGCCTACCGCCGCGATTTGGAGAAAACCGCCGTCCGTTTGTCGGAATGCGGTTTGGATTTTTTGTCGGCGCAAAGCAGCGATATTGCCGCCGCCGTTTATGTAGAGAGCGAACAACCGCGCTCGCAAGCGCGTGCTTTATCGGCCTGCCGCAAGTTTTACCGTTGGCTGGAAGAAAACGGACAACGCAGCGACAACCCTTGCCGTGATTTGAAAACCGCACGCCAAGGACGCACGCTGCCGCCGGTGATTAGTGAACAGCAAATCGATATTCTGTTGTCGGCTCCCGATACGGATACGCCGCACGGTTTGCGCGATAAAGCGTTGTTGGAATTGATGTATGCCTGCGGTTTGCGTGTCAGCGAAGCGGTGAAATTGCGGATAGACGAGGTCGGTTTGGAAAACGGTATCGTGAATACTATCGGTAAAGGAAACAAGCAGCGCATCGTGCCATTGGGCGAGGAGGCGGCGTATTGGCTGGAGCGTTATATTTCGGAAGCGCGGCCGATGTTGTTAAAAGGGAAGTCGTGCGATTATATATTTGTTTCGCAAAAGAAAACCGGCATCAGCCGCCAGCTTGCTTGGATGATTGTATCGAATTATGCCGCCGCCGCCGGTATCAGGCACCTTTCTCCGCACGGTTTGCGCCACGCCTTTGCCACGCATTTGGTCAATCACGGTGCCGATTTGCGTGTTGTGCAGATGTTGTTGGGGCACAGTAATATTACCACTACGCAGATTTATACTTATGTTGCCGATGAACGTCTGAAAAGAGTTGTGGACACTTTTCATCCGCGCCGCTGAAATGGATTGTGTTGATAGTTGCGAGATAGAAAAGGCTGCGAAGATACGGATGGTTTTAAACCGATATGAAGCGATGGAATGCAGTTCGGGAAGCAAAATTTACAATTGAAAACGGCATTAAAATTCGGGTTTGGCAGTGGTTATGTAGTTGTTATCGGTTTTATTGAAACGGTTCAGGCAGCCTGTGGCGTAATAGGCTGTCTTATATTTGCAAATTCCTATTGTGGTCTGATATATAAGAAAATCAAAAATATAGTAAGCCCCTAAACGTTAACCATGTTTAAGGGGATTTTTTTATGAACATCACTTGTTCGAGTGTTTTAAAGAACCGACCGAAGCATTACAAAATGCTGCCTGCATATTTTTTGCCTAAGGTTGTATCTGAAAGATGTCGGGGGTGATTAAAGATATAAAATCTGTTGCGTATGTTCTCGTTGTTGTGATGTGCAAATATTGGTCAGTAAGATAAAAGCAGCTGTCACAAAAGTGGCGGATATTATCCGCCACTTTGATTGTTTGGTTGTTGTTTGTCGAGCAGACATCCGGTTAGGCTGTCTGAAGTTTTCGTCAGCGTCTGTGCTGCGGCAGGCGGTATACTTCGCTTAAGGCATGCACAACGTGGCTTTCGTGTGATTTGTTTAAAGCGCGGGTGGGAGAATGCAGCAGCTTGTTGGTAAGCTGCACGGATAGGCGCTCCAGCACTTCTTCGGCAGGAGTGCCTTTTGCCAGTTGGCGCAAGGCGTTATCCAGCACTTGTCGGCGGGCGCGTTCGCCCTCGTCGCGTAATGCGCAAATCAGCGGTACGCGTTGGCGGCTTTGTTGCCAAGCAATGAATTCGCCGACTTTTTCTCTAACCAGTGCTTCGGCTTCTGCGGCGGCGGCAGTACGCGCTTCTTTGCCTTCTGCAACCACTGCGGCGGTGTCGTCCACCGTAAACAGGCTGACGCCTTTTATGCGTGCGGCTGCCGTCTCAATGTCGCGCGGCACGGCCAAATCCAGCATAAATATCGGTTTTCCCTGGCGTTTAGACATTGCTGCCGCCACCATATCGGCAGAAATAACGGGCAATTCGCTGCCTGTGCAGGAAACGATAATGTCAAAGCGGTGTAATATTTCAGGCAGCACATCTAATTTGCAGGCTTGGGCATCTACGGTTAATTTGCTGCATAAATTGACGGCACGGGTGAGCGTGCGGTTGGCAATCATCAGGGTTTGGGGTTCTGCGGCTGCGAAATAGGTGGCAACCGATTCGTTCATTTCGCCTGCACCGACAAATAAGACGTTTAATTCATTGATATTGCCTAAAGTACGCTCTGCCATACGCACTGCGGCGGAAGCCATTGAAACGACATTGTCGCCGACACCGCTGCTGCTGCGCACATCTTTGGCGGCGGCAAAAGTGCGTTGGAATAAGGCATTGAGCCATGTGCCTACCGCGTTGTTTTCCGAAGCGGTGCGCACGGCTTCTTTCATTTGTCCCAAAATTTGCGGCTCGCCCAATACCATGCTGTCCAAGCCGCAGGCAACGCGGAAAGCGTGATGGATGGTATCGCTGCAACCGAGCGTGTAGAGATAGGGACGTATTTCCTCCGTATCGGTGTTGTGGAACTGCGACAGCCATTGGATAACGTCTTCGCTGTCGCCGACAAAATACAGTTCGGTGCGGTTGCAGGTGGATAAAATCACTGCTTCGGCAGCGGCGGTGGAACTCAATTCGCGCACGGCATCACCAAGCACGGCGGCAGGAAACGCCAGCTTTTCACGGATGTGTACGGGTGCTGTTTGGTGGTTCAAACCGATAACTGCGAGTTTCATAATTGAGTAGTGGTTTGTTATTCTAAAATTAGCGGAATTATAGCAAAAAATTACTGAAATTTCCGTTTCCAGAGATTTTAACTATTGAAATAAGAATTATTTTCATTTGTTATATCCTGCCTGAAATGCCGCAGGCGGCATAATAATAAAATAGCTGTTGTTTTTTATTTTGAAAACAATATATTGATGGGTGTTATGTAGATAAGGACTGGGACGGTTTGCCGCTTTTAAAAGCGGAATTAATCGGACTGTATTGTTGCAAGATGGGTTCACTTCGCATCATCAACCGGAGACTGCGGGAATAGTTATGCTGATTTGATGGCGCAATCAGGTATGCGAAGCAGATTGGCTCCGCAATATGTTTGTCTGACATGATAAGGAAATTGCTTTGCGGGGCGGTTTTGTATCGGAAACGCGGCGTATTGACTTACAATGCGCTCGTTTTTAAGAAAGGAAAACGGTATGGATTTACACGATATCCGTCAGGAATACAGTAGTCGCGAATTGTCGGAAGCGCAATGCGGCAGCGAGCCTTTGCCGCAATTTACGCAGTGGTTGGAGGAGGCGATGCAAGCGGCCGTCAATGAGCCGACTGCCATGAATGTTGCAACGGTTGGTGAAGACGGCAAAGTGTCGGCGCGGATGGTGTTGTTGAAGGAAGTGAACGAACAGGGTTTTGTTTTCTTTACCAATTATGCGGGGCGAAAAGGGCGTGAGTTGGAGGCCAATGCGAGTGCGGCGTTAACGTTTTTTTGGCCGGAATTGGAACGCCAGGTGCGTGTAGAAGGCTACGCTCACAGGCTGCCTGAAACGGCATCCGATGAGTATTTTGACAGTCGTCCTTACACCAGCCGTATTGGCGCGTGGGCGAGCGAACAGAGCGAAGTGATTGCCAATAAGGGGATATTGGTGGCGCGGGCGGCCGTGTTTGCTGCCAAGCATCCTTTACACGTGCCGCGTCCGCCGCATTGGGGCGGCTATGTGGTGATACCCGAAAGCGTGGAATTTTGGCAAGGCCGCCCCAGCCGCCTGCACGACCGTATCCGCTACCGTCTTCAAGACGGAAAATGGTTGAAAGAACGCTTGGCGCCTTGAGCTTTCAGGCAGCCTGAAAGGTAATCGGGGTTTGCTTGCCTTATGTTGTTGTTCATTCAGTATGGCTTGCAACCAGTCTGTGATCTGCACCCCAAAAGTTGGACTAAAAACCAACTGATTAAGGTGCAGATTTTTTATGACGAAATACAACCAATCTTTCAAACAAGAAGTGATCGCATTTTTTCTCCAAAACGGGAAAAATTGCTCACTCACTCGCCAGCAATTTCAGCTTAAAGCCTCCACGCTACATCGTTGGATTCTGCAATATAACTATAATGGAATCAATAGTTTAGCCGTACTGGGTAAGAGGCAAAAATATTCCCCAGAATTTAAATTAACCGTCATACAAGCGGTCAAAAAGGGGCAATTTTCTGCAGAAAGTGCTTGTCTGCATTTTGGTATTGCTAATTCAGGGGTGATTAGCCAGTGGTTGCAAGCCTTTGAAAAACAAGGTATAAACGGCTTATTTCCAAAGCCGAAAGGACGACCAGCAATGAAACCGAAATACCCGAAAATGCCTCCCCCACCCAAAACCGAAGAAGAACGCTTGCGTTATCGGATTTTGGAACTGGAAGCGGAGAATGCTTACCTAAAAAAGTTGCGGGAACTCAACCAAGCAAAAATGCGGAAAAAGTAGCCATCATGAAAATGTTGAGGGTAAATTTTTCCTTGGAAATATTACTCCATTTGACAGGTTTAAAACGCTGTTCATTCTTTTATCATTTACAGCTTAAAATTGATAAAAATGTGGCAATTAGGCAGGAAATTGTTGAGATTTATCGCAAAAATGACGGCAATTATGGCTATCGTCGTATTACGTTAGCATTGCGAAAAATGTTCGGTGCAATTAACCATAAGCGTGTGCAAGCGATAATGCAACAGCTTGATTTAAAAGGAAAATGTAAGCAGAGAAAATATCGTTCTTACAAAGGCGAAGTGGGTAAAATTGCCGAGAATTTATTGCGACAGGATTTTCACACAAACGCTCCAAATGAAAAGCTCGTCACGGATATTACCGAGTTTAAATGTGCGGAAGGCAAACTTTATCTTTCGCCGATTAAGGACTTATTTAATGGCGAAATTATCGCCTATGACCTTGCCCGAAGCCCAAACTTTGAGCAAATAATGCGAATGATGAAACAAGCTGTCGCAAAGCTCCCGCAAGGAGCAAGCCTGATTTTACATTCCGACCAAGGATGGCAATATCAGATGGCAGGTTATCAGGCGATATTGAAACAAAATGGCATCGTGCAAAGTATGTCAAGAAAAGGAAATTGCTTGGATAACAGTGCGATGGAAAGCTTTTTCGGGCGATTGAAGACGGAATGTTATTTTGGTAAACGATTTGAAACATTTGAGCAACTCGAACAAACTATTCACAAATATATTCATTATTACAATCACGAGCGTATTCAAGTGAGACTAAAAGGGCTAAGCCCTGTGCAATACAGAACTCAGTCCTTGAATTAACGTAGTCTAACTTTTGGGGGGCAGATCAATAATTAAATTTTGTAAAAATAAATCATAAAAAAACCAAGAGAAGAAAATACTCACTTTTATTAAAGCATCAAGACCATAAAATATTATCTATATAACCGGAAAGTGAATTACCAGATGGGTTATTAAATAAGTTCATATGTAGCCACTGTTATCGGTGTATTGGTTGAAGTGCCTGTGATGCTTTCACTTGTTGCGTTGTTAAATCGTTGGAATAAATAATGACAAGCAGTGGGATTTTCGTAATTTACAAATTTTCACGAAAATCCCTCTATTTTTATAGTTAGATACCACTATTCCACTTTAAACATCCCCATCATACCGAGGTTTTCATGTTCTAAAATATGGCAATGGTACATTTTCAACCCAGTATGTCCTTGCTTAAAGCGAACAATCACTTTTTCATAAGGGCGTAAATTAACCACATCTTTTAACGCTCTGCCTTCTGGCTTAAAGGTTTTACCGTTTAACGTATGTTGAATTACTTCAAATTGAGTACCATGCAAATGGAATGGATGATCCATATGGCTTTCATTGAAGATTTCCCACTGTTCCACTTCATTCAATTTGGTAACAAAATCAATACGGTTCATATCAAAGGTTTGACCGTTGATTAAGAACATACCATTCATCATTGGTGGAATAGGGTTGTCCGTTGGTGTTGTAGTAGCGTGATGTGTACCGTGATTCATCATTGGCATATTTGTATGGTTCATCATTTTTTCACTAAAGCGAATTTGGCGAACCTGTTTTGGTTCATCCCAGTTAGGCAAGGATCTTAAGCTTTCAGGTAACTGAACAGGTTCTGATTTCACCTGAATTGTGGCTAAAGTGAGATCTTTAGGCTGTTCTTGCACCATCATCTTACGGCGATCATAATAACCGCTTTGTAAATTGACTGTTCCTTGCGTTTCACCCACCATAATCACTTCAACGCGTTCGGCTGGTGTAAGTAGCAGTTCATCAACAGGCGAGCGAGGTTTTTCAAGTAAACCACCTTCGGTACCCACCACAATCCATTTCACCCCTGGAATGTTTAAACGAAAATAACGAGCGCTAGTGGCATTCCAAAGACGGATTCGTTCATTCGTTTTCACTTGAATCTGGGGCTGATATTGACCGTTGATTAACACAAATTCACCCTCACGACCGTTCATCCAATCTAACATCGTGTTTGCTGGAATGGTGCCATCGGCATTTAAACGCAGATCGGAAATCACCCAATGTTGTTCAGGAAGGTGTGCAAGCGGATCATTTTTCGCTTTAACAACGAAAGTGCCTGCTAAGCCTTTATAGACTTGTTCGGAAACATGGTCATGTGGATGAGGGTGGTACCAATATGTCCCAGCACTGCCTTGAGGTAGCGTAAAGCGATAGACTTTTTTCCCTTGCGGTTCAACCATATCCATCGGGTTACCATCCGCTTCATTTGGTACATCTAAGCCGTGCCAATGTACTGTTGAGGGTTGTGGTAGGTGATTGATAAATTCAATTTCTACGGTATCGCCTTCAAATACTTCAATTTGTGGCCCTGGTAGTTGTCCGTTATAAGCCCAAAATTCCGTTTCTTTATTGTCTGCGAGGCGAATTTTAATTGGCTCTGCTTTTAAAGTGGCTTTGAACAGTCCAGCTTGAGTCGATTGATTAGCAAGTTTTGGTAATATCCCATTAAGCGATAAACCTGAAGGCATTGCCTCAGTTGGCATTAGGCCAGTAGGTACTGAATGCATCATCGCCATATTGCCATGTTGTGCGTGGTTCATCATATTCGCAAGGCTATAAAGCGAGCTACTGGCTAAGCTAATTCCAATTCCATAACGTAAAAAATCTCGACGTTTCATTCTTTCCCCCTATTGGTTATAGGATTTGAACACTTCACTTTCACCGTTTTTCTTAATCAAAACAATATCATAAGGATCTTTGCGTCCGCCGTATGCTTCACCGTCCATACCTGGTGAGCCAATCGGCATGCCAGGTGCGGACAAGCCAACTGCATCGGGTTTTTCTGCGAGTAAATGTTTGATATCTTCAACAGGTACATGCCCTTCAATCACATAGCCATCAATCACTGCCGTGTGGCAAGAGGCGTGTTCATTTTTAATGTTAAAGCGCTTATGAGCATCATAATTGCCTGTTTCGTTGACTTTAATCTCAAAACCGTTTTTCTGCATATAGCTGATCCATTCATTACAACAGCCACAAGTCGGGCTTTTCCACACTTCCATAGAAAGTGTTTGTGCTTGAGCACAAGCGGTTATGCCTAAACTTAAAAGCAACAATGAGCGGGTGAATTTATGTAATTTCATAAGATGTCCTTATTTTTTATTGAGATTGAATGGACATCATTTTAAAGCTTGACCTAGGGTTAAGGTCAAGGGATTTGAAAAAATAATTTGCAAATTTTTCTCAAAATCCTACTGCTTGTAGTAGAGATATGCCAACGTACCATCCACTATTTTTGGGGCTGTACTAGATAACTAGAATAAATTCTGCTTTACTAATTGTTTTAAAATGGAAAATTGAACTTTTATTTCACTGTGGTTAAAACGCCATTCACATTCCTTCAAATACAGTTCAAATGCTCTTTGGGAATGCCGTTAAACTTCCGTAAGTGGCGTTTTGCCTGATTCCAAAAGTTCTCAATTCCGTTAATATGATTTTGTCGTTCAGCAAAATGTGTGCAGTGATTGATGCGAAAGTGGCTAAACTCACTCACATCAAGTACATCATAGCTTTTGTAACAATCAGTATAAACAATACTGTCAGGCTTTACCTGCTCACGTATTATCGGCAATAAAGTGGCAGTTTGCGTATTGGGCACAGCAACGGTGTAAACCTTGCCGCTGCGCTTCAGAAGCCCGAATACAGCCACTTTGCCGGCTGCCCCGCAACCGCGTTTGCCTTTGCGCTGTCCGCCAAAATAGCTTTCATCAACCTCTACTTCGCCATCAAACATTTCCAGATGCGGGCTGTTATGGAAAATCAGTAAGCGTAAACGATGAAAATAATAGGCAGCAGTGTTTTTATTAACGCCGACTAATTGCGCTGCTGTGCGTGCGGTAACACCCGCAATAAACAGTTCAATCAGTTTGTTTTGCTTGTACTGACTTAAACGACTTCTTCTCATAGGGATTATTCTAACAAACGCCTATACGATGCGTTTAACATTTCTCGTGCTGACAAAGAAGGTCGCAAAAATTTTGCCGAAGAGAATGTGCGTTTTTATGGTGCACCGCATTGTGCTTTTTTCTTTATGCCAAAAATTGGCGACAACGTTTTTTCGGCAATGGACGTGGGTATGATTGTACAAACCTTTATGTTGTCTTTGACTGCTCGTGGCTTTGGTAGTGTGCCACAATTACTCTTGGCGATGTATCCTGATGTGGTACGAGAAGAATTTGGCGTATCTGATGATTATCAGTTGATGGTGGGCGTGTCTTTTGGTAAACCTGATAGCCAATCGCCAGCCAATGACATTCGTCAGCTCAGAGCCCCACAAGGCGAAACCGTGTTTTTCCACGATTAAATCCATTTTATTAAAGAGAAAAAAATGAGCAAACAAATCCAATTTACAAAAACAGGTTCGCCTGATGTCTTGCAAATCGTTGATGTGGCAGTCCCCGCCCCAAAAGCACACGAAGTACAAATCCAAATCCACGCCATAGGCTTAAACCGTGCCGAGATGATGTATCGGGAAGGGGCGTATGTGATTGACCCTGTGTTCCCTGCGACTTTGGGCTATGAAGGAGCTGGCGTGGTAACAGCGATTGGCGATGGCGTGAGCGAATTTGCCATTGGCGATAAGGTCAGCGTCATTCCGTCCTTTATGTTTACCGAATACGGCACTTATGGCGAACTCGTCAATATGCCCAAACACGCAGTGGTCAAGCACCCCGACACGCTGACAATGGAGCAAGCGTCCGCCAGTTGGATGGCGTTTGTTACCGCTTATGGCGGACTGTTGGAATTTGGCAAACTGCAAAAAGGCGATGTCGTGGTGCTGGGCGGGGCAACCAGTTCGGTCGGTTTGGCGGCAATCCAAATCGCCAAAATGCAAGGGGCAACCGTCATCGCCCTGTCCCGCACGCACGCCAAAGGCGATGTGCTTTTGGAGAAAGGGGCGGATTTTGTGGTGGCGACAACCGAAGACGATGTAACCGCCAAACTCCTTGAAATCACAAACGGCAAAGGCGTGAATTTGGTGTTTGACCCTGTGGGCGGACAAGAAGCCGCCAAAATCATCAACGCCATGGCACAAGACGGCCGCTACATCATTTATGGGGAGTTAAGCCATGATGACATCGCCGTGCCGGTTTTCCCGATTTTGGGCAAACATTTGACCGTGCGTGGTTATGAACTCTTTGAAATCACAACCGTTCCTGAAAAATTGGCACAAGCCAAAAAGTTTGTGTATGACGGACTGGCAAGCGGTCGGTTAAAGCCTGAAATTGACAAGGTGTTTGCCTTTGATGAAATGGTCAAAGCCCATGAATATATGGCAAGCAATCAGCAGATTGGGAAGATTGTTGTTAAGGTTTGATTGTTTTTAACAAAAAACGCCGTCTGAAAAATAAGTTTCAGACGGCACATCGTTATTTTACCTGCCGATTAAGCCACCACACTAGCGAGAGCATCACAGGCACTTCCACCAGCACACCGACCACCGTTGCCAATGCCGCCCCCGAGTGCAAACCGAACAAAGAAATTGCCACCGCCAATTCAAAAAAATTACTCGTGCCAATCAAGCACGCAGGGGCGGAAATTTCGTGTGGTAATTTGAGCTATTTTGCCAAAACGTGAGCCAAGGCAAAAATGCCGTAAGTCTGTGCCAGCAAGGGAATGGCAATCAGCAAAATAATCAAGGGATTGGCAATAATGGTTTGGGTTTGAAAGGCAAACAGCAACACCACCGTCAAAATCAAACCCATAATGGAAAAAGGTTTCAGGCTGCCTGAAAAATATTCCGCTATTCTTTTTCTTTAATACCTTGAATAATCTGACACTTATCAACCGTTTTATTTTCACAACCCACAAATTGCATTAGAAAAGTTTTAACTTGTTGTAGTTCTGTGATTTGTTCGTCCAAATATGCCAAATGTTGCTCGGCAAGTGCATTGATTTCATTGCATTGTTTGTTAGGCGTTTGTTGTAATTGCAACAGCGTTTTGATGTTACTTAAAGAAAGACCGATATTACGGCAAGTTTTAATAAAGCGTAATTGTTCTAACTGATTTTCATCAAACACACGATAGCCGTTTTGTTGATGTGTAGGGGCGATTAAGCCTTGTTTTTCATAATAACGAATGGTTTCCAAATGTACGCCTGTTTGTTCACTGGCTTGTTTTATTTTAAAAAATTTTGACATTTTGGCTTGACCCTGTAATGACTACGGAGTTTATAGTATAGCAAATTTCATCTTAAAACAGGAGCAAAAAAAATGGCGTGCCAAAATTGTTGTGGTTCAAATCAGCCCATTCATCAATCGCCCAAGTACAAAAAAGCCTTGTGGATTGTCTTGATATTAAATTTATCAATGTTTTTTGTGGAAATTGTGATGGGGGTTAAATCAGGTTCAACTTCGCTGTTGTCGGACAGTTTGGATTTCTTGGGCGACAGTGCCAATTATTTGATAAGTTTGATTGTTTTGCCAATGGCGTTAAGTTACCGAGCCAAAGCATCTATGGTTAAGGGGCTAACGATGGGCGGTTTTGGTTTATTTATTTTAATGACAACCATTTATCGTGTGTTTTATGGGGAAATGCCCAGTTATTCTGAAATGAGCATTGTGGGATTTTTGGCGTTATTGATCAATGTGTCGGCATTGTTGATATTATTAAAATTTCGTGATGGCGACAGCAATGTCCGCAGTGTGTGGGTGTGTTCCCGAAACGATGCGATTGGTAATGTGGCAGTAATTTTGGCGGGTATGGCAGTTTATTTTTTTCAATCAAAATATCCTGATTTAATTGTGGCGTTTGTTTTGGCATTTTTGGCATTACAAGCCAGTCAAGAAATCATCAAAAGGGCTTGGGCGGAATTAAAAGTCAGTTAATTTAAAACACCGTTTGGATTGATGTTCAAGCGGTGTTTTTATTTTTAAATTTTGCAAAATAACTTTCAGGCTGCCTGAAAAAACTACACCCCTTTATTCCCCAGCGATTTTCGGTTTATCCACCACACCAGCGAGAGCATCACAGGCACTTCCACCAGCACACCGACCACCGTTGCCAATGCCGCCCCCGAGTGCAAACCGAACAAAGAAATTGCCACCGCCAATTCAAAAAAATTACTCGTGCCAATCAAGCACGCAGGGGCGGAAATTTCGTGTGGTAATTTGAGCTATTTTGCCAAAACGTGAGCCAAGGCAAAAATGCCGTAAGTCTGTGCCAGCAAGGGAATGGCAATCAGCAAAATAATCAAGGGATTGGCAATAATGGTTTGGGTTTGAAAGGCAAACAGCAACACCACCGTCAAAATCAAACCCATAATGGAAAAAGGTTTCAGGCTGCCTGAAAATTGTGCCACCGATTTACCCGATTTTTGTAAATAAGAGCGGGTAAACCACCCAGCCAGCAAGGGCAACAGCACATACAAAATCGTGCTTAAAATCAAGGTATTCCACGGAATTTCTATGTCGCTTACGCCGAGCAATACGCCTGCAATCGGAGCATACGCCACAATCATAATCAAATCATTGACCGAAACCTGTACCAAAGTATAATTGGGGTCGCCTTTGACCAGTTGAGACCAAACAAAAACCATTGCCGTACACGGTGCCACGCCCAGCAAAATCATGCCGGCAATGTATTCTTGTGCCGACTGTGCGTCCACCCAACCTGCAAAAAACACCCGAAAAAACAACCAGCCGAACACCGCCATCGTAAACGGCTTGACCAACCAGTTGATAAATAAGGTTAAAAATAAGCCCTTTGGTTTTTTGCCCACGTCTTTGATTGCCGACCAATCAATCTGAATCATCATCGGATAAATCATCAGCCAAATCAGTATCGCCACAGGCAAATTCACATGAGCCACTTCCAAAGATGCAACCCATTGAAATACATTGGGCAACCAAACACCCAAAACCACGCCCAGCACAATCGCCAACGCCACCCAAAGGCTTAAAAAACGTTCAAACAACCCCATGATTTACTCCTTATGATTAATAATTTCGCCGTCTTCTTTGACAAACGGGATCGCAAAAGGCGGTAAAAATGCCAAAACTGTTTCGGACGGACGGCATAATTTCACGCCTTTTTCGCTCACCACAATCGGACGATTGATTAAAATCGGTTCACGAAGCATGGCGGAAATGAGTTCGTCATCGCTTAACTTTTCGTTTTGCAAACCAAGCGTTTCATACGGCACTACATTCGTCCTAAGTAACTGGCGGGGCGTGATGCCCATGCGTTTGATTAAATTACGCAAAGTCGTTTCACTTGGCGGATTTTTCAAATATTCAATCACTTGTGGCTCAATACCAGCGTGGCGGATGAGTGCCAGCACATTGCGTGAAGTACCGCAGTTTGGGTTGTGATAAATGGTAATGTTCATAGTTACTCCAATCTTTCAAGAAATATAGAAATATTTGGCAATAATTTTTCAGGCTGCCTGAAAATCACTGGCAAGATTCGCCTGTTTGAGAACAGCAGTTTTGGGTCAGAAAATGGGTCAATGCCATCATCAAATCCAGCTCGGCAAAATAACGCATGTGCCGTCCTTCCTGCACCACACGCACAAGCCCCGAATGCAACAGGCTTTTTAGATGAAAAGACACATTATTCGGGGCAAGGTTAAGCTGTTTTGCCAAGTCGCCAGCAATCATGCCAGTACTGCCTGCGGCGGTAAGTTGTTGAAAAATCGCCAGTCTTATCGGAGAAGACAGGCTCTCAAAGAGTTTGCTTGCTTGTATCGTATTCATAGGCGTAATTATAACAAGAAATTTCAATATTTCAAGTATGATTGAAATGTTTTTTAATTGTCCGAAGCCACCTTTCCAAATCCAAAAACCCACTTCCCATTTTTCGCTATTCTTATCCTAATTTCAATACATTAAAATACGCTCATTCCATTTCATAAAATAAGGTAAAAAAATGACCAAACAAATTCAATTTACAAAAACAGGTTCGCCTGATGTCCTGCAAATCGTTGATGTACAAATCCCCGCCCCCAAATCGGGCGAAGTGCAAATCCAAATGCACGCTTTGGGGCTAAAGGCAAAAATCATAATCACATCATTTAAGTACACTTACACCAGCGTGTAATTGGGGTCGCCTTTGACCAGTTGAGACCAAACAAAAACCATTGCCGTACACGGTGCCACGCCCAGCAAAATCATGCCGGCAATGTATTCTTGTGCCGACTGTGCGTCCACCCAACCTGCAAAAAACACTCGAAAAAACAACCAGCCCACAAGTGCCATCGTAAAAGGCTGTTATCAAGCTATGGCATTCATCTGCTTTGATGGTGGTTAAAAATTGCCCAAGCCTTTTAAGATGGGGCAGTCGGGATTGTCATCGCCCCCGCAGGCATCGCTCCACGCTTGCAGGGTGTGTTGCATTGATTTTAACTCTTTGATTTTATTGGATAAAAAATCAATATGACTGGCGGTGAGCGTTTTGACCTGAGCACTTGTGCGGTGTGGATTGTCTTGCAGTGCCAAAAGCTCGCCAATCTGTGCAAGCGAAAAACCGACGCTGCGGGCTTTGGCGATGAATTTTAGCCGAGCGATGTCATTGGAGTTATAAATCCGATAACCTGCTTCACTGCGTGATGGGTTAATTAATAAGCCTGCTTTTTCATAATCACGGATTTGTTTGACGGAAAGTTGGGTAGATTTAGACGCTTGTCCGATGTTCATTGTTGCTCCTTATTGAGTGGTGTGTAAAAAAATGTTATCAAGTAAAAATAACCCTTGACCCTAACGCAAGGTTAGAGTTTATGATACGCACATCAAAACAAAAAAGCAATGCTTTTAATCGCTTAAAAGCACTTTGTTTTGATAATCCACTTTAACTTAACATTCGGAGAAACTGTTATGAACGCTGATTTTGTTCAAAACCGACACGCCCATTGCGGCTGCCAGTCTTGCACGGGGCAAAACTGCCGTCCGGACTGCCAATGCCAAAACGGCAAGCCCTGCATTTGTGATGACTGCACTTGCAACGACTGTGCGTGTGAATCGTAAAACCAAATAGTGAAATGGACATTGGGCGAATCTGTCATTTGCCCAATGTTATCAATGCCCATTTTGACAAGGAGAATCCAATGAGATTCATCAAAAAACGTGCCGTACATCTTGTCGCTGCCGCTGTTGTTTTGGCGACTTTAACCGCTTGTGCCGACGGCAAAAACGAAGTGCCGACGCACTCGATGGTGGGCGAAAATAACCACACCCAAACCACCTACGACAGCCCAAATAACCAAAACGGGCACGCAGAGATGAACCACGCCCATATGAACCACTCTGATATGGCGATGGACACTCAAAATGCTCCGCCCCATACCCAAGCCTATCTTGCAATGATGAACAAGATGGGCGATGAGATGAGCAAAGCGGGCAATCTTGCCGATGCTGATACCGCTTTTGCCAAAGGTATGATTCCGCACCATATCGGAGCAGTTGAGATGGCAAAAGTACAGCTTGAATTTGGCAAAGACGAAACAATGAGAAAACTTGCCCAAGCGATTATTGATGGGCAACAAAGTGAAATCGACCTGATGAACGCTTGGCTGGCGGGTAAAGACACCGCAACTCAAAACCCGCAAGCCCCGCACGCCAAGGCCTATGCCGCAGGCAAGGCGCACCACGAGGCGATGATGGCGGCAATCAATGAGCCAAACCCTGATGTTGCCTTTGCCAAAGCAATGATTCCGCATCATCAAGGGGCGGTCGAGATGGCAAAAGTGCAATTACAGTTCGGCAAAGACGAAAAAATGAAAAAGCTCGCTCAAGACATCATCAAAGCCCAAGAACCTGAAATCAAGCTGATGCAAGACTGGCTAAAACAGCAGGGGCAATAAGGCAAAACACCGCTTTTGATAAAGCGGTGCTTTTGAGGTCGTCTGAAAACAGGTTTAAGGCTTTTTCAGACGGCATTTGGGGTTTTCAGGCAGCCTTTAAAACAAGCCCCAAGGAAATGATGATGCCGACTTGTCGGACACATCGGCAAGCGATGTTCTGAACCTTCTGCTTTTTCAGACGGCATCGGTATTTGCAGGCAGCCTGAAAAAACCGTCATTCTGACCGGCCCAATCCGTACCTGCTTTTTCGGTAAACGACCGGTGATGACCCTATGAACCCAACAGGAGAAATTGTGATGAAGCAAGAAACACACAAACCGCCCAAACACCACGAGTGCCGACACGGACACGGACAGCACCGCCCTGTGCAGACACCGTCCGATGCAGCGGCTGCTTCGGGCTACACCTGCCCGATGCATCCGGAAATCCGGCAAGACCGCCCCGGCAACTGCCCTCTTTGCGGTATGGCATTGGAGCCGCTGATGCCTGAATTGGACGACGACAATCCGGAGCTGCGTGATTTTTCCCGACGCTTTTGGTACACGCTGCCCCTGACGGCGGCAGTGCTGGTGCTGGCGATGTTCGGCGAGCGTCTGAACCTGATGGATATGGCCGCACAAAGCTGGGTAGAGCTGGTGCTGTCGCTGCCGATCGTGCTGTGGGCGGGGCTGCCGTTTTTCTCACGGGGTTGGCAGTCGCTGGCAAACCGTAGTCCCAATATGTGGACGCTGATTGCACTGGGAACGGGTGCAGCCTTCGTTTACAGTGTTGTTGCCACCGCTGCACCCGGCATCTTTCCGGCATCGTTTGTATCGATGGGGCGGGTCGGCGTGTATTTTGAGGCGGCGGCCGTCATCATCTCGCTGACCTTGCTCGGCCAGATGCTCGAACTCAAAGCCCGGTCGCAGACTTCGGCGGCAATCAAGACCCTGCTCGGACTGGCGCCCAAAACCGCACGGCGTATCGGCCCGGGCGGTGCTGAAGAAGATGTGCCGCTCAGCCACATCCACATCGGCGACCTTCTGCGTGTGCGCCCCGGCGAAAAAGTGCCTGTCGATGGCGTGGTGGTTGAGGGCGCAAGCTCGGTAGATGAATCGATGCTGACCGGCGAGCCGCTGCCGGTGCGCAAAGCCACCGGCGACAAAGTCATCGGCGCCACGCTCAACACCGGCGGTGCGCTCGTCATCCGCTCCGAGCGCATCGGTTCGGAAACCGTGCTTTCGCAGATTGTCCAGATGGTGGCCCAGGCGCAGCGCTCCAAAGCACCGATGCAGCGTATGGCCGATGGGGTGGCAGGCTATTTCGTACTGGCGGTTGTCGCCGTCGCCGTTGCCACTTTCTTTGTCTGGGGCGTGTTCGGCCCGCAACCGTCTTGGGTGTTCGGGTTGATCAACGCCGTTGCGGTCTTGATTATCGCCTGCCCCTGTGCACTGGGACTGGCCACGCCGATGTCGGTGATGGTCGCCACAGGACGCGGGGCAGGCAGGGGCATATTGTTCCGTGATGCCGCCGCTATCGAAAACTTGCGGCGAGTAGACACTTTGGTGATTGATAAAACCGGCACACTCACCGAAGGCCGACCCGCCTTTGACCGTGCCGTTGCGGCAGCAGGCTTTTCCGCCGAAGAAGTGCTGCGTTTGGCCGCCAGCTTGGATCAGGGCAGCGAACACCCGCTGGCCGACGCCATTGTGCAGGCCGCACGGGAACAACAGCTGAAGCTGAGCAAACCCGAACAGTTTGATTCAGGCAGCGGCATCGGCGTGAGCGGCGTGGTTGAAGGGCGTGCGCTGGCACTGGGCAACACGGCGTTTATGCAGCAGAACGGGCTTAGCGTCGAACCACTGATCGAGCAGGCCGAATCCCTGCGCAGTGAAGGTGCCAGCGTGATATATCTGGCTGCGGACGGACATCTTGCGGGACTGCTTGCCGTCTCCGATCCTGTAAAAGACAGCACCCCCGAAGCATTGGCCTCGCTCAAAGCAGCCGGCCTGCGCATCATTATGGCAACCGGCGACGGATTGACCACGGCAAACGCCGTGGGCGCAAAACTGGGCATCGACGAAGTGCACGGCGAAGTCAAGCCCGCCGACAAACTGGCACTGATCGAGCGGCTTCAGAACGAAGGGCGGGTGGTCGCAATGGCAGGCGACGGCATCAACGATGCCCCCGCACTGGCCAAAGCCGATGTCGGCATCGCAATGGGTACCGGCACCGATGTGGCAATGAGCAGTGCGCAAATCACGCTGGTCAAAGGCGATTTGCGGGGTATTGCCACCGCACGCAAATTGTCTGAGGCCACCGTACGCAATATGAAGGAAAACCTGTTATTTGCCTTCTTATACAACGGTCTGGGGGTTCCCGTTGCCGCCGGCGTGCTGTACCCCTTTACCGGCTGGCTGCTCTCGCCGATGATTGCCGCACTGGCGATGAGCCTAAGCTCGGCATCCGTGGTCGGCAACGCACTGCGGCTGCGCAAAAGCAAGTTGTAGACCACAGCCCCGCAGGCTTCTTCCAATGACAAAACGACCTCAAAAACACCGCTTTTGATAAAGCGGTGTTTTTTATGCCGTCTGAAAAGGTCTTTAATACTTTTTCAGACGGCATTGTGTTTTTCAAACAGTTTCGCAGTGTGCGTCATTGCACCAACCCAATATTTCATCAGGAAAATGGTGCAACAAGTTGCACCCTACATCTTTGATGCTTTTTTAAGACGGCATTTTTTTCAGACGGACTAAAACGCCCAATCTTTCCATTTTTAAAAACCAACTTCCCATTTTCACCATTCTTATTGTTATTTTAAAACGCTAAAATACGCCCATTTTTAATATAGGTCAAAACAATGAGCAAACAAATCCAATTTACAAAAACAGGTTCGCCTGATGTCCTGCAAATCGTTGATGTACAAATCCCCGCCCCAAAATCGGGCGAAGTGCAAATCCAAATGCACGCTTTGGGACTAAACCGTGCCGAGATGATGTATCGGGAAGGGGCGTATGTGATTGACCCTGTGTTCCCTGCGACTTTGGGTTAGGGGCTGTACTAGATAACTAGAATAAATTCTGCTTTACTAATTGTTCTAAAATGGAAAATTGAACTTTTATTTCACTGTGGTTAAAACGCCATTCACATTCCTTCAAATACAGTTCAAATGCTCTTTGGGAATGCCGTTAAACTTCCGTAAGTGGCGTTTTGCCTGATTCCAAAAGTTCTCAATTCCGTTAATATGATTTTGTCGTTCAGCAAAATGTGTGCAGTGATTGATGCGAAAGTGGCTAAACTCACTCACATCAAGTACATCATAGCTTTTGTAACAATCAGTATAAACAATACTGTCAGGCTTTACCTGCTCACGTATTATCGGCAATAAAGTGGCAGTTTGCGTATTGGGCACAGCAACGGTGTAAACCTTGCCGCTGCGCTTCAGAAGCCCGAATACAGCCACTTTGCCGGCTGCCCCGCAACCGCGTTTGCCTTTGCGCTGTCCGCCAAAATAGCTTTCATCAACCTCTACTTCGCCATCAAACATTTCCAGATGCGGGCTGTTATGGAAAATCAGTAAGCGTAAACGATGAAAATAATAGGCAGCAGTGTTTTTATTAACGCCGACTAATTGCGCTGCTGTGCGCTGTTGGCTGTGCACTTGGTGATAATGGAGTACGGCTCGGTATTTGAAGTCTAGTGTATATTTGGACATAAGAAAACTGCACCTTTCTAAAGTTGGGGGAAAAGTGTCCAACTTTTGGGGTGCAGTTCACTGTTTTGTGATTGCGGCCGGAGATTGTTCAGGCTGCAACCCGCATCGATTGCGGACATCCGTATTTTCGTTGTTCAGCCCGGATATATCTTATTATAGATAATGAAGCACCGCTGAAAAAGCATATAGACTTTTATTCGGACAAATATTTTTAAACGTCATTACGCAAAATCTCCGCTTATACGGCATGGAAAATATTATTTTCAGCCTCATTAAGCGGAGATTGTTTTGACAAAAAAGCCTGCTTACGGTTTTCAGGCAGCCTTACACATGAGCTTCCAGCAGTTGCACGCCGTCTTTCTTCGCCAAAATCAGCAAATCGGCGGGACGGTGTGCGAACAAGCCGTTTTCCACTACGCCGAGCAGGCTGTTGACGGTGTCTTCCATAGCGATGGGCTGCGACAAATCCAAATCATATACATCTAAGATTTCGTTACCGTTCAAGCTTTTGAAGCCGATACGCAATTCAGGTCTGCCGCCGAGTTGTACCAATTTACGCGCTACCATGGAACGCGCCATCGGTACTACTTCTACGGGCAGCGGAAATCTTCCCAAACGGCGTACATATTTGCTTTCATCGGCAATACAAATGAACCGTTCTGCCAAGTTGGCCACGATTTTTTCCGCCAAATGCGCGCCGCCGCCGCCCTTAATCATCTGCAACAGGGGCGACACTTCATCTGCGCCGTCTATATAAACCGCTAATTTTGACACTTCGTTGGGCTGGATTTGGGGAATGCCGTATTCCGCCATCAATTCGGCGGTTTTGTGCGAAGTGGCTACCGCACCTTTGATGCGTTTGCCGCTTTGTCCGAGTGCATGAATGAAAAAGTTCGCCGTACTGCCGGTGCCGATTCCGATGTATTCGTTTTCGGGAATGAAGTCGACCGCGCGTTCTGCGGCTTGTTGTTTGAGCTGGTCTTGTGTGGACATGATGGTTTCCAAACGGTAAAAAAATCTTTCAGGCAGCCTGAAGCAATACGGCCGCTTGCGCTTCTATCCCTTCCATTCGGCCGAGATAGCCCAGTTTTTCATTGGTTTTGCCTTTGATGTTGATGCACTCTTCAGGCAGCCCCAAATCGGCGGCAAGATTGGCGCGCATGGCGGGAATGTAAGGTTTCAATTTGGGCTGTTGGGCGATAATCGTGCTGTCCACGTTCACCGCCCGCCAGCCTGCCGCTTGTACGGCTGCATAAGCGCGGCGCAACAATTCGCGGCTGTCGGCGTTTTTGAATTCCAAAGCGGTATCGGGGAAATGGCTGCCGATGTCGCCCAAAGCGGCCGCACCCAGCAGGGCATCGGTAACCGCATGCAACAGGGCATCTGCATCGGAATGGCCCAGCAGCCCTTTTTCGAAGTCAATGCGTACGCCGCCCAAAATCAATGGGCGGTTTTCAACGAGTTGGTGGACATCGTAGCCTTGTCCGATACGGAATGGTGTCATGTGTTTTCGCCTTCGGCTTGCCCGAAACGGAATGGGTAATAGTGTTGCGGAGTGCGGTAAGGCTGCCTGAAAAGTTTTCAGGCAGCCTGATTGAGATTAACTGCGCGTCCAAGTGGTGCCGTCCGCGCCATCGCGCAAGACAATGCCTTCGGCGGCGAGCAGGTCGCGGATGCGGTCGGATTCCGCCCAGTTTTTGTCGGCACGCGCTTGTTTGCGCTCGGCAATCAGGGCTTCAATCGCTTCGTTGGACAAACCGTCCGCCGCCGCGCCGCCCTGCAAAAACGCTTGCGGTTCGCGTTGCAGCAAGCCCAACACGCCGCCCAACGCTTTCAGGCAGCCTGAAAGTTTGGCGGATTGCTGTTTATTGGCTTCGTTGGCGAGTTCAAACAATACCGCCACCGCTTCCACCGTGCCGAAATCATCGTCCATCGCCGCATAAAAACGTTGCGTGTAATCATTGCTTTGCGTGTCCAAATCAAAATCGGCGGCAGGAACGTTGTGCAAGGTGTTGTACAGGCGGGTGAGCGCGTTTTTGGCATCGTCCAGATGCACATCGGAATAATTGAGCGGGCTGCGGTAGTGGGCGCGTAAAATGAAAAAGCGCACCACTTCGGCATCATATTGCTTCAAAACATCGCGAATGGTGAAAAAATTGCCCAGCGATTTGGACATTTTTTCGCCGTCCACGCGGATAAAGCCGTTGTGCAGCCAATATTTCACATGGCTTTCAACGGGTTTGCCTGCATCGTGATGGCAATCGCAACCGCCGTACACGCCGCAGCTTTGGGCGATTTCGTTTTCGTGGTGCGGAAATTGCAAATCCGCACCGCCGCCGTGAATGTCAAAACTTTCGCCAAACACGTCTGCGCCCATCGCGGAACACTCGATGTGCCAACCCGGACGGCCGTTCCCCCAAGGGCTTGGCCACGCCGGTTCGCCCGCTTTCGCCGCTTTCCACAACACGAAGTCCAAAGGGTCGCGCTTGTGGCCGTCCACTTCCACGCGCTCGCCCGCGCGTAAATCGTCCAAAGATTTGCCCGACAGTTGTCCGTAGGCGGCAAATTCGCGCACGGCGTAGTACACGTCGCCGTTGTCCGCAGCATAGGCTTTGCCTTTGCGGATTAAATCTTCAATCATGGCAATCATTTGCGGAATGTATTCGGTGGCTTTCGGCTCTACATCGGGACGCAGCACGCCCAAAGCGTCTGCGTCTTCATTCATGGCAGCGATAAAACGCGCGGTCAGTTCGCCGATGCTTTCGCCGTTTTCGTTGGCGCGGGCGATGATTTTGTCGTCAATATCGGTGATGTTGCGGACGTAGGTAAGCGGGTGGCCGTGCCGGCGCAGCCAACGGGCAATCATGTCAAACACCACCAGCACGCGGGCGTGTCCGAGATGGCAGTAGTCGTACACGGTCATGCCGCACACATACATGCGGACGTTTTCGGGATTGAGCGGAACAAAGGTTTCTTTGCGGCGGGTCAGGGTGTTGTAAACGGTGAGCATGGCTGGGACAGTTAAAGAATTTAAGGCGTTTATTATAACGCAAGTTGCCGACAGGCTGCCTGAAAGCGTGGAGTGCAGACCGGGTATGAAGGGAATGCGATGAACGGGGTATTTTTATTTGATACCAATCATAGGTTTTATGGATGACGGTATGCGGAATGAAGACAGGCTGCCTGAAAGGATTTGGGAGAGACGGATAACTGATGCCGCGCCGTATCCATCGCGAAACGGATTTTTCAGGCAGCCTGTATTTACGGTATGATGCGGGTTTGTGCGCTTTGAGTACAGACGGATAATGAAAAAAACAATATTGCTTTTTGCATTGTGCGGCGTTGCCGCCGCTTGGGGGCATAACAAGATACCGGTGCCTGATGTGCAGCCTGCTGCGTCGGGTTGGCAGGTGGTGATTAATATTCCGCAACAGCGGATGTTTTTGTATCGGGACGGCGAGCTGGATAAAGTGTATCCCGTAGGTGTGGGCAAGGCGCGTACGCCTACGGTTTTGGGTGAGCATACCATCGGTGTGAAGGCATTCAATCCGACTTGGCATATACCCTTGTCTATCCAACGCGAGCGTGGGGACGGCGTGAAAACGGTTCCGCCCGGACCGGCGAATCCTTTGGGGCCTGTGTTTGTGCGTTTGGGCAACCCCAAATTGGGCTTAGGTATCCACGGAACCAGCAATCCTGCCAGCGTGCCGGGTGTGGTGAGTCACGGTTGCGTGAGAATGAAATCGCCGCATGCTTTGGAATTCGCGCAAACCGTCAGCCGCGGTTCGCCTGCGGTGGTCAGCTATGAAACGGCTGCCTTGAATGTGGATGATGCCGGACATTTATGGCTGGCAGTTTTTAAAGACCCTTACTATAAACGCAATCTGAAAACCGATGTGTTGCAGCAGGTTATTCGGGATTGGGGTGAGCAAAACGGCATGGAAATCCATTCAGGGCGCATTCGGAGCGCACTCAAACTGCGTAACGGCAAGCCTGTGTGCCTGAGTTGCGGCAGCACTAAGCAGGCGATTTCAGGCAGCCTGATATCTTTGGCTTGGAACAGCGGTTCGATTTTGCCTACGCAGCCGAAGGCAAGGGTAGAGCAATTTGACGAACCTGTTGAGGACAGCCTGCCTGAAGGTTCGGCAATCGAAGTGGATGTGGGTGATGCGGATGGCGGGCAGGAGCCGCCTATGGAAGCTGATGTGCGGCAGAGGCTGCCTGAACCGATTATGCCTGTCGACAATCCTTATCCCATACCCGTTCCGATGGATGGATTGTTGCTACTGCCTGTAGAAAACGGATATTGACACGGCTGCCGGCCGCTTGGCGGTTGTGATTTTCAAGAGATGGAAAGCGGTTTAAACGCCTGCATAACCTGATGTTGTGTAGGCGTTTCTCCTTGTACGGCTGCGAAGTTTTTACCGATTGGCCGCATTTTCGGGCTGCCTGAAGATAAATACGGCTGCCTGAAAGCGAAAACCCCGATATCTGCCGAAGCCGCCCGCGCCTATTCGGAGAAATGCGGATAAAGCCTGCGGTTGGGCGGCGGACGGGTTAAGAGAGACTTCGATTTGGTACGGCGCGGCTGCGGTCGGCTGATGCCGCGCTTTTAATCTTGCAACAGGCTCAACAATGCGGCTTCGTCCAAAACGGCCACGCCCAAGGCATTGGCTTTTTCCAGTTTGGAGCCTGCGGCATCGCCTGCCACCACATAATCGGTTTTTTTGGATACGCTGCCTGAAACTTTGCCGCCTGCCGCTTCTATCAGAGCGGCGGCTTCATCGCGTTTGAGAGTGGGCAGCGTGCCGGTGAGTACGAAGGTTTTACCGGTAACGCGACCGTTCGGGCTGCCTGAAGACGCGGGAGCGGGATTTTGCGGCTGCTTGGCGGCAAGGTCGTTGAGAAAGGCTTCGATTTCGTGCAGCAATTCGCTGTTTTGCGGCTGTTTGCGCCAGTCTTGCCAGATGGCGGGGAGGGTGTGGTCGTGATGCAGGCCGTGGAAACCGCCTGCCGAATCCCATAATTCTCCGGCGCGTTTTTCGCTGATTTTCAAATCGGGCAGACGCGAGAGCCAGCGTGCGGGCGTGGCCAATGCGGACAGGTTGGCGGAGATTGGGGCAGTCTGCGGGGTAACGCCTGCATCCAGTAAGGCGTCAAGCAATTGTTGCTGTTTGGGCTGCCTGAAATAAGCGGCAACGGCTTGGGCAACTATGCCGCCGATGTCGTTCAGGCAGGCTAATACGGGCTCGGGGGCGCGGCGCACGGTTGCCAAATCGCCAAAGGCGTTGGCCAATGTTTTGGCCGTGCTTTCGCCGACATGGCGGATACCTAAGGCAAACAGCAGCCTGTGCAGCGGCGGTGTGCGGCTGGCTTCGATGCCGTCCAGAATGTTTTGCGCCCATTTGGTCGCCGAAGATTTGCTGTCTTTGATGGCTTGCAGGTCGCTTAAGTCGAGACGGTAGAGGTCGGCAAAACTGTGGACGATGTTTTGTTCTACCAAGGCTTCGATTTGTTTGTTGCCCAAGCCTTCTATATCCATGGCTTTGCGGGCGGCAAAGTGAATCAGTCCTTGCGCGCGTTGGGCTTGGCAGAGCATGCCGCCCGTGCAGCGTACTACGGCTTCTCCTTCTTCGCGCTGCACGGGCGAGCCGCAGACGGGACAGTTTTCAGGCAGCTTATAGGCGGGGTGTAGCGGCTCGGCAGCGGGTTCGGCAAATAAGTCGCTGCCTGAAATTTCGCGCATCGGACGGCGTTCGGGCACGATGCGTACGACTTCGGGAATCACATCGCCTGCGCGGCGTACGACAACGGTATCGCCGATGCGCACGTCTTTACGGTCGATTTCGTCTTGATTGTGCAAGGTGGCGTTGCTGACGGTTACGCCGCCGACAAATACCGGTTTCAGGCGTGCTACGGGGGTGAGCGAGCCGGTGCGTCCGACTTGTACGTCTATCGCTTCTACGGTGGTGAGTGCTTCTTCTGCGGGGAATTTATGGGCGATTGCCCAGCGTGGGGCGCGCGAGATGAAACCGAGTTGCCGCTGTTGCGCCAATGAATTGACTTTAACCACCATACCGTCTATTTCGTACGGAAGCAGGGGGCGTTTTTGCGCCATAGATTCGTAAAATGCCAGCACGGCATGGATGTCGGCGCAGACTTGCCAGTCGGATTGGGTAGCGGATTGGGTATCGGACGGGGAAGACGGCAGGCTGAAACCGAGTTCCGCCAACCACAACAATTCGTCCGCATGGGTTTCAGGCTGCCTGAAAGCGGCATCTGTGCCGCTAAAGGCGGCAATGCCGTAGGCGAAAAAGTGCAAACGGCGTTCGGCGGCGATTTTGGAATCGAGTTGTCTCAGACTGCCTGCGGCGGCGTTGCGCGGATTGGCAAAGGTTTTTTGTCCTGCGGCAAGCTGGCGTTGGTTGAGTGCGGCAAAGTCGGCTTTGAGCATGAGCACTTCGCCGCGTACTTCGATTTCTTGCGGAATACGTGCGCCGTGCAGACGCAGGGGCAGATTGCGTATGGTTTTGATATTGGCGGTAACGTCTTCGCCGATGCTGCCGTCGCCGCGTGTGGCTGCCTGAACCAGTATGCCGTTTTCGTAACGCAGGCTGACGGCCAAACCGTCGAATTTCGGCTCGATGGTGTAGGCGGTGCGGGCAACGCCCAAATCTTTGCGTATGCGTTCGTCAAATGCCAGCATTTCGGCGTGGTCGAATTGTCCCGCTTCGTTTTGAGGGGAGAAGGCGTTGGTCAGCGAGAGCATCGGTATGCGGTGCTCGATTGCGGCGAATTCTGCCAACACTTCTCCGCCTACGCGCAAGGTCGGGCTTTCAGGCAGCCTGAAATGCGGATATCGGGCTTCCAAGCTTTCCAATTCGCGGTAGAGAAGGTCGTATTCGCTGTCGGGTACGCTGGGTGCGTCCAATGTGTAGTATTCGTGGGCGTAGCGGTTGAGCAGGGCGGTGAGTTCGGCGATACGGCTGGCGGACATGATAAGGCTGCCTGAAAAGGAAAACGGCGATTGTAAACGGTTTTCGGTTTTCAGGCAGCCTGAGAAGCGGCGGAGGTTGCGGTTCGGATAGGGGGTGAATATCAAAAGACTGCGGGCTGGGGTAGGATGGAAATATGCCGCAGCGGAAATATTGTTCTGCTGCGGCATAGGTTGTTTGGGTTTCGGGGTCAGCCGTGGCTAATCATGGCATAAGCGGAATGGTTGTGGATGGATTCGAAGTTTTCGCTTTCCACGGTAAACGCGGCGATGCGTTCGTCCTGGCGCAGCAAGGCGGCAATGTCGCGCACCATGTCTTCTACGAATTTCGGGTTTTCGTAGGCTTGCTCGGTAACGAACTTTTCATCGGGACGTTTGAGCAGGCCGTAGAGTTGGCAAGAGGCCTGGCTTTCCACTAAATCCAACACTTCTTCTATCTCGACATCGGCACGGCATTGCAGGGTCAGGGTAACGTGAGAACGCTGGTTATGCGCGCCGTATTGCGAGATTTCTTTGGAACAGGGGCAAAGGCTGGTTACGGGCACCAATACTTGCAGGGTGTGCAGATAGCTGCCGTTGCGTACTTCGCCGCTGAGTTTGACATCGTAATCCAGCAGCGACTGAATGCCTGAAACGGGCGCGGTTTTCTTGCGGAAAAAGGGAAAGGACAAACTGATTTTTCCTGCGGGGGAATCCAGACGCGTCAGCATTTCTTGCACCAATGCGTGCAGACTTTCGGCATCTAATTCTTGTGTCTGCTCTTCCATCAGGGCGACAAAACGCGACATATGCGTGCCTTTTTGTTCGGCATTGAGAAAAACCGTCATCGTTACGGCGGCAATGGTGTGCTGTATGCCGCTGCGGCTGCGTACGGCAATCGGAAAACGCAAGTCTTTGATGCCCACTTGGTTGATGGGAATGTTGCGCAAATCTTTGCTGCTTTGTACGTCTGCAATGGTATGCATGGGTTGGCCCCTTTGATGTGTGAAGAATATGTTTTGCCGTGTTGGTGTTGTTTTGCCTGCAATCCGTATATCGGAAACAGCGGTATGTAAGGCTGCCTGAAGCGTTTTGCCGTGCCGCCGGCCGGCTCGGACAAAAATAAAGCGCGTGAGTATATCACCAAGCCTGTTTTCGTCATACAATCGCTGCGTTTGCTTTTTTTAAGGTTTCAGGCTGCCTGAAACCGTTGGATATGAAAGAAAATCATGACACATTTCGCCACGGACGTCATTCATAGCGCCTACGACCCCGATGAACACAACCGCGCCATCATGCCGCCTTTGTATCAGAACAGTATGTTTGTGCAGCATGAGCTGGGTGAAAACATTCCTTACCGCTATTCGCGCCTGAGCAATCCCACGCGCAAGATTTTGGAAGATACGGTGGCGGTGTTGGAAAAAGGAAGGCACGGCTTTGCCTTTGCCAGCGGTATGGCGGCGATAGACTGTATTTTCCGTACCTGTTTGCGGCCGGGTGATACCGTAGTGGCGGTGGCCGACCTTTACGGCGGCAGCTATGATTTGCTGACACAGGTTTACGCAGCTTGGGGCGTGAATGTGGTGTTTGCCGATTTAACGGTTCCCGAGCATTTGGATACCGTTTTGGCGGCGCATTCTGTGAAGTTGTTGTGGCTGGAAAGTCCGTCCAACCCCTTGTTGAGATTGGTGGATATTCCGTTGTTGGCAGCAAAAGCCAAAGCGGCAGGCGCATTGGTGGGTATCGATAACACATTCGCCACGCCTTATCTGCAAAATCCTTTGGAAATGGGATGCGACATCGTTTTTCACTCCGCAACCAAATATTTTTGCGGCCATTCCGATGTGTTGATGGGAGTGGCGGCGGTAAATGATGACGGATTGGCGCAAGGTTTGCGCGATATGATGGTTAATACCGGAGGCATCGCGGCGCCGATGGACTGCTGGCTGGTGTTGCGCGGCATCAAAACTTTCGAAGTGCGTATGAAGCAACACCTTCATAATGCAGGCATTCTGGCGCAACGTTTGACCGAACATCCCGCAGTGGCAAAAGTGTTTTACCCGGGCCTGCCCGACCACGAACATCACGAATTGGCACGGCGGCAAATGCGCGGTTTCGGCGGCGTGGTCTCCGTGTATTTGAAAGACGACAGCCGCGAAGCCGCCGCCACGGTGATACGGAATTTAAAAATGTTCCAACTCGCGTCCAGTTTGGGCGGCGTAGAGAGCTTGGTGAACCACAGTTACAGCCAGTCGCACAGCGGCATGGCGCACGATGTGAAAATCCGACACGGTATTTTGCCCGGTTTGTTGCGTTTTTCCGTTGGCATCGAACACATAGAAGACATCTGGCGGGATATCGACACTGCCTTGAACAGCATCTTGTAACACTCAGACGGAGTTTGCCATGCATATTTACCCCCGACCGGCATTCGAACGGAAAATCGCCGCACCCGAGGAGTTGGCCGCCAAACTGGCCGCTTTGCCGCGCCCTTTGGTGTTTACCAACGGCTGCTTTGATATTTTGCACCGCGGACATGCCGCTTATCTTGCCCAGGCACGCGCTCTGGGCGCCAGTTTGATTGTGGCGTTGAATACCGACGCTTCTGTCAAACGCCAAGGCAAAGGCAGCGACCGCCCGATTAACACGCTTGCCGACCGTGCCGCCGTGATGGCCGCTTTGGAGAGCGTGGATTGCGTAACTTGGTTTGACAGCGACACCCCCGCAGAATTGATAGAACTCGTTTGCCCCGATGTGTTGGTGAAAGGCGGCGATTGGCTGCCTGAAAATATCGTGGGTGCGGCACAAACGCTGGCGCGCGGCGGCAGCGTGCATTCCATCCCGTTTTTGCACGAAACCTCTACAACCAAAACGCTGGCGAAAATCCGTCAGGCGGGGTGAGATAGGGTTGTGTCAGTAGAATTTGAATTTGTATCGGTCATTCGTGATAAAACCATAGTAAATGCATTTAGAAACCGCTTTCATCGAAGCCTTTCGATTCATGAGAAATCAAAAGACAGCCGGTGCGGTATTCGGATTTGCATCAGAAAAATATTGCGATAATGAATTGAAATATGGAACGGCAAATCAATATGGAAACTGCAAAATGGACCTATAAATCTCAATCTGAGACTCTTGCTGAAAGAGTTGTATATTTGCGGTTTGGGGTTGCTGAGATATATTAAGGGGTATGTATCGGCCATAGAGAGTTTTGATTGATTTATGGTTTTGAAAAGCAATAATATTTGACCTTAAGGAAAAAATAGGGATTTCTATAACTCGGTAATAATCTTTTGCGCCCCCAACAGAGGCTGCCTGAAAACTTTTCAGGCAGCTTTTTTGTGTTGCCGAAGTAACGGTGTGTATTGATTTGAGACAAGCGGATAGAGGCTGGAAACGGCCTGTACATCGATTGTGTACGGTGTGGTTTCTTCAGGCGGCCTGAAATGGATTGGCTGCCTGAAAAGTGGTTTGACGGTTAAAAATCTTTTTCTATGCTGACAAAAAGTTGTTTGCGTGTTCTTTGCGCCCATGGCTGGTTGCTGCGGATGCGTTGGTGTTGCCAGTTCAGGCTTGGAGTGAAGCCGTGCCATTGCCAGTCGGATTTGTTGAACGAAACGGCGGCGGTTGTTTCGCTGTTGCGTTGCGATTGGTCTGAAAAGGCGGCTGTGCCTCGATAGCGGCGTTGTGCGTAGTTGATGCTGATTTTGCTGTTGATGTGAATCTGCGGCCAGTGTTGCAGCCAACCTGCGCCGAAGCTGTGGCGGTGGTAGGCGGCGTTGTTGGTTGCGTTGTGCAGGGTTTTTTTTTGGGGGCTGAAGCGGCTGTATTGGTAGGAGGTAAACAGGGCGGTATGGGGTGCGGAGCGGTAGGATGCGGATAGAAACAGATTGTCTTGGCGGCCGTTGTGGCGTTCGGCGCGTTGGTTTTCGCGGTGGCGGCTGCGGTAGTGTTCCCATGAGACGTGTATTTGCCAGCGTGAGGTAAGGTGGCGTCCGTAGGCTGCCTGAATGCCTGTGGCGTGGGCGAGCATATAGGGGGCGATGCGGCGGTTGCGCACGGATTTGCCGGTAAAGTCGCTGCTGCCGCTGAATTGTGCTTGATAAAAGGGCAGCAGGCTGGCGTATTGGCGTTTGTCTTGCCAGTGCCAACCGAGATAGGCGCGTCCGAATGCGTCATCGTATTGGGATTGTCGTGCGGTGTAGTAGCTGTTGCCTTCTATGTGGCTGCGGAAGCGGAGATTGTGATTGCCTGCGAGCGGGGTGTTTTTGGCGGCGGACAGCTGCCAGTTGACTGCCCATGCGTTTTGGGGTGTGTCGGTGCTGCAAATCAGTCCGTTATAGAGGCAGTATCGGGGTGCGGCGTCGTTGATGTTGGTGTGGTAGGCCGGGCTTAGGGCTGCCTGAAATTGCCATTGGTTGTGTGAGGCAATGCGTTGGCGGTATAGGGAAATATTGCGGTATACGGCTTCAGGCAGCTCTTGTTCGGCGGAGAGCTGCCTGAAATCGTTTTCGGCATCGCGCCATTGTCGGTTTTCGTATTTTATGGCGGCAAGGTCGAGACGCAGACGGATGTCTTGCGGATGCTGTTTGGTTAATTCGGTGTAGCTGCGGATGGCGGCACGGTGTTGGTTGTTTAGTCGCTGTAGTGTGCCTTGGGCGCGGTGAATGAGTAAGGTGTCGGCTTGCGGCAGGCGCAGATAGGTGTTGAGCAGTGCTCGGATGAGCTCGGCGTCATTGCTGTTGAGTGCTTGTCGGAATATGTGTTCGAGCAGTTGCGGGTTTTGCAGCAATTGTTCGTCTGTGAGCCGTTCGGGAGCGGCTGTTTGTCCGCCGGAGATGGCGTCGGTTGCGGCATCGGTTTGCAGTTGTTGAAGGTATTCGTGTTGTTGCCGGTCGAGCGGTTCGGTTTTGATGCTGTCGGCAAACAGTGAGGGAGAAGGGACGGACAGAATGAGCGCAATGACAAGGGGTGATGTTTTCATTTTGTTAAAGAATATAAGCAAATTATTAAGAGTTTGTGATTATTCTTTGCAAATGTCAACGTTTTACTTTAAAATAAAAGTTATTAATAATAGTTATTATTTATTTTTAAGATTTTCATATCGGAGATTTGAATGAAGCAAACAATGTTGTTTTCTATGATTGCACTGGGTTTGGCGGCTTGTGCAGGCGGCGGAATGGGTGAGCCGCGGGCTGCGGTTTCCATTCCGGTAGAACAGCCATTGAATCAAAAACCGGAAATGCATGAAGACAATCAATTCGCGGAAACTTTGTCCACAGGTCATTCCGGCAATAAAGTTGTTGCGGCGCAAACTTATACCGAATACGGATTCCCGAGAAAAGAGTTTGTGTACCAAGTGGGCGATAAGATGTACCGGTTTAGCGAATATGTCGGCCCGATGGTGCCGAGCTATTCCAGTCCTTCTTTTGAATTTACCACTTCCCACAAAGGACAGCCTTTGTCGGACGGCAGCCGTTTGTTTATGTGTTGCGCGGGTTCGTCCCAGTCTTCTTATGCGCCTGCAACCAAATTGGATCATGTGCGCTATGGTGCTTGGATTAGTCCGAAAGGCGAGGTGGATTTGTTTGTGGGCGGTAATGTTTCCGAAGCGCAATATATGCCGGGAGGCAGTGACGAGCGCGTGAAGGATATGAAAGGCAAGGCTTCGTATGAAGTGTTGGCGGTACGCGTGCGTAACGGCAAATTTGTCACTTCGTCCTAATACCCCCAGTTACGGCTTCCCGAAAGACGGGGTATTGATGAGCAAAGGAGATGTGCCTGCCGTGATTTCTATGATTACTGCGAATTTCAATACCAATAAATTGGGCGGCAAAATCATTGGCAATCAGGATTTCGGTGCGGATATTGTGATGGACGATGTGGATATCGTTGCCAACGGTTTCAAAGGGAAAGCGGTATCGGACGGGGTGTCGGGCAATGTGGAGGGCAAGTTCTTCGGCAAGCCCAGTTTCGGTTGGAGTACCAAACCTGCGGTCGCGGAAATCGGCGGCAAGATTGTGTTTGACGGACGCAGTGATTTGAACGCGGTGTTTGGCGGCACGGCAGGCAGGAGAATCGCAACCACCGATACTTCTACCGATTTGACACCGATCCAATAGGCGGTTTGTTTTCAGGCAGCCTGTCGTCAGATTGGAAATGGCGTTTTGATGTTTTCAGGCAGCCGTAGTTTGGATTAACACAATTTATTTTTAAGGTAAAACAATGAAATTTCCTTTTAAGCAAACCATATTGGCATTGGCGGTGTGGCAGATGGTGCCTGCTCATGCGGATACCGGGGTGATGGATAACGGGCGCGAATTGCAGGGCGTAACGGTAACGGGAACGCGTGCCGACAAACAAAATTTGGGAGAAGAACGTATCCGCCGTAAGGAGCTGGATGAAAAAATGGTGCAGGACGAACATGATTTGGTTCGCTACGACCCCGGCATCAGCGTGGTGGAAGGCGGACGTTCGGGTTCGAACGGTTTTACCGTACGCGGTGTGGACAAAGACCGTGTCGCTATCAATGTGGACGGTTTGGCGCAGGCCGAAAGCCGCTCTTCGGAAGCATTTCAGGAATTGTTTGGCGCTTATGGCAACTACAATGCCAACCGTAATGCGGCGGAAATCGAGAATTTTTCAGACGTTACCATCAATAAAGGCGCCGATTCGCTTAAATCGGGCAGCGGCGCTTTGGGAGGCGCGGTGAATTACCGCACGAAAAAAGCGGCCGATTATTTGCAGGAAAAAGATTGGAGTATCCAGCTCAAAGGCGGTTATGTAGGTAGAAACAGTCAGAAATTCGGCAGCGCCACTTTTGCGGGACGTTTGGGTAATGTGGATGCTCTGCTGGTGTACACCAAACGCAGCGGCGGAGAAGTGAAAAACAATGCCGATAAAAACAGCAGCGGTTTTTTGGATGTCGGCTATCGCCCTTATGACCCCGGCAATCCGATTAGCACTTATGTCGAACCGCGTTCATACGGAGTGTTCCGCAGCGAGCCCGACCCGCAAAGTTGGAGCCAGAGCAGTTTGCTGTTCAAACCGGGCTGGTATATCACTCCCGATAATTACATCAGCGCTACTTATGAAGATTACCGCCAAGACCGCGATACCGAAGAACTGTCCAATATGTGGGCTTCCGACTGGCGCGGCCAACAAAGCCACGAAAGCCGTTTGCGCCACGATATCAGCTACCGCAAACGCATAGGTTTGTCTTACGAAAACCAGCTGGAAAAAGGTCCTTGGGATAAACTGACGGTGCGTTGGGACAAACAAAACATCACCATGAGTACGTGGACATGGGATTTGCCTGTCGATTACCGTCAAAAGGGCATCAATGCCGAGGTGTATCACACTTTCCGCAATATTTATCAAGAATTGAACCAAGCAGGTATAGATGCCGATAAGAGTTTTCAGGCAGCCAAAACAGGTATCATTCTGCAATACGGGATAGGTTATGCCAAAGGCGAAAACCGTAATGACGATAAAACGTATTGGGTTAAATTGCACGATGCCAACGTATTAACCAGCAGCAACCATACCCGTGCCATGCTGATGCAAAGCGGCTACAAGCGCAAACATGCTTATCTGAACAGTATTTTCAATTTTAACGACCGTTTGCGTGTGAATGTCGGCATCCGCCACGACCGCACACAAACGCAGTCTTTAGACGGCGACTATACCGGCGTGCAGCGCAAACTTGCCCCCTTTCTCGGAGAAGGGCGCGTGTATAAGGGCAACAGCTACAGTTTCGGATTGGATTGGCGCGTTACCGACCATCTGAATTTGATGGCGAAATACAGCAGCGGCTTTCGCGCTCCTACTTCGGATGAAAACTGGCTGATGTTTCCGCACCCCGATTTTTATCTTTTGGCCAATCCCGATTTGAAGGCCGAGCGTGCCAAAAATATCGAGTTCGGTATTGCAGGCAGCGGCGCAAGCGGACAATTCAAATTATCCGTATTTGAAACCAAATACCGCGATTTTATTGATTTGATTTATTTGGGCCACTCCAAAGGCACCAATTACAACTGCCCTTCGCAAACCGTACTGTGTACGCCTTTTATAGAAACCTCCGGCAGTACAGGCAATTTGTCTTACCACCCCGGTATCCCGACATGGCAAAACCGGAACCGCTCTTCCGCGTGGGTGAAAGGCATCGAATTCAACGGGCGCTGGAATTTGGACGGCATCGGTTTGCCCAAAGGCTTGTTCACAGGATTGAACACAAGCTATATCAAAGGTAAAGCCATGCATAAAAGCGGCAAAGAATATCCCATGAACGCTTTGGCGCCTTGGTCGGCCATTTGGAGTTTGGGTTATGAAGCGCCGAGTAAAAAATGGGGCGCAACCGTATTTGCCAATTACACCGCACGGAAAAAAGAGCAGGACACTATCCGCAGCAATGACGACCCCGATATGGTGTTTCCTTTTGCACGGCACAGCAAATCTTATCTCACTTGGGATGTGGGCGGATTTGTCCGTATCGGCAAATATTTCACCTTGCGCGGCAGCGTGTTGAACGTGACCGACCGCAAATATTACACATGGGAATCTTTGCGCAGTATCCGCGAGTTCGGTACGGTAAACCGCGTACACCGTCAAACCCATACGGGCGTGGAACGTTTCACCGCTCCGGGCAGAACGTTTAACGTTACGGTGGAAGCCAAGTTTTGATACGGTGGCAAGATGGTGTTCGGGTTGGCCGGCTATGCGCCGCACCCGAACATTTTCCCGATAAGGAAAGGCTGCCTGAAAATGCGGAAAACGTTTTCAGGCAGCCTTTTCAGGTTCATGCGGGGTATGGCTTACGGATAGCGATTGATGCGTATCAAACCGATGATGTTTCTTAAGCAATAGGGATTTGCGCTTGGGTGTGTCGGATGGCGGGCTTGCATACCGTTCGGGCTGCCTGAAAAAATAGGCCGTGTTTTCAGGCAGCCTGAACGGTATTCAAAACACCGCTTTATGAAACAAAACCCATATCCCGCTATCCGGCGGCATGATTTGGGCATCATGTTTTGACGGTTATGCACGCCTGCTGTTTGACGGTGGTTTGGCATTCGTGCGGCTGTTTCGGCATCATCAGCTTCGGTAGTCAGCATTGATTTGCACATATTCTTTTGTCAAATCGCAGGTATATATTTCGATATTTGCCGAGCCGCTACGTAAATCGATGCGTACGGTAATGTCTTCGTCCGCCATGACTGCCTGCCCCTGCTCTTCGGTATAAGAAGCCGCCCGCCCGCCGTTTTCGGCAACCAATACATCACCCAAATACAGTTTGACGGCTTCAAGATTAAAATCCGCCCCCGAATAGCCGATTGCAGCCAAAATCCGCCCCAAATTGGGGTCGCTGGCCGAAAAAGCGGTTTTCACCAAGGGCGAACGGGCAACGGCATAAGCCACTTTGCGTGCGTCTTCCTTGTCGGTGGCGTTTTCTACGCGCACGGTAATGAATTTTCCCGCGCCTTCTCCATCGCGCACAATCGCTTGCGCCAGCTCCAATGCAACGGTTTTGAGCAGACTGCGTACCTGTGCATAACGCGGGTCGGCGATATTGTCGATTTCGTTTTGCCCGCTTTTGCCCGTGGCGATGATGACAAAGCTGTCGTTGGTGCTGGTGTCGCCGTCCACAATAATGCAATTGAATGTTTCGTTGGCGATTTCTTCGGTGAGACGTTGCAAAACAGGCTGGGAAATGCAGGCATCGGTGGCGATAAAGCCGAGCATGGTGGCCATGTTCGGACAAATCATGCCTGCGCCTTTGGCTATGCCGCTGACATGTACGGTGTGGCGGTTGCCGACCAAACCGCACGCGGAAGCGGCTTTGGCTACCGTATCCGTAGTCATGATGGCACGGGCTGCCTGAAGCCAGTCGGCTTGGTGCAGTGTCGGCATGGCTGCCTGAATCTTGCCAATCGGCAAGGGTTCTAAAATCACGCCTGTCGAAAAAGGCAGAACCTGTTCGGTTGTGCAGCCTGCGTATTGTGCGGCGGAGTGACACATTTGCCGTGCGTGTTCCATGCCTTCGCTGCCCGTGCCGGCATTGGCGTTGCCCGTGTTGATAATCAGCGCGCGCACGCCGCTGCCGTCAAACAAATGCTGTTTGGCAACGCGCACGGGCGCGGCGCAGAAACGGTTTTGCGTGAACACTGCGCCTACGGTGCTGTTCGGGTGCAATATCATTAAAGTCAAATCGTCGCGGTCGTTTTTAATGCCGGCTCGCGCGGTGTAGAGATTGACGCCTGCAATCGGATGCAGGCTGCTTGCGGGTTTTTCGGTGAGACGAACGGCCATGATGGTGTCCTTTTGTTAAAGGTTGGCAAATTTTGTTTGCAGTCGGGGAATTTAGCATAAAATCGCGCCTCTTTGCCCACATAGGCTGCCTGAAAATATGATAACGGAACTTTTGGATTTTATTCTGCATATCGACCGACATTTGCTTGAGCTGTCGGCACAATACGGCGTATGGATGTATGCTTTGCTGTTTGCGATTGTGTTTTGCGAAACGGGTTTGGTGGTTACGCCGTTTTTGCCGGGCGATTCCTTGCTGTTTGCCTCCGGTGCGTTGGCAGCGGCATCGGGCGGCAATCTGAATGTGCACATGCTCGTATTGCTGCTGCTGGCGGCAGCCGTTATCGGTGATGCGGTGAATTTTGCAGTCGGCAAGTTTTTCGGTGAAAAACTGTTTGCCAATCCGAACTCTAAAATTTTCAGGCGGGAATATCTGCAGAAAACGCATGATTTTTATGAAAAATACGGTGGGAAAACCATTATTTTGGCGCGTTTCGTGCCGATTGTCCGTACCTTTGCCCCGTTTGTGGCGGGTATGGGCGATATGCATTACGGACATTTTATCCGTTACAACATTATCGGTGCGTTGGCATGGGTGCTGTCGCTGACTTATTTGGGGTATTGGTTTGGCAATTTGCCGTTTGTTAAAGACCATTTCGGCAAAGTCGTTATCGGTATCGTCATTGTATCCATTTTGCCTATGGCGGTGGAAATCGTTAAAGCCCGGCTGCGAAAAAATGCTTCGAAGTAGACGGGGGTATTTTCAGGCTGCCTGAAAACTTATCAACGGCGTGCCGCGCATTCCTGCAGGAAGTAGACGGGGGTATTTTCAGGCTGCCTGAAAACGGTTTGAAGGAGCGAACCATGCATTCAGGATATTATGTGGCCATTATTCTTTATCGCTCATCATCGGATTCTCCGGAATATACGCCTATGTATGAGGAAAGTACGGTGCTGTTGAAAGCATCGGATGAAATGGATGCGCGACAAAAAAATCCATGCTTTTGCCAAAACCCGTGTTGCCCGATTTAAAAATGAACAAGGACAGCAAATCACTTGGGCGTTGCATCAAATCATCGATATCTGTCCTGCGCTGGAGGACGACATAGGGGATATTGCCGAAATTTATTCCAGGCATTTTAATAATATAGATGCGTATAAAGCTTTTGAGGTTTTGTCTTAAATATTCGGGGGCTGCCTGAAAAAGAGTGTTTCGATTGTTGTGCGCTCTGTTTGGGCGGAAGGTTATATCAGTTGCAACCATGATTGATGGTTTGGGATGTTTAAAGGTTGAAGCAGCCGATGCTTAGGCTGTGATATGGAAGATTAAGCTAATTGGAGTCATCATGAAATTGACTGTTTTCATTCCTTTGATGCTGTCGATGATGCTTTGCGCATCGTGTTCGGCAGAAAACAATCATAATACTTATAGCGGCACCGTCGGCAGCGTTCAGGACGGCGACAGCGTGCGCGTGCGCGATATGCACGGTAAAGAGAGACGTATCCGCCTGGCATATATCGATGCGCCTGAAAACGACCAGGCATACGGACAAGCCAGCCGTAATGCTCTGAAGGATTTGCTCGAACGCCGAAAAGTGGAAGTGGAGGTGTTCAGCACCGACCAATACGGCAGACAGGTCGCCCGTATTTTTCTGGACGGCAAAGACATCAACCTCAGCCAAATCGAAAACGGCAATGCTTGGCATTACCGTTCGGTTGCCCGCGAGCAGCAGGCTAAGGATGATTACCGCCGTTATGAAGCGGCGCAAGAATATGCCAAACAAAACCGTAACGGTTTGTGGCAGGACAAAAAGCCCACTCCGCCTTGGCAATTCCGCTACCGCAACCGCCATCGCGATGAAGTGCGCCATTCGGATGAAGGGGAATAAGCTCTTTTGACGGAATGGTTGTCGTTAATTGGGGATAACATCATGTCAAAAACCAATACCAGATTTAACAGGTTTCCGCCTTTTATTTTCGGGGTGGATGCCGAAACCCGCCGTCCGGTGGTGCTGCACAACCGCTTCCCGCGTTTTTTTGCAATGGTGGAACCTTGTCCGAAAGAAAGCGGCGCGGCATCTTCTCTAACGGTAATAGAGGGAAAGAGAATTACTTATTGCTATACCAATCCGGCTTGCGGTATCCGCTTTGAGCAAATGCAATTATTCGACAGCTACAGTGCCGATAATCCCCCGCCCCTATTGTTGGCGCAGGAAAAGGCCGATGAGTTCGCCCGTTTGATTGACGCAATGGGAGGGATTCCCCGATGGGAAATTGAAGGAGATGAACAACATGACTGATAAGAAGCCCCCCGTTAAGCAGGTGAGGACGGAAGCCCAAAAACGGGCGGACAAACGTTACTACGCAACAGTTACCCGTAAGGTGTTGAATTTTAACGCTGCCGAACAAGATTTATTGGCGTTTGTGCAGCAATTGCCCAATTTTTCGCAATGGGTAAAGGATAAGATACGCAACGAGTTGGAAAATAGCTGAAAAAAGTTTTAAAAAAATTTCAAAAACAACTGATATGACTATAAACGGGTTGCGTAAAACATCTTCTTTTAATGGGCTTGTAATAAACTTTTGATAAATATTTATTTTTATTGAATTATATTGCAGTATCAGTCTTATTTGAAAACAGAGCTTTTTTATTCCAACCGTATGGAGTAAAGATGATTTTCAGGCAGCCTGAAACCTGATAAGTGCACGATACGTGCAGAGGGTTCGGGCTGTTTTTGTGCGGATACCGGGCTGCCTGAAAGCGTGCGTATTATTTTAGGAGCATAGGCTGCCTGAAAGGATTGCAAAGACTCGGAATGCTGCTTTGTAAAGCTGTTTTACAATTGCAAACGTATAGGTATAATGCGCTTTTGGCGCGTATATGCCCGATATTTCAGGCAGCAGGTACGCAAATGATTGGATGCCGTTTGAACAATACTCCTTGTTGTACTGTCAATAGGGGGGTAACGCGAGGAGTTTGAAATGAAGATGAAAACATGGTTGGCAACTGCTTGTGCCGTTTTGGTTTTGGCTGCCTGCGGCCATCAGGAAACCGCCCAACAACAGCCCGCAGCCGAAGGCAAAGTATACCGCGTGGCGTTGAATGCCGAGTTTGCGCCGTTTGAGTGGATGAATGAAAACCAGGAAATCTATGGTTTTGACATTGATTTGATGAATGCTTTGGCCGAAGCGGGCGGCTTTAAAGTGGAATTCCAGCACAAACCTTGGGACAGCCTGTTTCCCGCTTTGGCCCAAGGCGATGTGGATATGCTGATTTCTGCGGTTACCATTACCGATGAGCGCAAAGCCACTATGGATTTTACCGAACCTTACTATACGATTACCCAAGTGGTGTTGCTGCCTAAAGGCAAACATATCCAATCGGTGGATGATTTGCAAAAACTGTCTAAAGTCGGCGTGGTTACCGGCCAAACGGGAGATTTCGCCGCAGGTAAGATTTTAGGCGAAACCAATCCTAAAATTGCCCGTTTTGAAACTGTGGCGTTATTGACCAAAGAAGTGGAAAACGGCGGCGTGGATGCCGCCATAAGTGATAGCGCGGTGATTGCCGAATACATCAAAAACAACAGCGACAAAGGTTTTACTATGATTAAGCTGGACGATTTCGATGTCGAAAACTACGGTATTGCCGTGCGTAAAGGCGATAAAGCCACTTTGGATGTATTAAATGCGGCTTTGAAAACCGTGCGTGAAAACGGTAAATACCATGAAGTGGAAGGAAAATATTTCGCACAATAATATCGGTTTGAAAGAAAGCCCGATGTGTTTCGGGCTTTTTTGCTGCCTGAAAGCTTGCATTTATGCAGGCGGACAAGTAAGGTTACGTTTTATTTCACAATTTTTTACATATCATTTGCATGAATACCCAGCATTACTCTCAATACTACGATTATCTGACCCGTATTTTAACCGCATCGGTGTACGACGTGGCGGTTCAAACACCGTTGGATGCAGCTGCAAATTTATCCAATAGGCTGAATAATAAGATTTATTTGAAGAGAGAAGACTTGCAGCCCGTGTTTTCTTTCAAAATCCGCGGCGCCTACAACAAAATGTCCAAGCTTTCCGAAGCACAGCTGGAAAAAGGTGTGATTACGGCAAGCGCGGGTAATCATGCGCAGGGCGTTGCTTTGTCGGCACAGAAACTGGGGTGCAGGGCCGTGATAGTGATGCCCGAAACCACGCCGCAAATCAAGGTGGATGCGGTTAAGGCACGCGGTGCGGAAGTAGTCTTGGCAGGTGTGTCTTACAACGATGCCTATGATTATGCGATGCAGTTGGTAGAGAAAAACGGCATGGAGTATATCCCGCCTTTTGACGACCCTGATGTGATTGCAGGCCAGGGCACGATTGGTATGGAAATTATCAGGCAGCATCCCAAGCCCGTTGACGCGGTGTTTGTTGCGATTGGCGGCGGCGGTTTGGCGGCAGGTGTGGCTGCGTTTATCAAGCAGGTGCGTCCCGAAATCAAAGTGATTGGCGTGCAAACCAATGATTCTTGTGCAATGAAAGTATCGGTAGCGGCAGGCCAGCGCGTGGAATTGAAAGATGTCGGTCTGTTTGCAGACGGCACGGCGGTGAAATTGGTCGGTGAAGAAACCTTCCGTTTGTGTCGGGATTTGCTGGACGAAATCATTACCGTAGATACCGATGCCGTGTGCAGCGCCCTGAAGGATATTTTTGACGATACCCGCAGCATTTGCGAACCTTCGGGTGCATTGGCGCTGGCGGGTTTGAAAGCTTATATTGCGCGTAATGATTTGGAAAACCAAACATTGGTTGCCGTGTGCAGTGGTGCCAACATGAATTTCCACCGTTTGCGCCATGTATCCGAACGCAGCGAATTGGGTGAAGGCAACGAAGCGATTTTTGCGGTGTCCATTCCGGAGCGGCCGGGCAGTTTCCTAAAATTTATCAATGTATTGAACAACCGCAACATTACCGAATTCAACTACCGCTACGGTGATGACAATATGGCGCATATTTTTGTGGGCATTCAAACCGTCAATGCTTCGGATACGGTGCAAATCAGTGCGCAGCTCACTGCGGCAGGGTTGTCGAATATTGATTTGAGCAATGACGAAATGGCGAAAGTGCATTTGCGCTATATGGTGGGCGGGCGCACGCATAAAGTGGCCAACGAGCGGGTGATTAGTTTTGAGTTTCCCGAGCGGCCCGGTGCATTGTTCCGTTTCCTGACGCATATGCAGAGCGATTGGAATGTCAGTTTGTTCCATTATCGCAACCGCGGTGCGGATTATGGGCGCGTTTTGGTGGGAATTGATGTTCCGCCGCAGGACAACGAAGCGTTTGAAACGTTTCTCAATAAATTGGGTTATGCTTATGAAGAACAAACCGACAATGCCGCATACCGCCTGTTTTTGGGTGCGGTTTAGTCGGCGGTGCTTTGTATCCGCATGATTTTTAGATGTTGTTGCAGATGTAAGGCATTCGAGAAAATAGCTTGGAATCGGGCGGCGGAGAGTATGCTTGAGGCTGCCTGAAACTTTTTATCTGTTAAACGGGCGGAAAATGTATTTGCTGACAGAATTGGTCCGACTGATGGAACAGCGCGGCCATGTTTTTCCCGATAACTCGGAACATCGGCAGCTACACCAAAGCGGACGGTACAACCGGCGAAATGGGCGATGTAGAATTTGCTAGCAACAGTTTGTACAGTCGTTATACCGATACGGTAGAGCTGACACCTGAACAATTAAAAGCTCCTAATTTACAGGGTTTAGGTCACTTACGTGATTTACGCTCGATTACGCTGAATTAACCAGTAATGTTAAATAGTTTTGATATTTCAGGCAGCCTGAAAGCTGATTGAAATATCAGAATTTCGAAAATAAGAATAATTTGTAAAGTTATTGACTGAAAGTTTAAGTTGTGACAATTTTTGCAAAATTTTATTACAAGGAAGGTTGAAATGATGGGAAGCCTGAAATGCATGGGTACGAGCATCCGCACTATGCTTGCTTAAGGAATGAGCAAAATATGGGATACAGCTAGTTAAATTAGCACTATTTTTTAATACTTAAGATTAAGTCTGGTAATTTTTATCTATATTGAAAACAAGGAAAAGTTGTGATAAAAGTGGTTTTGTTCTGTTAAGTGAAATAACTATTTAAGTTGATATTCTCTAAATTATCAATAATTTTAAAATATATTAGAGCATTATTATGGTGAATGAAGGTCAATATAAATGATAAATACCCTGTGTAAAATAATCACTCAATTATTTGATGAACATATTGATTCACTCATTATGCTTTGTATCTATGGCTTTGTATTTGGATACATACATAACCTTAATAAAAATAACTATTTTATAAGAAAACAAGATCTACAAGAAATTGTAATAAATAATGTTGATTATTTACGTTCAAAGCAAAATATTTCACAAAAATATTTAACATCAGGTATTAGTATTATTCAAAATAGTAATCTACATCAATTTAATGCACCTTGTGTCGGGGTGGATCAATATTGCCAGCCATATCAAATAACTCATTTTCCTGATAAAGTTAGTATTATTTTTTTGTGGGCAAAAAATAGGCATGATTCACTAGATGGAAAAATAAAGCATGGATTTATTAAAGAAATTAGAGATAATCATAAACAAGTTGTTTTTACCAATAAAAAAATTGATGATTATATATCTTTCGCACATGAAAAATTTATCATTGGATTGATACTAGAAATAGGTTCATTTATTCCTATATTATGGATTTTTATTAAAATTTTTTTAATATGCGAGGTAAATAATGAATGAAACAATTGCAAAATTAGTATTTGAATTTGCAGGAAGTAATGCAAATATCATTAATAATCTTGTTGGTCACAGTATTTCTGTAGACAATAAAAAATGTGGTAATGGGTCTGGTAATGATGGGGCATTTAATTTAGCTGTTGTTGGTGCTGAAATTGTTAGTGGTGGTAGTAATTTAATTAAGGACTTGGATTACACTGATATTGGAGATAAATTTGATAGATGGGCAAAATTAGCAGGTAGGGCTAATGCAGCCTTTGCTATTATATCTGTTGGTATTAAAGTGGCTGATTCAGATAAACCTTGGCATCAAACACTTACATCAGGTGATTTACTAACTATTTCAGGTGCTGTACTAGGTATAGCAGCAACTTTAGCAGGAGCACCTGTATTATTAGGAACTGCAGCTGCAGCTGTCTCTATGGCTGGAATGGCATGGACATTTTATGATTTAATTCATAATGGTTATCCTAGTTGCCCAATGGAACCCGACCCAAATTATAAAAAATTACCACGTTCTAACAAAGCCCACAGCTACGACCCCTTAATCCTAAACCTAGACGGCAAAGGCATTCAAACCATTGCACCGTCTTCTGTCAGTGCGCGTTTTGACCACAACGCAGACGGCATCGCAACGGCTACGGGCTGGACAGCAGCAGGTAACGGTATTTTGGCATTGGATTTGAATAACAACGGCAAAATCGATAGTGGTAAAGAAATCTTTGGTAATCATACTGTTTTGTCTAATGGTGCGACAGCGGCCCACGGTTATGCAGCATTGGCAGAATTAGACAGTAATGCTGATGGTGTGATTAGTGCGTTAGACGCAGGGTTTAATAACCTAAAAGTATGGCAAGACATCAATCAAGACGGTATCTCTCAATCCGATGAGTTGTTTACATTACAAGCGTTGGGTATTCAATCTCTCAATTTAGAACATCAAGAAACCGGCAAAGATTTAGGCAACGGCAACCGTTTGACCCATATCGGCAGCTACACCAAAACGGACGGTACTACCGGCGAAATGGGCGATGTGGAATTTGCTAGTAATTCCTTATACAGCCGTTATACTGACACAATAGAACTCACCCCCGAGCAATTGCAAGCACCTAATTTACAAGGTTTGGGACGTTTACGTGATTTGCGCGAGGCAGCAGCTCTTTCTCCTGAATTAGCAGAAACTTTAAAAGCCTATGCTGCCGCTCAAACCAAAGAAGAACAAACGGCATTGTTGAATGAGTTGGTTACCAAATGGGGCGCAACCGACCCACAAAAATCAGATATTTCTTCGTTCAAATTGTCTAGTGATTTAATTTTGACTGATAACGAGGGTATTGGTCTGACACCTGCTCAAATTGCTGCATGGCGTAATGGTATTGAGCTAGATGCTCAAACAACGGCTGCTTTTGCAGCAGTACGCAGTAAAATTGCTGTTCTTGATGCGTTTACTGGCGAGAAATCGGAAACGCTTTACTTTGGTACGCAAGCACAAGCTCGTCAAATCATTGATACGGTTAATCAAACTTATGAGTCATTGGCGAATAATATCTATCAGGGTTTGTTATTTCAAACACGTTTACAGCCTTATTTGAATGAAATCGGCTTTAAATTAGATGATAAACAACAGTTTGTATTAGATTACACTAATGTTCAAACCAAATTCCAACAAGTATTCAAGGATAACGCCCAAAAAGCCTTTGTGGATTTAGGCGAATTTTTGGCTTTTGGTAGTGCAAAAGATTGGACTGCTGGAATGTCTTTGCTTTCTGATTTCGCTAAACAGGGTAAAGAGAGCAGTCAACTACAAGATTGGCTGAATGTACTAGGTGATAAAGCAGCTACCATTTTGGCAGAACAAAATGGTGATGCTGCTAACAATGTCTTGCAAGCAGTTGGTTTGCTCGGTCGTGATGTATTGAATGGTAATGGGGGCGATGACCGTTTAATCGTAGGTTCTGCTACTGCTGTTGTGAATGGTGGTAATGGCTCTGATGTGTACGAGTTTAATAAAGGTTTTGGTGCAACCACGATTTACAATAGCGATACATCAGACAAACGTCATGATGTGGTGCGTTTACACGGTGTAGGCAAAGATGCCATTTCTTATACGCGCAATGGCAATGATTTGCTTATTCATGTTGCAGGAGAGGCCAACAGTATTACCGTAAGCAATATGTTTGCCGGCGATGTTTTAACTCAACACATTGATGCGGTTGAATATGATGGTGGTCAAATTAGCCTGATAGAAATCAAGGAAATGTTGTTACGCGGTACGGACGGCAATGATTTCTTACAAGGCTATGGCGATGATGATACGGTTTATGCAGGTGCAGGAAATGACCGTATTGAAACCTACAATGGTAATGACACCATTTACGCAGGGTTAGGTAATGACAATATTGATGCGGGTGGCGGTAACGATACGATTTACCTAGAAACAGGGAATAATCGCGCTTATGGTGGAGATGGGGACGATACCATTGTTTCAGGCAGCCTAGATGATACGTTAGAGGGTGGTATTGGTTCGGATACTTATGTTTTCGGGAAACAATTCGGTCAAGATACCGTTTTAAACTTTAATCCGCATCAACACGATAAAGATGTGCTGAAATTTACTCATACACGATTAAACGATGTCATCATTCACCGTAATGAAGCTGATTTATTGATTACGCAAAAAGACGGTCAGCAAGTTACTGTTCAAAACTTCTTTGAAAAAGACGGTAAGGGCGATTACACTGTTCAACGTATTGAATTTGCTGATGGCAAACAACTCAATACTGAGCAACTGCGCCAATGGGTTATTAGTCCTACTCGTGGCAATGATAAGTTGTATGCCTACACAGACGGCGGTAAATTGCATGGTGGCAGCGGTAACGATACCTTAATCGGTAATGTTGGCGTTGATTACCTTGTGGGTGGCTGGGGCAATGATACTTTGTCAGGTGGTCAAAATGATGACCGATTAGAGGGCGGTGTAGGCAATGATACCTATACATTCAATCTTGGCGATGGCAACGACCGCATTTATGACAGTTTTGGTAACGATACACTGTCATTAGGTTCAGGTATTGCGAAACAAGATTTATGGTTTAGCCGCAATGGTCGTGATTTAACAGTTCAAGTATTGGGTCAAACCGACAGCGTAACCGTTGAAGATTGGTTTGGCATCATTCCGCGTAGGATTGAAACCATTCAGACCCATGACGGCGCACATCTTGATGTGAGTGCAGTACAAAAATTGGTACAAGCAATGGCATCATTCGCACCACAACAAGGCAGTGGGTTAAGTGTTCCTGAACAAATGAAAGAGTATTCACAACAGGTATTTGCTGCGAACAACTTGTAATTCTTTGCATAATATCTGATTAAAGCCGCCCTATGATTTGGGGCGGCTTTTTGTTATATTAGCAAATATGAAACCACGATGCTAAATTATTGCAAATGCCATATAATTACCATACAATGTATTTCAAATTAAGCTCAAATAAGGTGCAAATGATGTCTACTACAAATTTTAGTGTACGCCTTGATGAAAATTTAAGAGTTGAAGCTACCCAAATTTTGGCAAGCTATGGACTTTCGCCAACACAAGCCATTAAATTATTTTTTAATCAAGTTGTTGCCACTCACAAAGTTCCTTTGTCTTTTGATTATCAAGCGACAGAAAAGCAACCGACCGCTAAACTCTTGGGGGCAATTGCAGAGTTGGAAAATGGCGAAACAACAACTTACGAAACCCTCGATGAGTTTGTTAAGGCGTTCAAATGAAGAAGATTGAAACCACGCGTCAATTTAACAAGGATTTGAAAGCAATAGGACTGATGCCTGAATTGATTGATGTATTGCATGCGCTCATCAATGACTTGTCTGTACCCGAAAAATACGATGACCACGTACTTAAAGGCAATCTTAAAATGTATCGTGAGTGCCACTTAAAACCTGATTTACTTCTTGCGTATCAAGCCACTGATGATAGCGTGAAATTGATTGCCATAGACAACCACAATAATTTATTCAAGACATTGAGCAATAGGTAATAAATCACTTCAAATCTGCTACACAATACCTATCGCCTTTTTTGCCATAGTTGCATTGTGTCTCAACCACTTTCACACACAATCGCTTATCGCAATTGCTGGTTTGTAGCCGTTTCAGGTTTTGGGCTTTCTCAATTTGGTCATTAAGCAGCTCTACTTGTCGTCTTCGGCTATGAATTTTGTCCAAACTCGGAATAAACCCACCAAAGAAACGCAAAAAACATCGTAATGAACACCGCATAGCCGCCAAAATGCCAAAGTCCATTTTGCCAATTTAACTCACGTTTTGCGGGTGCACGCATAAAGTGGCCAACGAGCGGGTGATTAGTTTTGAGTTTCCCGAGCGGCCCGGTGCATTGTTCCGTTTCCTGACGCATATGCAGAGCGATTGGAATGTCAGTTTGTTCCATTATCGCAACCGCGGTGCGGATTATGGGCGCGTTTTGGTGGGAATTGATGTTCCGCCGCAGGACAACGAAGCGTTTGAAACGTTTCTCAATAAATTGGGTTATGCTTATGAAGAACAAACCGACAATGCCGCATACCGCCTGTTTTTGGGTGCGGTTTAGTCGGCGGTGCTTTGTATCCGCATGATTTTTAGATGTTGTTGCAGATGTAAGGCATTCGAGAAAATAGCTTGGAATCGGGCGGCGGAGAGTATGCTTGAGGCTGCCTGAAACTTTTTATCTGTTAAACGGGCGGAAAATGTATTTGCTGACAGAATTGGTCCGACTGATGGAACAGCGCGGCCATGTTTTTCCCGATAACTCGGAACAGTTGCTCGCCTTGTTGCGCCAAACCAAGGGCAGCGATGAGGAACGTTTGCACCGCAGGGCGCGGATTTTGGATAGAGAAGGCAGCCTGAAACAGTGTTTGGAAACCATCGGCCACCGCTGGAATTTGCTGCGGCGCGGTGTTTTTTTACTGTTTTTTCTATCCGGTTTTTTGACTGCTTACGGCATTTTGCAATATAGCAGCCAAAATTTTTTCTTCGTACTGGTTTCGATTTTGGGCAGCAATACGCTATTGCTGTTGTGGTGGCTGTTTTCTTTGCGCCGCAATATTGTCGTTCCGCAAGTGCCGTCTTTTGTCTTCGGTCAAAATCCCGATAATATCCGCGCTGCTTTGGCGGCTTTGTATAGCGAACAGGCGGGCAAACCGTATTTCATGCTGCGCTACAACGCTTTCAGGCAGGCTTGGGCATTGGCCGCTTTGGCGGGAATGTTTGCGGCCATGCTGCTGCTTTTAAGCGTGCGCCAATATTATTTTGATTGGCAAAGTACCTTATGGGATGAAAGCCGTTTCGGTTTGGCGGTGGGAGCATTGTCGTGGCTGCCTGAAAAATTGGGTTTCCCCGTTCCCGATGCTGCGGCGGTAGCCGCGGCTCGAAACGGTGCCGCTGTCGCCGATTCTGCCGCTTGGGGCGGCTTGTTGCTGGGCAGTATGCTGTGTTATGGAATCTTGCCCCGTTTGGCGGCTTATCTGTTTTGCAAATGGCGGGTTTTCAGGCAGCCTGAAGTGCGCTTGAACCTGAATTTTCCTTATTATCAGAATATTGTCAGAAAACTGCATACTCGGATTACTGATGATGCAGGGGATTATCGCCCGGATGCGGCACCTGCGGTTGCGGTTACACTGGATTTGGATGCCGACTGTCTGCGTTGGGCGGTATTGTTGGACGCGCCGCAACAAGATGACAATTGGTTTAACGGTGTTTTGGCGCAAGAGTGGGCGGATAAAGGAAAGCTGTCGGGCAGAGATGAAACGGCGCAGTTCGAGCAAATGCTGTTGCAGCACAATGTGCAATTGCTGGTCGGAGTCCGGGCGGCACAAGTGCCCGACCGCGGTACGTTGCGCTGCCTGAAACGCTGGTCTCTGGCGGCTAAAGCAGGGCTGGTGTTAGTGTTGCTTTCCGAAAAAAGCGGATTGCGGGAAGGGGATGGCGAAATTGTCCGGCAATGGCAGGATATTGCCGCAGAATACGGCTGGCTGTGTTTAAGCAATCAATCGGCTGCCTGAAAGATGGTTTGAGCGGCGGATATGGAATAAGACAAACCGCTTGGGTGCCATTTTCAGGAAGGCAAAATAATTTTGATAAGTAAGGCAAGCGGCTGAAAGCAAGGTGAGGATAAACGGTTTGGGAAAACAGTCGGATTGAATAGAGCTTATTGGGTTTGAAATTTGCCGTTAAGATTGCTTGGGTAGATATTCGCAGATATTGGTTTGGAGAGTTAGGATTAGGTACTCAGTATGAATGACCAAATGCAGTGCAATCATTGAGACAAAAGCACACTTTGGTGATTGCTGTTCCCGATAGATAAAAAGAGTGCCTGTCAATGACAGGCACAAAGTCTACAAAGGAGAAATAGAGGAGAAATGTCCAACCGCGTTGCGGTCAGACGGGGCAAATTATGTACTTTTGCTTCATGCCCGTCAAGATATATTTTGCAAAGGATATTTAAAGATTTGTTACCGATTTTAAAAACAATAGATACATGAATGGAGTAACTGATTAGGTATGATTAAAACAATCGAGTGTAGGGAGATGATTTTGTAATCTTATTTCAACCGGCCGTGCAAAGTGATAATTCAAAAGCGGTTGCGTGACGGGGTAAGGCATTGTCGTCATCTGGTCGAAATAGGGGCTGGTTTTTAACATATTGTTTGCATGCAGCGCGGCAATGCAATAGGTATCGGTATCCTTCACAGTTGATTCCCATCAAAATCACTATTATGACAATATCGCAGGCTGCCTGAAAGTCATTTTCAGGCAGCCTGCGGCATGTTGCGGAGTGTCATCATTGGTATTGGTTTTATTTGGAATGACAGCAACGGAAACCGTCATTTTTACACGGGAGTAATTCAAACAGGTATTACATCAATCATGCTAACACCTTCTTCAGTCAAGGCTTAAACGATGACATTCTGCCGGTATCGGAATAGAGTGATGGTTCATTTAGTCGAATGACGACATATTCTCATCTTCATGGTTGCTGCGGAGGAAATATTTTGATTAAAACGATAAGGGCTGCCTGAAACAACGTTTTCAGGCAGCCCGTACGTTCTAATTGATACCGTACGTTTACGCGCCGTAAACCGGATATTTGTCGCACAAGGCTTTCACTTTGTCCGCCACTTGCGCCAAAGCCGCTTCGTCTTCGGGCGCTTCCAGCACGTCCGCCACCAGATTTGCCAATACGCGCGAATCGGCTTCGTCAAAGCCGCGCGTGGTAATCGCCGCCGTGCCGACACGGATACCGCTCGTTACAAACGGTTTTTCCGGGTCGTTGGGAATGGCGTTTTTGTTGATGGTGATGTGCGCCTTGCCGAGTGCTTCTTCGGCGGCTTTGCCGGTAATGTTTTTGGCACGCAAATCCACCAGAAAAACATGGCTTTCGGTGCGGCCGGAAATAATCCGCAAACCGCGTTTTACCAATTCTTCCGCCATGGCCGCCGCATTGGTTTTCACTTGTTTGGCGTAGGTTTTGAATTCCGGTTCCAGCGCTTCTTTGAACGCCACCGCTTTGGCGGCGATAACGTGCATCAGGGGCCCGCCCTGCAAGCTGGGGAAAATGCTGGAATTCAAGGCTTTTTCGTGGGTGGTGTCGCGGCACAAAATCACGCCGCCGCGCGGCCCGCGCAAGGTTTTGTGCGTGGTGGTGGTTACGAAATCGGCGTGGGGAACGGGATTGGGATACTCGCCGCCCGCCACCAAGCCGGCATAGTGCGCCATGTCCACAAACAAATACGCGCCCACTTTGTCGGCGATTTCGCGGAAACGCGCCCAGTCAATCTGCAAGGCGTAGGCGGACGCGCCCGCCACAATCATTTTCGGTTTGTGTTCCAAAGCCAAGCGTTCCACTTCGGCATAGTCCAACACTTCGTTTTCGTCCAAGCCGTAAGTGATGGCATTGTACAGTTTGCCGGAAATATTGACGGACGCGCCGTGCGTGAGATGGCCGCCGTGTGCCAAACTCATGCCCAAAATGGTGTCGCCCGGCTTCAACACGGCGGCGTAAACGGCTTGGTTGGCTTGCGAACCGGAGTGCGGCTGCACGTTGGCATAGGCCGCGCCGAACAGTTGTTTCACGCGGTCAATCGCCAGTTGTTCCGCCACATCAACGTGTTCGCAGCCGCCGTAATAGCGTTTGGCGGGATAGCCTTCGGCGTATTTGTTGGTCAGTTGGCTGCCCTGCGCTTCCATCACGGCGCAGCTTACATAGTTTTCGGAGGCAATCAGTTCAATGTGGTCTTGCTGGCGCGCGGTTTCGGCGGCGATGGCGGCGGCCAGTTCGGGGTCGTATTGGGCGATGGTAAGGGATTTTGAGAACATGATGGGTATCCTTTGAAGTGTGTTGACGGGTGAAAGTTAAAGATTGTAGCTTAAATGTTAGGAATTGTGTATCGGGAAGCTTGGGGAAAGGGCTGTGTTAGAATGCACGGTTTTTGTGCTTGGGAATGAAGAATATGGTCGCTGGGTTTTGTCAAACATTGGCGGGGGAATTGGCGGATGCAGCCCGTGCCTTGTCATCCTTGCCGCCGGTTGTAACCATTTACGGCAGTGCCAGGCTGGCTGAAAATACTCCGGAATATCTGGCGGCGGAACGCTTGGCACGCAGATTTTCGGATATGGGATTTACCGTATTTTCAGGCGGCGGGCCGGGTATTATGGAAGCGGTCAATAAAGGGGCGTATGCAGGGCGCGGGCAGTCGGTCGGCTTGAATATCCGTTTGCCTCATGAGCAGCGCGCCAATCCGTATCAGGACGTTGCTTTGGAATTCGAATCGTTTACTTCCCGCAAAGATACTTTCAACCGTTATTCGCAGGTTTATATCGTGATGCCGGGCGGTTTTGGGACTTTGGACGAGTTGTTTCAAACCTTGACGCTGGTACAAACGGGCAAGGCGGTTCCCGCGCCGATTATTTTGGTGGGTACGGCATTCTGGCAGGGTTTGCTGGATTGGATAGACCGGCAGATTTTGGCGCGCGGTATGATTTCGGACTCCGAGAGACTGTTATTAACTGTGACGGATGACGAGGAAGCGGTTGTGCAGGCGGCGCTGCCGTTTTTACAGGCTGCCTGAATATTGTACGAGGCATGAAAAGCGGATACCTGAAAAGGTATCCGTTTGTTTTTGGCTGTTGGATTTGCGGTACGGATAAAAAGAATGACGGTACGTATCGTGAAGCCCGCGCGAAAAATCTTTATTTTCTATGAGATAAATGTCTTTTCAATTTGTTGCACAGAGTGAAACAAAGTTGCAAAAACAAAAGCACGGAAATGATAAGTATCGTTTCCGTGCTTTTGTTGCAAAGAAAAAAGCGACTGCGAAATCATTTAAAACTTCAAAACCAAATTGCCTTCATAAGCTGCATCGCGATTCATCGTTGCTTTCAATACCGTTGGGAAATTCGGCAGGGAAAGGTTTTGTTTTCATTCGGGCGGTTCGATTTGCTCGGTGGGAAACGGTTTTTTTGTATCGTATGGGTGGTCAAGCGTTTGATTGTGTACGGAGATGGGGCTGACGTATTGAAGCACTTAGAATGGCTGCACAAGATTTTCAGGCTGCCAAACAGGGATGTGTTCTGTTTGGCAGCCTGAAAATTAAGGTATCTGCACTATACACAGGGCGGTTTCAGGCAGCCTGAAAGAGTGGGAAACTATCGATTATCTGAGGCTTTCGTCAGATAAGCCGTATCGGAGACTGCCTGAAAGCAGTTTTATCGGCAGGGCATTCGTTTTCAGGCTGCCTGAAAACCGCTGTGGCGCAATAAAGCGTCAATGCTCGGCTCTCTGCCGCGGAAGGCTTTGAAGTTTTCCATTGCGCTTCTGCTGCCGCCCATGGCGAGAATCTCATTCCAGAATTTGGCACCTGTGGCTTTTACATCTCCGCTTTCTTCAAATGCCGCATAGGCGTCCGCGCTGAGTACTTCCGCCCAAGCATAGCTGTAATAGCCCGCCGAATAGCCGCCTGCGAAAATGTGGCTGAAACTGTTGGCAAAACGGTTGTATTCGGGCGGTTGGACAACGGCGATTTCTTGGCGAACCTGTTGCAGTACCTGCGCCCAATTGCCCAGTTCGGCTTCTTGGCTTTGTCCGTAGATGCGCATATCGAACAGGGCGAATTCCATTTGGCGGATTAAAAACAGGCCGCGTTGGAAGTTTTTGGCCGCCAGCATTTTGGCGAACAGCTCTTCAGGCAGCGTTGCGCCCGTGTCTTCGTGTGCCGACATGCCGCGCAATACTTCGTATTCCCATACGAAGTTTTCCATAAACTGGCTGGGTAGTTCCACCGCGTCCCATTCCACGCCGTTGATACCGCTCACGCCCAATTCGTCCACCCGCGTGAGCAGATGGTGCAGGCCGTGTCCCGTTTCGTGGAACAGCGTCAGAATTTCATCGTGGCTCAAGCGGGATTCTTTGCCGTTTACCGGCGGCGTGAAATTGCACACCAAATAGGCAACGGGCGTTTGGATTTGTCCCATGCGGCTGCCTGAAATAAAGCGTCTGCGGCCGCGGTAATCGTTCATCCATGCGCCGCCGCGTTTGCCTTCGCGGGCGTATAAATCCAGATACACGCCGCCGATAATGGAGCCGCCTTTTTCCAGTTCGAAATAGCGCACGTCAGAATGCCAGACGGGAACGTTTTTTTCAATGAAGTTCACGCCGTATAAGCGGTGGACTTGTGCGAACAAACCTGCCAGCACTTTGCTTGCGGGGAAGTATTTTTTCACTTCGGTTTCGGAAAAAGCGTATTTGGCTTCGCGCAGCTTTTCACTGACATAGGCCAAATCCCATGCTTGGATTTCAGGCAGCGACAAATGTTCGGCGGCAAAAGCGCGTGCTTCTGCCAAATCCTGTTCGGCGAACGGCTTGGCGCGGCGGGCCAAATCTTGCAGGAAATCCACAACCTGTTGCGGGGTTTCCGCCATTTTGGTAACGAGCGACAATTCGGCGTAATTGGAATAACCGAGCAGCTTGGCTTCGGACAATGCGATTTGCAGGCAGCGGGTGATGTTGCCGGTGTTGTCCCATTCGGGGTTGCCCAATTCGCTGGCGCGCGTGGCGTAGGCGCGGTAGATTTGTTCGCGCAGACTGCGGCTGTCGGCATACTGCATTACGGCAAGATAGTGCGGCATTTGCAGGCCGACTTTGTAGCCGCTTTTGCCTTCGGCTTGTGCGGCTGCCTGAAACATGGCCAAAGCGTCTTCGGGAATGCCTGCCAAGGGTGCGGCATCGTCAAAATAGAGGGCGAAGGCATCGGTGGCGTCTAAGACGTTTTGCGAGAATTTGGCGGAAAGTTGTGCCGATTCGGTTTGCAGCGCGGCAAATTCGGCCTGTTGTTCGGGAGGCAGCTCGGCACCGCTTAATACGAAACCGCGCAAATCGTGTTCGAGTTTGGTTTGCTGCGCGGTGTCGAGTTTGGCAAATGCGGTGCTGTTTTTGATGGCTTTGAAACGTCCGTATAACTCGATGTCTTGTCCGATTTCGGTAAAGAAGGCGGTAATTTCGGGCATCAATTCGTTGTAAACCGCACGCAGCTCAGGTGTGTCGGCAACGGAATTGAGATGGGCGACAACGCCCCAAATCCTGCCTACGCGTTCCGTTGCATCGGTGAGCGGTTCTACGGTGTTGAGCCATGTGGTTTCATTTTGCGCTTTGATGTCGGCAACGGTTTGGCGCGCTTCGCTCATGGCTGTCTGAAGGGCGGGACGGATGTGTTCGGGACGGATGTCGGCAAAACGGGGTTCGTCTTGCAGATTGGATAGGATGTTGTTGTCCATGCTGGGTACTTTCTTGATGTAGTCCGGTTAATGGGAGTGGATATGGCGGCCGTCGGGTATGGTTTCAAGACGGTTTGTGCGCGCGAAGAATGTTTTTTGTTCGGCACGGTATGGTATCGGGTCGGGTTTCAGGCTGCCTGAAACGGGATATTATATGATTGTTTCCGCTTATCATTAAAATTAAAGCCATTGATTTTGTTTATTTGCATAGTTAAAGCAGCGGAGTGATGAAGCGGTTGACGGTGTCGCGCAATACAATCAATTTGCCGTGAAAGAAATGCGAGCTTTCGGGCAGCACGATAACGGGCAGGTTTTGCGGTGCCGCCCAAGAGAGCGGTTTGTGCAGGGCTACCACTTCGTCTTCTGCGCCGTGGATGATTAGGGTTTTGTCGGGACGGGGCGCGGGTGGGGCGGGGACGGGATAATGTCCGAGTGCGGGGCCGATGAGCAGCAAAATGTCGGGGGCGCATTGTTGGGCGGCAAACACGGATACATAGCCGCCAAAGGAAAAGCCGCCCAAAATCAGTTTGGACAATTGGGGATGGCGGTTGCGTGCTTGGCTGACGACATCCAGGCAGTCATCGGTTTCGCCGCGTCCGTAGTCGTGGCTGCCTGCGCTGTTGCCCGTGCCGCGCAAATTGGGGAGGTAACAGTGGAAACCTTTTTGGCAAAGTACTTTGGCGGCGGTCTGAATCACTTTGTTGGTAAACGTGCCGCCTTGTGTGGGATTGGGGTGGTTGATGACGGCTATCCCGCGTTCTTGGCCTTGTGCAGGCAGATAGAGGGTTTCCAACAGTCCGGCTTGGCCTCGGAAGGGGAGTATGGTGTGTGTTTGCAGCATGATGGATGATAGGGTGAAAACGGGTTAAAAGGGTTTCAGGCAGCCTGAACGGTATTGGCTGTGTAAACGGGTATCAGGCTGTCTGAAAGGGAAAACGGGTTATGGCGGCAAGTGGCGGGGTGTTTGCGGAATCGGGTTCAGCGGTAGCCGTTGGGATTGTTGCTTTGCCAGTTCCATGCGTCGCGCATCATGTCTTCCAAACCGTATTGCGCCTGCCAGCCCAATTCTGCTGCGGCTTTGGCGGGATCGGCATAGCAAACGGCAATGTCGCCTGCGCGGCGCGGTTTGACGGAGTAGGGAACGGTTTGTCCTGAAGCCTGTTCGAAAGCGCGGACGATTTCCAGTACGGAATAACCTTTGCCCGTGCCTAGATTGTAGATGTGTACGCCTGCCTGTTTGCTTTTTGACAGGGCTTTGACATGACCTTGTGCCAAGTCGCATACGTGGATGTAGTCGCGCACGCCCGTGCCGTCAGGCGTAGGATAGTCGTTGCCGAATACCGATAATTCGGGGAGCTGTCCTGTCGCCACTTGGCAGATGTAGGGCAGGAGGTTGTTGGGCGTACCGTTGGGCATTTCGCCGATACGGCCGCTGCGGTGTGCGCCTACGGGGTTGAAGTAGCGTAATAATATGACGCTCCATGCGGAATCGGCGGTGTGTAGGTCTTGCATGATGCGTTCTACTATGTGTTTGGAGGTGCCGTAGGGATTGGTGGTGTTGCCCGTGCGGGCGGTTTCGGTGATGGGGACGCTTTGCGGGTCGCCGTATACGGTGGCGGACGAGCTGAACAAAATGCTTTTTACGCCTGCTTTTTGCATTTCTTCCAGCAGTATCAGGCTGCCTGAAACGTTGTTGTCATAGTAGTTTAAGGGCTGGCGGACGCTTTCTCCGACTGCTTTTAGGGCGGCGAAATGAATGACGCTGTCGATTGCGTGGCGGCGGAATAGGTCTGCCAACAGTGTTCTGTTGCGAATGTCGCCTTGGTAGAAGGGCGGTGTATAGCCGGTGATTTCGGCAATTCTGTCCAATACCGGTGCGGATGAGTTGCTGAAGTTGTCGAGAATAACCGGTTTGTGTCCGGCGTTAATCAGTTCGACTACGGTATGGGCACCGATAAAACCCGCGCCGCCGGTAACCAAAATCTCCATAAATATGCTCCGAAATAAAAGGCAGAGGCTGCCTGAAAGTGTGTTTGCAGCGTTATCTCGCGCCGAAACCGCTGACAACGGTTTTTAAGGTTTTCAATAAAATCAATAGGTCCAGTGAGAAGGATAAGTGTTTGATGTAGTAAAAATCATGTTCTATTTTGATTTGCGTTTCATCGGTATTGCCCGCGTAGCCTTGCGTAACTTGTGCCCAGCCCGACAGCCCGGGTTTGACGATGTGGCGGTAGCCGTAGAAGGGAATGCTGTGCTCAAACTCTTCTGTCAGTGCCTTCTGTTCGGGACGCGGGCCGATTAGGCTCATGTCGCCTGTCAATACGTTAAACAGCTGTGGGAGTTCGTCCAAACGGGTTTTGCGGATGAAACTTCCGACACGGGTAATTCTTTGGTCGGATACTGAAGCCAGTCTTGCACCGTCCGAGTCTGCACCGCTTTTCATACTGCGGAATTTGTAAATGCTGAATTCGCGTCCGCCTTGTCCGACACGGTTTTGTATGAATAAAACTTTGCCGGGGCTGTCCAATTTGACTGCAAGAGCTGTAACGAGCATCAACGGCAGAGTAAGCGGCAGGCTTGCCAATACCAATGCAATATCCAATATGCGTTTTATCAGTATATAACCGGGATGAGGAAGTAACGAACCCAAGTCGTTTTCGTAAAGATGGCGGATTTTTACCCGTCCGGTCAGAGACTCTTCCACTTGGCGGATATTGTATACATGTACGCCGCGAAGCGAGCATTCGGCCAGAAATTTTTGCCATGCGGCATCCAAATCGGGGCTGTGCAAATCGGCTACCACTGCCCGAACGTTTTCAGGCAGCACAGGCGTATCCAAACGCAGCCATTGTGCATACGGTATGTGTTCGGCTTCTGCCGCCCGTCCTGTCGGAATAAAGCCCATCAGAGGCGTATGGCGGCTGTTCAACCAAAAGTCCGCACTAAAAAATATCAGTGCAATAAAGGCATGGCTTAACACGAAGCTGTTGGAAAAGCGCAGGAAAAGTGCCGCGCATACCGCTACTATGCCGCCGTAGGACAAAACCACCGTAGGCAGAATGTGCAACAGACTTTGTCTGCCCGGGAAGGAAAACAGTTTGTTGATGGAAACCGCTGTCAAAATATAGCCTGCTGCAGATATCCACAAGCTGTTGATAACCCTGATATCGTATACAACAGTATCCGGACGCAGCCAGCAATAGGCAGACAGCGTCAGAAGTAAAAGCACAGCTCCGAAAAACAAGCGCAGCAATAGGTAAGGCGTATGGTTCATGGCGGATGGCAGTGCTGGGATAAAGCAGTATTTTAACGCAACCCAACGGCTTAAGGCATGGTTTAAATCAAACCGAACGTAAGGCGGCTGTATCTGCGTTTTATATGAAGACTGCTGCAATAGGAGAAACTGAATCCGTCATCCGGTGTATCGGATACGCGCTGTTGCCGTGCTTGCGTTACAATACCCGCTTTTTTCAGGCAGCCAGAATGATGGAAACCGACTCTTTGACTCTTGCCAAACAATTGCTTGCCCAAGCTTCCGTTACCCCTGACGACAAACAGTGCCAGCACATTATCAGCCAACGTTTGCAGGCTTTGGGTTTTACCGTCGAGCCGATGCATTTTGGCGCCACCAAAAATGTGTGGGCCCGATTCGGCAGCGATAAGCCTTTATTGTGTTTTGCAGGGCATACCGATGTGGTGCCTGCCGGAGATGAATCGCAGTGGGTTTCAGCGCCGTTTGAGCCTACCGAGCGTAACGGCAGATTGTATGCACGCGGAGCCGCCGATATGAAAACCGCTATCGCCTGTTTTATTACCGCCTGCGAACGTTTTATCGGCAAACATCCCGATTTTTCAGGCAGCCTTGCATTGCTGATTACCTCGGATGAAGAGGGCGATGCCACTGACGGCACGGTAAAGGTCGTGCAGCAATTGCAGGCGAGAGGCGAAACCATAGACTATTGTATTGTCGGCGAACCCACAGCAGTCAGCCGTTTGGGCGACACTCTTAAAAACGGGCGCAGGGGTTCCCTTTCAGGCAGCCTGACGATAAAAGGCAAGCAGGGGCATGTTGCCTATCCGCACTTGGCGAACAATCCCGTTCACGCAGTCGCACCCGCATTAGCCGAATTGGTTGCAACGGAATGGGACGCAGGTAATGCTTATTTCCCGCCTACAGGTTTTCAAATTTCCAATATCCGTGCAGGTACGGGAGCAAGCAATGTGATACCCGGTACCGCCGATATCCGCTTCAACTTCCGTTTCAGTACTGAGCAAACGGAAAGCAGCCTGAAAGAACGCGTGCATGATTTATTGGACCGATACGGCCTGCAATACGATTTGGATTGGCAATTATCGGGCAAGCCGTTTCTTACCGAAGCAGGCAGTCTCACCGAAGCTGCCCAACAAGCCATACGCACGCATTGCGGCATTGAAGCAGAATTGTCCACCAGTGGCGGAACGTCCGATGGGCGCTTTATCAAAGCGATTGCCAATGAATTGATAGAATTGGGATTTGTGAATGAGAGTATTCATCAAACCGATGAAAATGTGTTATTGGAAGATATTCCGACATTATCTGCGGTTTATGAAAGTATTATGGAGACTTTGCTGCTGTAGGATATTCGTATCTCCAATATAAGGTAAAACGGAAGGTGGCTGTTTTCCACATCAGTGAGTGTATGGATTTGATGCATATGGTGTATTTTTGTGCATGGATTGGAAATGTTTATAACTGTCTGTTTTGCCGTTATCCGTAAAGTAGCAATGGTTGGATTGGAGATTTAAGAAAATGCTTTGCAGTGTGCTGTAAATAGGGGTGGACAGAGTATATCGCTTTTGCGGTTTTAAACAGTTTTAAGACGGAATTAAAAAGGCTGCCTGAAAAAGTTTTCAGGCAGCTTTTCTAAATTTATTTTTTCTTGTTTTTAGGTTCTTTATCCAATATTTCCACTGTACCGTTTGGTATGACAGTTTCAAATTTACGGTTGATATACCACTGCTGGGCGATGGTCAGCAAATTGTTGACCACATAGTAGAGCACCAGTGCCGACGGAAAGAAGAAGAACATGACCGAAAACACCAAAGGCATGATTTTCATCATCTGTGCCTGCATGGGATCGGAAGGCGGCGGATTGAGCGTGGTCTGAAACCACATGGTGGCCGCCATAATCAACGGCAGGACAAAATAGGGGTCGGGGCGGCTCAAATCGGTAATCCAGCCCAGCCACGGCGCTTGGCGCAATTCCACCGAAAGAAAAATCATCCAATACAGGCCGATAAAAATCGGCATTTGCAGCAACATCGGCAGGCAGCCGCCCAAGGGGTTGATTTTTTCATCGCGGTAGAGCTGCATCATGGCTTGCTGCAATGCCATACGGTCTTCGGGTTTGGGGAATTTTTTCTTAATCGCTTCGAGCTTGGGGGCAACGGCACGCATTTTCGCCATAGAGCGGTAGGCTTTGTCGTTGAGCGGATACAGAATGATTTTGACGATAACGGTCAGCAATACAATCGCCCAACCCCAATTGCCCACCAAGCCGTGCAGCCATTTGAGCAGGGCAAACAGGGGGGCGGCAAAAATATGCACGCGTCCGTAGTCTTTGGTCAGCTCAAATTCGGGTGCAACGTTTTTCAGCGTGTCGGTTACCTGCGGGCCTGCATAGAGATTGGCACTGAAGCTGTGGCTGGCGCCTGCCTGAATGTCAACGGCAGCGGTATTGACGCCTGCGCTGTACAAATGGTCGGGACGGCGTTTGATTTCAATCGCGCAGTTGCCGCTTTCACAGATATTGGCACCGTTTTCAGGCTGCATAATCCAAGAGGTAACAAAATAATGCTGAATCATGCCGACATAGCCGCCCGATGCTTTGCGTTGATATTCGGCGGTATCTTTACCGGTTGCGAAATCATCGTCCAAATCGCCGTAGGCCACTTTTTCAAATTCGCCGCTGTCGGGAGTATAGAGCATGGGGCCGTGATAGCTTTTCATCAGCCAGCCTTCGCCTTCGGGGGCGCTGTTGTCGCGCAACACTTTATATGCCGTTGCCAGTTTGACGGTTTCGCCGCTGCGGTTGGCCACATCAAAGCGTACATTCATCAAGTAGCTGTTTTTATGGAATGTGTACACTTTATCCACTTGCAGGCCGTTGTGTTCGGGGGCGCTCAAACGGACTTCGAGAATATCGCCCTGCATAGTGTATTGTTTTTGTGCGGCAGAAAACGAAACGCCTGAAAGGATATTGCTGCCGTCCGTGCCGATGAGTTCGGATTGGGCGGCATAGCTGAAGGGTTTGCCGTCGGCGAGCAAAACAAAACGTTCGTTTTCGTTTTCGGCAGCGTTGTAACGCGCCAGTGTCAGGCCGCGCAAATCACCGCTTTTTTCGTCAATAACCGCGTCAAAAACATCGGTTTGCACGACAATGGGAGCCGTTTCGCCCAAAGGGGTGGCCGCCGTAGCGGAAGCCGCTTGCCGTGTATCGGTTTCGGATGAGACCGTTTGTTGTGCCGGTTGCGGTTTCGGTGTAGGGAAAAGCTGCTCCCAGCCGATAAGGATGAGCATGGCTAGAATAATAAATATCGGAAATCTTTTGGAATCCATAAGCGGTTTTCCTGTCAAATAAAGGGAAATCCAAGCGGCAGGCTGCCTGAAAGGACGGAATCGTTTATTAAAAAAGGCATTAAGGCGGCATATCGGCATCAAACGTTTACCGGTCGGGTTCGAGCCGCACAGTGTGTGAATTTCTGTGGTGTTCACACGCTCTTTAAAACAGTTCAGGGAACGGGATCGCAACCGCTGCCGCCCCACGGATGGCAGCGGCATATGCGTTTTACCGCCAACAAACCGCCTTTGAATGCACCGTGTTTCTGTACGGCCTCAAGCGCATATTGGGAACAAGTCGGCATATACCGGCAACTGGGCGGCGTGAACGGGCTCAGAGCGGTTTGATAAAACCGAACCAATAACAAAAGCAGCTTTTTCATAAAAGTATTCGCACGTTCAGGCTGCCTGAAAGGGTTCTCGGGCAGCCGGTATCACGGTTTGGGCAACATCAATTCCGCCAATTGCCGGTTTGCCTGCGGAGTTTGCGTGCAGTCGAAAGCGGTGCGTACGCGCACCACGAAATCGCGCGGCGGCAGCAGGTGTTTATGGCAGCGGAACCATTCGCGGATAATGCGTTTCATATAATTGCGCTTATTGGCACGCTTGGCGGTTTTTTTCGATACCACCAAACCCAGCCTGGGATATCCCAAGCCGTTGTCATCAGAGAAAAATACTTGCACGAAATGACGGGAATGCTGTTTTCTGAATGCAAAAACGGAAGAAAAATCTTCCGTTTTCAATAAGCGGTACTGCCTGCCGAAACCTTGCTGCAAGGCTTACACAGCCAAACGTTTGCGGCCTTTGGCACGGCGCGCAGCCAAAACGGCACGGCCGCCGCGGGTTTTGGAGCGTACCAAAAAGCCGTGTGTGCGTTTGCGTTTGGTAACGGAAGGTTGGTAAGTGCGTTTCATGGTAATGCTTTCTTAGATAAAAGGTTTGAAAAATCAAACGGGCGATTAAACCTGTTTTGCACTGTTTTGTCAATCCCGAAAATAGGTTTGCATTTGATTTTCCTGTTTTTTGTAGAAATCTTCGCTCAAGATAAATGCTAACAGAATATTGTGCAGCAAGGCGTTACCGGCGTTAAGCCGCCGACTGTATCCGCTGATGCAGGATTTGCTTTAACTTTAAAATTGTTATCACTTGGAAAAAAATACGGCAATTGTAAAAAAACAATTCCGAGAATCAAGAGAATCAATCTGCAACTAAGATTGAAATATATATCGGCGTAAGATGCGGAAAAAAAGTTATCCACATAATCGCAGTAAATAGTTATAATAGCCGCTTTTCAGCTTTCTCCTGTTTTTACGCCGCGTCATGACGACCCTTGCCGAATTTTGGCCGCAGTGCCTGACTTTGCTCCGCTCGGAATTAAGCGAACGGCAATACGCGCTTGCCATCGCTCCTTTAACTGTGGGCGAGGAAAACGGGGCATGGGTAATATATGCAAAAAACCAATTTGCTGCCAATATGTTGCGTACGCAATATGCCGAATTGATACATCAAGCCGCTCAAATGACGGCAAGCGGCATTCCTCCTTTGCATATCAAAGTCGGACAAGGTGTGCACTATGAAGCCGCCAGCCTGCCGGAACACGGCTGTGCTGCTGTCGTATCCGATGCGTCCAATACCGACCCGCTGCCTGAAAAAACAATCCAGCGCAGCAAAAACAGCAAAGCGAGTGCTCAGGATATTATTGCCGAGCGCATGAAAAATCTGCGCCGGAAAACAACGGCACCCAAAGACGGAAAAGGCCGTGAAGCCCACACTCAGCCTGAACAGGCGGCCGAGAGTGCCATCGAAAGCGTGCGCAAGCAGCAAGAGGCCGCTTTGCGGCGCGAACAAACGCATTTGTCCGATGCCTATACTTTTGATACTTTAGTGGAAGGTAAGGGCAACCAATTGGGTGTGGCGGTAGGCAAAGCGATTGCCGAAAAGCCCGGCGAGAGCATGTACAACCCGTTTTTCATCTACGGCAGCCCGGGCTTGGGCAAAACCCACTTGGCGCAGGCGGTCGGCAATGAATTGCTGCAGCGCAATCCCAAAGCCAAGGTGCGCTATCTCACCTCCGATGAGTATATGAAAGCCTTCCGCGCCACCGTGCAGGACAAAACTTGGGATACGTTCAAGCAGCAATACCTGAATTACGATTTGCTGATTGTCGATGACATCCAATATATCAAAAACAAAGACCGCACGATGGAAGAGTTCTTCTACATCTTCGAACACGTCCATTCGCGCAAACAGCAAATTATCCTGACCTGCGACCAATTGCCCGCCAATCTCGAAGGCATGGACAAACGCTTGGTCTCCCGTTTTTCTTGGGGCATGACCATTCCCATCGAGCCGCCCGAACTGGAAATGCGCATGGCGATTTTGGAGCGTAAAGCGCAAACGGCAGGCGTGGAATTAAAAGAAGACGCATCCCTGTTTATCGCCCAAAACATCAAACAAAGCGTACGCGACTTGGAAGGTGCGCTCAACCGGGTATTGGCACGCTGCCGTTTCGACAACCTGCGCGTTATTGACATCGACTTGGCTGCGGGCACTTTGGCTGATATCGTAGCCAGCAACTACAAGCCGATTACCATAGAACTGATTATGAAATCGGTAGCCGATTACTACCGCATCCGCATTGCCGACCTGTTGGGCAAAAAACGCAGCCGCAACATTGCCCGTCCCCGTCAAATGGCGATGACGCTGGCCAAGGAGCTGACATCACTCAGCCTGCCCGCCATCGGCGAAGCGTTCGGCGGCCGCGATCACACTACCGTCATGCATGCCGTCAAAACCATCGGCAGGCTCAAGCAGGAAGAGCCGGAATTGAAACAGGATTATGAAAAACTGCTTATCGTGATACAGCATTAAACCGTTCAGGCAGCCTGAAAATGCAGCTTGAGAGCATTATGAAGAGGATGGCAAGCCGTCAATTTGCACAATACAGACTTTCAGGCAGCCTGAAAGCTTCAAGTGAACCGCAACGGTTGTAAACACAGTTTGCACTACATAGCCTTCAAGCAGGCCAAAATGCAGCTTGGAAATAGCTGATTACACTATCGGTTTACGCCATAATAAGCTTCAGGCAGCCTGACAGCTTGGAATGAACCGCATAAGCGTAACACAATTTACGCCGCGCAATTTTCAGACTGCCTGAAAATTGCAGTTGGAAATATGTGGATTCAATTGAAAGCTATCGGTTTACACTCCACAATTTTTCAAGCATCGTGAACAATGCAGTTGGAAAAAATATTGGAGCCGATTACAAACTATCGGTTTACGTTATAAGTTTCAGGCAGCCTGACAGCTTGGAATGAACCGCATAAGCGTAACACAATTTACGCCGCGCAATTTTCAGGCAGCTTGAAGCCTTTAAATCAGTCGCACCGTAAACACAGTTGATTGCGACTCAGGTTTTTCAGGCAGCCTGAAACCCGCGGTTTATGATTATCCGAACGGAAAAACGAATACCGGAAACGAAGGAAACACCATGTTGATTTTGCAGACCCCGCGCGATGATTTGCTCAAACCCCTACAGGCGGTAACCGGCATTGTAGAACGCAAACACACCCTGCCGATTTTGTCCAACGTATTGATTGAAAGCCGGGCAGGCAAAACCGCCGTTCTCGCCACCGATTTGGAAATCCAAATCCATACGGACGGCCCGCAAGCCGAACAAAACGATTTCCGCATCACCACCGGCGCCAAAAAACTGCAAGACATTCTGCGGGCGCTGCCTGAAAGCGCCGTTGTCCGTTTGGACTGGGCGGACAACCGCCTGACCCTGAAAGCAGGCAAATCGCGTTTCAACCTGCAAACCCTGCCTGCCGAAGACTTTCCCACCATGAACGTTTCCGAAACCACCGATGCCGTATTCTCTGTGGAACAGGAAATGTTCAAGCACATGATTTCCCAAGTGCAATACAGCATGGCGGTTCAGGACATCCGCTATTATCTCAACGGCCTGCTCATGCAGGTGGAAGGCAGCAGTCTGCGTTTGGTCGCCACAGACGGACACCGTTTGGCTTATTGCGCCGCCGCCATCAAATCCGATTTGCCCAAAACCGATGTGATTTTGCCGCGCAAAACCGTGTTGGAATTGGTCAAACTGCTGAACCAGCCCAAAGAAAACATCACCATCGAACTTTTGGGCAACCAAGTGCGTTTCCGCTGCAACGGCACCGTGATTGTCAGCAAAATCATAGACGGCAAATTCCCCGACTACAACCGCGTCATTCCCTTAGACAACGACAAGATTTTTTTGATAGGCCGCACTGCGCTGTTGGGCGCGTTGGAGCGTTCCGCGATTTTGGCCAACGAAAAATTCCGCGGCGTGCGCATACAGCTCTCTCCCGGTATTTTGCGCGTATTGTGCAGCAACAACGAGCAGGAAGAAGCGCAAGAGGAACTGGAAATCGCCTATCAGGGTGAAGAATTGGAAGTGGGTTTCAACATCAGCTATTTGATGGACGTATTGCGCAGCAGCGGCAGCGAAGATATGCAGCTTGCTTTCGGTGATGCCAACCGTTCCACTTTATTCACCGAGCCGGGCAATGCCGATTTCAAATATATCGTCATGCCGATGCGGATTTGATGTTTCCGATTTGATGATGCGGATTGAAACGATGCGTATGGGTGTAAATCGGGCTTGTACGCATCGGATTGTATCTTTTTAAGATGAAGGTGTTTTATTTTAAGCTGTACGATTGATTTTAAGACGTACGATTGATTTTAAGACGTACGATTGATTTTAAGACGTGCGATTGATTTTAGGCCGTGTTGTAAGATTTGATTGATATGGCTATAAACAAGGTTGCGTGAAAACGTTTTCTTTCAATGTGAGTTTGCGGCAACCTGTTGATGAATATGTATTTTGATTCAATCAGATTGCAGCATCCATCTTATTTGAAAACAGAGTCTTATTTTAAAGCATACGATTTTATCTTGAAGCTGACGGATTGCAAGGCAGGCAGTTAGGCAGCCGGTTCTCAATTGAAAGACGGACGGCATCTTCCGTATCAAAACTTTTCAGGCAGCCTGAAGCCTTTGCCGCAGGCGCGGAGCAGGAGAGAGGCAGCCTGAAATCTATCTCCAACGCTTGGATATCCGCCCGGATCGGTTATCCGGAAGAGTTGGAGTATTGTTAAAATTTAAGCTGCCTGAACGTTCTACTTGGATGGCTTGGTCATATTGTTTGACATTGCCGGTTATGGCAGCGTTTGTCACGGATAGGCAGGATTGATTATTTTTCGGCTGAAAAAGGCGTGTGCCAAGTATGCAGAATGGTGTCTTTTTTGAAAAGAAAAGTAAAAAATACGGTATCGTTTTTTAGAGCAAGGCTTTCTGATAGGAAAATATGCATTCGTGATATTGAATATAAAATGAATATTTTCTTGATGATTAGGTATGGCCGGCGGTTTGGCATATCGCGGAGTAGAGTATATGGATGCTGATGCGGCGATAGCATCAGATTCATTTGGGTATGAAAAATGCTCTTGTGAGAAAATTAATTTTTAGTTTCGATTTTTAGTAAATTCATTTGGCTATTTTTTTTGGAGTTTGAATTAAATGAACCATACTTATCGCGTTGTATACAACGAATCAACCAACACTTATGTAGCAGTTGCCGAGTTTGCGCCTGCCAAAGGTAAAAAAAGCCGCTCTTCCAAGCAGCTTACAGCTGCCGTTTTAGGCCTTTCTATGGCGTTAATGTCTTCTAACGCCTGGTCTGCGATAGTTGACGGTCGGGGTGCCGGTGGGAATTCAGGTACTACCAATATATTGCGTATCGGTACTAATAACGGTGATGCGGTTGCTACTGCGGGTATCAATCAAACCGTTATCGGACATCAAGCCAAAGCTCATGGCTCATTCAGCACGGTTTTGGGTTCGCAGGCGGAAGCTTACTATGAGACTTCTACCGATAGACAACCCAGAAGAGCTAATCAGGTTGTTATAGGTGCTAAAGCTATTGCTACGGGAAGGTCTTCGGTGGCGGTAGGTGCAGCGGAGAATAATCTTAATGATAGGAGAACGCTTGCTGTCGGAACCCAGTCTGTTGCTTTGGGTGCCAGTGCTGTAGCATTGGGTGAGCAGGCTATGGCGATAGGTAATGATGTGGCGGCCATTGGTGGGGGCTCGGTTGCTATCGGTACGGATGATTTTGGTGTACCTAGAAGCCAGCAAGCTTATAAAGATTTGTTACCCAGTAGTTTGCGATACCAAACGGAAAGCGGAAGAACAATCGGTGGTCCTCTGAGTATGCGGTATAACAGAGATACACAGAACAATAAATTACCCCAAAGAACCCAGTCTTATTATCATACGCTGACAACAGGTTTGGGAGCTGTTGCGATTGGCGGACAGGGTCAGGCATTGGCTGACGGTGCTGTTGCTATCGGTGCGGGTTCTGTAGCAGGTGCTGCAACGTATACGCCGGGCAGTAATTATCATAATGATATTGAGATGGAGATTGCCGGTGCTGAAGGTGTAAAAAATGCAGTTGCCGGTATTAATCTGACTACGATAACCGGTAAGCGTGCGACAGCTATCGGGGCGCGTTCGCTTGCAGTGTCCAATAATGCTACCGCCATCGGTACGGTTGCTATGGCAGGGGGGGAATCCACTCTTGCTTCCGGTCATAGTTCGATTGCCTATACCAATTCAAGCATTGCGCTCGGACACGGTGCGACTGCGGGTGCTAAGGTTACTCGTTCAACGGTTAATGGTGAAGAAATCATTTCATTGCAACAAAACGGGCGCGGCGGCAATAACGCTATTGCCATCGGTAAAGATTCTTTGGCATTTGCCGAAGACTCTATCGCCATTGGTGTGGGCAACCAAGTAACCGGCAGAAAATCCGGTGCCATCGGCGACCCTTCTTATGTTTCAGGCAGCGGTACTTATACTTTCGGTAATGATAACGGCAGCCAAACCAATCCCATCACAGCCAATAATGCAGGTGCTTTCGGTAATAATAATTTCCTTACCGGCGATGGCAGCCGCATTGTCGGCAACGGCAACAACGTATCCGGTGCCAACACCTTTGTGATGGGTAACAATGTTAGCGCTACTAGAGGCAATAATGTCATTTTAGGGCACGAGAGTGCCGAAAAAGCCCACGCCCAAGTTACTACCGCTACCGTAGGCAGCCTGACATATTCCGGTTTTGCCGGTACGGCAACCGGTATTGTGTCTGTCGGTGCGGGCGGCAAGGAGCGTCAGATTGTTAATGTGGCTCCGGGTGCGATTAACAGCTCCAGCACGGACGCCATCAACGGCAGCCAGCTTTATGCCACTAATAATATCCTGAATAATCTGGCGAAATCAGTTAAGGATAACTTCGGCGGCAATGCCAATTTAACTCCCGATGGCAATATCACATTCACCAATATCGGCGGCACAGGCAAAAACACTATCCACGAAGCTATTCAGGCAGCCAACACTATTGTTAAAGCAGGTACGAATATCGTTAGTGTCGTCGAAGGAACGGAAGGTAACAGAACGACCTACACTGTGAATGCAAAAGGTGCTACTGCCAGCGCAGCTGCCGCCAGCGCATCACGCTTGAGCGTTACCCCTCAGGCCAAAGCAGATAATGTAACCAATTATGAAGTGGCATTAACCGCTTCTGCTTTGGCCAGCTTGAATAAAGCCGATACTGCCGTGCAATCGTTTACTACATCCGTGAACGGTACAAAGGCCGAAGAGATTACTGCCGCTAATAAAGATGTCAATTTCGTAAACGGCACCGGCACCACTGCACGCAATGCAGGTGGCGGCAATATTACTTTTGACGTTAAACAGGCAACCGCTCCCCAAGTCAACAGCAACGGCTCGCTTGCCAAGCCGACAAACGGCGGCGACAGCTTCCTAACTGCCAATGCCGTAGTCGATGCTATCAATAATTCGGGCTTTAAAGTCAAATCCGGCGGTAACAAGGCCACAGGCGACAATGCCGCCAGCCAGCTCATCAAACCGGGCGATGAAGTAACATTCAGCGCGGGCAATAATTTGGAAGTCAAACGTGTCAACAACGAATTCACGTTCGCAACCAAACAAGACGTTAAATTCACCAGCGTTGAAGTGCCGACAGGTGTTTCAGGCAGCCCGATTACCATCACTTCGGGCGGCATCAATGCGGGCAACAAACCGATTAGCAATGTAGCCCCTGCCACTGCGGATAACCAAGCCGTTAACCTCGGACAGCTGAAATCCATCCAGCCGGTTGTGAAATCCAGCGACAATACGGTTGCCGTTAATACGCAAACCGCAACAAACGGTCAAAAAACATTTGATTTGTCTGTGAGAGTTGACAATACCACTATTGTTAAAAATCCAGACGGAACCCTGTCTGCCAGAGTGGGTGGAACAGGCGGTACGGCGGTTGAAACTGTTGTTAAAGCCGGTGATAATATCGCCAGTGTTGACAGAACAGTAGAAAACGGCAAGCCCACTTACACGGTGAATGCAAAAGGTGTGTCGGTAGGCTTAAGCGATGAAGCTACTGAATATTTTACCGTTGGTGCAGAAAACGAAGGCAATACCACCACCTATAAACTGGGCTTTAACGGGACTGGCTTCACCGATGCTTTGGATGCAGCAAACTCTGCTCTTCAATCATTTACCACTTCGGTAAACGGCAAAAATGTTGAAACCATCACTAAAGATAATAACGATGTCGGTTTTGTGAACGGCACCGGTACTACCGCCCGAGCATCAGGTCAGGATATTACCTTTGATGTAAACAAAACCAAGCTGACCGCAACACCAATTAATTCAGATGGAAAAGTAAACATTGTCGGAGATGCCAACAGCTTCCTGAGCTCTGCCGATACCGTTAATCTGTTGAACAATTCCTTCTTCAAAATCACCGCTTCGGGTACGGAAAACAACGGCACGGTTAGCGGAACATCAATCGCCCAAATTAAGGCAGGCGACCAAATCAATCTGGGTGCCGGCAAAAATATGCAGCTGAAGCAAAGCGGCAACAGCTTCATCTATGCCACCAAAGATGAAGTGAATTTCACCAGCATCACTGTTCCTACCTCAGGCAATAACAATGTCGTGATTAATAACAGCGGCATCAATGCGGGCAACAAACCGATTAGCAATGTAGCCGATGCAACAAGAGATGACCAAGCCGTCAATTTAGGTCAATTGAAAGCGTTGCAGCCTAAGGTTGAAGCGGCTGATAGTAGTGTTGAGGTTGAACCGGAACCAGATGACGTTACCGGTGTCATAACTTATAAGATTAGGTTTAATGGTACTTCAGCAGGCGGCGGAATCGATACTGACACCAATACCATTACTGAAGTCCGCGATGGAGACGGCACGACTGCTGTGAAAGTGAGTGCCAACGATACGCTTCATGTTTACAAAGTCAATATCAACAAAGCGGATACACCGACTGTTGCCGACAATGGTGCGGTAAATAAACCCGCAGACGGCGACAAAAAATACCTGACTGCCAATGCTGTGGTGGATGCGATTAACAATTCCGGCTTTATCGTAACCAGCAATACTGCGGGTACAGGCAGCCAAAGCGGCACCAAAGCCGACCAGTTGGTAAAAGCGGGTGAGAAAGTTACCCTGATTGCGGGTGATAATCTGGATGTGAAGCAAGACGGTTCGAACTTCACGTTTGCGACCAAACCCGAGGTGAAATTTGACAAAGTAACGTCCAAAGTTATCGAAGTGCCGACAGGTACCGACCCTGATGACAAACCGATTAGCATCACCAAAGACGGCATCAATGCGGGCGGTAAGAATATTACCGATGTGGCAGACGGCACCAACAACACCGATGCGGTTAACCTGAAACAGCTCAAAGAAAGCAAAGAGGTTGTTGAATCAGGCGACAGCAATATCAAAGTTGACGAAAGTAAAACCGCTGACGGAGCCAACAAATACACCGTAAGCCTCAACCCCGTAGTAACCGTAGGTCCTAAAGACGGCGACAAAAAAGTTACCATTGACGGCACCAACGGCACCATTACAGGTCTGACCAACACCACCTTCGACCCGACCGCCACCTATACAGGCGGCCAGGCAGCCACCCAAGAGCAGCTTAAAGACGCGATTAACAAAGCCAATGCTGCCTCAGGCTTCAATCTGACCACAGCGGCGGACGGCGGCAGCGTTTCAAACAGCACCGTTGAAAAAGTGGGTCAAGGCGACACCGTTACCGTTAAGGCAGGCAAAGGCATTGAGGTAAAACAAGACGGCAAAAACATCACCATTGCCGCCGATACTACCACTTTAACCGTGAACAGCGGCAAAGTAGCCGAGCCGTCCAAAACCGCTTCAGGCAGCACACCTGCCGAAGCCGACAAACTGGTGAATGCAGGCGATTTGGCCGATACCTTGAACAAAATCGGCTTCAAAGTCCAACAAAATGGCGGTGCTCCTGCGACTAAAGACGGAGCGACAAACGCCGGTGACGATATCGTAAACGCAGGCGATGCGGTGAATTTCGTTAACGGCAAAAACACCACCGCCAAAGTGGAAAAAACCGATAGCGGATTGGAAGTGTCCTTTGACGTAGTGGCCGATGCTGGCGCATCCTCAAAAGAGGATGGTGATGATGCCGGTAAGGTGGTTGTGAACAAAAAAGATGGAAAAGACAACGGTAACGCTCTGATGAACGCATCAAGCGTGGTTGACGCCATCAATGCCGCCGCCTTCCGTGTAACCGGTGCAGGCAACAAAGCCGAAGGTGCAGACGAGTTTAAAGCGAACAAAGTCAGCGCAGGCAACCTGTTGACACTGGAAGCGGGAGATAACCTGACGCTCAAGCAAACCGACAAACACTTCGTATTTGCCACTGCCAAAGACGTCAAATTCGACAGCGTTAAAGTTCCGACCGATCCGGATAACCCCGATGACAAACCGATTACCATCAACAAAGACGGTATCGACATGGGCGGCAAACCCATTACCAACGTAGCGGGCAATCTGGACGGAGCCAAAGCCAATACAACCGCTCCGGTTACTTCAGGCAGCAAACCCACAACAGGTCTGACTGAAAGCAACGTAGCCACTGTAGGAGACGTATTGAACGCAGGCTGGAACCTCAAACAGCAAAACGGCAGCGCAGCGGTGCAAGACAAAGACTTCGTACGCCCGTTTGACAACGTCGTATTTGCGGACGGCAACGGAACGACCGTAGCGATTAATACGGACGGCACTAACAGCACCGTTAAATACGAAATCAATGCGGATGAGAAAGTCTTCACGTTTGACCCTGCCAACGGCAACAAACTGACTGTCAAAACCGGCGAATTGCAGCCTGAGAAAAATACAGCGGACAACACCCCGACCGGCAAAGTAGTTGTTCCGACTAAAGGCGGGGAGCAGCTGGTTAACGCGACTACTGTTGCCAATGCGATTAACAATTCCGGCTTTATCGTAACCAGCAATACTGCGGGTACAGGCAGCCAAAGCGGCACCAAAGCCGACCAGTTGGTAAAAGCGGGTGAGAAAGTTACCCTGATTGCGGGTGATAATCTGGATGTGAAGCAAGACGGTTCGAACTTCACGTTTGCGACCAAACCCGAGGTGAAATTTGACAAAGTAACGTCCAAAGTTATCGAAGTGCCGACAGGTACCGACCCTGATGACAAACCGATTAGCATCACCAAAGACGGCATCAATGCGGGCAACAAACCCATTACCAATGTCGCAGACGGTGAAATCAGTTCAGCCAGCAAAGATGCGGTGAACGGTTCGCAGTTATACAGCCTGCAAGATGAGCTGACTACCAACATTAACAATACCAATGTTAATGTGAATAAAGGTTTGTCGTTTAAAGGTAATAAGGGCAACGAGTTCAATAAGAAACTGGGTGACACGGTTACCGTAAAAGGTTCGTTGGCTAATGATAAAGCCGCATCCGCTCAAAACGTCCGCGTGGATGTGGAAGACAAAGAGCTGATTGTGAAGATTGCCGAGAAACCCGAATTCAAGGCGATTACTTTGGCTGAGGGCGGAAATTCCGTAACGCTTGCGCCTATGGAAGGTAATAAGCTGGAATTGCAAGGCAAGGAAGGCAAAGCTCCTGTTACTATCAGCAATATTACCAGCGGCTTGAAGCCCTATACCGCAGCAGATGAGAAAACCACAACAACGCCTAAAGCCGAAGGTTTGGTGAATTTGGATAACAATGCAGTGCCCGACAATACAGCCGTTACAGCAGGTGATTTGCGTAAGATGGGCTGGGTGGTATCCACCGATAAATATTCGGAGCAGGTTAAAAATGCCGATGAAGTGAAATTTGTCGGAGAAGGCTTGGCGAAAGTGTCCGGAGAAACCAAAGACGGTGTTCGCGTTATCACCGTTGCCGTTGATAATCAAGCTGTTGCCGATAATGTTTACAGTCTTGCCAAAGGTGCAGTACATGCGCTGGATTCAGGGGCTGTAGATGTGAATAACGGCGACACGAAAAAACTGGCTACCACCGATTCCGTTAAGGAAGCTATTAATAACAGCGGCTGGAAGGTGAATGTAGGCGTGGGCGATAAAACTTCGTTTGAAGACGGCGCAGGCGCAACTAAGGACGGAGAGCTGATTAAGCCCAGCCATTCCGTGGTGTTTAATTCGGGTAAAAACCTGATAGTTAAACAGGATACGGATGATAAGAGCACTAGCACTAAGATTACTTATGCTTTGGCTGATGAGATTGAAGTGGATAAAGTGACGGTCGGCAATGTTGTTATCGATAAAAAAGGTATTAACGCAGGCGGAGCGAAAATCACCGATGTCGCTGCCGGTGAGAAAGATACCGATGCGGTAAATGTCGGACAGCTTAAAGCTGTTGTTGCGGGTAATAACAACAATCTGAACCAGCTGGGCAAACGTATCAATGAAGTTGCCGATGATGCGGACGGCGGTACCGCTTCTGCAATGGCTGTTGCCGGATTGCCGCAAGTGTTTGAAGCCGGTAAGAGCATGGTGGCCGTTGCAGGCAGCACGTATCGCGGTCAACAGGGCTATGCGGTAGGCTTCTCGGCTATCACCGACGGCGGCAACTGGATTGTGAAAGGCACTGTCGGCGGCAACACGCGCGGACATTTCGGTGCTACTGTAGGTGCAGGCTACCAGTGGTAAAACGGTTTCCTTCAGGCAGCGTTTTCAGGCTGCCTGAAGGAAAGTCGGAAGCATACCAAGCTGTTTGATTTAAAATCCTTACAATTTTTCAAGCTGTTTCTTCATTTCATCGCATGTGTTGAATATGAGGCGGAGCTTGAGGAATTGTAGGGATTTTTTGTGTGCTATTGCCGGAGAAAGAGAGAAATGTATGCTGTGCAGGAGCAGTTGCAGCACAATGATACTTGATGCTTTATTTTCTATACGATATTGATTTCTATATCGTATTACTTATGCTTTTCTGTCAGCTTGATACTTTGGATTACCGCCAAAGCAGATTGCTTATGTCTGGATTCGGAATAATACTTGTGTCTTGCATAGCCATACCCGTGAAAAATGAAACAGTGTGAATAGGCGGATATGGTTTTTATATCAAGATAATGATACAGAAAAGCCCTGAATGTTGGTTTTCAGAGCTTATTTCAGGTTGCAGATTGTTGATTTATATGCGGAACTGTTATCGTTATTCAGGCAGTTTCGATTTTGCCTGTTAATAGGTATTCGACTGTTTCCCGTACCGATTTGATTGCCGTTCCGAAAGGCAGCGGGTCTTTGCCTCGGAAAAATAAACCTTTATCCACTTCTCCACGAAAGGCTTCGGCCAGTTTCAAATCGATACAGAACTGTCCGATTTTATCCAAACCGTCGCGTAGGCCACAGGTGGTGAGACAGTTCAGACCTTGTGTGCAGCGGCGCGGGTCTGCTTTGGCATTGGCCTGCAGTTTTTCTTCGCGTTTGATGTAACTGCTTAAAAAGCGGGTATTGATGCCGCGTGCGGGCAAGCCTGCTACCGACATAAATTCTACAATATGTTCTTTTTCCGCTCCTGCCAATGTGTTTTTAAAGTTGATATGTGCATCGCCTTCTTGGGTAACGGCAAATGCGGTGCCGATTTGCACGGCACTGGCTCCCCATTCTTTTAATGCGGTGCTGATTTTTTTGAAATTCGCCATACCGCCTGCCAAAATCAATGGAATTTTTTCACTTTCCAATCCTAAGTTTTTGAATACTTCAAAGGTCTCATCTATGACACGTTTGAATTCAAATTTGGCATCGTGAATACCGTCTACATTGACTGCACCCAAGTGTCCTGCTGCGTGGGCGGGGTGTTCCACAACTACGGCATCGGGCAATACGCCTTTTTTCATCCAGCGTTTCAATACGATATTGATGCCGCGTGATTCAGATAAAATCGGTATTAAGGCGATGTCTTTGCTGCCTTCGGTGAGCTCGGGCAAATCCAGCGGCAGTCCGGCTCCCATGACAACGGCATCTGCACCGGATTCGCAGGCTTGCCGCACCAATGCGGCATGGTCTTTAACGGCTTTCATGACATTTACCGCTATCATGCCGCGACCTTGGCTGTTTTGTTTGGCTTTTTGAATTTCTCTGTCTAGTGCGATACGGTTTAAACGGGTGTATTTTTCTTCACTGGGCTGTATTTTCGATTCGGCAAGCAAGTCTTCGTGCAGATGGCGTAAATCTACGCTGGCAATTGTGCCGACGGCATTTTCACGTGCCACCGCTCCGGCAAGGCTCGATGCGGAAATTCCTACGCCCATGCCGCCCTGTACAATCGGTAGCAGCTCTTTGCCTCTGATTTTTAAGGAATTAAATATGTGTTGCATGATGGTGATGTGTGTGGTTTAGATATTAGGCATTATACTCTAAATATTTTCTTTGTTTAAATGTTTTACTTTGTTTTGAAAATTTTCCTTGAAGTGATGCATAGTCGTTGTTTCAAACCGATGGGAAGTATTTGTTGGCAAGAAGTATTTTTTAGTGAATAGGTATTCAGGCAGCCTGATGGAAGATACGGACGGTATTCATCCGGCCAATTCAGGTGTGTAGAGTATCGGAATGAGGGCTATAAGCGCGAATTTCAGAAAACGGCAATTGGGTTTAGCCATTGCCGATAGTGTACGCAAGCATTCCAAGTTCTGCTGTATCGCAGGGAAGGCGGCAGTTGGTTGTCGCCAAACGACTGTTGGGCTGTTTGGCGGAGGTATCGTGTAATGTGATGGTGGGGCGGCTCTTTCAGGCAGCCTGAAAAGAAACCGCCGCATGAAAATGCGGCGGTGTTTTTATGGGGATTTCTCCAGCAATGCGAAACGAACAAGGCTTGGCGTTGGTTTCACGCATTAGTGCTGTTATGGGGATTTCTCCAACAATGCGAAACGTTCGCGGCGGTGGCGCGGTCTGCCGCCTTGCCACAGTGTTGCGGCATAGTTTGGCAATTCTTCTGTTTTCGGATTGTATTGCAGTAAAACATAGCGGCATGATAAGTCGGCGGATACAAAGGGTATTCGCGCATATTGCGACCAAGCTAAGTGTGCATCGGTGTGATTGGGGTCGATGAATAAGCATTCTTTGCCTGTCATCAGGCTTCGGCGGACATTTTCAGGCAGCGTTCTTTCCATTTGCCGTACAACGGGGCGGTAGCTTTTGGCAGCATCCAGCCAAGGCAGAAACAGGGTCATCATTAACGCCCATACCAGGGTAACGCCTGCCGTCCAGTTGGTAACGGCCTGTCTGCCGCGAATGCGTTTGCGTGTAACGGCCAACAGCCAAACGGGGGTAAACAGTGTGGCGGTTACTATCGGCATGATGTCGATATCGCGTACATAATAGGGGCTGAAATAGGCGGCGCGTTCTGCCAGTTTGGCAGGGAAGCCGTAGTTCATAGCGAAAAAGCCCAGCCACAGAAACAGGGCGGCAAAACCGAACAAAGTCATGCCGAACCAGTTGAAAAATGCCGCAACGCCGCGGCGCAAATGGAAAAGTTGTGCCGAGGCAGACAATGAAAGTACGGGCAGCAGCAATACCAGTATGTCTTTGTTGCGTTCGGGCGAAACGGCCAGTACCGTGCAGAATACGGCCAACCAAGCATAAACCAATGTGCCGGTGCGGGAAAGCTGTTTGCGGCTGCGGTGGCCGCTCCATAATGCAAGCGGCCATACGGGGAAGGCAAACCATAAAAAGTTTTTGACAAAATAGGGCAGGGAAAAGGCTGCCTGAAAATTGCGCAAGCCGCCGAATATGCCAAACATACGATGGCCGAAATAGTGTGCGGCCGTATCCGATGAGAAATAGAGCAGCAGCAAGGGGTAAAGCGAGAGTAGGGGCAGCGCAAACAGTGAAGAAATAAAACCGAATACGGCAAACCGAGACGTGCGCCATTGCGTTGTATGCCACAGGCAGGCGCATAATGCCCACCATAGCGGCAAAGCGGCAAAGTGAAAGGTCTCGCCCAACAGGAAAATGCCGATACCGCCAATCAGTGCGGAAAAAATAACCTGTTTGGATGAGAGGGATAACGCCCAGCACAGCAAACCGGCTCCTGCAAACAAAACGGCATTGCTGTTGAGAAAATGCATCACGGGCAACAAACCTATGGCGCCGGCATTCAGCAATACCGTTGTACGTCCGTGATATTTTCCCAGTAAACGATAGCCTGCCATGCCGCAGCCGGTGAATCCTATGGCTGCGAACAGAGCGCCTGAAAATCGTGCGGCTGAATACGCATCGGCAGCCCAAGGGGACAGCAGCTTCACAAATACCGCACAAATCCACACGTAAAGCGGAGAGAAGTGTGTACTCTCGGCGGCAGGCAGTATGGGGTAACGCAAATTTTGCTGAAGCACGCTTTCTATGGCCGTAAACAGATACGGTTCGCTCGGTTTCCACAAATCATGGGAAAACACACCCGGCCAAAGCCATACGAATACCAACAGCAAAAGCAACCACGGATATTCCCGTGCAGAATCATCGGAGCGTTTTGAAACGGGTGTGTAAGTCAGCATGGCTAGTCGGTTACGGATAGATACGGTAGGCATTATAACCGAACGCCTGTATGCGGGCGCAGTGTTGTGATGCGCTTCAGGCAGCGTGAAAGTAAAGATTTTGCATTGGTATTACGCTTATCTTATAATTAATAATAAGTTTTATTTACATTATAAAACTTAGAAAATCATCTTTTTTGCATTTAATCTTCAATCAGGAGTCAGAGACTATGAGCGAATACACCTTTGCGGAATATCTGAAAACCAACAGCCATGCTACGCACGATACTGTAGATAATTTGGTCAGTTCATGCAAACCGTTTGATACAGTTGAAAATTACACCAAATTCCTCCAGCTTCAGGCAGTGTTTCATAAAATTGTCGACCCTATTTACAAAGATGCCGAATTGAACAAACACATTCCCAATTTAGCTTCTTTGGCACGTCATGACGCGGTGTTGAAAGATTTGTCCGACCTCAATGCCGAACCTGTGGATTTGGATGTGGCTTTGCCCAATCCGGACGGTTCGGAAGCACTGGGTTGGCTGTATTGCGCGGAAGGTTCTAATTTGGGAGCAGCGTTTTTATTTAAAGATGTGCAAAATAAATTGAATTTCGATGCCGAACACGGTGCCTCGCACCTTGCGCCTCATGCAGACGGGCGCGGCAAACATTGGCGCGAATTTATTTCCTACCTTAATCAACTATCTAATAATCAGGAAGTTAGGGAAGAGGCTCTGCGCGGTGCGCTCAATGCGTTCCATCTCTATAAAATCTTAGTACGGAAGATTTTCGCCATAGCTTAAACGATTGGAAAGCATTTCGCTTTAGGCTGCCTGAAAAGATTCAGGCAGCCTTTGTGCTGTATAATGTCCGCCATTGTTTCAGATGGCGAAGATTATGAAATCTATCCATATTATCCCCGGTGTCTTGATTGTTATGCTGCTGTGGCTGCACTATCATATTTGGTTGGCAAACGGAGGATTGCATAGTGAATATAAAGACTTAAAGCATAAAACAGATGTATTGCAAAAGGAAAACGAAGAATTGAGCCGAAACAACCGAATACTCAAGGCCGAAGTGGAAAGTATGAGGCAAGGTGCTGAAGCATTGTCTGAAACCGTCCGCAGCAGGTATGGTTATATCCGCGAAGGCGAAACCCTGTATCAATTGAAACCGGAATAACACCATGAAGCCCGAAAATGATATGCGCTATACGGAATTTGTCCGCACATTGGTGCAAACCCGTTTGGTTTATACCTTGCAGGACAGCGAAAGTTTTTTTGCGGAATGTCCGTCCGAGGCTTATGACGATGAATTCGGCGAACCCGTTCCCGTTTATTGCGTGTGGGACAATGCCGCCGATGCGCAAGCGTGCTGCAAGGAAGAGTGGGCGGATTACCGCTTGGAAGAATGGCCTTTGGAAGACTTTATGACGGAGGTTTTAATCGAAAGCGACCAAGTGGCGGCATTAATGGGTGTTGCGTTCGATGAAAACCTGTTCGGTACGGAAATCGAGCCGATAGAGCTTTTGGCGGATTTGCTCGATGAAATCCGACATCAAAATGCCGAGCATTTTTACCCGCGTTTTCGCGAATTGCAGGACTACCGCCTTGAATGGGAACTCATGATGCAGGGCGGCAATATTGTGCATTAAGCCGGCAGAGATAGAGCCGTATCATATCCCTGCTGCGTTTCAGGCAGCCTGCAACGCAGGAGATGTATCACAACAATCACTACACTCTTCCCGCATTCCAATCCGATTGTGCTGTTCGATACCGTTCTACAGTTCGTACTGCTTGGTTTCAGGCAGCCGCGGGTCTTATCCTCATCTTGTTTCCATACATAACGCAGGCTGCCTGAAAACGATTGTCTATTAGGAGAAATACCATGCACAACTATCTTACCCCCAACTTTTCTTTTGCGCCCATGCTGCCCGAAAAAGCTTCAGGCAGCCGTGTTTGGGATACGGACGGCAAAGAATATATCGATTTGGCAGGCGGTATCGCCGTGAATGCACTGGGGCACTGCCATCCCGAATTGGTAGAGGCGCTTGCGCTGCAGGCAGGCAGGCTGTGGCACATTTCAAACTATTACACCAGCCGACCGGCGCAAAATCTTGCCCGTCAATTGGTGGAAAACAGTTTTGCCGACAAAGTGTTTTTTGCCAATTCAGGAGCGGAAGCCAACGAAGCCGCATTAAAACTCGCCCGCAAATTCGCAAGAGAACATGACGGCGGACACAAACACGAAATTGTCGCCTGTGTAAACGCTTTTCACGGGCGTACTTTATTTACCGTTTCCGTAGGCGGCCAGCCCAAATACAGCCGCGATTTCGCACCGTTGCCGCAAGGTATCAGCCACATTCCGTTTAATGACAGCGAAGCATTGAAACAAGCGGTTTCCGAGCGCACTTGCGCCGTGATAATCGAACCGATACAAGGCGAAAGCGGCGTATTGCCGGCTACGCAGGAGTTTTTAAGTACGGCGCGCGAATTGTGCAACCGTTTTCAGGCAGCCTTTATTCTGGATGAAGTGCAAACCGGTATCGGGCGTACTGCCAAGCTGTTTGCTTACGAACATTACGGTATCGTTCCCGATATTCTCACTTCCGCCAAAGCATTGGGTTGCGGTATTCCCATCGCGGCCATGCTGACGACCGACCGCTTTGCCCCCGCTTTTTCACCGGGCAGCCATGGCAGCACGTTTGGCGGCAATCCTTTGGCATGTGCCGTTGCCGACCGTGCTTTAAGCATTATCCGTCAGCCGGAAACATTGGCTCATGTTGCGGAGCAGGGCGGACGGTTGGCGCAGCAATTGCAGGAAATAGGACGCGACACCGGTATGTTTCAAGAAGTGCGCGGCAAAGGTTTGCTGCTCGGTGCGGTTCTGACGAGCCGATACGAAGGGCGTGCGGCCGATATGGTTCAGGCAGCCTTAAAACACGGCGTGATGATTTTGGCTGCGGGCGGTAATGTGTTGCGGTTCGCACCCTCTTTGTTGCTGAATGACGAGGATTTGCAAGAGGGTATGCACCGCCTGCGCCAAGCATTGATGATTTTTCAGGCTGCCTGAAAGCAGGCTTTGTAGATTACAGGATGTTTGATTGCAAAGTGTAAATGGCTATTGCGGTGATTTTCGATAAGACGTGTTGTTGCGTTGTCGGGTCAATCCAAAGCTACCGTGCCGATTGTGCCGGCCGGTATGTTTGCTCCACATTCTATATGATTGGGAGACAAGCATATCGGCCGGCGTTTTAATTGCGCAGAGCGTTTAGATATGTCGGTTCGGATACGGTATTTTATGTTTGTACGGGCCGGTTGGTATCGTTTGCGGATTTAAGGCAGCTGTGTTGTTTTAAAAAAGCGGTTAATGCTGCTTTATCCAAATGCCAATAGCAAATTTCGTTTTGGCCGTGGAGCAATACAGGCACTTTTTCATCATAGAGCGCTTCCCATTCGGGGAAGTCGTCAATCGGGATAATGTCCAGCCCAAAGCCGTATTGCTGCTTGAAAACTTGCAGTTCATCAAGCATTTGGTGGCAAAGGTGGCAGTATTCGCGAAACAGTAGGGTCAGGGTCATGGGCGAACCTCGTTGAATGATTCGCCTTCCTTTATGTTTTTACCGGATAAAAAGGCAGCGGCGGTCATGCGTTTGCTGCCGGCTGCCTGTAATTCTGTGATGCATACGGCATCTTGGCCGCAGGCAACGGTAATGCCTGCGGACGATACGGACAACACGGTACCTGCTTGTCCTTGCTGTTTGACGCAGTGCGCCCGCCAGAGTTTTAAGGGTTGCCCCTGCCACAAAGTCCATGCGGCGGGAACGGGGTTGAAGGCGCGGATTTTGCGGTCGATGGTGCAGGCGTCTTGCGTCCAGTCTATTCTGGCTTCTTCTTTGTTGAGTTTGGCGGCATAGGTTATGCCGTGTTCGGGTTGAGGAACGGCTTTCAGGCTGCCTGAACATTGCAAATTCTGCAAGTCTGCAACGATGGCCTGTGCACCTAAATGCATAAGCGCATCGTGAACTTCGTTGGCCGTGTCGGTCGGGGAAATGGCGTAGCGGTGCTCGCTGATGACGGCTCCGGTATCCAAACCTGCATCCATCTGCATAATACAAACGCCTGTTTCGGCATCGCCTGCTTCGATGGCGCGCTGTATCGGAGCGGCGCCGCGCCAACGGGGCAATAATGAAGCGTGAATGTTCAGGCAGCCGTGTTTGGGCGTATCCAATACTTCTTGCGGCAAAATCAATCCGTATGCGGCAACCACCATTACATCGGCTTCAAGGCTTTTGAGCAGATTCAATGCTTCCGTGTTGTTGCGCAGTTTTTCAGGCTGCGCTACACGCAAACCCAGTTCCAAAGCGGTTTGTTTAACGGGTGATGCTTGCAGCTGCATACCGCGCCCTTTGGGGCGGTCGGGTTGGGTTAATACCAATGGAATGTTGAAACCCGCTTGTGCAACCGCACGCAGTGCGGCAGCGGCGAAATCGGGCGTGCCGGCAAAAATAACGTTCATCGGGGAGTGTCCTTTACACATAAAATCTGCCGCCACATCAGCCATCCGCTGCGTATCAGTAATGCTCCCGTCAGTGCGGCGGCTGAAAAAAACAGGCTGGGGCGGCGTATCGACCGCCATGCGGCAAAAATGAAAACGGCGATGCCGATAAGCATTGCCAATGTGCCGCATAGTGCGTAAACGGCGGTTCGGCGTTGGGATAAGGCGGCGTTTTGCTGCATGAGCAAGTATTGGATGCGGTGTGCAAACCACCACATCGGCAGGCTTACAGCTATCAGATAACAGATGAAAACCTGCCACACTTCCAAATGGCTGTCTTCGTCCCAAGCGGCAAGCAGCGGCAGCAGCGAGAGCAAGCGCAAATAGGCGGCGGGGGAAATGTGTTTGCCTAATAGCGAGACGGGCGGGCTGCCTTGTGTGATGCTGTTGGCGGTTAGGGAAACCTGCATCCAGCCGAGCAGCCACGCCATGATAAGAAATTTGGCATCGAAAAACGGGACAAACGCTGCTGCTGCCAAGAGCAGTGCGTAACGCAGATAGGCGTACAGCAGGGTGTCGGGCGTGTCGGTTTTCATGGCGGGAAGATTGCAGGCAGCCTGAATGTGCTTAAGCGGGCGGTTGGTAAAACATTTCAGGCAGCAAGAAATATCAGGCTGCCTGAAAACACGGATTAGAGAGTTTCGCGTTGGCGTTTTTTCAGTTTGGTTTTGATGCGGTTTTGTTTCAACGGCGAAAGGTATTCGACAAACAGTTTGCCTGCCAAATGGTCCATTTCATGTTGGATGCAAATTGCCAACAGGCCGTCTGCATCGAGCTTCTGAGGTTTGCCGTCTCTGTCCAGATATTCTATGGTAACCGTTTCGGCGCGGGTAACGGTTTCGTAAATGCCCGGAATGGACAGGCAGCCTTCTTCGTAAGTGGTTTCCCCGTTTTTATGGGTGATAACGGGGTTGATTAAGGCTAACAGCTGATTGCGCTCTTCCGACAGGTCAATCACGATAACGCGTTCGTGTACATCCACTTGCGTGGCTGCCAAGCCGATACCGCGTGCGGCATACATGGTTTCCGCCATATCGTCAATCAGAGTGCGGATGCGGTCGTCCACAGCGGCAACGGGCTGTGCAACGATGTGTAAGCGTTCGTTGGGATGGGTTAAAATAGGGAGTAGGGCCATTTTTCTTTCCGTGTATGGGGTTGAATGCGGGTGTGTGGCATACTTGCCAAATCATTTGGATAAAACTGCCTAAAATGCGGCAGAATACTTTAAAATACACTATTATTACGTTTATTCGTTAAATCATGTAATCCGAAGTGGGAGACTTGTGATGCATAAATCTATTATAACCTTGCTTTGCGCGGCAGGACTAATCTTTTCGGCCCCTGCAATGGCAGAAAATTTAAAAGTCAAACCGGGCGCGCCTGCACGTTATACCGTTAAAAAAGGCGATACTTTGTGGGGCATCTCGGGTAAGTATCTTTACCGCCCTTGGAAATGGCCTTCTTTATGGCGTGCCAACCGCAATCAAATTAGAAATCCGCATCTCATTTATCCCGGACAGGTTTTGGTGTTGAGCTATGTGAACGGACAGCCTGTTTTAGGTCTGGAAGGTATTCCTACTGTCAAACTCGGCCCTAAAATCCGTGAATTGGATACAGGATACGGTATTTCCACACTGAACGTGGATTTCTACCGTATGTTTATGAAATCACCGCAATTCATGAATGACGACCAATTGAAGCATGCTCCGCGTTTGGTGGCGGGACGCGATGGCCGCGCCATGTATGGCACGGGCGACCGTGTTTATGCAGACGGTGTCCCTGAGGACGGTTCTTATCTGGTATTCCGTGTTAACCGCGATTTGAAAGACCCCGAAACCAGAAAATATATGGGCAAACTGGTTGAGTTTTCGGGCGAAGTGGCCACTTTGGCTGCGCCCAATGCCGATAACGCCCTGTCTTACCGCCGTGCCGAATGGGAGCAACAGCTTTCCGAAGACGAATATTATAAAGAAACCAACGGCCGCCGTTATATCGTGCGTACTGCACAGCCGATGGTGGTTGTGAATGCGGTTTCTGAAATTCGTGCGGGTGATTATTTGTTGAAAAAGCCTGATAATTTTGGTCAGTTCAACATCATGCCGCATGAGCCTGAAAACAAGATTTATGCACGCATTGTCGGTGTGATGGACGGTATTGCGGAAAGCGGTGCCATGCAGACTATTATCCTGAATAAGGGCGAGGCGGACGGTTTGGACAAAGGCAGCGTTCTCAGCCTGTACCGCCGCGGTAAAGTAGTGAAATCGCAATATCGTGTGCCTAATACCGATCCTTCTTATAAAAGAACGGATTATGTCAATACTCCAGTAGAGGAAATCGGCCTGGCTATGGTGTATCATACCGGTGAGCATGTGTCTTCTGCGATTATTTTGGAAAGTATCGCCAATGTGAATATAGAAGATTTGGCGAGCAATCCGGGACAAGACTTGGAAGTGTTTGGACGCAGTGCCAAACCCGGCATGATTAAATAAACGTTAAAAAAGGCTGCCTGAAAGTTCTCAGGCAGCCTTTTTTGTTGAATGGCGAAGGACGAAAATATGGAAAATTGCCCGCTTTGTTGCACCGATGGTGAAGAAATATTGTTCCAAACCGAAGAATTACGCGTTATCGCCGTGCATAATGAAGCGAATGCTCCCGCATTTTGCCGAGTGATTTGGAATGCGCATGCGGCGGAGATGACTGATTTGACAGTGGCACAACGCGCCGTTTTGATGGATATGGTTTATCGTGTGGAAGCCGCCATGCGTGAAGTGTTCAATCCGACCAAAATCAATTTGGCAAGTTTGGGTAATGTGGTGCCGCATTTGCATTGGCATATCATTGCGCGTTTTGAAAACGATGCCTGTTTTCCTGCACCGATTTGGGCTGTTCCTGTACGTACACACGGCATGGGGCTGCCTGAAGATTGGCCGCAGCGGATTAAAGATGCCCTGATTCGTGCAATTGGTTGATATTCTTTCTGGTTTTTCTGCATATTGAATAACAGGGCTGTATTTTCCTGTCATTTTTATTTGGCTGTATTGTAAGATTTGATTGATATGGCTATAAACAGATTGTGCAAAACGTTTTCTTTCAACGTGAGTTTTTAGCAATTTATGGAGAAATATGTATTTTGATTAAATCATGTTGCGGTATCAATCTTATTTGGAAACAGAGCCTTTTATTTTTGAAAACGCTAATTTCAGAGTGAAAATGATTCCAAAGGGAATAGCAAGATGGTTGATGGTTCTATCATCAATCAAATGATATTTGGTTTTTATTGAATGATTGGATTTTAGATAATTGAGGCTTGTTGGATAGCACCAATAAATTGATTTTGTTGGAAAATTATAATTTTAGTATATGTTTGGTATATAAGAATATATAAACTGTTTTTGCGAGCTGTGATAAAACACTGAATTTTAAAGGCTGCCTGAAAACCCTTTTTTCGGTTTTCAGGCAGCCTGCTTTTTATTTTACGCGCTTACACGTTCACTTTTTCGGCCACTTCGTTGTAGCTGTCAATCTCATTAAAGTTCATGTAGCGGTAAATTTGCTCGCCCTGCTCGTTGATGATGCCGATGTTGGCATGGTATTCCTCAACGGTGGGGATTTTGCCCAGCTTGGAGCAAATCGCCGCCAGTTCCGCCGAACCAAGGTAAACAAACGTGTTTTTGCCCAAACGGTTGGGGAAGTTGCGCGTGGAGGTGGACATCACGGTCGCGCCCTCGCGCACCTGTGCTTGGTTGCCCATACACAGCGAGCAGCCCGGCATTTCCATGCGCGCGCCCGCACGTCCGAGCACGCCGTAGTGTCCTTCATCGGAAAGTTGTTTTGCGTCCATTTTGGTCGGCGGGGCAATCCACAGGCGCACGGGGGTGTCGGTTTTGCCTTCCAGCAGTTTGGACGCGGCGCGGAAGTGGCCGATGTTGGTCATGCACGAGCCGATAAACACTTCGTCAATCACGGTGCCGGAACGCTCGGACATGAAGCACACGTCATCGGGGTCGTTGGGGCAGGCGATGATGGGTTCTTTGATGTCGTCCATGTTGATTTCAATCACGGCGGCGTATTCGGCATCGGCATCGGCTTCCAGCAGTTGCGGGTTGGCGAGCCACGCTTCCATGCCTTTGATGCGGCGTTCCAGCGTGCGCGCGTCTTGGTAGCCGTCCGCAATCATGTTTTTCATCAACACGATATTGGATTTCAGATACTCGATAATCGGCTCTTGGTTCAGTTTGACGGTACAACCGGCGGCGGAGCGTTCGGCGGAAGCGTCCGACAGTTCAAACGCTTGTTCCACTTTCAAATCGGGCAGGCCTTCGATTTCCAAAATGCGGCCGGAGAAGATGTTTTTCTTGCCCGCTTTGGCAACGGTGAGCAAGCCTTGTTTGATGGCGTAAAGCGGAATGGCGTTCACCAAATCGCGCAGGGTTACGCCCGGTTGCAGGCTGCCTGAAAAACGCACCAGCACCGATTCGGGCATATCAAGCGGCATCACGCCCGTGGCGGCGGCAAACGCCACCAAGCCCGAACCGGCGGGGAAGGAAATGCCGAGCGGGAAACGGGTGTGCGAGTCGCCGCCCGTGCCGACCGTGTCGGGCAGCAGCAGACGGTTCAGCCACGAGTGAATCACGCCGTCGCCGGGGCGCAGGGAAACGCCGCCGCGCGTGGCGATAAATTCGGGCAGTTCTTTGTGGGTTTTCACGTCCACCGGTTTCGGGTAGGCGGCGGTGTGGCAGAAGGACTGCATCACCAAGTCGGCAGAAAAGCCCAAGCACGCCAAGTCTTTGAGTTCGTCCCGCGTCATCGGGCCGGTGGTGTCTTGCGAGCCGACCGTAGTCATGTGCGGTTCGCAGTAGGTGCCGGGGCGCACGCCCTGACCTTCAGGCAGCCCGCAGGCGCGGCCGACCATTTTTTGCGCCAGCGTAAAGCCCGCTTTGCTGTCGGCGGGGGCTTGCGGCAGACGGAACACATCGGAAGCGGGCAAGCCCAAAGCCTCACGCGCTTTGGCGGTCAAACCGCGTCCGATAATCAGATTAATCCGTCCGCCGGCTTGCACTTCGTCCAGCAACACGGGCGATTTCAGCGCAAATTCGGCAACGGTTTCGCCGTTTTTCACGATTTTGCCGTCATAAGGCAGAATGTCCACCACATCGCCCATTTGCAAAGCGGAAACATCGACTTCAATCGGCAACGCGCCCGAATCTTCCTGCGTATTGAAGAAAATCGGCGCGATTTTGCCGCCCAAACACACGCCGCCGTAGCGTTTGTTCGGCACATAAGGAATGTCCAAACCGGTGTGCCAAATCACGGAATTGGTGGCGGATTTGCGCGAAGAACCCGTACCGACCACATCGCCCACATAGGCAACGGGGTGGCCTTTGGCTTTCAGTTCTTCCAACAGTTTAATCGGGCCCACTTCGCCCGGTTTGTCGGGGTTGATGCCGTCGCGCGGATTTTTCAGCATCGCCAGCGCGTGCAGGGGAATATCGGGGCGCGACCACGCATCGGGCGCGGGTGACAAATCATCGGTATTGGTTTCGCCGTCCACTTTAAACACGGTAACGGTGATTTTTTCCGGTACTTTTTCGCGGGCGGTAAACCATTCCGCGTCTGCCCAAGATTGCAGCACGGCTTGGGCGTGGGCATTGCCTTGGTCGGCTTTTTCTTTCACATCGTGAAAGGCATCAAACATCAACAGCGTGTGTTTCAGCCCTTCGGCGGCAACGGGGGCAAGCTGTTCGTTGTCCAGCAATTCAATCAGGGGGTGGATATTGTAACCGCCGAGCATCGTACCCAGCAGTTTGGTGGCAAATTCGGGCGACACGAGCGGGCTTTGCGCCGAACCTTCGGCAACGGCGGCCAAGAATGAGGCTTTGACTTTTGCCGCATCATCTACCCCTGCGGGAATGCGGTTTGCCAGCAAATCCAATAAAAATTCGCCTTCTTGCGCAGGAGGGTTTTGTAACAGTTCCGTTAAGTCGGCGGTTTGTTTTGCCGTTAGCGGCAGAGGAGGGATGCCAAGGGCCGCTCGTTCTACAGCGGCGACACGGTATGCTTCTAACATTTCGGGGTTCCTTATCTGACTAAAGTATTGTTCTTTTCGGGATTTGTGACCGTGCAAGACGGACGTAGCAATCATAACCCAATTTTACAAAATGGGGAATGCCGATTACACAGGTTTCAGGCTGCCTGAAAGTAAAAAAGAGCTTATGCGTAAAGGTGGCGGCCTGTTTGTTTTTGATGGGTTTTTATTACATAAATCAGGATGGGATAAGTCGGTTTGCGAATATGTGTCAAACGGCGTTTCTGACGGAGTGGGTTTCTTGCTCCAGTATTTCACGAATATATGCTAATGATAAATAATTAAAAATTTTATTTTGACGTTTATTGCCGCAAAGACTAAAATCAATATCGGTCAATATGAAATCCGCAAGAGGCAGCTCAAATGGACACAATGCAACCAGAAACCCAAACCAACGATATCCAAGCGGCTGGCGCGCCATCTGCCCCATCCGATACGCCGATATTGAAACTGCAACATGCGTTTATGATGTATGCCGCCGCTTGTGTTTTACTTTTTTTCTTGCTTTTCGGCTTATTCTCTTTATATAGCTACAGTCTCATCTGGCTGCTGTTTCTTATCGGGTACTTAGCCATCGGTTTAACATTAAACCACTTGATATTCAAAAGAATGGTGGCCGGTTGGCATCCGATGTATGACACTCTTGAGAATGTTGCCGCAGACAAAATCCAATCGGTAGTGTTTTGGCCTTTGAGCCAGTTGGTTCTGTTAATACAGGTTGCTGCACATAGGCACCTTTGATATCCGAACGACTGTTCCCGTTTCAAAGATAATTGTTTGTTTGATATATCATCCGGATGATAAGATTATTAAGTAAGATATTGTTTTATAATATTCAAATGGATTGATGATGTGGATTCAGAGAAGGTTCGGATAAGTAGTAAGGCTGCCTGAAGATGGTATGTAAAGTACAACGGCTATCCTTTTTTAGGATAGCCGTTTGTTATTAAAGGACTTTATTGATGGTGATGCTGATTAATAGGAATAAATAGCTGATAGGCCAAAATAAAACCGCTTTGAGCTTTGCCGATGCAACGTTGTCGATAGTGTTATACATCGGATGCCATTCGACGATTCTTTTCAAGATTAAATGGTTTAATGCAACCCCGATAACTAAGTAGCCTATGAAGAACAACCACCAAGAAACGCCTGATTGGCAAATGGCGAATAAGGTGAAAAGCAAAATCAAAGCTGCAGTGTAAATGATGAATGCATGGCGTAGTTTTAAGGCTACGGTATCAGATTGGGTGTTGTCGGTTTGTTGAATCTCATCCATTTTCGTTTCCTTTTGTCAGGTTACGTTGAAAATACGGATTATAATCCGTGTACAAATAAACGTCAAAGTATGATTTTTCTGGTATTTGTGCAGGCAGATACCGATGAATTCATCATTAAGCATCGAAATAGGAAAACGGATCCGTGAGCAACGCCGTTTGGCTAATATCAGTCAGGAGAAATTGGCATTAAAAGCGGAAATCGACCGCAGCTATATGGGGAGAATCGAACGCGGGGAAGTGAATATCACTGTGGACAAACTTTACCAGATAGGTGCAGTGTTGGAATGCAAGGTATCGGACTTGCTGCCTGAAATAAATTAATTGGAAAGTAAAAAAATTAATTTTTAGGGTTGTGTGATATGTTTGTATTTTCATGAGTTTTTGATGTGTTTAACGGCATATTCATGATATTTGCAAGTTCAATAGTCGGATGAGAAATGAATCGTATCGGCTAAGACAAACGTGTCCGTTACGTTTCTTTTTGATACGGTTTGTTGACGCGATGTCATCTGAATGCAAAAAATTCTTGGTTAATATAAGATAAAACAATATAATTGACCGCTTAAAGTCGGTGCGGCCGCTTGGCTGCGCTGAATGATGAGAACAATAACGGAGCTGAACAATGACAATAAACAAAGGCCAATTGCTGCAAGACCCTTTTTTAAACGCTTTGCGTAAAGAACACGTGCCGGTTTCCATTTATTTGGTGAACGGTATCAAATTGCAGGGACAGGTTGAATCTTTTGACCAATACGTTGTGTTGTTGCGCAACACATCGGTTACCCAAATGGTGTACAAACACGCGATTTCCACTATTGTTCCCGCGCGTGCGGTGAGCTTGCAACATGAAGGCAAACCCGTTCAGCAAGAGCAAATGGGTTTTCAGCAGGTGGAAACATTGGTTACGCAGCCTGATTAAGACGTAACGATATAACCGGATGTACTTTGGGGGCATCCGGTTTTTTGTGGGAGTGCATCATGCAAACTTGGCATGACGTATTGGCGGGCGAAAAAGAACAGCCTTATTTCCGGCAGATATTGGATACCGTACGTGCCGAACGTTTGGCGGGGCAAATGGTGTATCCGCCTGCCGCTGATGTATTCAATGCCTTCAAATATACTGGTTTTGCCGATATTAAAGTGGTGATTTTGGGGCAAGACCCTTATCACAACGAAGGCCAGGCGCACGGTTTGTCGTTTTCCGTGCGCGAGGGTGTCGCCATACCGCCGTCTTTGCAGAACATTTATAAAGAATTGGCGGATGATATCGAAGGCTTCCGTATTCCCGCGCACGGCTGCCTGAAAAAATGGGCGCAGCAGGGCGTGTTGCTGCTGAATACCGTATTGACCGTTCGTGCGCATCAGGCGCATTCCCACGCCGATATCGGTTGGGAAAAGTTCACCGGAAAAGTGGTGGAACAGATTAATCTGCACCGCAACCATGTGGTGTTTATGTTGTGGGGCAGCCATGCGCGCAAAAAAGGCGAGCTGATTGACCGTAACCGGCATTTGGTGTTAACTGCGCCGCATCCTTCTCCGCTTTCTGTTTATAGGGGTTTTTTCGGCTGCCGCCATTTTTCCCGTGCCAATGCTTATTTGGTAGAACACGGTTTGGGGGAAGTGGACTGGCATTTGCCTGAACAGGCTGCCTGAAACATTGAGTTATGCGGCCGAAACGTTGTGAAATGTTTCGGCCGTATTTGTATGCGGTCGTGCAGCCCGTTATAATGGACATAAAATTGTTTCAATTCGCGATAGGTTTTGCGGTAGATTGGTTTTGCAGAGCAGGCGAATCGGTTTCAGGCAGCCTTGCCTGAAGGGATATTGACGGAGGGTTAAACACATGAATAAATTATGGATGGCTTTGGCGGCAGGTGTTATGTTGTCAGCCTGTTCGCCGCAACAAGAAGGGCAAAATGCATCAGGAGCCGAGCAAACTTCTGTTTCAGGCAGCCGTACGGGATTGTTTCACGGCAGCGATTTGCGCGCCGAACAATTGGGCGGCGATTTTACTTTGACTGATGGAGCGGGAGAGCCTTTCAGTTTAAGCAGCCTGAAAGGTAAGGCGGTGATTTTGTCGTTCGGTTTTACCAATTGCCCTGATGTGTGTCCGACCGAGTTGTTGTCGTACAGCGATGCGCTTAAGCAGTTGGGCGAACAGGCGAAAGATGTGGCAGTGGTATTTGTCAGCGTTGATCCCGAGCGCGATACGCCTGATTTAATCGGCCGTTATGTGAAGCAGTTTAACCCCGAATTTATCGGCTTGACCGATACGCAGGGCGGACGCGAGCTGGCGTTGGCCAAGCAGCTTTACCGTGTGGTTTCGGCCAAAACCGAAATCAAATCAGACACTCTGTATAATGTTGACCATACATCCGGTGCGTATTTGCTGGATAAACAAGGGGATGCGGCGGTTTTCCTGCCTTACGGCATGGATGCGGCACATATTGCAGAAGATGTGAAAACCCTGTTGGCGCAATAAATGGCTGCCTGAAAGCCGTTGCCAGACCGAAAGAATGAAAAAATGTCTTCCACTTTGACTATTGCCCTTTCCAAAGGACGTATTTTTGAGGAAACTTTGCCGTTGTTGGCGGCTGCGGGTATCGTACCGGAAGAGAACCCCGAGCAATCGCGCAAGTTGATTATCGCAACCAATCTGCCGCATATCCGATTGATTATTGTACGTGCCGGCGATGTGCCGACTTATGTGCGTTACGGTGCGGCCGATTTCGGTATTGCCGGTAAAGACGTATTGATAGAACACGGCGGGGAGGGGCTTTACCAGCCTTTGGATTTGAATATCGCCCGTTGCCGTATGATGGTGGCGGTTCGGCAGGGTTTCGATTATCAACAGGCAACCCGTGCGGGGCAGCGTTTGCGTGTTGCCACCAAATATCCTGCGATTGCGGCCGAGCATTTCGCTGCCAAAGGCGTGCATGTGGACATTATTAAACTTTATGGTTCGATGGAATTGGCGCCTTTGGTAGGGCTGTCGGATGCGATTGTCGATTTGGTGTCCACAGGCAATACGCTTAAGGCGAACCATTTGCAGGCAGTGGAACACATTGTCGATATTTCCAGCCGTTTGGTGGTGAACAAAGCGGCTTTGAAAACCAAATACGCATTGATTGAGCCGATTATCCAAGCCTTTTCCCGAGCCATATCGGAATAGGCTGCCTGAAAAAATCCAACCGTTTATTAAGAGGAGTGTGGCCATGAACCGTTTGCTGTGGGATGTGTCCGAGTTGAAAGCGTGGCGTTGCGGCACTTTGCCCGATGATATTGCTGTTACTCTGCTGGCTGGTAAAAAGCAGGCGAAACGTTTGGTGAAGGGTAAAACGCGTATCCAAGGGCTGCCTAACGGAGTGGGGCGGATTGTGGCGCTGCCTGAAAAAAAAGCGGGCAGGTTTATTGCCGAGCATGTAATGCACATGGCAGCCGTTCAGGAAAACGGCAAGATTGCCGTAGTGTGCCGCCGCAAAAAAGTCAAACGCTGCCTGAAAGAGATTCAGGCAGCTTATGTGCAGGCTGATATCCGTTGTTTTAAAAAAGCGGGGAAAAAGCTCTCTGCTTTTTTGGCGGATAATGCTGTTTTGGCAGAGGAAAATATCGCTCCTAACCATTGCGAACCCCAGCGGCAAGTCGTTCAGGCGGCCGAGCAGGTGCGCGAAGCGGCGGAGCATGTGTTGGCGGAACCGGTGTTTACCTTGTTGTCCGATAAAGCGGCGGAAATTCCTTATGAATTAAGCGGCTGCCTGAAATTGCTCAAGCGCAACCGTCCGAAAAAGAAAACCGCATTGGTGGAATTGCTGGTGTCGAACCGGCATAGTCCGGAAACCGCACAGCATACATTGGAACTGCTGCAACAAAAAGGATACATCCGCATTGATGCGGCAGAAAACGTACGTTATTTCAATATGTAATTGTCGTTATGAAGCAAGATAAAAAACTGGCGGTATTGATTGATGCCGATAATGCGCGGGCAGACATTATCGAGCCTTTGTTGGCGGAAATTGCCAAATACGGCATTGCCAGTGTGAAGCGGATTTATGGCGACTGGAGCAGCGGCTTGCTGGGCAAATGGCGCGAAGCCCTGCTGCCGCATGCGATTATTCCGATTCAGCAGTTTGCCTACACCAAAGGCAAAAACGCCACCGATATGGCGATGGTGATTGATGCCATGGATTTGCTATACAGCAAAACCTTTGACGGTTTTTGCATTGTGTCGAGCGACAGCGATTTTACCCGTTTGGCATCGCGTATCCGCGAGAGCGGATTGACTGTTTACGGTTTCGGTGAAAAGAAAACGCCCGAATCCTTCCGCAAGGCTTGCGATACTTTTGTTTACACGGAAAACCTGCTGCCTGAAACCCTTTCGGGCAGTCCGTCCGCGCCGGCCCGGTCGGGCGACAAATCCGCCGCAACACAAGACTATGCCCCTGTTTACCGTGCCGTGAAAGAAACCGCCGATGACAGCGGCTGGTCGGATTTGGGTTCTGTCGGCAATTATCTGGTGAAAGTGAATCCTGATTTCGACCAACGCAATTACGGCTTCAACAAGCTCTCCGATTTGATTCGCACCATCCCCAAGCTGGATGTGAAAGAGGTGAAAACGCATAGCGGGCATCATTTGATTTTGGTACGCAAACAAAGCTACCGTCTTTTTATCCGTTTGGTGCAGAGCATTATCAACGATAAGGCGGATGCCAAAGGGCGGATGCGTTTGGATGCGTTGTGCAGCCAAATTAAAAATCATGACCCCGATTTCAACAGCAAAAGTTTGGGGTATAGAAGCGTTTCCGAAGCGGTTCGGGCCATCCAACCCGAGTGGGTGAAAATAGACTGCGATGAACAAAGTCCAAGCATCAGCTATATCAGTAACGTTAAAACTATGTCATAAACCCTTTCAGGCAGCCTGAATAATGAAAGAACTTACCGTAAAACAACTCAATACCGAATCTCCGGATTTTTGGAGCGGGCTGAAACAATTGCTGGCGTTTGAAGCCGCGCAAGACAGCAAAACCGACCAAATCGTTGCCGACATTTGCGCCGATGTCCAACGGCGCGGCGATGAGGCATTGATTGACTATACCAACCGTTTTGACGGCATCCAAGCGCGCAGTATGGTGGATTTGACCCTGAGTCAGGACGATTTGAAAGATGCTTTTTTCAGGCTGCCTGAAGAGGTTCGGTCGGCTTTGGAAACTGCGGCCGCAAGGGTGGAAAATTATCACAAGCACCAAAAAATGCAGTCGTGGCAATATACCGATGAAGACGGTACGCTGTTGGGGCAGCAAATCACGCCGCTGGATCGTGTCGGCATTTATGTGCCGGGCGGAAAAGCCGCCTATCCGAGCTCTGTGATTATGAATGCCATGCCTGCACATGTGGCGGGCGTGCCCGAAATCATCATGGTTGTCCCTACGCCTAATGGCGAGCGTAACGATATCGTATTGGCCGCCGCCTATATTGCCGGTGTAACCCGAGTGTTTACCATCGGCGGTGCGCAAGCAGTTGCCGCCTTGGCATACGGCACGCAAACGGTGCCGCAAGTCGATAAAATCACCGGACCGGGCAATGCCTATGTGGCAGCAGCCAAACGCCGCGTATTCGGTATAGTCGGCATTGATATGGTGGCGGGGCCTTCTGAAATTTTGGTGATTGCGGACGGCAGTACGCCCGCCGATTGGGTGGCGATGGATTTGTTCAGTCAGGCGGAACACGATGAAATCGCCCAAGCGGTGTTGATTGCGACTTCGCAAGATTATCTCGATGAGGTTCAGGCAGCCATGCGCCGTTTGCTGAACGATATGCCGCGCCGCAGCATTATCGAGGCTTCTTTGTGTAACCGTGGTGCGTTTATCTTGGCTCGCGATTTGGACGAGGCGTGTGAAATTGCCAACTATATCGCACCCGAGCATTTGGAATTGTCGGTGAAACAGTCTGAAAATTGGGTGGGTAAAATCCGTCATGCGGGTGCGGTGTTTATGGGACCTTATACGAGTGAAAGTTTGGGCGACTATTGCGTTGGCCCGAACCATGTGCTGCCCACCAGCCGTACCGCCCGTTTTTCTTCTCCTTTGGGCACTTATGATTTCCAAAAGCGCAGCAGCCTGATTCGCGTATCGCAAGAGGGAGCGCGGAAATTGGGTCAAACAGCATCGGTGTTGGCGCACGGCGAAAGCCTGACAGCCCATGCCCGTGCGGCGGAAATGCGCATGGAGAATCTGTAAACTCGTAATCAATCAAGCATTTCGATAACAAAACAGGCTGCCTGAAAACTTTCAGGCAGCCTTTGCGTTTATGGAACCCTACAGTTGTGCGGCTGCATCGCGCAAGGCCGTACGCAAGCCTTCTTCGATAACGGGATGGTAGAACGGCATATCCAGCATTTGCGCTACGGTCATTTGCTGTTGGTGCGCCCATGCAAGCAGATGGGCAATGTGTTCGGCCGCCGGCCCCACCATTTCCGCGCCGAGAAAACGACCGTTTTGCTTGTCGGCATACACGCGCAAATGCCCTTTGTTGACGAGCATCACGCGGCTTCTGCCTTGATTTTTAAAAGATACTTGTCCGATGGCTACGTGTTTTTCCGGTTGTTCGCCGTATTGCGCTTTTAAAGCGGCGAAACGGCTGCCGACCATGGCGATTTGCGGGTCGGTAAACACTACGCCGATAGCACTGCGGCGCAAACCTTTTTCAATGTGGGGATAACGTCCCGCATTCACGCCTGCGATTTTGCCTTGGTCGCTGGCTTCGTGCAGCAGCGGCAGCTGGTTGGATGCATCGCCTGCGATAAAAATGTGCGGAATACTGGTTTGCATCGTGAGCGGATTGGCAATGGGCACGCCGCGATTGTCTTTTTCAATATCGAGATTTTCCAAGCCGATATTGTCCACATTCGGGCGGCGTCCGATGGCGGCAAGCAGATAATCGGCGGTAAAAACGCCGCTGCTGCCGTTTTCACGCCAATGTACTTCTACTTTTCCTTCCGCATTCAGGACTGCTTCGGTTTCCGCATCCAAATGCAGCGGCAACTCTTCGCCGAAAATGGCTTTGGCTTCGTTCAGCACCACCGGGTCGGAAATGCCGCCCAATCCTCCGCCGATACCGAAAACCTCTACATTGACGCCCAAACGCTTCAATGCCAATCCAAGCTCCAAACCGATTACGCCGGGGCCGGCTACGGCAACACTTTCAGGCAGCGTATCCCAAGAAAAGACATCGTCATTCACAATGAGTTTGTCGCCCAAAGCCTTCCATTGCGGCAGGATAATCGGACGCGAACCGGTGGCGATAACGATACGGTCGGCAGTAATTTGAGTGTGGTTGTCGATTTGTACCGTGTGTTCGTCAACAAATTTGGCTGCGCCCATAATGCGGCGTTCTGCCGGCCATTCTTCCACATCAGATACCACAAAACCGACAAAACGGTCGCGTTCGGATTTGACGCGGTTCATTACTTCTCTGCCGTTTACGGAAACGGAAGCAGTATCCAAATGCACGCCGAAAGGTGCGGTATGCAGGGCGTGATGTCGGGCTTCGGCTGCGGCAATCAGCAGCTTGGAAGGCATGCAGCCGACGCGGGCGCAAGTAGTGCCGAAAACGCGGCTTTCAATCAGATAGACGTTTTCTGTGTGCAAACGGGCGTTTCTAAATGCGCCCATACCTGCAGTGCCGCCGCCGATAACGGCTACGTCTGCTTGTAAGTGTTTCATTTTGTATTTCCTCGGTGTCGGTCAATTTATTGCGATTATCGCGCAAAATGGCGCATTAAGATTAAATAATTTAATCTGGGAATTTTGAATGATGTCATTAAAATTGAAAAAAATTATGGCGGTGTTTTAGAACTGCCCTACGAGAATGAACGTTATTTAATCATAACTGAAGAATATAATTAACTTAGGTATCAGTATGAATAGTTTTCGGAATGATGCCGTTATGATGGTTTTATATGTATCTTTAAATCAATTGATTGATTTAATCAAACTAAGGCAGCCATTTTTGTTAATGTGGGAAATATAAATATGTTTTTGCAAACTGTGGATACTTTTAAGTAGGTTTTCGGGTGGATTAAAAAGCAAAGATATTAAAACAGGCTGCCTGAAAATATTTTCAGGCAGCCTGCCGGTTTTTATCATTCTTTAAGCTTCATACGCTTCCATTGGCGGGCAGGAGCAAACCAAGTTGCGGTCGCCGTACACATCGTCCACGCGCTTCACGCTCGGCCAGAATTTGTTTTCGCGCACATAGGGAAGTGGGAAAACGGCTTGTTCGCGGCTGTAGGGGTGCGTCCATTCGGCGGCGGCGAGGTCGGCGGCGGTGTGCGGCGCGTTCACCAGCGGATTGTCGTCTTGCGGCCATTCGCCGTTTTGTACCTTCAACACTTCCTGTTTGATGGACTTCAAGGCAGCGATAAAGCGGTCGAGTTCGGCTTTGCTTTCGCTTTCGGTCGGTTCAATCATCAGCGTGCCTGCCACGGGGAAAGATACTGTGGGCGCGTGGAAGCCGTAGTCCATCAAACGCTTGGCAATATCGGTTTCGGTGATGCCGCTTTCGGCTTTGAGCGGACGCAAATCGACGATACATTCGTGTGCCACGCGGCCGTTTTTGCCGGTGTACAAAATCGGATAATCCGCGCTCAATTGCTTGGCAACATAGTTGGCGTTCAACAATGCCCAACGGGTAGCCTGCTCCATGCCTTGTTTGCCCATCAGGGTAATGTACATCCACGTAATCGGCAAAATGCCGGCCGAACCGTAGGGCGCGGCGGAAACCGCGCTCATGCCTTCGGTGGCGCCGCAAACCGGCTTGACCGCATGGCTGGGCGCAAACGGGGCAAGATGTGCTTTCAAACCGATGGGACCCATGCCCGGCCCGCCGCCGCCGTGCGGAATGCAGAAGGTTTTGTGCAAATTCATGTGCAATACGTCTGCGCCTACTTCGGCGGGCTGCATGATGCCGATTTGGGCATTCATGTTTGCGCCGTCCATATACACTTGGCCGCCGTGGTCGTGAATGATTTTGCAGATGTCGCGGATGCCTTCTTCGTACACGCCGTGCGTGGATGGATAGGTAATCATCAACGCGCCCAAGTTGGCTTGATGTTCTTCGGCTTTTGCTTTCAAATCGGCGATGTCCACATTGCCTTTGTCATCTGTTTTCACCACCACCACTTTCATGCCGAGCATTTGCGCGGTGGCGGGATTGGTGCCGTGTGCCGATTGCGGAATCAGGCAGACGTTGCGCTCGGGCTGGCCGTTGGCTTCGTGGTAACGGCGGATGGACAGCAGGCCGGTGTATTCGCCCTGCGCCCCCGAATTAGGTTGCAAACAAATCGCGTCAAAGCCCGTAACGGCTTTTAGTTGGGCGCACAAATCGTGCAGCAATTGCGCGTAGCCTTGCACCTGTCCGCTTGGCGCAAAGGGATGGATGTCGGTAAATTCCGTCCAAGTGATGGGCAGCATTTCCGCCGTAGCGTTCAGCTTCATGGTGCAGCTGCCCAGCGAAATCATGCTGCGGTTCATCGCCAAATCGCGTTCTTCCAGTTTTTTCAGATAACGCAGCATTTCGTGTTCGGTGTGGTAGCGGTTGAACACTTCGTGGGTGAGAATGTCGTCTTGGCGCAGCAGGCTGTCTGAAAGCACGCAGGCTGCCTGTGCGGGCAGGGCGTGCGCCGTGCCGGTGAACAAACGGGTCAAATCGGCAAAATCCTCGGCAGACGATTCTTCGTGAAACGCCACCGCCAACACGTTTTCATTCACTTGACGAAGATTGTAGCCTGCGTCCGCCGCGGCTTGGTAGACGGCAGCGGCGTTTGCGCCGCAATCTACGGCAACGGTATCAAAAAACACCTTGTGAACCACGTTCAGGCTGCCTGAAACCGCATCGGCAAATGCCGCCGCCAATGCATGAATGCGTTTGGCGATGCGTTTCACGCCTTCGGGGCCGTGGTAAACGGCATACATGCCTGCCAAGTTGGCCAGCAGGGCTTGTGCGGTACAGATATTGGACGTGGCTTTTTCGCGGCGGATATGCTGTTCGCGTGTGGACAAGGCCATACGCAAAGCGGGTTTGCCCGCCGCGTCTTTTGATACGCCGATGATGCGTCCGGGTGCGGAACGTTTGAACTCGTCTTTAAACGCAAAATATGCCGCGTGCGGGCCGCCGAAGCCCATCGGTACGCCGAAACGCTGCGTGTTGCCCAAAGCGATGTCCGCGCCCAATTCGGCGGGGGATTTGAGCAAAACCAAGCTCATCACGTCGGCCGCCACCGCGACAACCGCGCCTTTGGCTTTCACGGCGGCAATCACGTCCGACAAATCCGCCACGTCGCCGTCTTTGCCGACATATTGGAACAATGCGCCGAAAAATTCGCCCGCGCAGGCTGCCTGAAAATCGCTGACCACCAATTCAAAACCGAAATATTTGGCACGGGTTTTCATCACGTCCAAAGTTTGCGGCAACACGCGTTCGTCCACAAAGAATTGGTTGGATTTGGATTTGCTCACGCGCTTGGCCATCGCCATCGCTTCGGCGGCGGCGGTGGCTTCGTCCAGCAGCGATGCGCCCGCTACGTCAAAACCGGTCAAATCCATACACATTTGCTGGAAATTCAACAAGGCTTGCAAACGGCCTTGTGCGATTTCCGCCTGATAGGGGGTGTAGGCGGTGTACCAGCCGGGGTTTTCCAATACATTGCGCAAAATAACGTTCGGTAGGCGGGTAGGATAATAGCCCAAACCGATATAGCTTTTTTTCACTTGGTTTTTTGCGGCAATCGCTTTTAATTTCGCCAGCGCGTCCGCTTCGCTCAGGGCTTCGGGCAAATCCAGTTCGGACGGCATGCGGATGCTTTGCGGCACGGTGTTGGCGATAAAGCCGTCCATATCGTTTTCACCCAAAGCGGCCAACAGTGCGGCTTCGTCCGCAAAGCTGATGTGGCGTGAAACAAACTCGTTATGATTGAGCAGTTCTTTAAAATTCATACAATTTCCTTTGTTTGCTGAGATATTGGATATTCAGGCAGCCTGAAAGGGCTTGGGATTGATGCGGTGGCGTTGATGCCGGCTACGGCTATCGCTTGCTTTTCAGGCAGCCTGTAAATGCGGTTATGGGGTTGGCGAACAGGGTTCGGTATCGGGGGGTAATGTTTTCCACAAGGCCAAAACCCTATCCAAATCGGCTTGCGTATCCACGCCTGCGGGCGGAATGAAATCCAAAATTTCTACGCTGATACGGTAGCCGTGGTGTAAGACGCGAAGCTGTTCCAAACTTTCTGCTTGTTCGGAGGGCGCTTCAGGCAGCCTGGCGTATTGTTGCAGAAAACCGGCGCGGTAGGCGTAGATGCCGATATGTCGCAATGGCGCGGGCTGCGGCAGGGTTTGGCGGTTTTGCAGCATGATGTCGCGCGGATAAGGAATGGGGGCGCGGCTGAAGTAAACGGCGTTTTGCTGTGCGTCCAATACGGTTTTCACGCAGTTGGGATTGGCGAATTCGTTAAATTCGGTAATGGGGTGTACGGCAGTCGCCATCGGTGCGTTGCTGTCGAATAGTTTGGCGGCGACACGGTTGATTAAGGCGGGCGGCATCATCGGTTCGTCCCCCTGCACATTGACTATCAGTGCATCATCGGGCAAATCTAAAATCTGCACGGCTTCGGCCAGTCGGTTGGTGCCGCTGGGGTGGTCTGCCGCAGTCATGACGGCTTCGATGCGGTGTTCGGTGCAGGCTGCCTGAATGTCCGGGTGGTCGGTGGCGACAACAATGCGTTGCGCTTGGCTTTTTTGCGCCTGTTCTGCGGCGCGGACAACCATGGGTTTGCCGTGAATGTCGGCCAGTGCTTTGTTGGGCAGGCGGCTTGAAGAAAGACGGGCGGGAATGACGACGGTAAAGGGAATCATGCGTCAAGCTCCAAATCGCTCAGCTGGCGCGCTTCGTTTTCGAGCATAACGGGAATGCCGTCTCGGACCGGAAACGCCAATTTGGCGGAACGGCTCCATAATTCTTGTTTGTCCGCATGATATTGCAGCGGTTTTTTGGTGAGGGGGCAGACTAAAAGGTCGAGATATTTTTGTTCCATCGCTGTGTGGCTCCGCAGTATTCGGGGTGGTTGTTTCTGTTTGGTTGGATAGTTGGCAACGATACTACAAACCACATTTTTCCGCTACAAACTCTGCTAAATCGGGCATGATTTGAGCGCGTACCGGCAGTACCCAAATATTGCGGTTCAGGCTGCCTGAAAGTTTGACGGCGTCTTTTTCGGTAATGAAAATGCAACCATTTTCAGGCAGAGCGGCAGGGTCGATAGCGGCGTGGTCGGGTAGGGTAACGGTATGATTCAGATGAAAACCGAGTTGCTTTAGGCTGTCGAAAAAACGTTGCGGGCGGGCTATGGCGGCTATGGCGGTGCAAACGGTGTGTTCGGGCAGACGGTCGGGATGAAGGATTTGCTCCGGTTGATTCAGGCGGTAGGGTAAGTCGGGCCGGATATGGCTGTGAAACATGGGAAAGTGTTCGGACAGACCGAGTTGTTGCGCCGCTTGAGACGGGATGCCGTTTTCTGCTTGGCTGAATACAAGGGCATCGGTATGCTGCAGGCGGCCTAGCGGTTCGCGCAGGCAGCCGTTGGGCAATACGTCTAGACGGCGGTTGCAGTCGGCGGCGGGAAAAACGGCAATTTCCACATCGCGGTGCAGGGCGTAATGTTGCAAGCCGTCATCGGCAACAATGATGTCGGTATCGGGATGGGCCTCGAGTAACAGGCAGCCTGCCGCATAGCGGTCGGCGGCAACGGCTGCGGGTGCCCGGGTTTGGCGGTAAAGCAGCAGCGGTTCGTCTCCTGCTTCGGCGGCACTGCTGTGTGCGCTGAGCAGGTGGGGGGTGTTCAGGCTGCGTCCGTAACCGCGGCTGATGATGCCGACACGCAGGCCGCGTTGTTGCAAAGCTGTTACCAATGCGGAGGTAACGGGCGTTTTACCTGTGCCGCCGGCATGGATGTTGCCGACTATCACAACAGGTACGGGCAGCTTTTGGCTTTTCAGGCTGCCTGAAAGGTAACGTTTGCGCCGATAGCCGGCAATGCGTTCAAACAAACGCGAAAACGGAAAAAGCAATGCCTGCAGCCATGGTTTGGGCGTATGCCAGTGTTGTTCTATAAGCCGGTGCAACTTCATGATTGGCCTGTCTTGTGCGGTTTGAGTGAACCCAGGTAAATCGCCAGCATGGTGATTAAGGCTCCCGCCCATTGCAGGCCGTTGATGGGCTTGCCCAACATCGTGGCGTCAATCACTAGGGCGGCAACCGGCTCGGAGAGCAGCAGCAGGCCGGTTAGATTTAAAGACAGCAACGGAATCGCGTAGGCAATCAATCCCCAGGCAAAACACTGCATTACGGCACCATATACCATCACCCATCCCCATTGTTGCCAAGTGTTGGGAAACAGGCTGCCTGAATTCAACAGCAGGGCGGGAATGATGAGTGCAGCCATGCCGCCGAAGCTGATATAGAGCATAAGCGGGAGAATCGGTGTGCGTGCCGCTTGGTGGGTTTTTCGGACGAATACCATCGACAAAGCCAACATCATGCCTGAAACCATACCCGATACAAATCCCCATAAGGCGTTGCCGTTATGCGAAAACTCGGGGCTGCCTATCATGGCTACACCGGCAACGGCCAAAATCAGACTGAAAATCTGCAGCTTGACCAGCCGTTCTTGAAACCAAAAAAAACCGATAGCCGACAGCCAAAAAATTTGCAGGCTGTTGAGTAAAGTGGAAATGCCCGGTCCGACAGCGTAAATGCTTTCATGCCACAGCGCCAAATCCAAGCCTAAAAAGACACCGGCAACGAGAGCGCTGTATATGGCGGTTCGGTTGATAGGGAAACGTTGTCCGAAGAAGCGTGCCAGCAGCCAGAATACGACCGCCGCCACAGCCAGCCGCCAAAATGCCATGGCATACGCACCGATGTGTACATGGGCGACAATCACGCTGCCCAAGCCGAAAACGATGCAACCGATAATCAAACCGATAGCGGCAAAACGGGGAGATTGAAGATATCGGGTGAGCATGATGATGCCGTCTTTCGATGTGATGGTGCGTTTTGACGGATGCAAAACGAAAAAACAGCATAAGCGTGATGCTTATGCTGTTTTTGGAATTTTAAACGTGTTTCATAAGCGAAAACATTTAAAACAAACTGGCGGAGTAAGAGGGATTCGAACCCTCGATCCAGGTTTTAGCCCAGATGCACCCTTAGCAGGGGTGTGCCTTCAGCCTCTCAGCCATTACTCCGTTTTATACGAAGGGCGGATTATATTTTTTCAGGTATATCGTGTCAATGTTTTAAAAAACGTTCAGGCTGCCTGAATTGTTTTTAAACATGTTTTTCCGGTTTATAGGGAGGGAGTACGGTTAAAAAGATGTTTTCTCATGAGCGTGCAGGGAATGTGTACGTCTAAATTGAGCGGTACGGCTGCGTTTCCCAGTGGCAGATAGCCGTTGAGTTCGTAAAACGATACGGAATTTTTTGAGGCATACAGGCTCAATATGCTTAAATCGGCGCGTATGGCAAGTTGTTCGGCGCGTTGCAGCAGTGCGGTACCCAAGCCGCGGTTGTGCAGGAAAGGCAATACGTATAGTGCATCCATTTGCGCTTCGGCAAAGTCCAATTGGAAGAAGCCGCGGATACCGCCTTCATATTCGATGACCCATAATGTTTTGTCTTTTGAAATCAATGTTTCCAGATAGCTGTCTTGCGTCAGCAGCGGCAACCAGGCTTCCAGAATTTGCTGTGTATAGCTTTGTGCGCAGGAGTAGCGTACCGCCAAACGGTGGACTTCGCAGATTTGGCGGCAATCTTCTGCACGTGCGGGACGCAACAGGGTGGGCAGGCTCATGGCGGTGTGGAGGATAATAGCAGGTTGGAAAACTGTGTGGCGGCGTACATGATACGCCGCCTGGTAGCGTGTCGTTTTAAGCGGTCAATACGTCCAGCGCTTCGCGGTATTTGGCCAAGGTTTTTTCAATAATGTCTTGCGGTACGGCCGGAGCGGGCGGTTGTTTGTTCCAGCCGCTTTGCTCCAGCCAGTCGCGGATAAACTGTTTGTCAAACGAAGGCGGATTGGTGCCGGGCTGATAGGTGTTTTCCGACCAGAAACGGCTGGAATCGGGAGTTAAAACCTCGTCCATCAAAGTTAAGGTGCCGTTTTCGTCCAAACCGAATTCGAATTTGGTATCGCAAATGATGATGCCGCGTGTTTCGGCATAGGCTGCGGCTTCGGTATAGAGCGCAATGGCTTTGCTGCGCACTTGTTCGGCCAAGTCGGTGCCGATGATGTCGGCGCATTGTTCAAAGCTGATATTTTCGTCATGACCGCCGACTTCGGCTTTGGTGGACGGGGTGAAAACGGCTTCGGGCAGCTGTTCTGCTTCGCGCAGGTTTTCAGGCAGCCTGATACCGCAAATCGAGCCGGTTTTTTGGTATTCTTTCCAGCCGCTGCCTGCCAAATAGCCGCGTACGATGGCTTCTATTTTTACCGGTTGCAGGCGTTTGGCGACTACGGCGCGTCTTTCGATGGTGCGCGCCTGTTCTTCGGGCAGGATGTCGTAAACGGTTTGTCCTGTGAAGTGGTTGGGCATGATGTGGCTGAGTTTTTCGAACCAAAAATTGGAAATTTGGGTCAGAATTTCGCCTTTTTGCGGAATCGGTTCGTTTAGGATAACGTCAAAGGCAGACAAGCGGTCGCTGGCGACAATCAACATGGATTGTTCATCGATTTCATACAAATCGCGCACTTTGCCGGAATAGATTTTTTTCAGAGAAATGGTGTTCATGGCGGATACCCGTGAGCAAATGGGCGTATTTTACGCTGAAAACGGTTTTCAGGCAGCCTGAAAATCAAACAGAACGGTAGGGTAAATGTTAAAATTGCGGCTGCTGCGTCTGTTTTCAGGCAGCCTGATGCAGGGCGTTCGGGCGTGCTTGGGGAACGGATGCCGAGGATTGGGAAATCCGTACGGGTTCGGGCGGGCCGTTGTTCTGTTAAGGCATCGGTTGGTTTGGCGGAGTGCCGTGCGGACGGTAAATTGATATTGAACCATGCTGTCTGAAAGAGAAATTGTGCAAACTGAATCTGTTCGTGCTTATCGTTGCGGCTTTATCGCTATTGTCGGCCGTCCGAATGTGGGCAAGTCCACGCTGATGAACCATTTAATCGGCCAGAAAATCAGCATTACCAGTAAAAAAGCGCAAACCACGCGCCATAAGGTAACGGGTATTTATACCGATGCCGATGCACAGTTGGTGTTTGTGGATACGCCCGGTTTCCAAACCGACCACCGCAATGCTTTGAACGACCGCTTGAATTTGAATGTTACCGAAGCGATGGGCGGCGTGGATGTGATTGTGTTTGTGGTGGAGGCGATGCGTTTTACCGATGCCGACCGCACGGTGTTGAAACAATTGCCCGGGCATACGCCGGTTGTATTGGTGGCGAACAAAACCGATAAGGAAAAGGCGAAAGATACTTTTGCTTTGCAGGCGTTTATAGACGGCGTGATGCGGGAATTCCCGTTTTCAGGCAGCGCAACCGTGAGTGCCAAACACGGTTTGCGGATTGCGTTGCTGCTGGAAACGCTGAAACCTTATCTGCCCGAAAGCGTGCCGCTTTATCCGGAAGATATGGTTACGGACAAATCCAGCCGTTTTTTGGCGATGGAGATTGTGCGGGAAAAACTGTTCCGCTATTTGGGCGAAGAGCTGCCTTATGCGGTGAATGTCGAGGTGGAGCGGTTTAAAGAGGAAAACGGCGTGTGGCATATTTATATCGCGGTGTTGGTGGACAAGGAAAACCAGAAGCCGATTATCATCGGCAAGGGCGGAGAAAAATTGAAAAAAATTTCCACCGAAGCGCGTTTGGATATGGAAAAACTGTTTGATGTGAAAGTGTTTTTAAAAGTGTGGGTCAAAGTCAAATCGGGCTGGGCGGACGATGTGCGCTTTTTGAATGAATTGGGAATGTAATCATCGGGCGGCGTTCAGGCTGCCTGAAAAGAAACGGTGAAAAAATGGCAAACCAACGTTTGATTTACGGCTTTCATGCGGTGAACGCCCGCTTGTGGCAAAACCCGAAATCGATTACCGAACTGTATGTTGCGGAAGGGAAAAATGACGCACGAATGCGCGAAGTGCTGGAAAAGGCGGCAGCGGAAAACGTACGCGTACATTTTGTACAGCCCGAACGTTTGGCGGCAATAGCCAAAGGTGCGCGGCATCAGGGCGTGGCGGGATTTATCGATGCGTCTAAAAACCACGTTTATTTGGAAGATGTATTGGAGAATCTGAAAGAGCCGCCTTTCTTGCTGGTGTTGGACGGCATTACCGACCCGCACAATCTGGGCGCGTGTTTGCGTACCGCCGATGCGATGGGCGTGCATGCCGTGATTGCGCCCAAAGATAAAAGCGCGGGTTTGAACGCCACCGTCAGCAAAGTGGCGTGCGGCGCGGCGGAAACCGTACCGTATATTACCGTAACCAATTTGGCGCGGACGCTGCGCGAGTTGAAAGAATACGGCATTTGGATAGTCGGTACGGATATGGAAGGCGACAGCGATTTGTTCCATTACGATATTCCGCAAAGCGTGGCGTGGGTGATGGGTAACGAGGGCGAAGGTATGCGCCGCTTGACGCGCGAACATTGCGATGCGTTGGTGTCCATTCCGATGTTCGGCACGGTGCAGAGTATGAATATTTCGGTGAGCGCGGGAATGGTATTGGCGGAAACGCGCCGGCAAAGAAGTGTTTAAGCCTTGTTCGGGCAGCCTGTATGATTGGATGTTTCGGGCTGCCTGAAAAATCGGAGACCGGGCTGTCGAAACAAAGGAAAACCGATATGAAATATGCGATTAATTCAAAAGAGATTTTAGAAACCGTGCGCATGGTTGCCGACCAAAATTTTGACGTGCGTACCTTAACCATCGGCATCGATTTGCACGCCTGCATCAGCAGCGATATCAACACCTTGAATCAAAAAATTTACGACAGAATCACGCGAACGGGCGAGCACTTGGTGCAAACCGCGCACGATTTGTCTGCCAAATACGGCGTGCCGATTGTGAACCAGCGCATTTCGGTAACGCCCATTGCGCAAATTGCGGCGGCAACGGGCGCGCAAAATTATGTTTCCATTGCCCAAACGTTGGATAAAGCGGCAAAAGCAATCGGCGTGTCGTTTATCGGCGGTTTTTCCACTTTGGCGCAAAAAGGTTTGACACCGTCGGGACGCGTATTGATTGATTCGCTGCCTGAAGCGATGGCGGAAACGGATATTGTCTGCGCTTCAGTAAATATCGGCAGCACTCGGGCGGGCATCAATATGGATGCTGTGAAACTGATGGGCGAAACCATCAAGCGCACCGCCGTTGCCACGCCCGAAGGTTTCGGCTGCGCCAAAATCGTGGTGTTTTGCAATGCGGTGAACGACAATCCGTTTATGGCGGGCGCGTTTCACGGTGCGGGCGAAGGCGATGTGATGTTGAATGTGGGCGTGTCGGGGCCGGGTGTGGTTCAGGCAGCCTTAACGGGATGCGATAGCGAAGATTTGACCGAAATCGCCGAAATCGTGAAAAAAACGGCGTTTAAAATCACGCGTGTGGGCGAGTTAATCGGACATGAGGCGGCCAAACGGCTGAATATTCCGTTCGGTATTTTGGATTTGTCGCTGGCTCCCACGCCTGCCGTAGGCGACAGTGTGGCGCGGATTTTGGAAGCGATGGGATTAAGCGTGTGCGGCACGCACGGCACCACCGCCGCGCTCGCCCTGCTCAACGATGCGGTGAAAAAAGGCGGCATGATGGCCAGCAGCGCGGTGGGCGGATTGAGCGGTGCGTTTATTCCCGTTTCCGAAGACGAAGGCATGATTGCCGCCGCCCAATCGGGTATTTTGACTTTGGATAAATTGGAAGCGATGACGGCGGTGTGTTCGGTGGGCTTGGATATGATTGCCGTGCCCGGGCATACTTCTGCGGCAACCATTTCGGGCATCATCGCGGACGAAGCCGCCATCGGCATGATTAACGGCAAAACCACCGCCGTGCGGATTATTCCCGTTACCGGCAAAGATGTGGGCGACAGCGTGGAATTCGGCGGATTGCTGGGCTACGCGCCGATTATGCCCGTCAAGCACGGCTCATGCGAAGTGTTTGTCAATCGCGGCGGCCGCATTCCCGCGCCGGTGCAGTCTATGAAAAATTAAACAGGCTGCCCGAAGGGTTTTCAGGCTGCCTGAACAGGTTGCGGCACGGATGGTATCGGATGGGTTTGATTTTCCGTAAGCCGTATTTGGATAGGTTTGGAATCAGGCTGCCTGAACGGCAGCCGTTACGATGATGCACTATATCGGACGTTTTGCCCCCAGCCCCACAGGTTTGCTGCATATCGGCTCATTGCTGACCGCCGTGGCATCGTATGCCGATGCCCGTGCGCACGGCGGCCTTTGGCTGGTACGCATGGAAGACCTTGACCCGCCCCGTGAAATGCGGGGGGCGGCAGACGATATTTTGCGGACTTTGGAGGTTTTCGGCTTCGAATGGGACGGCGCGGTGATGTATCAAAGCCGCCGTTATGATGCGTATGCCGCCGCCTTGGAGATTTTGAAAGCGGAGGGGTTGGCCTACCCCTGTTATTGCAGCCGCAAAGATTGGCACGCCGCTGCCGAGCAGGGCGTGGACGGTTTTGTATATAACGGACATTGTGCCGGCAATCTTTTCAGGCAGCCTGAAAACGGCAAAGCGGCTGCTTGGCGTTTGCGTGTGAATCACGACACCATAGCGTTTCACGATGCCGTAGTCGGCGCTTATGCCCAAAATTTGGCCCGCGATATCGGCGATTTCGTATTGTTGCGCGCAGACGGCTTTTGGGCATACCAATTGGCTGTGGTGGCGGACGATGCCGAACAGGGCGTTACCCATATTGTACGCGGACAGGATTTGCTGGTTTCCACGCCGCGTCAGATTTATCTGCAACGCTGCCTGCAACTGCCGCCAATCCGTTATGCCCATTTGCCTCTGCTGACCAACCGCTTGGGACAGAAATGGTCGAAACAGACTTTGGCGCCCGCTTTGGAGCATCGGCAGCGGAAAAAATTATTGCGGCAGGTGATGGCTTATTTAAACCTGCCCGAAGCTCCTGAGGGGTGCAGTGCGAAAGAATTGTTGCAATGGGCGGTAGCGCATTGGGATATCAGCTGCGTTCCGTGTCAGGCCGTGTGTACCGAATAGCCGGCGAACCATATCTTGCTTGGCGGAACGCAACGGTTTCTTTGTTTTCAGGCAGCCTGAAAACTGAATGAAAACTGAGGTTTGTCCTTGAATACTTTGGGTAACGGCCGCCTTATTTTTCAGGCAGAAGCATGGGTGTTCAGTTTCTTTTGAAAAAACCAAAGGTAACGGCCGCTTTATTTTTCAGGCAAAAGCAGGGCGGCCAATCATTTCTCCCGCCGCAATCCGGTTAATCAAGCGGTAGGAAGTTATCGGATACGGGCCGTCAGCGTGAGACGTTGACCGTTGCTAAACCTGAAGACGCATAAACCGTTGTCGGCATTTGCGGTCTATGGACAGCCGCTTGATTTTTTCAGGCTGCCTGAAAGCCGGCCGCATGAGCGTTATCGTCAGACAGCCGGACAGCCGCTTCGTTTTTTCAGGCAGCCTGAAAATACACCGTCTTTCATGACGACCGATTGATTGGAATGTTTCACATTTATGCTGACCGAACTTGAAAAAAACGCCATTCGCGACCATTACCGCGCGATTTCCGAGAATCTGCCCCATTTCCGTCCGCGTGCCGCACAGCGGGAAATGATTGCGGCAGTGGCGAATGCTTTTTCGCGTACGCAAGAGCGCGAAGGCGAACAATTGCCCAAACGGGAAGGCGAAAGCATTGCGGTGATAGAAGGGCCGACAGGCGTGGGCAAAAGTCTTGCCTATCTGTTGGCAGGCGGCATTATGGCGCAAACGCGCGGCAAGCGGCTGATTGTATCGAGCGCGACAGTGGCTTTGCAGGAGCAATTGGTGGGGCGGGATTTGCCTTTCGTGGTGGAAAAAAGCGGGTTGGATTTGAGTTTCGCTTTGGCCAAAGGGCGCGGACGTTATCTTTGCCCCTACAAACTCTACCAAATCACCCAAAACCACGCACAGCGCAGTTTGGAAGGTTTCGAGCAGCCCGTACTGTTCGACAAAAAGCCGCAAAAGGAAGATTTGGATTTGCTGCACGATATGTCGGAGCAGTTTGCCGCCCGCACGTTTAACGGCGACCGCGATGCGTGGCCGGAAAAAATCCCCGATGCGGTGTGGGCGCAGGTGAGCAACGATAACTACGGCTGCCTGAAAGCATCTTGCCCCAACCGCCCGGAATGTCCTTTTTATTTGGCACGCGAAGTATTGGATACGGTGGATGTGATTGTTGCCAATCATGATTTGCTGATGGTGGATATCGCCATGGGGGGCGGTGTGATATTGCCGCCGCCCGAGCAGAGTTTTTACTGTATAGACGAAGCGCATCATCTGCCCAAAAAAGCACTTAATCATTTTGCCGCCGAACATTCTTGGCTGGCGGCGGTGTGGATGTTGGAAAAACTGCCGCAACAAACGTCAAAAATCGCTGCTTTGTGCGATAAAGCGGAATTGGGCGAGCTGGCGGACAGCGCCGCCGGCGCTTTGTTGGAGGCCATGAACGAATGGCAATTCCGCCTTCAGGATGAAGAAGCGTTGCGAAACGGCGAAAGCGGCCGCGAAGCAATATGGTTGTGGGAGGACGGCAATATTCCCGAAGGTTTGGAAACGCTGACGCATAACAGTTTTACCGCATCGCAAAGCCTGCTTAAGCATGTGTACGGTTTGCGCGATGCGCTTTCCGCTTCGCGCCGCGATAAAGAGCAAGACAGCGCGCAGATTGACAGGCTGACGGCGGAGTTCGGCGTATTCATCGCACGCAGCGAAGAAATGGCTGCCGTGTGGGAATTGCTGGCAACTACCCGCAGCGATGAAAAGGAAGAGCCTTTGGCCAAATGGGTCTCCGCCCGTTACGACAACGGAAAAACCGATTGGATATTTCATGCCAGCCCTATCAGCAGCGCATCGCAGTTGGCAAACGGTTTGTGGCGCAAAGCCGCCGGTGCGTTGCTGACTTCGGCAACATTGCAGAGTTTGGGTAATTTCGATTTGTTGTTGCGGCAAACCGGTTTGTTGTGGCTGCCTGAAACCACAACGCTGGCTTTAGCCAGTCCTTTTGATTTTGCCGCGCAGGGGGAACTGTATCTGCCGCCTGTGGCAGCCAGTCCGAAAGATACTGTTGCCCATACCGAAGCCATAGTCGAATGGCTGCCCAAACTGATAGACGATACTGCGGCTATCGGCACTTTGGTGCTGTTTTCCTCGCGGCGGCAGATGCAGGACGTTGCGTTCAGGCTGCCTGAAAACCTGCTGCCTTATTTGTTGGTGCAGGGCGAACAGTCCAAGAGCAAACTGTTGCAACAGCATCATCAAGCGTTGGCAGACGGTAAACCGAGCATTATCTTCGGCTTGGACAGTTTTGCCGAAGGTTTGGACTTGCCCGGAGAGGCCTGCGTGCATGTGATTATTGCCAAGCTGCCGTTTTCCATGCCCGATGACCCGGTTGAAAAAACCCAAAGCAATTGGATTAAGCAGCGCGGCGGCAATCCGTTTATTGAAATTATCGTGCCTGAAGCGTCTATCAAACTGATTCAGGCGGTGGGACGCCTGATTCGCACGGAGCAAGACTACGGACGGGTTACCATTTTGGATAACCGCATTCAAACCCAATCCTACGGCAAACAAATGTTGGCATGCCTGCCGCCGTTTAAACGTTTGTAGCGGGCAAGGGCTTGTATCATAGTGCTACCCAATGATGTGTTTGAAGATAAAAAAGGGGCTGCAACGTTTTCGTTGCAGCCCGCTTTTTATTCCGCCAATTCGGTTTGTTCGTGAGCCATGATTTCCTGACCGGCATGGTCGCTGAGCAGGCTCAGGTAGCGTTCATACTGTTTTAAGATATCCGCAATCAGCTCGTTTTTATTCATATAGCGTACATTGTAGCCTGTTCTTCCGTCAAAGAAATAACTGATAGGCTCGTAAGTCAGCGCATGTTGGATATGCGGCAGGTTGTCGTCTTGAATCAGCTGTTCGGATACGTTCCGTGCCACCGATTTGATGCCGTAGAGAAAATCGCGCATCGAATCTTTGCGGATGCGGATTTCTACCGATGGCTCTTCACCGAACGATGAGCTGACTTCTGCAGTCAGATTGTGCGTATCCACCAATTCCTGACGCAGCTCTTTCATGGCAGGCAGGGCAGTGTGTTTGAGAAAAGTAACGATATCGCTTTCTTGGCTTTGGTTGAGCATCTGCCCCAAGCGTTCTTTCCAAAATTCGCCTGTCCAAAAAATACTGGTCGGCGTTACTTTGGTTTCAAAATATTTTTTATCCGCGCAAGCGGCTTTCCATACGCTCAAGCACATAATCAGCATCAAAGCGGCAAAAGGCAAAGCCACAATCAAAGTCATGGTTTGTAAAGTGGCCAGTCCGCCGATGCCCAGCAGGGTAATGGCTACTGCCGACATCACTATACCCCACATCGCCGCCTGCCATTTGGGTGAACCCAAGCTCTTGTCGCGCGAGGCAATGTTGTTTAACACATAAATGCCTGAATCTGCCGAAGTGATGAAAAACAATGCGATGACTATCAAAGCCAATAAACTGCTCAAACCAGAAAGCGGAAAGTATTCCAAAAACGCAAACAGCAGTTTTTCCGGAGCGGAAGTCATACCGCCCAATGTGCCGTTGGCCGTTTTTTCATCCAGCCAAATGGCCGTATTGCCGAATACGGTAAACCACAAAATACAAAACAGGCTAGGTATCGCCAATACGCCGAATACAAATTCACGAATAGTACGGCCGCGCGAAATACGGGCGATAAACAATCCCACAAACGGCGCCCAAGAACACCACCATGCCCAATAAAGCACCGTCCAACCGGTGAACCAACCCGTATTTTCTTGTTCGTAAATATACGTTTTGAAGCTCAAGCCCGCCAAATGGGTGAGATAAGTGCCTAAATTGTCGCTGAAAGCGGAAAGCAGATATAAAGTCGGGCCTGCAATCAGAATAAACAGCATCAACAATACCGCCAGCACCAAATTGATTTCACTGAGTATTTTGACACCTCTGCCCACGCCTGAAATAGCCGAGAATACCGCCAATGCCATCACTGTAATAATAATGGCGATGTTTACGCCGAAACTGCTTTCAGGCAGCCAGCCCAGCTGCACCAAACCTGCGCTCAGCTGCGAAGCCCCAAATCCCAAGGTGGTGATGATGCCGAACAAGGTGGCAACCAATGCGATGATATCAATCGCATCGCCGATTTTGCCGTTGATTTTGTCTTTTAAAAGCGGGTAGAAACAAGAGCGCAAAGCCAAAGGCAGCTTGTAGCGGAAGCCGAAATAGGCAAGTGCTAAAGCAATCACTGCATACACACTCCAAGCATGTACGCCCCAATGGAAGAAAGTGTGCAGCATGGCTTCTTGCTGCCTGTTTTGCAGGCTGCCTGAAGTGATGTCGGAAGCATAATGCGATAAAGGTTCGGCCACGCCGAAAAACATCAAACCCACGCCCATACCTGCGGCAAAAAGCATGGCCGTCCAGGAAAGAAAAGAAAACTCGGGTTCTTCCTCATCGCTGCCTAATTTGATACTGCCGAAGCTGCTTAAAGATAATGCAACGAGAAAAAACAGAAAAATAGAAAAAGCTAAAATATAGAACCAGCTAAAGTTCTGAAATATGCTTTGCTTCACATAGTTGAAAGCCTGTTGCATCTGTTCGGGCAGCGCAATGGTAAATGCGAGCAGCAAAACAACCAAAAAAAGAGTAGTGATAATGACAAAAGGATTGAACGAAGATTTATTGTAAATACCTTTCAAAAACACGAAATACCCCTATGAAATGAAGTGATTCGGAATTTGATATTAACATAATTTATCCAATCTTTTAAATTTCATACTTATTTTTAACGCAAGCTGCCCGAAGCAGGCATGGAAAAACGGAATGTAGGCCTACGGTTTTTCCTGTGTTTTCAGGCAGCCTCTGCCGATATTCCGCTATAATCAGCCCCTTTTGTTGCAAGGAAAAAACGATGTGGTTCAAACAAGTGAGCTTTTATTTTCTGAACCCCGAAAAGCTGCCTGAAACGGAAGTCTTGGCAGAAAAGCTGGCAGAAGCCGCGTTTAAACCGGTGAGCGGTTTGGAGCGTTTTAGCGAAGGTTTCGCGCCGCCGCAGGCGTTTTCTCCCGAAATGGTTTTTGCTGTCGATTTTACTTGGGGCATTTCTTTGAAAAAACAGGAAAAAGTATTGCCTGCTGCTGTGGTGCGCGATTTTGTGGACGATAAGGTTGCACAGATTGAAGCCGAAGAAGGGCGTAAAGTTGGTAAAAAAGAAAAAGGCGAACTGAAAGAAAAGATTACCGATGATTTGCTGCCTAGGGCATTCAGCCGCAACAGCCGTATCGCGGCGGTGTGCGACAAGCGCAGCGGTTTGCTGCTGGTCAACAGCGGTACGGTTTCGCGAGCGGATAACGTGTTGTCGAAATTGCGCGAGGCATTGGGCGGTTTGGAAGCCGCATTGCCGCAAACGGTGCAGTCGCCCGCTTCGCTGATGACCGATTGGCTTTTGAACGGAAACGGAAGCGGCGGTTTTGAATTGGACAGCGAGTGCGAATTGAAAGGACAAGGCGATGTGGCGGCAACGGTGAAAGTAAGCAAGCAGGATGTGTCGGCCGACGAAGTGGTGCAGCACGTGAAAAACGGTAAAACCGTGAGCAGGCTGGGTTTGGTGTGGCGCGACAAAATCGCCTTTGTACTGACTGCTGAATTTGCGCTCACCAAAATCCGTTATTTGGATATTTTGCAGGAAGAGGCGGAAAGTTACGGAGACGATGTGCCTGCTTTGGCGTTTGCCACGCAGGTTTTGATGGCGCAGGAATTGTCGGACATGATTGCGGAATTGGTTTCTTTGTTGGGCGGACGTGTTCAGGCTGCCTGAAAACCGTTGCCTTGAAAGCGTGTGTGTTATGACTTTTCTCTATTGCCCCGATGACAGGCCGTTGCCCGATTATGCCGTTCGGGAGGGTTTGACCGTATGCGGCAGGCTGCCTGAAAAGGGGGTGTTTTTGGCGCATGAAACGGACGGTATCAGCTTGTGCAAAGCAGGCGAAAAAGGGAAGGTGCGCGTGGATTTTACCGCAGGTAAGGCCGCTTACCGCCGGATGAGCGGCGGCGGCGAATTGATTGCCAAAGCGGTTCATGCCGCCGGCAAGCCGATTGTGTGGGATGCGACAGGCGGTTTGGGGCGCGATGCGTTCGTATTGGCGGCATTGGGCTTACAGGTGCGTGTGTTTGAACGACATCCCGCCGTATTCAGCTTGTTGGCGGACGGCTTGGCGCGTGCAGCGCAAGACGGGGAAACGGCGGCATTGGCGGCAGCCGTTATGCTGCATTACGGCGATGCGGCACAGGAGATGTTTCAGGCAGCGCAAACGTTCGGACGTCCTGACGTGGTGTATCTTGACCCGATGTATCCCGAACGGCAGAAATCGGCGGCTGTGAAAAAAGAAATGGCCTATTTTCATGAATTGCTATCGGAAAATACTGGGCAGAATGACAGTTTGTTGTTTGAAGCCGCAAGAAAAACCGCGAAAAAACGGGTGGTGGTGAAGCGTCCGCGTTTGGGGGAGTTTTTATGCGGACTGGAAGCTGCATATCAATATACGGGCAAATCCACCCGTTTTGATGTGTATCTGCCGTTTTAGGATAGGGGAAATGGGAAAAATCAGCTTTTGATATTAAGGAAAAAGAATGCGGCATAATGGCCTGATTGTTATTTCAAGCTGCCTGAAAGGCCGGATAGCTGATGTGAGATTGGAAGCCGTTACGGCATGGAGCCGTAACGGCTTTAATAATGGATAAATGATTAAAATTTCAGATGGTGATAACAAGATTGTCGCGGTGGATTAATTCGTCTTCTAAAGAATAGTCCAGTTTTTCGGCGATGCGGTTGCTCGGTGTTTGCAGAATCTTGGCGGCTTCGGAATCGGAATAGTTGCTCAATCCGCGGGCGATTTCGCGGCCTTCTCGGTTTAAAACGGCAACCAATTCGCCGCGTCCGAATGTGCCTTGTACGGCAAGGCAGCCGATGGGCAGCAGACTGGCGTGTCGGCTGCCTGTTAACGCCTGTTCGGCACCTGCGTCTACGGTGAGGCTGCCTGAAAGCCTTAAATGGCTGCGCAGCCATTGTTTGCGTGCGGTGATGCGGTGAATGCCGCTGCTGAATAAAGTGCCGATGTTTTCTCCGTTTAGCAGGCGCGGCAGGATATCCGGTTCTTTGCCGTCGGCAACTACGGTGGATGCGCCGCTGAGTGCGGCTCGTTTGGCAGCCAATACTTTGGTGTACATGCCCCCTGTGCCTACGCCGCTTCCTGCACCGCCGGCCATGCTTTCCAAATCCGGGTGTGATGTGGCGATATGGCTGATAAAGCGTGCATTCGGATTTTTACGCGGGTCGCTGTCGTATAGGCCGGCTTGGTCGGTTAAAATAACCAGCGCATCGGCATCGAGCAGATTGGCAACGAGTGCGCCCAAGGTGTCGTTATCGCCGAGTTTGATTTCGGCAGTGGTAACGGTGTCGTTTTCGTTGATAACGGGAATGATGCCGTGTGCCAAGAGAGTCTGCAAAGTACTGCGTGCATTGAGATAGCGGGTGCGGTCGGCCATATCTTCGTGCGTGAGCAGAATTTGTGCGGTTTGCAGATTGTGTTGTGCAAAGGCGGATTCATAAGCTTGTGCAATGCCCATTTGCCCTACCGCGGCGGCGGCCTGCAGTTGGTTGAGAGATGAGGGGCGTTTGGTCCAGCCCAACCGTTTGATGCCTTCGGCAATCGCGCCGCTGGATACCAATACAACGGCACAGCCGGCCTTGCGGACGGCGGCGATTTGCGCCGCCCAATTGCTTAGAGCGGATTGGTCGATACCGCGTCCTTCGGAGGTGACTAAACTGGAGCCTACTTTAACGATAAGCAGTTTGGCGTGGGAAAGATTGTCGGCGTGCATGGTGTGAAATCAAAACGGTGGTAAGGGTAGGAATTGTAATACGAAAACGATGGCTTGGTGTTTGTGAATGGAGAAGTTGAAGAAATTTTATTGGGTTGCGCATAGGGAAATATATACAATGAATAAAAAATTTCTTTTAAAAGCAAATATATGTACGGAATGATTCTCTCGGTATTGAAATAACGCTTGTTTTTAGTTTGAAGATATGGTTTAATCCGCCTTTCACTTAAGGCCAGATAGCTCAGTTGGTAGAGCAACGGACTGAAAATCCGTGTGTCGGCAGTTCGATCCTGCCTCTGGCCACCAGTTTCCAAGCCCCAAATTGTAGAATTTGGGGTTTTTTCATGCCTTGTTTTCCGACTTGGGGGGTGTTTTATGCGTCAATGGTTGTCTGCATGCTGGGTGGTTTTGTGTTCTTCTGCCGTATGTGCGGCTGAGCTGCCTGAAACGGCGGTTTTGAATTTCAAGGGCAGTTACGGTATTCCCGCCGAAATGACTTTTAAACGCAATGGCGACAATTACACGGTGAACGCTAGCATTAACGTGCCTTTGTATAAAATCCGTTTTGAAAGCGGCGGCAAAATTGTGAACGGCAACCAGCTTTATCCGAGCTATTACCGCGATAAGCGCAACGGTAAAATTTATGCTTCGGCTGTGTTTTCGGGCGGCAAAGTTACTTATGGCAAGGCGGGAGAACAGAAAACGGATAATGTTTCCGGCCGCGTGATGGATTTGTTTACGCTGTCGTGGCAGATGGCGTTTGACAACGGCAGGCTGCCTGAACCGCTTCATATTACCAACGGCAAGAAAATTTATCCTGCGGGCAGTGTCGGTAAAATGGGCAATGGCGATACGGTGATTGGCGGCAAAACGGTGCAGTTGAACCAGTTTACCGTGAAGCGCGGCGATGACAGCCTGTATTATGCGTTTGCGCCTGATTGGGGCAATATTCCGACTGTGATTCATTATGTGGATAACGGTAAAAGATATGTGTTGAATTTGCGGCGTGCGGTGGTGAACGGTCAGGAAGTAACGCGTTGATTGTTGCTGTATTGTTGGGATGGCCGCGTTTGGCGGTTGATTGTCGTGCTGTTGTCGGCAAGGTGTGTTTGCCCGTTTTGTTACGAAGGGGAACGGATTTTATGTTGATTATTGCGTAATATCTTAATCATGTAATGCGGAGGCTGCCTGAAAGGTTTCAGGCAGCCTTTTTTGACGGGTTGCATATTGGATGGGTATTGTCAGGGTGTAGGCAGCCTGTCGGGTTGCTGTCGGAGACGGTGATGAGTGCAGTGGACATTGTTTGGGCTGTTTTCAGGCAGGCTGCTGCTGAAGCGGAATATGGGGAAATGCAATGTGTGATGCATGATTTGATACCTGCGGCAAGGCGAGTGGGATGTTTCAGGCGGCCGGGCGGTAAAAGGCATTTGCGTTGGCTGACGGGATTGTGACGGCTTCGGTTTCAGGCTGCCTGAAATGTTTTACCCGTTTCGATTTTATCTGTTTCAATCGGGTTTAGTGGGTATGCAGGGCCGCATAAATCGTTTCCGCCAAAGCGCGGCTGATGCCTTCGGTTTGGGCCAGCTCTTCTATGCCGGCGGCCTGAATGCCGCGCAGGCCGCCGAAGCGGGTGAGTAGGGCGGCTTTGCGTTTGGCTCCGATGCCGGGGATGTCGTTGAGTGAAGAGGTGATACGGGCTTTGTCGCGCTTTTTGCGGTGTCCGGTGATGGCGAAACGGTGCGCTTCATCGCGTACGGTTTGTAGCAGATGCAGTGCGGGGCTGTTGGGCGGCAGGCGCAGGCTGCGGTTTTGGAAGGGTAGAATGAGTTCTTCCAAACCTGCTTTGCGTTCGGGGCCTTTGGCGATGCCGATGAGCGGAATGCTGAGTCCGAGTTCCGCCCATACTTCCAGGGCGATGCCGATTTGTCCTTTGCCGCCGTCTATCAATACGGCATCGGGAAAGCGGACGGTTTCGCCTGCGGCGCGGGCTTGGGAGAGTTTGCCGTAGCGTTTGTTGAGAGCTTCGCGCATGGCGGCGTAATCATCTCCTGCGGCGGCGGTGGTGATGTTGTAGCGGCGGTATTGGGCGGGTTGGACGGCGTATTGGTCGTACACGACACAGGAGGCAACGGTGGCTTCGCCTTGGGTGTGGCTGATGTCGAAGCATTCGAGGCGTTGCAGTTCGTTTTCAGGCAGCCCTATGAGTTGGGCCAGTGCGCTGATGCGTTGTTCTTGGTTGCTGTGCTGCAGCTGGTGTTGTTGCAGGGATATGGCGGCGTTTTGTTCGGCCATTTTGAGCCAGATGCGCCGTTCGCCTTGTTTGGCTTGGGGAAAACGGATTTTTTTGCCGTGTTCGCTGTCGAGTGCGCTTTGCAGGCTTTCAGGCAGCCTGAAATTGCAGATGATGATGTCGGGTTTGGTTTTTCCTAAATAGTGTTGTGCGATAAAGGCTTCGGCATAGTCTTGGGGATTGGGTTCGGGGTCGTGGCGGGTGTCGGGGAAGAAACTTTTGTCGCCTACGTGCCGTCCGCCGCGTATGCTGACTTGGTTGAGGCAGATGCCGCCGTTTTGACTGTGCAGGGCGATGATGTCGATATTGTCGGCGGTTTTGCTGTCGATGAATTGTTGCCCTTGTATGAGATTGAGGGCTTGGATTTGGTCGCGGCAACGGGCGGCAATTTCGAAATCGAGAGCGGCGGCGGCTTGCTGCATTTTGAGGGTGAGGGTGTCGATTAGGCTGTCGGTTTGGCCGTTGAGAAAAGATACGGCTTGGCTCACTTGTTCCGCATAGTCTTCGGAAGTAACCGCGCCGATGCAGGGAGCGGAACAGCGGCGGATTTGGTGAAGCAGGCAGGCGCGGTCGCGGTGTGAGAATACGCTGTCTTCGCAGGTGCGCAGGCGGAAGACTTTTTGCAGGATTTCGATGCTGTTGCGCACGGCGTAGCCGTTGGGATAGGGGCCGAAGTAGCGGTCGGTTTTTTTCAGGCTGCCGCGGTGGTAGGCCAGTTGCGGGAATTCGTGTCCCGAGAGCATGAGATAGGGGTAGGATTTGTCGTCTCTGAACAGAATGTTGTATTTCGGCGAGAGGGCTTTAATCAGGTTGTTTTCCAGAATCAGTGCCTCGGCTTCGCTGCGCGTGGTGGTGATTTCGATGCGGGCGACTTGTTTGAGCATCAGGGTGATGCGCGGCGAGTGGTCGTTTTTCTGGAAATAGCTGCTGACGCGGCGTTTGAGATTGACGGCTTTGCCGACATACAACACGGTATCATCGTCGGCAATCATGCGGTATACGCCGGGTAGTGCGGGGAGCGAGAGTAGGAAGGTTTCGAGGTCGAACGGAGCGGCTGTCATGAGAAGGTGCGAAGGCTGTGGATGGAAATGGTGGGGAGCCGTTTGAATTGGATGGCCGGTATCCGGTTGGTACGGATTGTGGTTTGTGCGGGTGCTTGTGTGCCAGGCTGTGATTATTCCTGTCTTGAGTGATAAAAACAAGGGTATGGTGAAATGGGCTGCCTGAAAAAATGATGCGCTTTCAGGCGGCATGGATAGCGGAGTGCTGCTTGGTTGCCGACGTTTGTGTCCGATGTCATGTCTTTGCCTGATGGCTCGGAAAACGGACAAAGATTTCGGACAGGCAAAGAAACAGCGGTTTCGGCTATGGATAAAACGGGAATCAAGTTCTTTGCTTGCAGTGGGTTGCATTAAAAAGGCTGCCTGAATGTTTTCAGGCAGCCTTTTGTGTTATCCGCGTTGGTAGTTTGGGGCTTCTTTGGTGATTTGTACATCATGGACATGCGATTCGTTCATGCCTGCGGATGTGATTTCGACAAATTGCGCTTTCTCGTGCATTTCCGCAATCGTGGCGCACCCCAGATAACCCATGCTGGAGCGCAGGCCGCCGACCAATTGGTGGATGATGTTGATAATCGGACCTTTGTGCGGTACGCGGCCTTCGATGCCTTCCGGAACGTATTTGTCGGTGTTGTCGGTTTTCTCTTGGAAATAACGGTCGGAGGAACCTTGGCTCATTGCGCCGAGCGAACCCATGCCGCGATAGGATTTGTAGGCACGGCCTTGATAGAGTTCGATTTCGCCGGGTGCTTCGTCCGTGCCGGCGAACATGCCGCCCAGCATCACGCAATCCGCTCCGGCTGCCAATGCTTTGGCAATATCGCCTGAAAAACGGATGCCGCCGTCCGCAATCACGGAAACGCCCGTACCTTTTAATGCTGCCGAAACGTTGTGTACCGCCGTCAATTGCGGTACGCCTACGCCTGCGACAATACGGGTGGTGCAAATCGAACCGGGGCCGATGCCGACTTTAACCGCATCCGCACCGGCCGCCGCCAAATCAAGCGCTGCTGCTGCGGTGGCGATGTTGCCGCCGATAACTTGAACATGGGGGAAGTTCTGTTTAATCCAACGTACACGGTCGATGACGCCTTGACTGTGGCCGTGAGCGGTATCGACTACCAATATATCCACGCCCGCTTCAATCAGTGCGCGCACGCGCTCTTCGGTTTCGCCTCCTGTGCCGACTGCCGCACCGACGCGCAAGCGTCCCTCTTGGTCTTTGTTGGCATTGGGAAATTCGGTGTTTTTGATAATGTCTTTAACCGTAATCAAACCTTTCAATTGGTCGTGTTCGTCCAAAACCAATACGCGTTCGATTTTGTGGTGGTGCATGATTTCGCGTGCTTCTTCTATGGAAGTGCCGGGTGCTACCGAAATCAGACGTTCGCGCGGTGTCATGATGGCGGAAACGGGTAAATCCAAACGGGTTTCGAAGCGCAAATCGCGGTTGGTGACAATGCCGACCACTTTGCCGTTTTCCACTACGGGCAAACCGGACATTTTGCGTTTGCGCAGGTTGCGTTCATGAAGCAGTTCGCCGATGAGTTTGTCCGGCATGACGGTAACGGGATCTTTGACAATGCCGCTTTCATGGCGTTTGACTTTACGGACCGCTTCGGCTTGCTGGGCAATCGACATATTTTTATGAATAATGCCGATTCCGCCTTCTTGAGCCATGGAAATGGCCAAACGCGCTTCGGTAACCGTGTCCATTGCCGCCGAGAGCAAAGGCAGATTCAGAGTGATGGATTTTGTGAGCGGGGTTTTCAGCGAGACATCGCGGGGTAAGACTTGAGAATGAGCCGGAACGAGAAGGACATCGTCAAAAGTGTAGGCTTTTTCAATGATACGCATTTTATTTCGACCTTTGCGGCAGGTTTAAAATGCACGGCATTGTAGCATATTTGCCTGACGGCTTCGGGGTTTTTTGCAGTTTTGCTGACAGGAGCGGGCAAACACAGTACAATCCCAAGCATTGAATTGACAGAGTAACCTTTAAGGAAAACAAGCGATGATGAAGCAGGCTTTCAGTTTGGCAACCGTGTTGCTTTTAGGTGTTTCTTCGGCAGCTTTGGCGGGTGATAACGAGGTGTTCACTTGGAAAAGCGGCGGTTCGACCGTGTATTCCGATACACCCAACAAAATGCGTATGGGTGAGTCCAGTGTAGTGAATGTGCGTACCCGTACTGTAACGCCGCCCGAGACTAAGCCCGATTTGTCCAAATTGTCTTTGGCGGAACGTCAGGCTTTGTTGAGTCAGGAAATTGCCGAGCAGAATAAGGCTATTGAAGAGGCCAATGCCAAAGTGGTGGCCGATGCCAAAGCCGAAAACTGCAAACTGGCGCAGATGAATCTGCGCAATATGCAGGAAAGTAATGCTAAAAACAAAGACCAATTGGTTCCCCGTTATCAGGAAGCTGTTAATAAGTTCTGCAACTGAGCATTTGGGTTTGGAGGCTGCCTGAAAAGGTTTTCAGGCAGCCTGTTTGTTTCCGTTATCGACTGTTTGCGCTTATGAATCCTACTTTGCATACTTTGTTGTCGCACAAAACCGTGCGTGATTTTCTGCCTTTCGATATGCCGTACTCGGAAGTCGCTTTGATTGCCGATGCCGCACGCAGGGCGTCTTCTTGGATGAACGGGCAGCATTACACCATTATCCGTATTACTTCGCCGCAATTGCGTCAGCGCATTGCCCAAGCCAGTCCGCACAATCCGCAGATTGCTGCGTGCAGTGAATTTTGGATATTTGTTGCCGACGTGCATAAAGCCGATGTCGGCGGCCGCGCTTATTCGGGCAGTTTTGCGGCTTCAGGCAGCGTGGAAACCTTGATTACGGCAACTACCGATACGGCTTTGGCGGCACAAAATGCAGCGGTCGCCGCGGAAAGTTTGGGTTATGCGGTGTGTTTTGTCGGCTCGATACGCACTTTGGCGGCAGATTTGATTGAATGGTTGGCGTTGCCTAAGCATACATTTCCGCTGTTCGGTTTGTGTATGGGCAAACCGGCAGTGGAAATGCGTTTGAAGCCGAGGCTGCCTGAATGTGTTTCGGTAGTGGAGAACCGTTATCCCGATGATGGCGTATTGTCGGAAGCTTTGGCGCAATATGAAAAGGTGATGACCGAGTTTGCGGAAGAACGTGAAAAATTGCCTTATCGGGAGAAATTTGCGCGTTTTTATGATAACGAATATGCGCCGCAAAACCGTGAAGTGTTGCAACGGCAAGGTTTGTGTACGCAAACCGATGGCGTTCAGGCTGCCTGAAAAGCGTTACAATCTGTTTTTATTTCGAGGACAACCCAAATGAACCGTAACGAGCAATTGTTTAACCGTGCTAAAAATGTGATTCCCGGCGGCGTGAATTCGCCCGTTAGGGCATTCGGAAGTGTCGGCGGTACGCCGCGCTTTATTAAAAAGGCGCAAGGTGCGTTTGTTTGGGATGAAAACGGGCAGCGTTATATTGATTATGTCGGCTCTTGGGGGCCTGCGATTGTCGGCCATGCCCATCCGGAAGTGGTCGAAGCCGTGAGAGAGGCGGCATTGGGCGGTTTGTCTTTCGGTGCGCCTACCGAAGGGGAAATATTGATTGCCGAAAAAATCGCCGAGATTTTGCCGAGCGTGGAGCGCGTCCGTTTGGTCAGCTCGGGAACGGAAGCCACTATGTCGGCGATACGTTTGGCACGCGGCTATACAGGCAGGGATAAAATCGTTAAATTCGAAGGATGTTATCACGGGCATTCCGACAGCCTTTTGGTGAAAGCGGGCAGCGGCTTGCTGACCTACGGCAATCCTAGTTCGGCAGGCGTTCCCGAAGATTTTACCCGTCATACGGTGGTGCTGCCTTATAACGATACCGAAGCGCTCAGCCAATGTTTTGCCGAATTCGGCAACCGGATTGCCTGTGTCATATTGGAGCCTGTGGCGGGCAATATGAATTTGGTGAAACCTTCGGCGCAATTCGTGCATACCTTGCGCAGGCTGACGGAGCAAAGCGGTACGGTGTTGATTTATGACGAAGTGATGACCGGTTTCCGCGTGGCTTTAGGCGGCGTGCAATCGGTGCACGGCATTGTTCCCGATTTGACCACTATGGGCAAAGTGATAGGCGGCGGTATGCCTTTGGCGGCGTTCGGCGGCAAAAAGGAAATTATGGACTGCATTTCGCCTTTGGGCGGGGTGTATCAGGCGGGTACGTTGTCGGGCAATCCTTTATCGGTGGCAGCGGGTTTGAAAACTTTGGAAATCATCCAAAGGGAAGGTTTTTATGAACATCTGAACGCATTGACCGAGCGTTTGGTAAACGGTTTGAACGCTGCAGCACAAGCGGCGGGTGCTACTTTCGTTGCCGACAGCATCGGCGGTATGTTCGGTATGTATTTTGCGGATAAAGTCCCGCAAAGTTATGCCGATATGCAGGCTTCCGATGTGGAATGCTTCAAACGCTTTTTTCACGGTATGCTGGAGGGCGGGGTAGCGTTCGGTCCTTCCGCTTATGAGGCCTGCTTTATGTCGGCGGCACATACGCCTGAATTAATTGATGAAACTGTGGCAACGGCGGCCAAAGTGTTCGCGCAAATCGGATAAGGCTTACCAAGCCGACAGTGTGTCGGATGCATAAAGGCAATGCAAGGCCGATAGAAGTGCTTGCTGATGTTGGAAACAGATATGGCCACGGAATTGCAATGTAATATTCCGTGGCATTTTTACAGGCTGCCTGAAAGTTCTCGGCTTGTACGAAGATGATTCAAATGAATATTTTTAGTTTAAAGGAAGAAAAATCATGACTTATGTCCGTTCTGAACGTGCTGCAAACGAGCTGCGCCCCATCACTATCACGCCTGGTTTTTTACCGCACGCCGACGGTTCGGTTCTGATTGCCTGCGGCAATACCAAAATTATTTGTACGGCAACGATTGACGACAATGTACCGCCTTTCTTGCGGGGCAAAGGCGAAGGCTGGGTAACGGCGGAATACGGTATGCTGCCTGCTTCTACGGCATCGCGTATGCGCCGCGAAGCCAGTGCTGGGAAACAATCGGGCAGAACTCAGGAAATCCAAAGGCTTATCGGTAGAAGTTTGCGTGCTTGCGTGGATATGGCCAAATTGGGCGAACGTCAGATTCTGATAGATTGCGATGTGATTCAGGCAGACGGCGGTACGCGTACGGCGAGTATTACGGGGGCTTTTGTGGCCTTGAAAATGGCGGTCAATACATTGCTGGATAAGGGTGTGCTGTCGGAAAATCCGCTTATCGGCAGTGTGGCTGCGGTTTCGGTCGGCATGGTTGGCGGCATTCCGCTGTTGGACTTGGATTATCCTGAAGATTCGGGTTGCGACAGCGATATCAATATTGTGATGTTGGACGCAGAAAAAATCATTGAAATACAGGGAACGGCGGAAGGCACCGCATTCAGCTTGGAAGAATTGCAGATTCTGATAGCTTTGGGCCGGCAAGGCATTGCACGATTGAAAATATTTCAAGAACAGGTTTTTCAGGCTGCCTGAAAGGTTTGCAGACGGTTGTCGGGCGATGCTTAAGATGGGTTGCTATCGCTCTGCGGAGAAAAAACATGGAAACAGAATCGCAACATACCATGCGTTTGGACAAATGGCTGTGGGCCGCCCGTTTTTTTAAAACCCGAGGTTTGGCGCAGAAACATATCGAACTGGGCAGGGTGCAGGTAAACGGTGTGAAAGTAAAAAACAGCAAATATATTTCCGTGGGCGATGTGGTCGATTTAACTTTGAATTCATTGCCGTATAAATTGTTTGTTGCGGCACTCAATCACCAGCGCCGTCCTGCGCCCGAAGCCAGATTGCTGTATCGCGAAGACGAAGCCGTTGCGGCGAAACGGGAAGCACAGAAGGCTTTGGACCATGCTTCGCGTATCAGTGCCGTGTATCCCGACGGCCGCCCCACCAAGCGAGACAGGCGGCAGTTGGATAAGGCGAGGCAGCAAATGCAGTATGATTGACGGTTTCAGGCTGCCTGAAATCTGTATGGTTTGTTTGGAATGATTTGGTTAGCTTATGTTTTTAGGCTGTTGCCCGGTTTGTCGGATAAGTGTTGCGGGTGCATCGGTCGGGTTGTTCAGGCTGCCTGAAATAGCGGTAACGGTGATACGGGCAAGCGGTATTGAATTCGTGCCGATAGGCTGTCTTGATGAAGATAGCTGTCGTATCTTTTGGAATGGTTTATGGAAAGTATTGTAGAACTGCGTCATTTGCGTACTTTATTGGCATTGGAGGAAACGGGCAGCGTATCGGCTGCCGCGCAGCGTGTGTTTTTGACCCAGTCGGCACTGTCCCATCAAATCCGTGTGTTGGAAAATCATTTTGAAACGCCTTTGTTCGAGCGCAAGAGTATGCCTTTGCGGTTTACGCCTGCGGGAGAACGTTTGTTGCAGTTGGGGCGTGAGCTGTTGCCGCGCGTGGCGGCGGCAGAGCGCGATTTGATGCAGATTATCCAGGGCGAGGCAGGGCAGTTGCGTTTGGCGGTGGAGTGCCACACTTGCTTTGATTGGCTGATGCCTGCTATGGGTGAATTCAGACCGCGTTGGCCGCATGTGGAATTGGATATTGTGTCGGGTTTTCAGGCAGACCCTGTGGGTTTGCTGCTCTCCGGCCGTGCGGATTTGGCGATTGTGTCGGAAGCCGTGCCGCAGGCAGGCATCACTTATTGGCCGCTGTTTGCTTATGAGATGGTGGGTATTTGTTCGCCGGAGCATCCGTTGGCGGCAAAAGATGTTTGGCAGGCGGAGGATTTTGCCGATGAAACTTTGATTACTTATCCTGTGCCTGACGATATGTTGGATTTGTTGAGAAAAGTTTTGCTTCCGCGCGGCATCAATCCCCTGCGCAGACACAGTGAGTTGACGATTGCGATTGTCCAGCTGGTTGCCAGTAGGCGCGGGATTGCTGCTTTGCCTTATTGGTCGGTTATGCCGTATTTGGAAAAAGGCTATATTTGCGCCAAGCCGATTACCGACACGCCGCTTACCAGTGAGCTTTATGCGGCTGTCCGTACGGAAGATGCGGACAGGGCATATTTGGGTGAGTTTTGCAATATCGTCCGCCGTGAGGGTTTTGACAATCTTCCGGGTTTGAGTGTTTTGCCGTCTGTTTAAGTTTCGGATGATGTTGTGTTGGTTGAGAAAACATATGTAAATAAAAAAGGGGCTGCCTGAAAAGATTCAGGCAGCCCCTTTTTTTGAGGGATTTTAGAATTTGTATGAATACTGAACACCAAGAATGTCGGCATGGTTTTTAAATTTGGCGGAGGCTCGGCCTTTGCTGTCCAAATCGTTACCGGAGGCCGCTTGTGCAGTGAATGTCGTGTCGTTAACGTGAATATGGGAATAGGCTACGTCAAATTCATGATGTTTTTTGTAGTTGTATTTCATACCGGCGGAGAACCAAATGCGGTTGCCGTCAGGCAGGCTGTTCATACGTGAGGCGGCATTGCGTACGGGGCTTTGGTCGAATGCGATACCGGCACGCAGTTGCAGGGGTTCGCTCACTTGGTAAGAACCGCCTAGAGATACTTTATAAGTATTGCGCCAGTTGGGCTCTATGGTTGCAGTGTTGGATTTTTTGCCGGTTACGGGAGTGTTGGCTACAACTTTGTCGTGTTCAAACTCTAAATCCACGCTGTTGAAGCGGCTGTGGCGCGTCCAAGTTACATCACCGAACAGGTTCAATTTGTCGGTGGCACGGAACATACCGTGGACAGAAAGCGACTCGGGCGTAACAATTTTAACTGAGGCATTTTCTTTTGCAACATAACCGCCGCCTTGGGGATGGCTTAATTGTGCCCATTGGTTTTTGGATATTGCACCTTCGGGCGACCATTCCGCTTCGCCTTTCAATGTATGGCTGATTTTTGAACGGTAAGCCATGCCGATGCGGGCGCGGTCGTTAATATCGAACAAATAACCCAAATGATAGCCAAATCCCCAATCGTTGCCTTTCATTTCAACGCTGGCTTGGAATTGTTTGCGGTCTGCCAAAGCAGGAGGCAGTGGTGCAGACATGGCCGAACTGAAGTCGGCATATTTACGCAATTCTGCAGTGGCGTATTGCGCTATGACACCGCCGGCAATGCTGTGGCGGTCATTGATTTTGAATGATACGGCGGGTTCGATGGCAACGGAAGTCAAACCCAGCTTGTTCATGTGGAAGCGAAGCTGTGAATCTTTATCGTATTCGGTAGAAGAGGCGAATGGAATGTATACGCCCAAGCCTAAAGTTACGCGGTCATTCAGTTTGTAAGCACCGTAAATATGCGGCGCGGCAACTAAGTCGGAAGTGATTTTGCCGCTGGTGCTGCCGTCTGTTTCGCTCATGGGCTGGCCGTTACCGCCTGCACGGTATTCTGAAGAAGTAACGCTGTATTTGATGCTGGGAGCGACGAATGTCAAGGCACCGGTGATTTCGCTGCGTTCCAGTTTGGACAAACCGGCAGGATTGCTGAAAATAGTAGTGGCGTCTGTAGCTTCGGCGGAGGAGGCGTTGGCAGTACTTTGCGAAGTTACCGATTGGGTGCCGAAATGATAGCCTGAAGCGGCTGCTTGTTGTGCAAAAACAGCTGCAATAATAAGTGCTACGGGTTTAATGGTTTTATAAACAGTCATTTGCGTGTCCTTATAGGAAAGCGGCAGCGCAATGGCTGCCTGAAACTTAGAATAGACATACTATTCTAGAATAAATACGTAAAAAATGCCAATGTTTTTTAACTGAATAGGGGAGGTTTTTATACTTGTGATAATGATTGTAGTGTTATGTTAACAGTCGGATTGATTGTTTAATTTTGATACGGCTTTGATGAAATTGGTATTTATCTGTTTTTTATGGAATTGCGTTTGCCGGTGTCTAACAGTCGGTTTCGGGCGGCCGTTTATCGCGAGAAACAGTATGTTGTAATACCTAGATGCTTGGGGCTGCCTGAAAGGGTTTCAGGCAGCCTTTATGTTTTTTTAGAGGATGTTGCAGTGATATATGCATTTTTGTTTTAGTTAAGGGCTCTGTTTTCAAATACGATTGATGCCGTAATATGACTTAATAAAAACATATTTTTCAAAAATCTTATTTTAAATTCCCATTGGGAAATAACGTTTTTACGCAATCTGTTTATAGCAGTATCAACCAAATCTTACAACGCAGAGCCCGGTTAATAAAAAACGGGTATGCAGAAGAAACATCTGCATACCCGCTTCGTTTTGGCATTAGCATTTACTGAACGGAAGTATTTTTAAATTCCGCATCAGATTCTTCAAAGCGTCGAATTACTTCGGGAGCGGGCTCTTTACTCATCAGGGAAACAGCTACGATGGCAATAAAGGAAGCGATAAAGCCCGGAACGATTTCGTACAGGCTGCTGCCTGTCGCTTTCCAAGCCACTACAACTACCGCACCTGCAATCATACCTGCCAATGCGCCTTTGGAAGTCATGCGTTTCCAGAATACGGATAAAATCACTACCGGTCCGAATGCGGCGCCGAAGCCTGCCCATGCGTAAGCTACCAAGCCCAATACTCGGCTGTTGGGATCTGCGGCAATCAAAATGGCGATAATGGCGACAACGAGTACCATGATACGGCCAATCCACACCAATTCCTGTTGCGGTGCGTTTTTACGCAGGAAGCCTTTGTAGAAGTCTTCGGTAATCGCGCTGGAACAAACCAAAAGCTGGCAAGACAGAGTGGACATCACGGCTGCCAAAATGGCAGACAGAATAATACCGGCCAGCCAAGGGTTGAACAGCAGGGTGGACAGTGCGATGAAGACGCGTTCGGGGTTGCCTTCCATGGCAGCGGCGGCTTCGGGGCGGCCGGCAAAATAAGCCAGACCGAAATAACCTACCGCACAAGCGGCCACCAAGCATACAATCATCCAAGTCATACCGATACGGCGGGCATTAACCAATGATTTCACGCTGTCGGCGGCCATGAAGCGTGCCAAAATGTGAGGTTGTCCGAAGTATCCCAATCCCCATGCGGCGGCGGAAATGATGCCGAGCAGGGAAGTGCCTGCCAACAGGCTGCCGTATTCTTTGCCGGTGGTTTGCGCCACGCTTTGAATGGCGGCAGACATTTCATCCGCACCGCCCAAAGCGAGATACACCATAATCGGCGTCAATACCAAGGCAAAAATCATCAAGGTGGCTTGGATGGTGTCTGTCCAGCTCACGGCAAGGAAACCGCCGATAAAGGTATAGGCAATGGTTGCGCCCGCACCCAGCCACATGGCTTGGGTGTAGCTTAAATCGGGAAACAGGCTTTGGAACAAACGTGCGCCTGCCACTACACCTGAAGCGCAGTAAATAGTGAAGAAAAGCAAAATGATGGTGGCGGATACCACTTTCATTAGGTGTCCGTGTGCGCCGAAGCGGTGGAAGAAATAATCAGGCAGGGTTAATGCATTGTTGCAGCGCTCGGTGTGTATGCGCAGCCTGCCTGAAACCAGACGCCAGTTGAAATAAGCGCCAACGGTCAAGCCGATGGCAATCCAAGATTCGTTTAAACCTGAAACGTAAATCGCGCCCGGCAAGCCCATCAGCAGCCAGCCCGACATATCGGAAGCACCTGCCGACATGGCGGTAACGAAACTGCCGAGACTGCGTCCGCCGAGAATATAGTCGTCAAAACTGCGGGTGGCGAAATAAGCCGCCAAACCTATCAGCAATACGGCTGCCAGATAGATGGCGAAGGTAATGTGCATGGGGTTGTAATCCATAAGATACCTCTCTGTGTTGGTGGAAAAATTATTCTTTGAAAGGGTGGATATGTAACACGGGTTTTAATTTTCGTCAAGTTTCGTGAAGTTATGCAACGCGAAATTAACATATTGCAATTAAAACACAAGTGCAAAGAGGCTGCCTGAAAAGTCTTTTGATGCAAGACAAATGCTTTCAGGCAGCCTTTCGATAAAGCGGTTAGCGGCTATTACGCTCTTTTAGACGGTTTTCCCAGAAGGTTGCCCCTTCTATACCGTATTTTTTGGGGTCGAATGTAAAGTGCGCGACACCTGCTTTTTGTTGGTCTTCATAGTCTTTTAATGCCGAAATGGTCGGTTTGCTTTTCAGGAAAATCACGACAATACCGACAATGTTCAGCCAAGCCATCAGTCCTACGCCGACATCGCCCACTTCCCAAATATAGCCTGAGCTGTTCAATGCGCCGTAGGCAACGGATGCCATGACGGTGATTTTCACGACAAACAGCCAAAATCCTTTGGACTTAAATTTGCGGATTAAATAAGCCATATTGGTTTCGGCGATATAGTAATACGCCATGATGGTAGTGAAGGCAAAGAAGAAAATCGACAGTGCGACAAAGATGTTGCCGAATGCGCCAAATACGCTGGAAACGGCCATTTGGGTAAATGCGGGACTGTTGATTTGCGTGTCCGCCGCCAAATGCTGTACTAAAAACTGACCTTCGGGCAGCGTACCTTGGATATTGTATTGGCCGGTCATCAAAATCATGAACGCAGTGGCGGAGCAGACAAACAAAGTGTCCACATACACGGAAAATGCCTGCACCATACCTTGTTGCGCAGGATGCTCCACTTCCGCTGCGGCCGCTGCGTGCGGTCCCGTACCTTGTCCCGCTTCGTTGGAATATACGCCGCGTTTTACCCCCCAGCCGATAGCGGCGCCAAAGCCCGCTTGTGCGCTGAAGGCATCGCCGATAATCATGCCCAAAATAGCGGGAACTTGGTTGATGTGCATGAATACAATCAATAAGGCCATCACCACATAGCCCAATGCCATAAACGGCACCACAATTTCGGTTACATTGGCAATCCGTTTGATGCCGCCGAAAATAATCATGCCCAGCACCAGCACGATAAACAGCAACGCAATCAATTTGTTCATGCCGACCGTGCCGAATGCAGTTGACACAGGTGTGCCGTCTCCCGTAATCATCGCCACGGCATTGGCAACGCCGTTTGCCTGAACGCCCGGCAGGAAAAAGCCGCACGCCAGAACAGCGGCCAGTGCAAAAACCGCCCCGAATATTTTCCCGCTTGCACCTTTGAAGAATTTTTCAAAATAATAAGCCGGACCGCCGCGGTATTGGCCATTGTCGGTTTCTTTATAGATTTGCGCCAAAGTGGATTCCACATAGGCCGTACTCGCACCCAAAAATGCCACCACCCACATCCAAAATACCGCTCCGGGTCCGCCGAAGCCGATAGCGGCCGCCACACCCGCAATATTTCCCATGCCGACACGCCCCGACAGTGCGACTGCCAGGGCTTGGAAAGAGCTGATGCCTTCGGGTGTCGTGTTGGGACGGAACAGCAAGCGCAGCATTTCGACAAAATGGCGGACTTGCATAAAACGGGTAATCACCGAGAAAAACAACCCGGCACCCAGACACAGATAAATCAGTGCGGGACTCCAAATCCAGCCGTTTAGAAAGCCAATGATTTCTTGCATGAGATACTCCTTAAATGTTTTTCTTATAAAAATGAACCGTAATTAACAAATTATTGCGGTTCTTATCAATTTAACACATTTTGTTAATCTTGTAGCGGTTTTTATGGATGTTTTTAAAAAAATGTGTAGGGTTTCAGGCTGCCTGAAAAACTTATTCTTTTGTTTTTAAAGTATTATCCGGAAAATTGATTGGGTCTTTTAAAAAAAATAATATTTTCAGGCTGCCTGAAAGCAGGATTGAGTATCCGATTGGGCGGCAGATGTTTTGAATCCAAGCTGCTTGCTGCGATAGGAGCGGCGGCATTGATACGCATCGGGTTGAATGTGCATCGAACTTCCAGAGCATATTTGCGTTTGCATAGGATGCGGGAGAGTTATGACAGTATTGATGGATGAAAACAGATTGCATTGGGCGCAGTTGTGACAATAGATTGCTTCATATGTTGCATGATTGGCCTTTATTCTTTCCGAATTGCTGCATTCATTTCGGGTTCGCTGCTACAATGCAGCCTTAAGCAGCGTGTTACCGCAACTTTATGGTTATAGCTCCTTTTCTCATTTTTCGGGCTGTATCCTGCGACAAAGTCCCGATACTTCCGTATCGGGAAAATGTGTACTTCTATTTGGAGAACTGATTATGTATTTTGAAATTTATCAAGATGTTGCTTCAAAATGGCGTTGGCGCTTGCGTGCAGGTAATCACGAAATCATTGCGCACGGACAATCTTACGCATCGAAAAAAAGTTGCGAACATGCGGTAGAACTGGTGAAACAAAGCACGCTTTCCACTCCTGTTCGTGAACGGTAACCAATTGATACCCACGTGTAAACGTGGGTATTTTTAATCATGGTGTGAATATCGTCGGTTTTGGGATATTGGCGGGTAAAAAGCAAGTTTGCGTTAAGAGCGGTAATCGGGATAAGGAGCTTGAAGCGGAAACGGCTCAATCATGTGGAAAGTTAGGTAGGGAAGTATTTTTCCAATTTGATTGATATCATCAATGGTTTATATGAAAACGTGATGCATTTGGTCAGGATGCGTTTGAAAAGCCCGTTGGGAAGAGACGGGCTTTTTGCATAGTCATACGGGGTTGAGATGCGTTTCCGTACCCTAGTGTCTCTGACATGCCGTCCGGTTGCGGGTAATCAATCGGAAACGATTAAACCAAATTTTGCGGTTTGCCTGCGGCAAAGGCGTTGATGTTGTCTTCCAACATCTCTGTCATGCGGTTGAGCGCCTCGTTGCTTGCCCAGGCGGTGTGGGGGGTAACGATAAGGTTGGGTAAGGAAGTGAGCAGGGGATTGCCTCGTTTGGGCGGTTCTTCGGTGAGTACGTCAAAACCTGCGCCGCCCAGAGTGCCGTATTTGAGTGCGGCGGCAACGGCTTGCTCGTCCACTAAGCCGCCGCGTCCGACATTCAGCAGTATGGCTTGCGGTTTCATCAGTTTTAATTCGGCTTCGCCTATCATGTTGCGGGTGTGTTCGTTGAGCGGGCAGTGCAGGGATACGGCATCCGCTTGTTGCAAGGCTGCCTGAAAGGGGGTGTAACCCGTGCGGACGGTGGCGGCGTGTTTGTGTTCGCCCCAAATAACGTTCATGCCGAAAGCTTGTGCCAATTGGCTGAGACGGCGTCCGATGTTGCCTTGTCCGAATATGGCGAGGGTTTTGCCGTTGAGGTCGCGCATCGGTGCGCCGTGATGCCAGAAAAACGGGGCGTTTTGCCATGCGCCTGCGGCAACATCGCGCATATAGGCGGGTAAATTGCGCATCAGGGCGATGAGCAGCATGAAGGTGTGTTCGGCCACGCTGTCGTTGCCGTAACCGCGTACGTTGCATACGGCTACGCCTGCTTGTTTGGCGGCTGCGATGTCAACGTTATTGTAGCCTGTGGCGGATAGGGCGATGAGTTTGAGTTGCGGATTGGCGGTGATGAGTTCTGCGGTGATTTGGACTTTATTGGTCATCACGATGTCTGCGCCCTGTATTCTTTGTGCGGCTTCTTCCGGTGTGCTGAGCGGATATTCGGTGTAGCGGTGTGGGAAGTTGAAACGGAAAGGGCGTGTGGGCAGGGTGTCGCGGTCTAGAAAGACGATGTTCATGGTGTGTTCCTTGATTAGGTGTGAAACAGGCTGCCTGAAAGTTTCAGGCAGCCTGAAGTTTTATAAAACGGTGTGTGCGGGTTCGTATGACAGGGTTTCGCGGATGCGGTTGCGGCTGTCTACCAAAACCACTTTGGGGCGGTGTGCGGCGGCTTCTTGGTTGTCGAGTTGGACGTAGGACATGATGATAATGATGTCGCCGGGCTGTACCAAACGGGCTGCCGCTCCGTTCAGGCAGATTGTGCCGCTGCCTTTTTTTCCTGCGATGGTGTAGGTTTCAAAGCGTGCGCCGTTGTTGTTGTTGACGATTTGTACTTTTTCATTCACCAAAATACCGGCGGCATCGAGTAAATCGGTGTCGATGGTGATGCTGCCGACATAATTCAAATCGGCTTGGGTAACGGTGGCGCGGTGGATTTTACCGCCTAGCATGGTTCGTAACATAATGGCTCGTTTGGAAAAATGAGTAATTCTACTCTGATGCGGCGGCAGCGGGCAACGGTTGATGTTTCAGGCAGCCTGAAGGCGTTGGCGCATTTGCTCGAACAGGCATACTGTGGCTGCCATGGCGATGTTGAGCGATTCGGTTTGACCTTGCATGGGGATGTGTACGGCGGCATCGCATAAGTCTAGCAGTTCGGGGGCAATGCCGCTGCCTTCGTTGCCAAACAACCATGCGTTTTCGGCGGAGAGATTCAGGCGGTAAAGCGAAGCGGGACGGGTACTGCCGAGTGCTGTGGCGAGTTTGCGGCTGCGGTAGGACGGCAGCCATTGTGCCAGATTGATGTGTTCGCAGATATCGAGCAGAAAATGTGCGCCCATGCCTGCGCGCAGGACTTTGGGTGAATAGGCATCGGCGCAACCTTCGCTTAATACAAGTTGTTTGATGCCTGATGCGGCGGCGCTGCGTATAACCGTACCGATATTGCCCGGGTCTTGTATGCGGTCTAAAACGATGCAGTCGCCCTGAACGGGTGCTGCGGAGTGTTCGGGCAGGGCAATCAGGGTCATGATGTCGCAGGCTTGGTGCAGGCTGCTGGTTTTTTGCATCACGTTGTCTGAAACGGTACTGACGGGGCATTCAGGCAGCCTGTTGAGACAGGATTGTATTTCGGGGTGTCGGGTGCGGCTTTCGGGGATGTAGAGATGCAGGGGTTTGCCGCCGCTTTGCAGATAGGCGGCAAGCAGATGAACGCCTTCCAAAACGGTTTGCCTGTGTTCGCGGCGGGCTTTGGCGGCGTTCAGCAGCTTGGCGAGGTGTTTGATATGAGGGTTGTGTGCGGATTGGATAAGTGGCATGGCATTGGGCTGGATATAGGACGGATTGGATGACGGCTGCCTGAAAAAGGGGATTATATCGAATTGGCTTGGATATTGTGGCGGGTTGTTTAGGCATGCCATATGTCGGTGTATGGCATGGCGGGGTAAATTTTATTTGATGGCGACAGTGTTCTGTGTTCGGCTTGAAAACGCTGCTTATTCTGATGGCGGGCAGGCGGGTTTTCAGGCAGCCTTTACTGTAAAGGTTTGCCGTGCGGGTGTACAATCGCTGTTTTGTGGCTGACACCCTTACTAGGATTGTATTGGCGATATGTCCGGTATTTTTTCCAGATTTTTCCGTTATTTGTGGCGCGGTATCGTATTGAGCGTGCTGTTGCCGCTGCTTTTGGCGTGTTGGAGTATGTGGCAGGTGTACGCGTTTTCGCGTTTGGACTCGCCGCTGCCCGAACGTGCGGATGCGGTGGTGGTATTGGGTGCCGCTGCTTGGGATACGCGCCCTTCGCCCGTGTTTCGCGAACGCATCAATCATGCTTTGGCACTCTATCAAACCGGCAGGGCGGGCAAACTCATTCTTACGGGCGGAACGCCGAAACCGGGGTTTATGACTGAAGCGGAAGTGGCCAAACGTTTTGCTTTGAAACAAGGCGTGCCTGAAAACGATATTGTTTTTGAAACCTTGTCGAAAGACACCTATCAGAATTTGGTCAATACCCGTTATCTGATGCAGCGTCATCATCTTGGCGATGTGGTGATTGTGAGCGACCCTTATCATATGGCTCGGGCGATGGCGATAGCAGGCGATTTGGGCATGAAGGCCTACCCATCGCCCACGCCGACCAGCCGTTTTTTAGACGCGGACCATAAAACCAAGCTGAAATTTTTTGTGGAAGAAAGTTATTCTCTGGCGGCGTATCGTTTGCTTTTTTGGGGAAAACGGAGCGTGCGGAAATGGAATACATTGTTTTCACGAACGCGGGAGTATTTTGGAACGAAACCGTTTGATGAAAATCCGTTTTGATACATTGTCAGGCTGCCCGAACGGTTTCAGGCAGCCTGAATGTTTGATATGAGGCAGGGTAACAGATTTATTTGAAGGCGGAAAAAACCAACATCAACAGCGGAGCCAAAAGATTGGTTATAAATCCGAAGCTGATGGCAACGGTTACGGCAGCTAAACCGCCCGAACGGCGGATAAGCGGCAAGGTAAAATCCAAACTGGTTGCGCCGCCGATACCGACAGCCGCTGCAGAAGAGCGGCGCATCAATACCGGAACAAAGGTTAAGGCAAAAAATTCCCGCAGCAAATCGTTAAACAAGGCCACGCTGCCCCAGTCCGCGCCGTAGGCTTTGGTCATCATAATGCCCGAGAGCGAATACCAGCCGTAGCCCGAAGACAACGCCAGGCCTTTGCTCCACGATACATCGTTGAAACATGCGGCAAACAGCATGCCCGCCAAAAGGGAAGAAAATACAAATACGATACAAATCTGCATGCCGCGCGTGTTTAACAACACGGTTTTCAAAGGGATACCGTTGCCGCGCAACTGCAAACCGACCACAAACACCAGCAGCATTAACGCTGCCGTAGCGGCGCGTTCCGAAGGCAGAATGCTTTCAGGCAGCCATAAACCCAGCAGAATCCCCAGTCCCACCACTATGATTTGCCCGAGACTGCCGCCGAACGAATGAGAAGCACATTCCGATTCTTGCACGATTTTGCCTTGCCACGGCAGTAGTTTGTCTAAGAGCATTAATGCCGATAAATTGCACAATATCAGTAATATGGATAAAACCGATGTATAGAGTGCAATATTGCCCAGCTGGCGCAACAAGCCGCCCATGTGCGCCAAGCCCATGCCGATGAGCAGCAAAATCACATAGACCAGAGCATTGAGCAACCTGTCTGCAAAGCGCAGATAAGGTTTGGGTAAACGGATGGCAAAACCGATAAACATCGGCAGCAAAATCAGGGCAACGGTTTGCAAACTTTCCATATTTCGACTGTTTTCAGACAGCATTCGGACGTACTGAACAGATTTGGGCGGTATTTTAAAAAAGTTCGGTTTTCAAATAAGACAGATGCTGTAATATGATTTAATAAAATTAATATTATTCAAAAGTTTATTGTCGGTTTCCTTTGAAGGAAATGTTTTGACGCAATCTGTTTATCGTCATATCAACCCAATCTTAAAACACGGCTTTTAAAAAATATCAGATGATTGTTCGGCGGACGCCGATGACCGATATTATTCGGTCGTAATATAACTGTTTGAATTAGAAATGGCTAACCCGTATCTGCCGCATAAGCAGATACGGGAATTCTGATTTTATGGCAAACTTTTCAGGCAGCGAAGCGTTCCAAAGCGGCTACGGCGGGCAATTCTTTGCCTTCCAAGAATTCCAAAAACGCACCGCCGCCTGTGGAGATGTAGCCGATTTGTTCGGTGATGCCGAATTGGGCGATGGCGGCCAAAGTGTCGCCGCCTCCCGCGATAGAGAAGCCTTTGCTTTCGGCTACCGCACGCGATACGGTTTCCGTGCCGCCTGCAAATTGTGCAAATTCAAATACGCCCACCGGGCCGTTCCATACGATGGTGCCGGCATTTTTCAGAATGTCTGCCAATGTGGCAGCCGATTGGGAACCGATATCCAGAATCATATCGTCTGCGGCCACATCATCGATGGATTTGCTTTCTGCCGCCGCGTTTTCGGAAAACTCTTTTGCCGTTACCACATCGACAGGCAGCGGTACAACGCCGCCTTTGGCCGCCATTTTGGCGATGATTTTTTTCGCTTCGTCCGCCAAATCGGGTTCGGCCAGAGATTTACCGATGTTTTTGCCTTGGGCGAGCAGGAAAGTGTTGGCTATGCCGCCGCCGACAATCAATTGGTCCACTTTGTCGGCCAGGCTTTCCAAAATGGTGAGTTTGGTGGACACTTTGCTGCCTGCCACAATCGCGACCATCGGGCGGGCGGGTTCTTTCAACGCTTTGCCCAAAGCATCGAGTTCGGCAGCCATCAAAATGCCTGCCACCGATACAGGGGCGGCAGCGGCTACCGCTTCGGTAGAGGCTTGGGCGCGGTGTGCCGTGCCGAATGCATCGTTAACGAATATATCGCACAAAGCGGCATAGTCTTTGCCCAATTGTGCATCGTTTTTCTTTTCACCTTTGTTGATGCGGACGTTTTGCAACAATGCCACTTCGCCTGCCTTCAGGGCGGGTTTGTTTTCGCGCCAGTCGTTTAATACTTTTACGTTTTTGCCCAGCAATCTGCCCAAATGTTCGGCAACGGGCGCGACATCGTCTTCGGGGTGGAATTCGCCTTCTGTGGGTCTTCCCAAGTGCGTCATCACAATCACGCCTGCGCCGTTGTCCAAACAGTATCGGATGGAAGGCAGCGAAGCGCGGATACGTGTGTCATCGCTAATGGCGCCGTCTTTAAACGGTACGTTCAAATCGGCGCGGATTAACACGGTTTTGCCGTTTACGTTTTGTTCGGTCAGTTTTAAAAAGCTCATGATTTTCCTTTGGGGGTAAACAACGAAAAATATTGGAAATATCCGTCAATCAGCCGGCGTCGCAGTTTTTAGGCTGCCCGAAAGGCTGCAAAACAGGCAGTGGAAACTGTGCCGCGCGGATTTTGAATGCATTGCGGCAATCATGTTTTTCATACTTGTTTTCAGGCTGCCTGATATGGTGTAGGGAGAATTATAGTACGAAATGGTGTCGTTCAGGGTTGTGCGGCAGAACGGAGGGATTGTGTGAATGAGGCTTGGATTTCTGACGAACGGTATTTGCGCGGCGATAATGGAGTGGGGCATAGACGGAGGCTTGCGTTGCAAAATATGGCGTTGGACTTTTCCCAACTATTTGCTTTTCAAATGTAATTTGATATGCGGCTTGGCGGGTTTGGCCGATGACAAACCGAGTTGCTGCATTTGTTCGGGGCTGAGCAGATTTTGCCAGTCGCCGTGTCGATACCATTGTTCGCCGTCCAATTCGCAGGGGTGTTGGATACGTTCGCTGCCGTTGCCGCATTGAAGGTCGGTTGCAGTGCAATATTTGTCGCAGCCCCAGCAGATGCGTTCGGGTTTTTTGGGATGGACGGGGAATTTCTTGGCCATGTGGTGTTGTGGAATTGGACGGACAAATGAGTCAAAGTGTGTGGTATGGGGCGTTTCGGCCGGCGGTTTGCGGAGAAGTGGTTTCAGGCTGCCTGAAACCAATTCATGTGCTTGCACAAAGTATATATGCCGATACCTATCAATACCAAACCGCCGGAAATTTCTGCGTAACGTCCTGCGCGTTTCGCTGCAAACTGCCCCAGATACATTCCTATTGCCGACATCAGCACGGTTGCCGTGCCGATACTGAGTGCCGCCGCCGCAATGCTGACATCCAAAAATGCCAAGCCTACGCCTACCACCATGGAATCAATGCTGGTGGCCAACGCGGTTGTCCACATCAGCCCCCAATGATTGGCAGAGCGTTCCGGTTTGTCGTTTTTTTCGCCCAATATCATGCGGATACCCAATATGCCCAGCAACACGAACGCCAGCCAATGGTCCCATTGTTCTATGAAAGGGCGTGCCGCCGTGCCGCCCAGCCAGCCCAGTATCGGCATCAACATTTCCATCATACCGAATGTCAGCGCATTTTTGACGATTTGCCCGGGGTTCAGGCGCACGGCCGCTCCTTTTGCCAAAGCAACCGTAAACGAATCCATAGACATCGCCAATGCCAATACTGCCAAAGCGTATGCATTCATGCCGCCGCACCCGTCTTAAAAACCAAAGCGGCAGATTATACTGAAAAGCCGTTTTACGCTACAATCAGCCGCACTGAAAAACATCATCAACCCCGCTGCCTGAAAAATTTCAGGCAGCCTGAAACGATAGTCCAACCCATATCGCCAGATAAGGAAGAAACCATGACACCCAGCCGCATCAAAACCGTTCATGCCGACAAGCTGCCTATCGCCTGCAGCGGCCCCGAACACGAAACTTGGAACGGACACCCGCTTGTTTTCCTGCCCGTATCCGACCGCCAAGCCGCCTGCCCCTATTGCGGTACGGTTTACCGCATAGAAGGCGAAATCAAGACACATCACTAAATCATTAAGGCTGCCTGAAACTTTTCAGGCAGCAGAAAAATTTCATCATGAATGCCAAACCCGAAGTTACCCCGATAGAACGCCCCAAATTAATTCCTCCTTCAGGCGGCAATAAAGTTTTATTGCACTCTTGTTGCGCGCCGTGCAGCGGTGAAGTGATGGAGGCCATGCTGGCCAGCGGTATCGACTACACCATTTATTTCTATAATCCCAATATCCACCCGCTCAAAGAATACGAAATCCGCAAAAACGAAAATATCGCTTTCGCGGAAAAACACGGCATTCCCTTCATTGATGCCGATTACGATGTGGACAACTGGTTTGAGCGCGCACGCGGTATGGAATACGAACCGGAGCGCGGTATCCGCTGCACTATGTGTTTTGACATGCGTTTCGAACGTACCGCGCTGTATGCCTATGAAAACGGTTTTCCCGTCATCACCAGCAGCTTGGGCATTTCGCGCTGGAAAAACATGAACCAAATCAACGATTGCGGCCACAGAGCCGCCGCCAAATACGAAGGCGTTACCTACTGGGACTACAATTGGCGCAAAGGCGGCGGCAGTGCGCGCATGATTGAAATCAGCAAACGCGAACATTTCTACCAACAAGAATATTGCGGCTGCGTTTATTCCTTGCGCGACAGCAATGCTTGGCGTAGGGAGCAGGGACGCGAACCGATTAAAATCGGCGTGAAATACTATGGCTGCGATGATTAAGTGATTGGATAATTAAAGATTTTTTAAGGAGTGGAAACGCCATGACGACACGGCAAACCGTTTTCCGCATTCCGCAAATGGACTGCCCTTGCGAAGAACAGATTATCCGTATGAAATTACGGGATAATCCCAATGTGCGCCATTTGTCGTTTGATTTGGCAAAACGGCAGCTGACGGTTTACTACGGCAGCGGCGGCAAGGAAAGCATATCAGGCTGCCTGAAAGAGCTGGGTTGGCGCATAGAAGAGCTTTCCGACACGCTTGCCGATGCGATAGGGCTGCCGGACGATAAACGTCAGAAATCGCTGCTTTATCAAGTATTGGCAATCAATTTTGTCTTTTTTCTGATAGAAGTGCTGTTCGGTTGGTTGTCGCACTCCATGGGCTTGATAGCAGACAGCTTGGATATGTTGGCAGACAGCGGCGTGTATGCTTTGGCGTTGTTCGCCGTTGGCGGCAGTCTGTTGCGGAAACAAAAAACCGCCCTTTGGGCGGGGTGTTTGCAGATTGCTTTGGCCTTATGGGGCTTTGCGGAAGTGTTGCGCCGTTTTTTCGGCAAGGAGCAGCTGCCTGATTTTTATACCATGATGGTAGTTTCGCTGCTGGCTTTGGCGGCAAACGCATGGTGTTTGTACCTGCTCAAACGACACAACAGCCAAGATGCCCATATGCGTGCCGGTATGATTTTTACCTCCAACGATATTGCGGTGAATTTGGGCGTGATAGCTGCCGCGCTGTGTGTGAAATGGTTTGCTTCGCCCGTGCCTGATTTGGCGATTGGTGCGCTGGTGTTTCTGCTGGTGATGAACGGTGCATGGCGTATTTTGCGGTTGGCCAAATGAATTTGGCACTTCCCGTATTAAGCGGACGCGGGTTCAGGCAATCGCCCGTATATTTCAGGCAGCCTGAAAAAATTTCCCGTATCGTAAAGATTGTAAACGTCCTGAAAAAGTTGCCTGTGTCGTGAAGATTTTAAACAGCCCGAAATAAGTTGTCTGCATCGTAAAAAGATTTCAGGCAGCATATTGGCGTTTATCAAAGCATTTGATTTTCTTTATGTAATGCACGGCCGTTTGATAACGGTATTGCTATTTCATTTATTCCATTAACGTCTTTCAGGCAGCCTGAAAGACCGAGACCAAGCCATGACATCTACCGCTTTTTACGATTCCTTCAAACCTTATCTCGACCGCCGCGCTTTAACTCTGTTGTTGCTCGGCTTTGCCGCAGGCATACCGATTTTGTTGATTTTTTCCACTTTGTCGCTGTGGCTGTTGGAAGCGGGTATCGAGCGTAAAACGGTTACCATGTTCAGTTGGGCGGCTTTGGGTTATTCCTTTAAATTCATCTGGGCGCCTTTGGTCGATGCCTTACCGCTGCCGCTGCTTTCCCGCATGCTCGGCAAACGCCGCGCTTGGCTGCTCGCATCTCAAATTTTGATTATTGCCGCGATTGTGTTGATGGGCTGCATCAATCCGATTAACGGCAATCCAACGGCTTTGAACGGGATGGCGCTGAGTGCGGTATTGCTCGGATTTTCTTCGGCCACCCAAGACGTGGTGATTGATGCCTACCGTATCGAATCGGCTCCCGATGATTCGGCCATGCAGGCGGTGATGTCGTCCGCTTATGTGGCGGGTTACCGCTTGGGTATGATTGCCGCAGGTGCGGGGGCGTTGTATCTGGCTTCGTGGTTGGGTTCGTCTAAAGAGCATTACGTTTATGCCGCATGGCGCAACACGTATCTCATCATGGCTTTATTGATGGCTGCCTGCGCTGCGTTCACACTGTTTATCCGCGAGCCGAACCGTGATGCCGCAAGGCTGCCTGAACAAACGTCCGCACATTTTTCCGTATTCTTCCGCGTTGCCGTGCTGCCTTTGGCGGCGTTTGCCTGCGTATGGCAGCTTTCAGGCAGCCTGTTGCCCGAAACGTTGCAATCTTTAAAATGGCTTGCGGCCCTGCCGGCCGCTTGGTTGCCGATGCGGTTTTCAGGCAGCCTGCACCGCGACGAGCCGACCGCAGCCAAACATTTGCGTTTGTTACTCACCTTTATTTTGTGCGTTTCGGCTTTTGTTCAGGTATTCATACTGTTAGGAAAAGTATTGCCCGCTTCGCCTTCTCCTTTTTTATCGTTTATCTGGGAGAGCTTGCGCTTGACGGGGGCGGTTGCGTCTGCCGTTGCGGTTGGCGTGTTAACCGTGCGTTGCAAAGCGGTGGCGGGCGAAACCGTTTATCAGGCTTGGATTGCGCCGTTGGCTGATTTTTTCCGCCGCTATGGCAATAATGCCTTGTTGCTGCTTGCGCTAGTCGGCCTGTATCGCATTTCGGATATTGTTGCGGGCGTGGTGTCGAACGTGTTTTATGCCGACTTGGGATTCAGTAAGGACGAGATTGCCACAGCCGTGAAAATCTTCGGCCTGATGATGCTGATTGCCGGCGGCGTGGTAGGCGGCGTGCTATCGCAACGCTATTCGGTGATGAAAATGATGATGCTCGGTGCGGTGTTGGCTTCCGTTACCAATTTGATGTTTGTCGCTTTGGCATGGCAGGGCTACAATATTCCCATGCTGTATCTGGCGGTTGGGGCGGATAATTTGGCGGCAGGGCTTACCGGCACGGTGTTTGTCGCCTTCCTGTCTTCCCTCACCGATATCCGTTTTACCGCCGTCCAATATGCGCTGTTTTCCTCGCTGATGACATTGATTCCCAAAACTTTGGGCGGCTATTCGGGGGCGATTGCCGACAAAATCGGTTATGACGGCTTCTTTATTTTTTCCGCCCTGATAGGCATTCCCGTATTGGGCTTGGTATGGCTGGCGGAACAACGCTTGAAACAGGCAGAAATACCGTCCAATCAGGGTTGATGCCTGTCGCGGATACACGCCAAGCAGCTTATGCCGCCGACAACCGAGTTTTTTGGAGCCGTATTAACTTCATAACCAGCGTTAAAGCCCGATTTCTTATTTTATTCAGGAAACTTTTATGCCGCCCAAAATCACCCTTATCGCCGCACTCGGACAAAACCGCTGTATCGGTTCGGAAAACCGCCTGCCCTGGCATATTCCCGAAGATTTTGCCTTTTTCAAACAATATACTTTGGGCAAACCCGTGATTATGGGAAGGAAAACATGGGAAAGCCTGCCGCGCAAACCGCTGCCTGAAAGGCAAAACATCGTTGTCAGCCGCGACAGCAGCTATCACGCAGAAGGAGCGCAAACCGCAGGCAGCCTTCAGGCAGCCTTAGCCTTATGCGCCGATGCGCCCGAAGCCGTGATTATCGGCGGAGCGCAAATCTATTCCCAAGCCTTGCCCTTTGCAACCGATTTAAGACTCACCGAAGTCGCCTTATCCCCTGAAGGAGATGCCTTTTTCCCTGAAATCGGCCCGCAATGGCGGCAACAGGAAAGATTGCACCAAATCTCCGCCGGCGGTATAGCATTTGATTTGGTGCATTACATACACAAAGAATAAAAATGGAGATACTTTATTTCTCGCGCCAAAAGATTTAAAGAACTATTCTTGAATTAATCTGATGATGTTATGCGCAGATGAGCCGATGCAGCTACTAACAAACTTTTCTTTAAAGGCAGCTTTTTTAAATTGAAATGCTTGATAATCTTCTTCAGAATAGATTATACAAGAGATTAATTCTTTTTCATTTTGAGCTATTTTGCCGTATGTATATTCTTGATATTCAAAATAGAAGCCTCTTTCATCGAAATATGAATCAAGGTCGGGGGCATAAAATACGATTGGCTTATCTAAAAATGAGTATTCGAATATCAAAGACGAATAGTCTGTAATCAACACATCGGCAAAAACCATCCAAGAATTGACGTCTTCTGAACTCGGTAGAAAAATAATTCGGTCTTTATATTCATCTGGAACAGATATGCTTTGAATAGTTACTACAGGATGTAATTTAATAATGATATTATAGTCTGGAGGAAGCTCATCAATAATAGCTAAATCAAAAGGCAGAGTGAATTTGCGTCGTTCCGAAGGATTACCTCGGAAAGTGGGAGCGTATAAGATATTCTTTTTCCCCGCCAGGGTTGGATATCGGCTGATTATTTCGCGTTTTATTTTATCCATTTTGTTGTCAGAGAAAAAAATATCAGTTCTTGGCACCCCTATAGGATAAATTTTATCCATAGGGACACCAAATGCTTCAGCATAGCATTTTCCTGTCTCGTAAGAACTGGTGATGATATGTGTATAAAATCCATGTGCCGCCGTTTCGAATTCAACAGGATTGGAATCATTTTTCTCTAATGCACTAAACCCAAATTTTTTGAGTGCACCACAGGCATGCCAAATTTGTAATACTTTGGTTTTAGGATTGAGTTTCACACCATAAAGTGGTCTGTAGTAACTTTCTAATATAATTGTTCCCGCAGTAGCCAGATGAAAATATCGCGATAGATTTCTTGTAAATTCACCCGATAAACCTAGAAATTTTTTAATTTTATAATCAAAATTTTTTTCTTTTTTCAACTCATTCAATATGGCACTAAAGTTAGCCGACATTTTTCCTTTGGTTGAAGATGCAAACACTATTTTGTTCTTTTGAACAGGAAATAACCGATAAAAAGGTAGAAAATATTTTTTAACTCTTTCTTCTGCATTTTTATTCAATTTACGAAAAATTTTTTTCTTCATTTTCAATTTTAAAAAATACAAGAATGATGCAGGAAAAGAACTTGAAGATAAATAAAGGTTATCCTCCAATCGCTTATTTTGCCAATTTGGTGATTTGGAGCATGCAGCTATAGTTCTATCGGAAAGCCTGCCTACTATGTATCGGATAAATTCACGATAAGCGGGAAAATCTTTAACACGAATTAAATCAGCATTGTCAATCAATGTTCGTAAAAAGAAGTACCTGAATCCTGTCGTATAATTAAATAAATCATCATCAACGTTGTTCATGAAATGATGAACTAATTCAAAAGCATTTTTGGTTTTATGTGGATGATATTTCAATACTCTCAGAAACAAAGGCCATACATCAAATTTTAACGCCCTTTCATAATAATTTTTCAGTATTTCATTTTTTTGTTTCTCGTCATAATGCACATTTCCTTTAAGCTTATCAGATATCATTTGCATGACTGCTATAATATCTTCTAAGTATTTAAAGGCTTTAGTATCTTTTTGTTGGGTGATGGAATTTTCATTTAGGGTTAAATCTCGTTCTCTGTAATAGTAGATATATTCACCAATGCAATAAATATTTTTTGCATTTATAAAAATATTAAAAAGTACTATTTGATCTTCTGCGCATTGGATAGAAGATGGAAAAATATTATTTCTTAGTAGATTTCTATGAATCATCTTTGATCCTGGTGCCATAGAAAAAAACAATTCTGGATTTTTGAGGATGTTTTTATGACCCTTTGAAAATAAATTGGATTCGTCATGAATGGAGGTTGTCCAGATATTAGTAGAATTAAATCTTTTAATACCTCCGTAGACAAAGTCGGCATTTTCTTCTTTGGCTGCAGAAAGTAACTTATCTATTGCATGCTCAACCAAAATATCATCCGAATCAACGAAAGTGATGTATTCGCCTTTTGCATGTTCAATACCAAAGTTTCTTGTATTGGATACGCCTGAATTAGGTTTTAGAAGAATTTTAAAGCGGTGGTCATCGCCAACTGCGGAACGAGCCTTAAGAACCGTTTCATCGGTCGAACCATCATCAATCAATAAAATTTCTAAATTACAATGATTATTTTTTAAACATTGTACGGTTTCACCAATCAAGTTTTCCACGTTGTACATCGGCGTGATGACAGTAACATCGATTTTGTTGTTTTTTTGATTTTGGTTCATTGTAAGTGTTCCTTTATGATTATTTACATAAGACTAGTTATTAATTGTTTTACGCCAATTATGCCATGTTGCTGCAAAACGTAATTTTTGAGCTCTATAAAATCCTGACTTGAAACTATATCCAATTCTTTCATTTCTTTTGATATATCCAAAAAAGATTGTTGATATATTTCATTATGCTTTTTATAAAATAAAGTAGTGTAATGTTTTTCAGTGCCAAAAATATAATATGGTATTTGTTCATTTAATAATTGTGTTTCAATTGCAGACAAATCACAGAAAGCCAATTCTGCAGCAAAAGAACTCAATTGCCCTATTAGCCGGACATCTATTTTACTTAATCTTATTTTTTGCCAAAAATTGAATTTTATTTGTCCGATATATAAACTAACTTGAATTTTTCTGTTTCTCAGTTCATTTATCAATTGCCATAAATTCTGTTGATATTCATCCAAACGGTGGCCGGTATTGGGATGCGGTCGGATAACAACATGATTCAGATGGTAATGCCGGCAAGCTTGCAATAGATATTGGCTTACCAGACGGATATTGCACAAACTTGAATAATTTTCGTTAGGCACGCCGCCTTCCCAAGTGGGGGCGTAGAAAATCACTTTTTCTTCCGCTTCGGCATTTAATCCGGTTTTGCCGATAAACGTATCGCCTGTTTTGATTAATCTGCCTTGTTCTATATCGCATGGCGTGAAGATTTTGTGTTGCAACAATCGGTCTATGCCGGCATCGCCTGCGGTTGCCACGTAATCGTATATACGCAAAATGGGTTTGACGGAAGAGATTTTGTTGCTTTCTCCGTGCGTAATGAAAATATGCGTCAATTTTCGGTTGGCTACCAAGCGGCAATTGCTTTGTGCATTGAAGGGGTAGAAAACAATCCCTTCTGTCAGGTTGTCCAAATCACTGTTTCTAACCACTTTCACTGAAACGCCGCTTGCTTGGAACACGGCAAGAATACGCTTATGGGATGGGTGTTTGTAGTATTTCAGCAATACGGTGGTTTTTTCGGAAAAAACGCCTTGCTTGAAAAACTCTGTGATTTGTTGTGCGGCACCGACAATTTTGCTGTCCAAATAAAGGTATTGTGGCAAATCTATCATTTTTCAGGCTGCCTGAAAGCATTAATGTTCATTATCCAATTCGTCGAGAATGTGGCGGATAAAATTTTCATCCGCGCGGACGACATCAACGATATTGCCCGTTTCTTTGCTGGCTAACACTGATAATGAAGCCAATGCGACTGTTTTGGGATTTAATAAAGTGTCTTCAGGTTCCAAACCGAATGCTTTGGTTCTCATCGGCGTTTGGGTGCGCTCGGGATTGATGCAGTTGATTTGCACGCCGTCCTTGCTCCATTCTTCCGATAGGGCTTGGGTGAGGTTGGCGACAGCGGCTTTGGTGGAAGAATAAATGCTGTAAAAGGGGCGGCCGCGCGTATATGAGCTGGAGGTAAAGTTCAGCAATCCTCCGTGTCGCTGCCTGATAATCGGATAAGCGGCACTCGCAACATTAACGGCTCCGGTATAGTTGACATGAATACTTTGCATGATTTCTTCATACGACATGGCTGCCAGCGGTTTATGCACTAAAATGGCTGCCGTATTGATGACATAGTCGATTCCGCCTTCTTCTTCTGCGACCTGCATCAGGGCATGTTGTACTTTTGCCATGTCGGTAACGTCAACGCCGTTACTGCGGCTGAAACTGTATGCTTTCATTCCCAATTTTTGAGCCAGCGTCATAATTTCCAAGCCGATGCCGTAGCTGCCTCCGAAAACAACCAATACTTTATGTCTCAATGTATGCAGCTGTTCCAATGAAACGATATTGCGTAAAGAAAAATTACTTTTGCTTTGGAAGAGTTTATCTGCAATAAACAAATCGACAGGGCGCGTTAATTTAATATTGGTTTCCGAACCTTGTACTGTTCCGATTTTTTCATGGGGCATGGTTTTTAAAACAATGCCGCAATCGCATGTTCCTTGTACTTGTTTTTGCAAATACAGCTCGTAAGCCTCTCTTAATGTGCTTAGTCTGAACGCTTGGGGAGTCTGGCCTTGATAATATTCGCTGCGTTTCGGAATTTCGACAATTTCCTGAGTTTCGCTATCAACGCGTACAATCGTATCCACAGCGGGAATGACGACATCCACGGCATTGTATTCGTCCAATTTATCGATACAGTTGCTGACGACTTCGGGACTCAACAGCGGCCTTACTGCATCATGAATGATTAATTTGCTTTGTCCTTCATAGTCTTGAAGAGATGAAATGGCGGAAAGTGTTGAATCTGTCCGCTCCTTGCCGCCGTAAATAATTTTACTGACCTTATGAAAGCCTGCCTGAACAACAATTTCGGCAATTTTGGTATAGTGGTTTTTTTCCGCCACTATCACGATTTCGTCAATCTTCGGATGGTTTTCAAAAATAGCAATCGTATGTTCTAAAGTTGTTTTTCCTGCAATTTTGGAAAATTGTTTCGGATAGCCCAAATTCATACGGCTTCCTACGCCCCCGGCCAAAATAATGGCAATGTTCCTATTCATTTTGTTATCCTATAATTGTATTAACGGATTGAATTGATTAATTGATTATTTGCGGCAATAAAATATTTGATGAAGCATGGCGGTGTTTTTGTGCAAACCCCGACAAACTATTTGGGATAGTACTTTGTCCAAGCGGCTGCCTAACCTTTCAGGCAGCCTTTATAACAGCCTCCCATCACAATCCGAATACGGCAATATCGCCTTTTCCCTTGCGTATCAATTCGATGCCGTCTGTCATGTCCACGACTGTGGTCGGTTCGGTGCCGCACCAGCCGCCGTCAATCACCAAATCAACGCTGTGTTGCAGGCGGTCGCGGATTTCGTAGGGGTCGGAGAGAGGTTCTTCATCTTCAGGCAGCATGAGCGTGCAGGAAAGCATGGGTTCGCCCAATTCCTGCAACAACGCCAATGCAATCATATTATCGGGAACACGCAGGCCTATGGTTTTGCGTTTGGGATGCAGGGTGCGGTTCGGCACTTCTTTGCCTGCTTGCAAAATAAACGTATAGCTGCCGGGTGTGGCGGCTTTGAGCAAACGGAATTGGCTGTTGTCTACTTTGGCATAAGTGCCCAAATCGCTTAAATCGGCGCACATGAGCGTTAAATGATGCTTCAGGTCGATTTGACGGATAGCCAAAATCCGCTCCATCGCCTGTTTGTCGCCCAAAGCGCAACCGAGCGCGTAGCAGGAATCAGTAGGGTAAACGATGACGCCGCCGTTGCGTACCGTATCGGCTGCCTGACGGATAAGCCTCTCTTGGGGATTATCGGGGTGGACGGAAAAAAGTTGCGCCATGACGTTCCTTTTTCTCAAACATATTCGGGCGGTATTTTTTCAGGCTGCCTGACATTCGTAAACATGGGCTTGGGGGGGACGGAAAGCTGCCTGAAAAAACGGAAGGCGGTTTGTCGGCCTAATATTGGTATTTAAACTGAATACAGTTATCAAGCTATGCCTACAACCGACAGGGCAAGGGTTTTACGCCCAAATAAGCCGCTATGCCGATAATCGGCATGCGATAAACGGATTCGCCGTCTGTGTTTAGGCTTGTTGCTATCGGTGTGGACGTTATTCCGTTGTTTTCAAATAATGTTCCAAAATGGCCAGTACATATTCTACCGCTTGGCGGCGGATTTCGCTGCGGCTGCCTGAAAATTGGTAGTGTTTCGCCCAAATACGGTTTTTGGTGGCAAAACCAAACCATACCAAGCCAACGGGTTTTTCTTCCGTTCCCCCGTCAGGGCCGGCGATACCGGAAATGCTCACGGCATAATCCGCTTTTGTGCGTATCAATGCGCCCAATGCCATTTCGCGTACGACTTCTTCGCTCACTGCGCCGTAATGGCGCAAAGTGGCTTCCTGAACGTCCAGCATATCTTTTTTAGCCTGATTGGAATACACCACATAGCTGCGCTCAAAAAAGGCGGAGCTGCCGGGTACGGAAGTCAGCATGGCCGCCAGCAGGCCCCCGGTACAGGATTCGGCGCAGGTAATGATTTGCCCGCGCGCTTTTAATTCCGAAGCAATATATTCGATTTTTGACATAGCCGTCTTTCATGAAACGGGAGATGCCGAATTATAGCGCAAACAGCAATGTGCGAATCCGGCACTCACAAGCTAAAATACGATACAGCGCGGCTGTTTTCAAAAATACCGCATGCCAGGAAATACTTCCGCCGCGTGAGAATGACCGGTATCGCTGCAAACTGTTCAAAAAGCAAACGCTTGACACTTGAGAGCGACTTTCAAAACGCTTCGCCCACTTGCACGCCGCCTGCCACATCGCGCTGCGAGGCCAAGCCCGCAACCAATTTCCGGGCTGCCTGAAATGTTTCGCTATCGATGGTTTCCTGAGCCTGTTCGGGCGTGATGGTGCAAGCCATATTCTGCCAACGTGCGGCCAGATGAGGGTTTTCAGGCAGCACAAATCCTGCTATCAATTCGTCCACGCAATCGGGGCGGTTGCACACCAATACAATATCGCAACCGGCTTCAAACGACAGGCGCGCCCGCTCTTTGATGCCGCCTGCCACGCACGCGCCTTCCATCGTCAAATCATCAGAAAATACCACACCATCGAAGCCGATTTGTCCGCGTAAGACCGTTTTCAACCATTTTGCCGAAAATCCCGCAGGCAAGTTATCGACTTGCGGATAAACCACATGGGCAGGCATTACGGCCGCCATTCCGGCAGCGGCCAAAGCGTAAAAAGGCTGTAAGTCGGCTTTTTCCAACTCGTCCAAACTGCGTTCATCGCACGGCAGTACATGATGGCTGTCGCCTTCCACGAATCCGTGTCCCGGAAAATGTTTGCCGCAGGATTTCATGCCGCCGCGATTCAAGCCGCGCTGCAAAGCCAAAGCCAATTCGGACACCGCTTCCGCATCGGCGTGGAAACTGCGGTTGCCGATAACCGCACAGCGTCCCCAATCCAAATCCAATACGGGTGTAAACGATAAATCTACTCCGCAGGCAGCCAGCTCCGTTGCCAATACCCAGCCTACCTGTTCGGCATACTGTTTTGCCGTTTCCGCATCACGCTGCCAAATTTCCCCCAATACCGACATGGCAGGCAAACGGGTAAAACCGTCAATAAAGCGTTGCACTCTGCCGCCTTCGTGGTCGACCGCTACAATCAATTCGGGCGTACGCAATGCCTTGATATCCGATATTAACTTTTTCAATTGTCCGATGTCTTTAAAATTTCGGCGGAACAGAATCACGCCGCCGACAGCAGGGTCAAGCAAACGCTCCCGGTCGCTGCCGCTCAAAATATGCGCGGCAACATCTGCCATAATCGGTCCGCGCTTCAGAGAAAGGGAATGCATGTTTTCAATCCGTGGTTCGGGTGGTATGGATTGTTCATTCAAATGCGTTTTTGCATTTATGGCTTGGTCGTTACCAATGAACTGAACGATACCGGTAAAATTAAAGGCTCTGTTTCCAGATAAGATTGATACTGCAATATGATTTAATTAAAACACTTATTATTCAATATTTTGTTGAAACATTGCATTGAAAGAAAACGTTTCGCGCAATCCGTTTACAGTCATATCAATCTAATCTTACAGCATAGCCAAATTAAAAGAAAAAATCCCGGCCGCAGAGGCCGGGATGGTATTTGGTGGAGGCGGCGGGAATCGAACCCGCGTCCGAAAGTCCTCTACAAAGCGTTCTACATACTTAGTCGTGTCTATTCGAATCTTGCCGCCGTCGCGCCGACCGACAGGCTTTCAGGCAGCCAGCCACCTTGAATCTTATTCCCTGCCAAGTAGCCCGACAGCGAACCAGTCAATGTGAAATGACGTTGCGGTAGCTTGCGCTACACAGCCCATTGACAAGCTGCTGCAACGGCAGGCCTTAAGCGGCCAATGCAAAAGTTTCGTCGTTTGCGACTATTTGGATTCAGTGTTTAACGGGCTTCTGAGACCCCGGTATGCCCGCATCTGCTTCGCAACCCCCGTCGAAACCAAGGTCGCCCCCAGATAGGAAGCGCGATTATACGTGGTTTCCATTGTTCTGAACAGTTCGGGCGGAAGGTGCGGCCATCAAGTGTTGCATCGGCGGTATTTATCGGCGCGGTATCGGGTTTGGGCGTATTGGGAACGGCTGCCTGCAAGGTGACGGAAGGGTTTCAGGCAGCCTTATCTTGTTTGCCCTTATCCAGTAATGTGAAAGCGATGCCTGCCGCCAACATGAGCAGCAAGGTCAGCACTAGGGCTTTGTGGTAGTTTTCCGCACCCGGTCTGCCTAAGTAGCGATAAATCAGTGTGGTGAGAGTGGTCCATTCGGGGCGGGAGAGAAATAGCGAAGCGGCAAATTCGCCGATACAGGTGGCTGCGGCCAGTGTCAGGCCGCGCCGTGCGGCAGGCAGCAGAAGCGGTAAGCTGACGCGTATGGCTGCCTGAAAAGGGGACGCGCCGCATAGGCGTGCTGCGTGCAGATAATGTGCGGGTAGAGAGTCCCATGCGGACAGAATGTCTTTGGTTACAAAGGGGTAGGCTAAAAGAGTGTACATGGCCAGCAACATGGCCAGCGAAGATGCCCAATGGGGATAGAGAAGCAATACGCCGAATGACAGGCATACGGTGGAAACCATAAACGGCAGAAAGGTCAGCAAACGCATGACGGGAAAACGCCGTGCGGCCGCAGCATGGCAGCCGCCTAAAATCAGGGCAGCGGCAACGGCGCAAAAGCTGAAGCGGGCGGTATTGAACAGAGCCGACAGGGTTTCTTGGTCCCGCAACACGGCCCATGCGCTGCCGCTGTTTAATGCTTGCAGCAATACGGCCAACAGGGGTAGTGCGCAGCAAAACAGCAATAGGGCATACACAGCGGCAACTGCGCCGTATTGCAGCGGTGTGCGGATGGTTTCAGGCAGCCTGCGGCGTATCGGGGCGGTATGGCTGCGGCGGCTGATAAAGGTGTAGGCGGCGGCAGCGGCGAAAGTACAGGCAAGTACCGGCCATACCAATGCTGCGGCAGTGGCGGTGTCCAATTCGTATGCAACCAAGCGGTAGATTTCCACTTCTATGGTGGCGTATTGCTGGCCGCCCAGCAGTAATGCCAGTCCGAATCCTGAGAAACAGTAAAGAAACACCAAGCAGGCAGCTCCTGCCAGCCAAGGGCGGACAACCGTCCATTCGGCATACCGAAATTGCCGCCATACGCCTGCGCCCGCCAAGCGTACGGCTGCCAACCGGTTGGCAGGGACGCGGATAAAGCCTTGATATAAAGCCAATATCATTACGGGTAGGTTGAAAAACACATTGCCGTATATCAGCAGATAAGGCGTATCCGCCCAGCCTTGCCATAAGGCACCGCGTTCGCCGAACAGTGCCAGTACGCCGATACCCGCTACCAATGTCGGCATCACAAACGGCAGCATCAGCAGGCGCAAAACGGTTTGCCTGCCGACAAACTGCCAATGTGCGAACACCCAAGCGATGGGCATGCCGATGGCGGCAGTGAGCAGCACGGTTAAGGCTGCCTGAAATATCGTCCAGATAATGCGTTGTTTGTAATATCCGTCTTGCCAGACGGTTGTCCATGCGGGTATGGCATCATCATAAGAAGTAACCGCTATCAATGGGGCGAACACCATGGCGGTCAGTAAAAGCAGGGGGAGTGCGGTGTAAATGACTTTCAGGCAGCGGTAGGGCATAGTTTGCAAATAGGGCTCATTGAAGCGTGATTGTACACAGGTCGGCTGCCTAAGCGGCAATATTTCGGTCGGCGTATGGTTTCAGGCAGCCTGAAGGGGAATGGTACGGTGCATTTCTGCCAAGCTGAAATCGCGGTCGGAGTTTCAGGCTGCCTGAAAGAGGGGAATAAGTTGGATTTGATAGGAGGTCTAAATTTTCCTGATATGGTTTCAGGCTGACTGAAAGATAGGAATAAGTTGGGCAAGCTGTTCAGTTGAGTATTGTATGGGGTCTCACAGCCCCCTGCGGCAATGCTGCCGTCCGCGCTTAAGTTGTTCAGTTGAAAATTGTATGGGGCTCACAGTATGCCTGAAAAGTGAGGAGCAGGTTGATACAGGAGCCGCATATGCCGCATTATTCTCCGGATTCAGGCTGCCTGAAAGGGAATCCATCATACACCAATGGCCTGCCTGAGCCACATTATTCTCGAGATTCAGGCTGTCTGAAAAGGAGAAATGGGTTGGCGGGTTGATGCAGTGAAATGATAGAGTGGGGTAATCATTTGAGCTTCTCAGACTGATTGGATGTGAAATGTCGGGATATTCGACAGAAACCGCGGGAATATCGGTAATGGAAACGGGCAGTTTTTACTCAAATTAAGCGATAGGAGATATTAATCGGAAAAATTGAAAAAATAATTTCTTTTATATTCATAATGATATTTTATTTATAGTTAATAATAACAATTATCGTTTGTAATTTTAAGCAAAGAAGCGTATTATCCGCTTTACCAACTGCGTTGCAGCAGGTTTCATTTGAAGCAAAATGCTGAGCGCATCATTTTGGTAGTGGTTTGTGTTCCTTTTGCGCCCCAATCTTTTGGTTTGGGGCGATTTTTTTATGCTGCGTTTTCATGCGGTGCGGGAAATATTCGGGTGCAGGGCGCGAGCCGGCTGCATTGGGAAGCGGGTGTGATGGCGGAATGGCAAAATTGCAGGCGGGGATTGGACTGACGGGAAACGGTATGTGTTGGTCGGATGTTTATTTTTGATAATGATGGGTGATACAGGCAGCGTGCGGTATGAAAAAGCCGGTTTATCGGCTATTATCGGCTTTTGTGCGGTTAAGATTTTGTATTGCTGAATGAAACAGGTGAGCGGGCTGTATAAGGAAATGGGTGGTGTAGTGAGTGTGGATGCGATGTTGGAAGCCGTTGCCGCTGCTTGTGCGGATTTGGCGGGTAAACGTGTGTGCGTGGCTTTGAGCGGCGGTGTGGATTCTGTGGTGCTGCTGCATATGTTGAACCGTTTGCAAGCGCAGATTGGTATAGAGAAGCTGTCGGCACTGCATATCCATCACGGTTTGAGTGCGGATGCTGATGATTGGGTGGCGTTTTGCCGCCGTTTCTGTGCGGATTCGGGCGTGCCGTTTGCCTATGAGAAGGTGGTGGTGCGGCCTGACGGTTTGGGGATTGAAGCGGCGGCAAGACAGGCACGTTATGCGGCGTTCGCCCGTTTGGATGTTGATGCGCTGGCGTTGGCCCATCATGCCGACGACCAGGTGGAAACGTTTTTTTTGGCGGCATTGCGCGGCGGCGGTTTGCGTGCTTTGGCGGGTATGCCTTGTGTACGCACGATGCCTTCGGCTGGCGGCAGGATGGTTTTAAAGCGTCCGCTGTTGGGCTTTACCCGTAAGGAAATTGAAGCGTATGCGGCGGCTTGCGGTTTGCCTTATGTGCAAGACGGCAGCAATAGTGATACGGATTTATTACGCAATTGGTTGCGTTGCGGATGGTTGCCGCAGTTGGACGGGAGGCTGCCTGAATACCGTAAGCAGATAGGTGCGGTGGTGGCTTTGTTGCAGGATGAGTTGGCGTTTTTGCAGGAGGCGGCAAATGCGGACTGGCAGGCCGTGCATTCTCGGGGGAGGTTTATGCGGGATTTATGGCTCGGATTCTCGGAGGTGCGCCGCTGTGCATTATTGGCGGATTTTGCGCGGAGGCATGGTTTGGGTGTGCCAAGCCGCCGCAGTGTTGCGGATTTTGCGCGGGTGCTGGCGGAAGCGGACAGTGCGCAGTGGACATTGCCCAAGGGTTGCGCTCAATTGTATGGGGGGGTATTGTTTGCTTGGAAAGAGAGTTTTGCCGAGCAGTGGTTGTGGACGAGAGAGGGGGGATGTTCAGGCAGCCTGAAAGAGTTGACGCGGCAAACGGGTGTGGTATGGCATGAGGAAGAGGATAAACAGGAGATATACCGTGTACGTGCGGCGGTGGGTAGCGATGTGTTGGACTTGGATTATGGGCGCAAACCGGTATTCAAGTTGTTGCAGGAATATAAAGTGCCTCCGTTTATGCGGGCGTTGTGGCCGGTGTGGCTGGATGGCAGCGGGCGGTGCTTGGCTGTGGTGAATATTCGGGCGGTTAGGGGTGAAATATTGCCCTGTCATGATGGATTGCGGGAGTATTGTTTGAAGCGTTAAGCGGCTGGATACTGGGATAATCGGGTTTCAGGTAGCCTGAAAATGAAGAGAAGGATTTTTATAGTCTGTTTTTCTGGCTTTTAGTTTAGTGGCATTAATCTGTGCTGGACGTTGCTTAAAATGAGATATTTTGGATTAACTGATTGAATGTATATTGTATATTTATATACAAAGTAGCTGCCTGAAACCTTGGGATATTTCAGGCAGTTTTTTTGTTTCTAACAGAATAGTGATAGTGTTTATGACGGTTGTAATCTGCTGCATACGATATCAAGAAAATGTTTTTGATATAAAAAATATACCTGAATAAAATTATTCAGGTATATCTCTTACGGGTTTATTTAAATGATTGGACCGTTATTTGGTGAAGAAAATCAAGGTCCAAGGCAATACATAAGCTTGCAGGCAGGTCATAATGCCGACAAAAGCACAGAAAATGATACTGTGTTTAACCGTAAAGCGGAATAAGTCGGACTCTTTGCCTGCCAGACCTACTGCCGCACAGGCTACGGCGATGGATTGCGGGGAAATCATTTTGCCGGTAACGCCGCCTGTGGTGTTTGCTGCAACCGCCAATTCGGGTGAAATACCCAATTGTGTTGCGGTGCTGCCTTGCAGAGAACCGAAGAGTGCGTTGGCAGAGGTGTCTGAGCCGGTAAGGAATACGCCCAGCCAACCTAAGAAGGGAGAGAAGAAGGGGAATGCCACTCCGGTTCCGGCCAGTACCAATGCCAAAGTAGAAGACAAGCCGGAATAATTGGATACGAAGGCAAAACCCAGTACCAAACCGATGGACAGAATGGAGAAGCGCAGTTCGTGCAGTGTCTCGCCAAATGTTTTCAATGCATCGGCAGGTTTCATTTTCAGGAAGATAATGGTAATGATGGCAGACAATAAGATAGATGTGCCGACAGCGGAAAGCAGATTCAGTTTGTAAACCGCTGCGTAAGGATTCGGTTCGGCAACAATCGGAGCCGCTTTCATCACCAGGTTGTGCAAGCCGGGCCATTCAATGGAAATGGTTGCCATATCCAAAACGGATTTCAGGGATTTCATCGTCCACAGGCTGACGAATACGGTCAGAATGGCAAAAGGAGACCATGCTTTGACGATTTGGGCGGTAGTGTATTCAGATTCTCTGCGGACAGTGGGTTTTTTCATGCCTTGGAAAGTGAAAATTTCCTTAGGCTGCCATTTCTTCAGGAATAATGACAAGCAGACCAAGCTGACTAATGCCGAAGTTACGTCAGGCAGTTGCGGGCCGATGAAGTTGGCGGTCAAGAATTGGGTAATGGCAAACGATACGCCGGCAACCAAAACGGCCGGATAAGTTTGTTTGATACCGCGCATGCCGTCCATCATGGCAACCAACCAGAAGGGTACGATAATAGACAAAATCGGCAATTGGCGTCCGGCGATTTGGCCGATGTTGTAAGCATCCAGGCCGGAAACCTGTCCTGCTACGATAATCGGGATACCCATCGCGCCGAAAGCGACCGGTGCGGTGTTCGCAATCAGACACAAGCCGGCCGCATACAGCGGATTGAAGCCTAAGCCGACCAATAGCGCGGCGGTAATCGCTACAGGTGCGCCAAAACCTGCGGCACCTTCCAAAAACGCGCCGAACGAGAAACCTACCAGCAGCATTTGCAGGCGTTGGTCTTCGGTGATAGAGATAACCGAAGAGCGGATAATGTCGAATTGTCCGGTTTTGACGGTGATTTTATATAGGAATACGGCGGTTACGATAATCCATGCAATCGGCCATAAACCGTATGCAAAACCGTATACCGCAGAAGAAAGCGCCATACCTGCCGGCATTCCGTAGCCGAATATTGCGACTAAAATGGCAATCAGCAAAGTAAGCGCACCGGCAATATGGCCTTTTAATTTTAAAACCGTTAATGCGACAAAGAAAAAGACAATAGGCAGCAGTGCTGCCGCTGCCGTCAGCCATAGGCTGCCGCCTACGGCCTGATAATTTTGAATCCAAGTTTCCATGAAAATCTCCGAGAAACATTAAGTGTTGTTTTGGTAAAGCTGTCTCTTGATGTGGATAACAGCAGGGTAAAACGTCTGTTTTTAAAGCATCCGTTTTTTTCAGGCAGCTTGGTTTGGAAAGGCTGCCTGAAAAAAAGAGAGCGTACGTTATCCATAAAGGGCAGGCAGTTCGAAGATTGGACTGCCTGCCGGTTATGATTTAGTTGCCGCTTTTTTCGTTTCGTTCGGCCACCATTTGATGCAGCGTTTTGGCAGCCGGTTTCAACGGCACGCGGTTTTGTGTCCAGCTTAATTGCTTGCTGGGTGTCAAGCCGCGGAAAGTGGTAGCCGCCCAGCCGAATGCACGATAGGCTTTTCTTCCGCCGAACACGCCGTTGAATGTACGCCATGCGAGTTGCTCACCGATGGAGTGTGAAGCGCCTTGTCCTTTAATGGGATAGGCAACTGCTTCGTCGGGCGAGCGTTGCGCTTCTTCACGCAAGCGTGCCATTTGTTCGGTAATGGGAATTTTAACGGGACACACTTCCACGCATGCGCCGCACATGGAGCAGGCTGTGGGCAAATCGCGGGTGGTTTCCAAGCCGAGCATGTGCGGGGAGATGATTTCTCCGATAGGACCCGGATAAGTTGTACCGTATGCAGCGCCGCCGATACGGGTGTAAACAGGGCAGTGGTTCATGCAGGCTCCGCAGCGGATACATTGCAGGGTGCGGCGCATTTGGTTTTCGCCGTATGCTTGGCTGCGGCCGTTGTCCAGCAGAACAAGGTGCATTTCTTGCGGTCCGTCCAACTCGTTGATACGGCGCGGGCCGGTAATCATATTGAAATAGGTGGTGATGTTTTGGCCGATGGCGCTGCGCGGCAACAGGCTGTACAGCGGAGGAATATCGGACAATTTCGCAACCACTTTTTCGATACCGGTAATGGCGATGTGGACGGGTGGCACGGTAGTGGACAAACGGCCGTTGCCTTCGTTTTCTACCAGACATAAAGTGCCGGTCTCCGCTACGGCGAAGTTTACGCCGCTCAAGCCGACATCGGCCGTGCGGTAAATATCGCGTAACGCCATGCGGGCAAAACCTGTCAGTTTGTCCACGTCGTCGGTTAATTCGGTACCGATGTTTTGATGGAACAGCTCGCTCACTTGTTCTTTGGTTTTGTGAATCGCGGGCATCACGATATGCGTGGGTTTTTCTCCCGCCATTTGGACAATATATTCGCCCAAATCGCTTTCAATGGCTTTGATGCCTTTATTTTCTAAATAATGGTTCAGCTCGATTTCTTCGCTGACCATGGATTTGCCTTTAACCATCAGCTTGCCGTTGCGTGCCGCAATGATGTTGTGGATGATTTGGCAGGCTTCATCGGGCGTTTCCGCCCAATGCACTTTGACACCCAACTTGGTGAGATTTTCTTCCAATTGCTCCAGCAATTCAGGCAGCTTGGACAGCGAGCGCTGTCGGATGTGTTCGCACAGGGTACGCAACATTTGCAGTTCCTGCTCATCGGACAACACTATTTTGCGCTTGGTCATCAGCATATCCATCGCGGTACGCAGGCTTTTACGCAAAGGTGCATCGGCTAAAGCAGCCGCACTGTTTTGTTTGAATGTTTCCGGTTTCGGGTGAAAATGTACGGTTTGTGTGCTCATGCGGCTTCCTCCAGTTGCTCGGGGCTGATGTGGGCCGGCAATACGGCAAGTACCACCATATCGCGCGGGCCGTGCGCACCGAAAGCCAGCGTCAGCTGGATATCGGCGGTTTTGGAAGGTCCTGAAACCAATACCACATTCGTAGGCATATCCGCCGCCATATTTTCTCCCTGCATGGCATGATGGAAGGTGTCGTACATTTTTTCCGTGTCAAACAGGCAAATGTGTACGGGCGGCACCAAACTTTGGCTGCGCGGCTGTTCGGGAGTGGGGAACAGCATAACCGTGCCCGTGTGTGCGATGCCGCAGCGGACATCGGTAAAGCCTGCATCGATGTCGGCAAAAAAAGCATCTTTCCAATCTTCAATAGGTTTGTCGAATGCTTTGACTTCTATGCCTGCTGCAGTAACGGCCGACCGAGCTTGTTGGCCATGCTCGGTTTTTAAGGGTAACAGGATATTTTTCAATCCTTTTTCTTTGGCTACCTGAACTAAAGTTTGTGCCCAATTCTCGGGGCGTACCCAATAGATTTCGGTTTTGACCGCACGCATGGTTTTCGCCCAATGTTTCAGGCGGGCGATTTCGTTTTCCCATGTGGGCGACATTTCTGCGTAATAATCAAAAGTTTTCGGTTCGTCCATCGGATAGGCGTTGGCTTGGCGCAGTTTGGCCAAAATATTGTTGCGTGCGCTCATGCTTTGCCTCCCGTGCGTTCCAACAGGAAGGTGGCGATGTGTTTCGGCTTGGGCATGTCGGGTTCGTCTTTGGCGATTTTGCCGCCGATATTCAACATGCAGCCCGCATCCGCACTGACGATTTCCACTGCCTGCGTATCTTTGATGGCTTGGACTTTATCGCTCACCATTGCGCCCGAAATATCGGGATGTTTGACAGAGAAAGTTCCGCCGAAACCGCAGCATTCGCTTTCATGGTCGTGAACGATGCGCTCCACGTTTTTCAGGCTGTCGACCAATTTCCAACCGCTGATGTGTACATTCATTTCGCGGCGGGCGGAGCAGGAGGTGTGTACCGCTACCTTGGCCGGTTCGCCTTTGTCTTCCGGCTGATAGCCGATGTTGACCAAAAAATGGGTGAATTCGACCACGCGGCCGGCGATATTGTCGGCTTGTTCTTGATAGGGGCTGCCTTTAAACAGGGTCGGCCAATGGTGTTTCATCATGCCGCCGCAAGAACCTGAGGGAACAACTACAGGCCAAGGTTCGGGAAACAAATCCAATTGGGCTTTGGCGACTTCAAAAGCATCTTTCGGGTGCCCTGAAGAGAAAGCGGGTTGCCCGCAGCAACTTTGTCCCATCGGAAAGTGGACGCGTATGCCTTGTTGTTCCAGCAGGGTGATGGCATCCATACCGGCTTCGGGCATGAAAATATCCAGCAAACAGGTGCCGAAGAAGTAAACATCTTCGGGTTTGCCGGTTGCGGTTGAGATGGTTTGTGTAGTCATTGTTATTAAACTTCCGTTTGCTGCAAAAAGGCTGCCTGAAAGGTTTATCGGATGGATTTTCCAATTATTTGGCCAGTTTCGCTGTCTGCGTCTGTTTCAGCGGAAAACCGCCGTGTGTTCCAGGCGGAATTTGGAATGGGATGTAACTTTAAGTAATGAGTTGTAAGCGGTCAAGTGTAATTTGTTTGTTTACGAAATTGGGCATTGATAAATTTGCCGTATTCTGAATCGGGGTATTGTAGATAAGCAACAAGATAAGCAATCAGCACGTTCTCACAGCCGCAGCAGGGGCAATGGGTTTTCATGCGGCCCCGCTTCCAGAATCTTGTTCAGGCAGGCCGCCATATAGGCTATCTTGTCTCTGTTGAGAGGCAATTCAATTCTTTCGGGGGCGAATTCCTGTTTGTTTTCCATTTCACATCTCATCCACATAAATACCCGGGTACCGTTCATCCAATTCGGCAACTGCGGCGAAAAGGCTGTCAAATTTTCGGTCGACCTTGTCTTTTTGTTTCACAATCACTACGTTTCGCTCGGGCCAATCCTTAATCATCGCTACAGTGCGGCATTGGTGCGGACCGGTAGGCAGATAAACATGGTAGATTTTCATTTTCATATTCCTTGCAGCTATAAACCGTGTTGATAATTTCTCATGAGAAGGACAATTTTGTTAAAGAGTCTGTGAAGAAGGTGGGGTGTTAAAACTGTGTATACCGGTTATTACTGTGTGCTGAGAGAGATGTGGTGTTCATTTTTGATATAATATTTTGATAAAATAAAGTTTTATGAGTAAGTTTGGAATTTCGGTAGAGTAAAATTAGCTCTAAATCTCGTGCCATTTTGGCAGTTCTGCGTCCTCGATTCTTTCATAATGATTTCAAAGATAACGTTCATCTGGCTCTATTTTGCTTTCAAAGGGTTTATTTGCCTAAGCTGATACCTTGCCTGATGTTGTGGAAAATTAAAGAGTCTCTGTATCTGGCTGAATGGCGGGTAAATTTGCTGCTGTTCTTACAGTGACTTCTGCTACAAAGAATTCAAGCAGTTTTTTAGTACAGATTCTCTGAATTTACAATTTCTTATCTGCATTGTTAGAGATTAATATAACCGCTAATCCATTACAGTTTTAAAAATTAAATATGCAGAGCGCAATAAACAGATTCATCATTATCTTTATTTTCAAAGCCCTTACTAACCAGTTTAACAGAGTTGAATGTGTTGCCTTCATCAGAAGTGACCATAACAATTAAATCTTGGTCTTCAAAACTTTTTAATTCTTCGATTAATTCACGAATTGTTTTTTTCCTATCTTTCCACTCAATGATTTGGTTCATAATTTTAATCTCCAATTCCGTTTAGGTTTATATCATAAGTTCTAAGGCGTGTATTTTTGAATCAAGCCTTGCATAGCCTAATTCGGCAGCTTTTGAGTAGCTTGTGCGTTAGTGGCAAAACATGCTGCAGCTTAAACGGTAGTTGGAATTGCAGCAATTATGGCTAACGTGAAGCTAAGCAATACAAGTCTTAAAAAATTTTCATATGGATTAAAAATAAGAATTCGATTTCATTCAAAGTATCATTTTTTTGTTAGGTATCAAGCAGAAATCTGGAAATGTGGCATTTTGTTTTTTGTTGGCAAAGATTTTTGTAGTTTGGGTGAGCTGGGATTCGGTTGCTAGGTCGGGTGCGCAGATTATGGAATCTCATCAGAGAAATTGGGCAGCTAATGCAGCTTCAATTTCTGGTAGTTGGAATAGCTTATTTTGGGCTGCGAATCATGTGTATTTTTGATGCAAATTGTGTGCGGCGGGTTGGTTAGTTTAAAGGAACTGACTTTGATTAATGATAAAGCCTGCCTGAAAAAGTTTCAGGCAGGCTTACGGGATATGCCCGGTTTGCAGCGTTAAACGGATTGCCGATTGAATGCCGACAGAGTGTTTTACAAACCGAATACTTTGAAACGGTTTTCCAAAGGTTCAAAGCTTTTTTCACCTGCCGGTGCGGCGATGCCGCCGAATACCATTTGCGCACGCAGCGTCCAGCTTTCGGGAATGTCCCATTCTTGGGCAACGGCTTGGTCAATCAGCGGGTTGTAGTGTTGCAAGTTGGCGCCGATGTCTGCGGCGGTTAGCGTGGTCCATACGGCATATTGGTGCATGGCATTGGTGTGTTCCGACCAAACGGGAAAATTGGCGGCATAGCCGGGAAAGCCTTCCTGCAAGCCTTTTACAACGGTTTGGTCTTCAAAAAACAACACGGAACCTGCGGCCGCTTTGAAGCCGTTCATTTTTTGCTGTGTCGGTTCAAATTTGTCTGCGGGTACGATGGCACGTAGGGCATCTTCGGCAAACTGCCATAATTTTTTGTGTTCGCCGCCAAACAATACCACTACGCGGGTGGATTGTGAATTGAATGCGGACGGCGTATGCAATACGGCGTGGCGTACGATTTCGGCCACTTCTTTTTCAGGCAGCGGCAGTGTGTTATTGAGTGCGTAAATCGAACGGCGGGTTTGTGCGGCTTGTTGGATAGTTTGGTAAGTCATGATGTTTCCTTTATGTGGTGAATGGTTGAATAGCGGCTGCGTGATTTCAGGCAGCCTGAAAGTTTAGCGTTTGAGTCGGTTGTCTAATGCAAAAGCACCGCCGCCCGCAACGGAAATATACAGGAAAATAAAGCAAAACAGTGCGGCAGCTTCGCCTCCGTTCATTAGCGGCAGCAGTATGTTGGGCGATGTGTGGAACATAAAATAAGCCGCAGCCATCATGCCCGAAAGAATGAATGCTACAGGACGGGTAAACAGTCCGATAATGAGTAATAGGCCGCCAACGGTTTCCAAAATGCCGGCCAAGCCCAAAACGGAGACGAGTTGCAAACCGTCGAATTTGGCGATATGCGGCAGTCCGAACAGTTTTGCGGTGCCGTGCAGGAAAAACATATAGGCGGATGTGATGCGGAGTATGGCCAACACGATGGCTTGGATATTTTTATTGTGTGTTTTCATGATGGTTCGGATGAGTGCTGAAAAAGCGGAGTATAGAAGTTTCTTATTATTAGATATATACTGATTTTGTTGAAAGTGTGTTTCTTATTGGGAAATTATGGATACTTTGTTGAGTTTGAGAGTGTTTTGCCAAGTGGTTGAAAACGGTAGTTTCACCCGTGCTGCCGAGCAATTGGGCATTTCTACCGCGATGGCGAGTAAACATGTGGCGCATTTGGAAAACAGGGTGCAGGCAAAATTGTTGCACCGCAATAACCGCAATCTGCATCTTACCGAAGCGGGCAGCGAATATTACCGCCAGTGCGGCCATGCGTTGGAGATTTTGGAAACGGCGGCGCAAAAAGCTTCCGGTATGAGCGAAATGCCGCAGGGCGTTTTGCGCGTTACTATGCCGCAATGGTTTACCAATCCGCGCATCAGCAACATCATCAGCGAATATTGCCGCCATTATCCCAATGTGTCTTTGGATTTGGTGTTGAGCAACCGGCGCACCGATTTGATTGCGGACGGTTTTGATTTGGCTTTGCGGGTTTCCGATGAGCCGCACCCTTCTTTAATCGTTAAGCCTTTGGCGGATATTGAATTCTTTTTATTGGCTTCTCCCGAATATGTGATGCGCAACGGGTTGCCTGCCGCGCCTGAGGAAGTTGTAGGGCATACTGCGGTTTTGCCTTCCTATACCGATATGGAATGCATGGAAATTGTTCGCCTGTCTGACGGCAGGCGCAGCGTATTGAAATTGGATGCGCGGGTTTTTTGTGACGGAACGCTGATGGCAGGCAGTTTGATTCGTGCGGGTTTGGGAATAGGATTCCAGCCGCAATGGTGCGTGGAGGAGGATTTGAGCAGCGGCAGATTGGTCAGATTGCTGCCTGAATATCGGATTTTGACGAGCAGGCTCTATGCCGCTTATGTAGACAGGGCTTTTTTAAGTGCCAAGGTGAGAAGTTTTATCGATTTTATGAGTGCGCGGTTGTGTGATGAAAAACAGGGCGGGAAAATTTGAATGTCGGTTGACGGAATGCCGGTTCGGACGGCGGCCGAGTATTCATCCGAATTCGAATGTTCGGACGACAACCCTATTTTCAGGCAGCCATGCCGTTGCCATATTGTGATGGCGGGCGGTTTGTCGGGGAATGTTTGTGGCGGTATTCCGTTAAGGAATGCTTGGGTTGGTGCTGCCTGAAAAAATGGCAGTTGGGCTATTTTTTCAGGCAGCCTGAAGGAAGATGGCTGCGATAAACCTTCATTTCCTAATTTAAAACAATATCATATTGGTCTTGCGCATAAGAGTTTTCTACCGACAGGGAAATGGGTTTGCCGATGAAATCTACCAGCATGGCCAGGGATTGGGATTCTTCGTCTAAAAACAAATCAATCACTTGCGGCGAAGCGATGATGCGGAAGGATTTGGTATCGAAACGGCGGCTTTCGCGCACGATTTCGCGTTGGATTTCGTAGCACAGTGTTTGTGCGGTTTTCAGGCTGCCCCGACCTTGGCAGGTGGGGCAGGACTCGCATAGGAGATGTTGCAGGCTTTCGCGGCTGCGCTTGCGGGTAAGTTCTACCAAGCCCAAGCAGGTAAAGCCGTTCAGGGTAACGCGGGTGCGGTCGAAACTTAATGCTTTAGCCAGTTCTTGTAAGACGGCTTCACGGTGTTCTTCCAGCATCATGTCAATAAAATCAACGATGATGATGCCGCCGATGTTGCGCAGACGCAGTTCGCGGGCGATGGTATGGCAGGCTTCCAAATTGGTTTTGAATACGGTTTCGTCAAAATTGCGTGCGCCGACAAAACCGCCTGTGTTCACGTCAATGGTGGTCATCGCTTCGGTGGTTTCGATAATCAGGTAGCTGCCGAAGTTGAGATTGACGCGCGGTTGCAGGGCGCGGTTGATGGCGGCTTCCGCTCCGTATAGTTCAAACAGGGGCTTTTCGCCTTGAAACAGGTGCAGCCTGTCGGTTGCGCCCTGTACGTACATTTGGGCGAATGCTTTCATTTGTTCGAAATTTTGCCGCGAGTCCACCAGAATTTCGCGGGTGTTGTCGTTAAACAAATCACGCAATACGCGCTTGGCAAGCGGTAAATCTTGGAACAACAAGGCGGGCGGAGGGCTGGTTTGGGCGTGGCTGCTGATGTTGTGCCATACTTTGGACAGATAATCGATATCGGCTTGGAGTTCAGAATCGCCAACAGTTTCCGCGCTGGTACGGATGATGTAGCCTTGCGGTGCGTTTTCAGGCAGCAGTGCGGCCAGACGTTGGCGCAGGTTGTTGCGTTCGTCTTCGTTTTCGATACGTTGGGATACGCCGATATGGTTGTCTTGCGGCAGGAATACCAGAAAGCGGCCGGCCAGCGAAATTTGGGTGGACAGGCGTGCGCCTTTGCTGTTGATGGGGTCTTTAATCACTTGGACCAGCAGGGTTTGGCCTTCAAACAACATATGTTCGATGCGTTGTTCGGAATCGGGGTTTTGACGTTGTTCCAGCATGTCCATCACATGCAGAAATGCAGCGCGCTCCAAACCGATTTCGACAAACGCGCTTTGCATACCCGGTAAAACGCGGCGTACGGTGCCCAGATAGATGTTGCCCACCAAGCTGTGTTCGCGGTTGCGTTCGATGTGCAGCTCGCAAATTTCGTTTTCTTCCAAAACTGCCACCCGTGTTTCCTGCGGCGTGATATTCACTAACACGGTTTCGGGCAGCCGCGGCATGTCTTTGGGCAGGGGAATGGTTTCAAAACCCATAGTGGTACCTTGAATGTGAAACGGTTTTGGGGAATGTCCGTTATAGTTGGTATAAAAAATGACCGGCATCGGATAAACGTTTGCAGGCAGCGTGAAATTCGGGACGGCGGACGGTTGCGGCTGCCTGAAAATGTGTCGTCCTGAATCGGTGATGCAACCGTGAGATATACGGTTTGCTGCGGCGTATGCGCTTATCTGCGGCTGGGAAGGGCTTGGCTGTTTGTGCTTAAAAACGGTTTTTCCATTCGCGCAGCGCAGCGAATATTTCTTCTTCCCCGCTTAAGGTGTGTTGCGCCCATTTTTGTGCCTGTTGCCGTACGGTTGGGCTGCGGGTGCGTAAAAACGGGTTGATACGTTTTTCGTGCGCTAGGGTAACGGGCAGGCTGGGCAGGTGCAATGCGGCTTGCGCTTCGGTAATGTTGCCGTTGTCCGGTTCGACGTGGGCGGCAAAACGCAAATTCGATGCGGTGTATTCGTGTGCCGGATAGAGCAGCGTGTTTTCAGGCAGCCCGACTATGCGTTGCAGGCTGCGGTAAAGCCCGGATATGCTGCCTGAAAATACACGCCCGCAACCTGCGGAGAAAAGGGTGTCGCCACAAAAAAGATGTTGTGTGCCGTTGCCGTACAGCAGATAGCTGAGATGTTGCGCGGTGTGTCCGGGCGTATGCCACACTTCTATGGTGTGGTTTTGCCAAACGATGCGGCTGCCTTCGTTTACCGTTTGGTCTGCTGCCGGAATGTTGTCGGCGGCGTAAACCGTACATTGCGGGAATGCCTGCTTGAGTGCGTCTATACCGCCGATGTGGTCATGATGCTCGTGGGTAATCCAAATTTGTTCCAGCTCAATGCGCTGTCGGCGCAGAAAGGCCGATACGGGTTCGGATTCCGAGGGGTCGATGCACACGGCTTTGCCGTTGCAAACGGGCAACCAGATATAGTTGTCTTGAAGGGCGGCGATGCGGTGGACGGTTAGGCTGTGCATGATTCGGATAACCAGAATTGTAGGGCAATCAGCGTTTTGGCGTCGCAGATTTCCTGATTGGCAATAGCTTGCCGTACTTCTTCTTGTGTGAGCAATACGGTTTCTACGAATTCGTCTTGGTCGGGCTGCAGTGCGCTGTCGGCTTGGATACCGTGGGCGCGGTAGAGATGCAGCACTTCATCACAAAAGCCGGGCGCGCTGTAAAAGGCGGCGATTTTTTCTACGCTTGCCGCGGTGTAGGGAGTTTCTTCCGCCAATTCCCGCAAGGCGCATTGTGCCGGGTCTTCACCCTTATCCAATTTGCCCGCAGGCACTTCCAGCAGCGCGCGTCCGGCAGCGTAACGCCATTGGCGTACCAATACGACTTGTTGCTTGTCGGTAACCGCCAATACGCAGGCGGCTCCCGGATGGCGTACCACCAATCGTTGGTGCCGATTGCCGTTGGGTAGTTGGATAACATCCTGGTCTATGGTGAGAAAACTGTTTTGAAACAGGGTGTTTCCTGACAGTTTGGTTTCGTTCAGTTTCATGGCCGCATACTGCTGAAAGGATTGTGCCGGGGGCGAGCATTATAGCCCATTCCTTGTCAAACCGTTACCTTGCGCTATAGCAGGGCAAGCTGATTGGTGGTGATTGAAGTGGGTAAGATATTGAGGTTTCAGGCAGCCTGAAAGAATGTGTAGTGATTGCCCTGCTGATAAAGACGGGTATAAGGCGGGGTTTCCCGCTCTGAATAACACCAATGGTTCTGCATCTCAATCTGGATAGTGATTCAATGATGGCTTTCATTTAATTATTTGATTTTAATCGGCGAAGTTTTGATTTACTATACGGAGAACAGTGTGTAGCCGCAGTTTTTGACTTTTCAGGCAGCCTGAAACCATATTACTATAAGACTTTCGAGATTAATCTATTATCAAAGGACGCAAAACATGAAAATTTTGTTATTGGGCGCACCGGGTGCAGGTAAAGGCACTCAGGCACAGTTTATTACCCGCGAATTTAATATCCCGCAAATTTCCACAGGCGATATGCTCCGCGCGGCGATTAAAGCGGGAACGCCTTTGGGTGTGGAGGCGAAGAAAATTATGGATGAAGGCGGTTTGGTGCGCGATGACATCATTATCGGCTTGGTGAAAGAGCGTATCGCACAAGACGATTGCAAAGGCGGCTTCCTGTTTGACGGCTTTCCGCGCACTTTGGAACAGGCAAAAGCGATGGTGGATGCCGGTGTCGACTTGGACGCCGTAGTGGAAATCGATGTGCCTGACGAAGCGATTATCGAGCGTATGAGCGGCCGCCGTATCCACTTGCCTTCGGGACGCACCTACCATATCCGCCATAATCCGCCCAAAGTGGCAGGCAAAGACGATGAAACGGGCGAAGATTTGATACAGCGTGATGACGACAAAGAAGAAACCGTGAAAAAGCGGTTGGACGTTTATCACACCCAAACCGAAGTTCTGATTGGTTTTTACAGCACGCTTTCAGGCAGCAATGCACCGCGTTATATCAAAGTGGACGGCACGCAGGCAGTGGAAACCGTGCGTACGCAGATTTTGGATGCGTTGCGGGGATAATGTTTCCCCATATTTTTTCAGGCTGCCTGAACGGTATTCAGGCAGCTTGCGGTTATGATTGGGCGGTAAGATGAAAAAAATTCTGTCTGTTTTATGTTTGGGCGTATGCTTGTCGGCAAATGCCGAATCTCCGTTTTTACAAAGATTTGGCGAAAATTTGGAAGACGAGCAATATGTTTTTCAAGAAGAAAGCCTGGCTTTGCCTGCATTGCCTGATCCGCAATCCGCCGATTGGGTTAAATTGCCTTTGGAAGCGGCTTTTCAGGGGAGTGCCTATATTTTTCCCGACAGTATCGTTGCTGCGCCGGACGGTAGCATCCGTTATATCGTCAATGCCCGCTCTCCGTCGGGATACGACAATATTACGGCGGAAGGTCTGCTGTGTGTGAAGAGCACTTCCATTGTGGCTTCCGAACCGGTGAAATGGAAAGCTTATGCTTTCGGCGATACGGCAGGCAAACGTTGGATAACGGCCCGCCGTCCGCAATGGCGGGTATTGGCGGATAAACCCGACCCGTTGCGTACGGCTTTATACGAAGCATTTTGCCGCAACGGCAAGCTGAACAGTTCCGATGAATTGCGTAAGGCATTGCATACTTATATCCGCAGTGTTCCGAGTTATAACGACCGTTAAGACCCGCACTCAGCGATATGAAGCTGTATTGGACGATAAGCTGGCTTGGTCGGGTTTTGGCATGAGATGCTGTTGTTTGCACCTGATTCAAACTCTGCGTTGAATGCAATAAAAATTGTATGGTTTACAGGCAAGAAATCCGCACAAGGCAATTAAGCCTGTGCGGATTTGAATTTTCAAACAGCAGTTTAGCGGTATGAAAGTAACATAGTTCAATGTACAGTCGGGTGCCCTAGCCGACCTTGTCGCCCGCCTGCGCCCCCGCCTGCGCTTCCAGCAAACGCAGCTTGCCGTCCGCGCCCGCCGCCGACAAAATCATGCCTTCCGACACGCCGAATTTCGCCATTTTGCGCGGCGCGAAATTCGCCACCGCAATCACCGTTTTGCCGTTTAACTCGGCGGGATTGGGATAGCTGGCAGCGATGCCCGAAAAAATCGTGCGCTGTTCAAAACCGAAATCCAAGCTGAATTTCAACAACTTGCTGCTGCCCTCTACTGCTTCGCAGTTCAGCACCTTCGCCACGCGCATATCCACTTTCAAAAAGTCGTCAAACGAACATTGCGCGGCAACCGGTTCGTAAGCCGATGATTGGGCTTCGTTTTGTTCGGGCGCGGCGGCTTTGTTGGCTTCAATCAAACCGTTCACTTGTTTTTCCTCGATTCTGTGCATTAAGTGTTTGTAAGGATTGATGATATGGTTTTCAGGCAGCGTGCGCGTGCTATCCTGCCACGTCAGCGCGTCCACATTCAAAAACGCGGCGGCCTGTTGCGCCACTTTCGGCAGCACGGGCGACAAATATACCGATAAGATTTTGAAAGCGTTAATCAATTCGCTGCACACTTCGTGCAAACGCGCCGCCTGTTCGGGCTGCTTCGCCAGCTCCCAAGGCTTGTTGGCATCGGTGTATTCGTTCACCGCGTCCGCCAGCGTCATGATGTCGCGCATGGCTTTGGCGTATTCGCGGTTTTCGTAATCGGCGGCGATTTGTTCCGATTGTTCAAACAGTTGCTTAATCAACGGGCTGTCTGAAACGTCCCGCAAACGACCGTCAAAACGTTTGGCGACAAAGCCCGCCGCCCGCGCCGCGATATTGACGTATTTGCCGACCAAATCGCTGTTTACCCGCCCGATAAAATCGTTTAAATTCAAATCAATGTCTTCAATTTTGCTGTTGAGCTTGGCGGCGATGTAGTAGCGCATCCACTCGGGATTAAGCCCTTGTTCCAAATACGATTTTGCGGTGATAAACGTGCCGCGCGATTTAGACATTTTCGCGCCGTCCACCGTCAAAAATCCGTGTGCAAACACGGCGGTAGGCGCACGGTGTCCGCTAAATTTCAGCATCGCCGGCCAAAACAGGGCGTGGAAATACAAAATGTCCTTGCCGATAAAGTGATACATTTCCGCATCGCTGTCGGCGCGGAAATAATCGTCAAAATTCAAGCCGATGCGTTCGCACAGATTTTGAAACGAAGCCATATAGCCGACAGGCGCGTCCAGCCACACATAAAAATATTTGCCGGGCGCATCGGGAATTTCAAAGCCGAAATAGGGCGCATCGCGGGAAATATCCCAGTCCGACAAGGTGTTGTCGCCGTTTTCGCCCAACCATTCTTTCATTTTGTTCAGGGCTTCGGGCTGGAGGTGGGCTTGCACGCGCCCGTTTGCCAGCGTGCTGCTGCCTGCCGTCCATTCGCGCAGGTAGTCGGCGCATTCGCCTAATTTGAAAAAGAAATGTTCGGATTCGCGCAGTTCGGGTTTCGCGCCCGATACGGCGGAATAGGGGTTAATCAGTTCGGCGGGGGTGTAGGTGGCGCCGCAGGCTTCACAGTTGTCGCCGTATTGGTCTTGGGCGCGGCATTTGGGGCATTCGCCTTTGACAAAACGGTCGGGCAGGAACATTTGTTTTTCGGGGTCAAACAGTTGTTCAATCACGCGGCTTTCAATTTTGCCGTTGGCTTTGAGGGCGCGGTAAATCTGTTCGGAAAACTGTTTGTTTTCGGGGGAGTGGGTGCTGTAATAATTGTCGTAGCCGATGTGGAAGCCGGTAAAGTCCGCCAAGTGTTCTTCGCGCACGCGGGCAATCATGTCTTCGGGGGCGATGCCCTGTTTTTCGGCGGCGAGCATCACGGGCGTGCCGTGCGCGTCGTCGGCGCAGCAGTAGTGGCATGTGTGGCCGCGCAGTTTTTGGAAGCGCACCCAAATGTCGGTTTGGATATGCTCGACCATGTGTCCCAAGTGAATGGAACCGTTGGCGTAGGGCAGGGCGGAGGTAACGAGGATTTTGCGGGTCATGGCGTGCAGACTTTTGTGAAAAGAAAAAACGGACGTTATTATGCCACAATCGGTGTGGTTCAAGAGATTCAGGCAGCTATATGCTGCCTGAATGTTGATATGGCGGTGAAAAGCGTTGATTGGATACTTCAGGCTGTCTGAAAGGCGTGGTTATGACACGATGATGTCGGCGCCTGCCGCTTGGGCCAGGCGTTGCAGTGTGTCGGTGTCCATGTAGCGGTGGTTGAGTCGGCTGATGTCGGCGAGTACGGGCAAGTGGCAAAGTTTTTTGGCTTGTACGATGGCATCGGTGTCGAGGCGCAAGCGGCGGCTGTTGCTGCTGAGAGTGCCTGCCTCGCCGAGAATAATGTGCGGGTTGCCGCGCAATACGGTTTGTTCGGCTGCCAGCAGCCAGTCGCGCACGGTGTGGTGTTTGTCTTTGCAAATCACGGCAGGTATGTTCAGGCTGCCTATTTCTTGCAGAATATGTCGGTTGGCAAGCAGCTCGCCGCCCAGCAACAAAATATCCGCCTGTTCGTCTAAGGCTGCCTGAATGTGGCGGCTGTCGCGTATGCGTACGATGACGATTTTGTTTTGCTGCCGAATGTCGCGGCATTGCCGTTGCAACGAACTGCTCTCATGCGTTTCTTCGGGTTCGGGGTTGGCATAAGGGTTATCGGACAGACGGAAAGGGTCTGTCAATACGGCGGAGATGTGTTCGGAGAGCTGCGGGGGAATATCGCCGCTGCAATAGGCTGCCTGAAGGGTATTGCCGTTGCCGAATGCAACGCCGCGCACGGTGATGACGGTGTTGTGCGTTTGGACTTCGCGGCTGATGATGCGCCAGCCGGTAACGATATGTATGGCTTTTTCAACTTGCGGCAGCCGTTCGAATTCTGTCGGGTTGAACACGCGTTCATCGCCGATAGCGCCGATGATGATGCGTTCTTCGCCGCGCGAGACGTGTTCCTGCAAGCCTTTGCTGCGTATCAGCTTGGTTACGCGGTCGATATCGGCTTGTGTTGCCGCTTTGTGCATCACGATAATCATCGGCGCATTCCTGTTTCTGTTTGGCGTTAGAAAGGAATATATTCTTCGGCATTAACGGGGTCGCCGCCTTTGCGGACATTGAATATCAAGGTGTTGTCTGTGAGGTGCGACAGCATTTGCCCGCGCCGGACGTTTTGTCCTTGTTTCACTTTGATGTCTTTCAAATTGCCGTAGGCGGTCATCATGCCGTTTGCGTGTTCGACAACGACCAGATTGCCGTAGGTTTTGCGGTAAATCTCTTCTTTAGGTATGCCCGCATAGAGAACTTTGCCGTCTGCGGAGGATTGTGCCAGCTCGCCGCCTTTGATTTCCACCACTTTGTTTGTTGGGATGATACTGGTCAGGCGGCCGCCTGGCGAAGGCGATTGCCAGGTAACGCCTTCTTTATTTCGGGTAATGGAAGAGGTTGGGGTTGGGGTTTTTGCCGGGGGGTGGATGTTGTTGGCGGAAACGCTTGCGCTCGGTGAAGGCGTTGCGGCAGGAGCGGGCTTGTTGATGGCTGCGGGCCGGTCGGCCGGTGCGGTGCCGGCCACGGCGGGTTTGCCTGAAGCATGGACTGTCAGGATTTGTCCTACCTGAATGGTATTGTCGGAAAGACGGTTTTGTGCACGCAGGCTGTCTTCACTGATGCCGTAGCGTTTGGCGATGTTGTACACGGTATCGCCTGCTTCTACCCGGTGCGTGCCTTTCGGTGCGGCAGTGCTGCCTGAAGCGGCTTGTGCAGACGGAATGCGCAGGATTTGTCCCGATTGGATGTTGTTGTCGGGCAGATTATTGATGCGGCGCAGACTCTCTTCGCTGATGCCGTAGCGTTTGGCGATGCTGTACACGGTATCGCCTGCTTCCACGCGGTGGGTCAGGCTGCCTGAAGCATTCGCGGAAGTGTTGTTTGCGGCGGCTTTGACACGCAGGCGTTGCCCTCTTTGGATATTGTTGTCGGGCAGCGAATTGAGATGGCGTAATGTGTCTTCACTGATGCCGTAGCGTTTGGCGATGTTGTACACAGTGTCGCCCGCTTCTACGATATGGTAGGAAGCGGAAGGGTCAACTGCGGAATAGTTGCCGGCATAGCCGCTTGCTTTGGGTGCGGGGGGCGGGGTGTAGGTGTGATTGGCAGTATTGTAGGGGTTTTGATAGGGCGTGTTGGGAGATGTCGCGCCGTAAGGGTTTGGGTAGGGAGACGTTGTGTCGTAGGGATTCTGATAGGGCTGGTTTGCAGGCGTGTGTACAACGCTTTGTTCTCCGGCCGGGGGATTGTAGGGCGCGCCGGTATAGGGATTGGTGTCGGAGGGCGGTGTATAGCTGCCTGAAGTTGGATTGTTGGGTGTGTAAACGTCCGAACCGTATCCGTAATCGGATGATGCCGTACCGTTCACAACGGGAGCAGGTGTTGGTGATGCGCAGGCAGCCAAAGTCAGGGCGGCAACGGGCAGCAGAAGCTGGGTTCGGAGTTGGATTTTCATAACTTACTTTCTATCGAAATCAAAAACGGAAACGGTGTGTGCCAACAAGACACATCATACCTGCCGTTGAATGGATTCATCAAGGGGAATCATTGCTTGCGGGCTGCCTGAAAACAGGATTCGGCGGTAAGGCAAGTTTGGCTTTCGGCTTCAGGCAGCCCAATCCAAATCCTGCCAAAACGATTGCAAGCCGTTTAATTGATTGTAGGCGGTCAAATCGATTTGCAGCGGCGTCATGCTGACATAGCCCGACTCGCAGGCTGCAAAATCCGTACCTTCTTCGCTATCGGCCACTTCGCCTGCCAAACCTATCCAATAAACCGATTCGCCGCGCGGGCTGGTATAGGGAACGATGCTTTGCACATGATGCCTGCGTCCCAAGCGGGTGATTTTATGGCCTTGCAGGTCTTGCGCGGCTACGGCGGGAATATTGATGTTCCACAAAACCGGTGTTTTAGGCGGCTGCTTGAGCAAATGCGACAAAACGTTCCATACGGCTTTTTCCGCTACCGCTTCGTAGCGGTGGAAATCGCGGTGGGTCAGAGAGAATGCGATGGCGGGAATGCCCATTAAATAGGCTTCGGTGGCGGCGGCAACCGTGCCTGAATAAAGCGTGTCGTCTCCCATATTGGCACCGTGGTTGATGCCTGATAATACCAAATCGGGTTTGAAATCAGGCAGGGCGTGCAGGCCGAGATGGATGCAGTCTGTGGGTGTGCCCGAAACGTAATAAAAGCCGTTTTCGGCGGAGCGGATACGCAAAGGACGGTCGAGCGTGAGCGAATTGCTGACACCGCTGCGGTCGCGCTCGGGTGCCACAACGCGGACATTGGCAAATTCTCCGGCAATACGTGCCAGCATGGCGATGCCGTGTGCAAAATAGCCGTCGTCGTTGGAAATCAGAATATTCATTTTGGGCTGCCTGAAACGGTGGTGGGACGGGTATTTTACCGTAAATTGCCGTGATTCTCCGACAAGGCTAAATCAGGGAGATGATATTTATTTTTCAGGCAGCCTGAATAGGATAAAAATTATCGCTAGGGATAAATTAAGGAGGATTGTGTTTACTTTTCAGGCAGCGGCGGTTTGCGGCCGAATGTTTCGGATAGCCGCATCGTGTTGGCGGAAATCGAATCGGCTCATGTGAAAGCGGACTCGTTAGAAAAAATGCGGATAACGGCTTATCGGGCGGTTGCAGACAATAAAAAACTGCCCGCAGGCTGAAGCAGCGGGCAGTATCGGGATACGGGGGATTAGATTTTCGAGCAGTCGGTTTCAACCAGGTTGCCGTATTTGTCGTTGAATTCGAAAACGGCTTTACCCGCTTTTTGGTGCCATTCGGTGCGTTTGCCGTACAGACCGTTGTCGTTGACATACAGTTCGCCCGAGGCGGCACGTGCTTGGGTCAGTGCGGTTTTTTGTGTGTCCGTATCGATGCCGAGAATGATGCGGCTGTCGCCTGCGCGTTGGATGCTGACGGTCATACCGTTGCGGCATTCAAAACGTTGTTGGGAAACGGCTTTTTTAGCCGAATTCATTTTTTTCTCCATGCTCGTTTTTTTGGAATCCATTTTCTTTTCCATGTCCATTTTCACGGAATCCATTTTTTTCTCCATTTTTTCCACTTTGGTTGGAGCGGTTTGGCAGGCAGACAATGCGTAGGCGGCAACAACGGATGCAGTCAGGAATTTGATGTTCATATGAATTTCCTCGTAGTTATGTTGTTAAGAAATGTGATAACCCGAATGGTTGCGGTACGTTATCAGCGGCGGATATTAATGTATTGCATAGGAATTGTAATGCGGTTTAACTGAAATTTACCTGATTGTTTTGCAAGATTAAATAGTATTAATTTGAAAAATTGGCGGTTTTTACGGGAATCTGCCGGATGGTGTCGGTTGTATGTTCATGACTGTAAATTGCCCGGCAGTTCGTAGCGGTTTTTCAGGCTGCCTGAAAGCTTGGCGCATCATTATGTCCGCCGGTTAAAGAGCGTCCGTTTCCGGGTGCGTGATGGAGTTTGCTTGCGGAAACTTTTCAGGCAGCCTGAAAGCGGCTTGAATTTGCGGCGTTTAATTTTAAGTAAAATCGGGGCATTTGGCGGGCGGTTGTTGCTACAATCCGACTTTTAACGTGTATTTCGGAGCTGCCTGAAAAATGGGCTTGGAAACTTGGATTGGTTTGCGCTATTTGCGTGCGAAAAAACGCAGCGGTTTTATGTCGTTTATTTCGGCTGTTTCGATTGTCGGTATCGCCTTGGGCGTGATTGTGCTGATATTGGTGCTGTCGGTGGTGAACGGCTTTCAAAAGGATATCCGCGGGCAGTTGCTCAGCATTATGCCCCACGCCGAGGTGAGCTGGCTGGACGAAACGGAGGGTAAGGGTTGGCAGGATTTGCAGCGCGAACTTGAAGGGCGGCCGGGCTTGTCGGCTTCCGCCCCTTATATTGCGGGGCAGGGCTTGCTGGCCAATTCGGGTCAGGTACACGGCGTGCAGCTGCGCGGTATTTTGCCCGAGCAGGAAAAAGCCGTTGTGGATTATGCCGATAAAATGGTTTCAGGCAGCTTTGCGGATTTGAAATCAGATGAATTCAATATTATTTTGGGTGCGGTATTGGCTCAATCTTTGGGTGCGGAAGTCGGTAACAAAATCACTGTGATTACCCCTGAAGGAAATGTAACGCCTGCGGGCGTGGCACCGCGTTTGAAGCAGTTTAATGTGGTGGGCGTTTTGGAAACGGGCGTCAGTCAGGCAGACGGTATGATGGCTTTGATTCATTTGGATGACGCGAAAAAGCTGTTTCGTGTCGATGACGAATACATTGCTTTGCGCCTGAAGCTGGACGACCCGCAAAACGCGCCTGCGGTGATGGAGAAATTGCTGCCCGAAACTCTGAAAGGGCGGCTGTGGGCGCAAAATTGGACCGACAGCAACCGTGATTATTTCAAGGCGGTGGCGATGGAAAAGAAAATGCTCACATTATTGCTGGCGTGCATTATTTTGGTGGCGGTGTTTAATTTGGTGTCGTCTTTGGTGATGGCGGTAACGGAAAAGCAAACCGATATTGCCATTTTGCGTACTTTGGGTTTGTCGCCGCGCGGCGTGATGAAAATTTTTGTGGTTCAGGGCATGGTGTCGGGCATACTGGGAACGCTGGTCGGTACGGTAGCCGGCTTGCTGCTGGCGTGGAAAATCGGTGCGGTTGTGGCGTTTGTCGAAGGGTTGTTCGGGCAAAAACTGGTTTCCGCGCAGGTTTATTTTTTAGACTATCTGCCCAGCGATATTCAGGCAGCCGATGTGGCGAGCGTGATTGCGATTTCTCTTTTATTGTCTTTTCTCGCCACGCTTTATCCCAGTTGGAGTGCGGCGCGTACCCGTCCTGCGGAGGCTTTGCGTTATGAATAATCCGGTTATCCAGTGCCGAAATGTCGGCAAAAGCTATCGGGACGGCGGCTTGAATGTCGATGTGTTGCACAATTTGGATTTGCAGATTGATGCGGGCGAGAGCGTGAGCATCATCGGTGCTTCGGGCAGCGGCAAATCCACATTGCTGCATTTGTTGGGCGGTTTGGACGCTCCCGATTCAGGCAGCATCGTGTTGATGGGTCAGGATATTGCATCTTTGAACCAAACCCGTTTGGGGCAATTGCGCAACCGTTATCTCGGTTTCGTTTACCAATTCCATCATCTGCTGTCGGAATTTACCGCGTTGGAAAATGTGATGATGCCGCTGCTGATTGGCGGCACGGCGCGGCAGGAAGCGGCGGAACGCTCCGCCGCCATGTTGGAAAAAGTCGGTTTGGGACGGCGTGTCGGACACCGCCCCGCCGAGCTTTCGGGCGGAGAACGGCAGCGTGCGGCAGTGGCGCGCGCTTTGGTACACCGTCCGCAATGCCTGCTCGCCGATGAGCCTACCGGTAATCTCGACCGTAAAAATGCCGCCAATGTTTTGGATATGATGTTGGAATTGCAGCAGGATTTGGGTACCGCCCTAGTCGTGGTAACGCATGACGACCAATTGGCGGCGCGTTTCAAACGCACACTGTTTATGCGGGACGGCAGTTTGCAAGCCGTTCAGGCTGCCTGAAAAGGAAATTATCATATGAAAATCTCGTTTAGCATTCTGTTTTCCGTTTTGCTTGCCGTTTCTCCGCCGCTTCGGGCAGAGGGTTTTGTCGGACAAAACGATAACAACCCGCAGCAATTCAATCCTAAGGCGCACGTTCAAATCATCAACTTTTGGGCAGCTTGGTGTGCGCCCTGCCGCAAAGAAATGCCCGAGATGAGCCGTTGGTTCGAGCAAAAAGGAAAACAGCAAAAAGTGGAAATGGTGGGCATTGCCTTGGACAGCAGGGAGAATGTGGCGGCGTTTTTGAAAACCACTCCCGTGGCGTATCCGATTTGGCGTTATAACGGCAACAACAGCCGCGCGGTCATGAAAGAATACGGCAATGAAAAAGGCGTGCTGCCTTATACCGTTGTCCGCAAAGCAGGCTGTACGTATCAGGAAAAACTATTGGGCGGCATAGACGGCAAACGTTTGGATGCCGCGCTCAAGGCCGTAACCGCGCAATGCGCCAAAGCGTAAACTGTTTTCAGGCAGCCTGAAAGAATGCTTTTGGCGCGCCCCGAAGCATTTTTATATGCTGCGGCGATTGATTTTTCACCTGCGGAAAACTGCCGAAAATTGTCATTTTGTGAAGGCGCAATCTGTTTTTAGTTAGTCGGTTAGCCGGAATGGCCGATAGAGTGAACAGACTGAGAGCTGTGCGGGCGTAACGGCCTGATGCGGTGAACCGTTTTCTTCAGGTTATGCCGCAAGATTGGATTGGTATTACTAATAAACGGATTGTGTAAAATATTTCCTTTCAATAGGATACACAATTAAGTTATTGAATAATATCATTTTAATTATGTTTCGGCATCAGCCTTTTTTGAAAACAGAACCTTTCTTCGATTTCGGTCGGATGGTTCGGCCAAACCGTAAAATATTGAGTGTTTTCATCAGCCGATATGTATCGGACGGTTTTCAGGCAGCCCGTTGGGTATGAAGCCGTACAATACGGAATGCGGAATTCTTTTTATATTTATGATTAATAATTGATTCAAATAGGAAAATTATTATGTCAGTACGCAGTATGACCGGTTTTGCACACGTTTCCGACGAAGCGGCGGGCAAACGTATCGATGTGGAAATCAGGGCGGTGAACCACCGTTTTTTGGATATTCAGTTCAAAATTCCCGACGAATTGCGCGTATTGGAAAGCCGTATGCGCGAATATCTCGCCGGCAAGGCCGCTCGCGGAAAATTGGAATGCCGTATCCAGCTCACGACTTTGGGCGGCAAAACGGAAAGCCTGAACATCAATCACGGTTTGGTGGAGGAATTGGTGCAAATCGGCAGCAAATGGCGTAAAAAATACGGCACGGGCAAATTGGGTGCGGCCGATATTCTGCGTTTCCCCGGCGTGCTTTCAGGCAGCGAAACCGATGCGGAAGCCCTGTCTGCGCCGATATTGGCGTTGCTTGCCCGTGCCGCCGATGAATTCAACGCATCGCGCGAACGCGAAGGTGCCAAATTGCAGGCGCACATTGTGGAACGTCTGGATTTAATCGAAGCCATCATCGGCGCATTGGAGCAATTGTTCCCAGAGCTTTTAAACGCACATATGGAGAAAATGCAGGCGCGTTTGGCGGCAGCGGTTGCCAATGTCGATGAAGACCGCCTCAAACAGGAATTCGCTCTATTTATGCAAAAAGCCGATGTTGATGAAGAGTTTAACCGGTTGCGCACCCATACTGCCGAAGTGCGCCGTATAGTTACCGAACACAAGGGCAGTATCGGCAAACGTTTGGATTTTCTGATGCAGGAACTCAACCGCGAAGCCAATACGCTCGGAAGCAAAGCCATTGCAGGGGAATGTACGCAAGTTTCGGTGGAATTGAAGGTATTGATTGAGCAAATGCGCGAGCAGGTGCAAAACATCGAATAGCGTCAATTGTGAACGCGTGTTTTGCGGGGGATAAATGACGTTTTAATTACCTGCAATTTATGAATCAAAATCGGATTTCCGTGCAGGCGGAAATCCGATTTTTGTTGGAACCGATAGAATGGATTTGTCGGCTGGGCGATATGAAAAGGGCTGCCTGAAAAGGTTTTCAGGCAGCCTGAAGTTTTTTAATCCACTACTTTTAAGCAATGGTGCAGGTGTTGTTGCATTTGCAGTGCTATATATCGCAACGGTTTTCGGAAGAGTGGTTAAAGGAGAGTGATGATGTGGCTTTCGGTTAGGTTTTAAATAGGGAAATGTTGTGATATGAATGTGTATTAAATGGTTGTTTCGGGCATGACGGTTGGATTTTCAATGGTTTGGTATCGCATAGCGGCAGTGGATTGTAATTTTATTTTGCGGTTTACAAAAATTTTAACTTAATTATTTTTTTAATAAAATCAATGATTAATTAGAAGTTAATAGTTAAAATTTGCGGGGGGGGGGAAGTTTGCCGACAATTGGCATTCAGGCTGCTAGGGCTTTATGCTATTGTGCTGCCTGAAATTGTCAGGGATGGGCGGTGTGCGGGTAATTTGCCTGCCTTGCTTGTGTTGAATTTTGGCATGCAGTGGCTATCTTGCCAATCATGTTGCATTAAAGTTTATTCCGAACGGATTGAGGCGGTTTGCCAAAATATTTTTTCAATTTATTTTTAACAGAGAGGAACTCTGATGAACAAAGTTTTTAAAGTGATTTGGAATCATACCGCGCAAACTTGGGTGGCGGTGTCCGAGTTGAGTCCGGTAAAAGGCAAAAGCAAATCCGTTTCCGCAGCTGCTTTGGTTGCAGGTGTGTTGTTGAGCGGCGGCGTGCAGGCTGCGTTGGTGACCACTCCGCTTACTACGAACGGAGAGACTAAGCAGCACAATGATGACGGTATTTCTGTAGTTACTACAGATAAAAATACAACTCTGATAGGTGAAAATGCAACGGTTTTCAATAAGAGCAGCACTAATAATAATAATACCTACGGGAATCTCAATTTGGTGATTGGTAAGGATGCTTCCGTTACGGGGAATGACAGTATTGCCATAGGTTATCAATCGAATGCTAATGTAACCAGGTTTTCAGGTGGCGTGGCAGTTGGTGCGGGAGCAGTAGCTACCGGTGCAAATGGGCATTTGGATAGAAAAAATCCAGTCAGCGGCTTGGGAGAAGGTAAGTCATATACCCATCCTATTGCAGGAACGGTGGGTGCGGCGGACTCAGGCAATGGCCAGTTTGTTATGGATTTGGATGGAGATGGAAAACGTTCTAATGCCGACTCTACAGCACCAACGGCTGTCGGTCATAAGGCTTATGCTGAAAAGGGAGGTTCTGCATTCGGCAGCTATGCTGTGGCCAGAAGTTTGGCTGTGGCTGCCGGTTCGTTGGCAGTTGCAGATGATATCGGTGCAGTAGCAATGGGGGTAGATAGTTTTGCTAAAGGTAACTCTGCTGTTTCAATCGGACGCAACTCTGCTACAAAAGGTGATTTTGCTATATCAATCGGTAATGTGGCGGCAGCGCAAGACAATGGCAGTATTGCTATGGGGCACTCGGCTTATGCCAACGGATATCGTTCTATTGCTATTGGTACGACAGATATTTATGCTGCTCCTGCAACAGTATCTACAGTATCTTCAGGTACTGGCAAAGTACAGTTCGGTTCGGCATACAGTGATAAAAACCAAACTCTTGCCGAAGGTATTGATGCGACTTCTTTAGGTGCGTCTGCAACTGCCAAAGGCAACCATGCAACCTCTTTGGGTGCATTTGCCAAATCCGAGAATGAAAGTGCTTCGGCTATCGGTTATTTTGCCGCTGCGGAAGGCTCGCGTGCCACTGCCATCGGCAGCGGTTCCCATGCCGCAGGTGAATCGGCTGTTGCTTTGGCCAATAATGCGCGCGCGCTGTCTAATCAGAGCGTGGCTGTCGGCGTTGATTCCTTGTCTTTGTCAGACGGTTCCGTTGCCATCGGTGTCAATGCCATCTCAGGGGCAAGCTCCATATCGGATACATTGAAACAGCAGATTACTGAAAAGAAAGCAGCCGTTAAGACGGCGGAAACAAATTTAACCGACGCACAAAAAAATCTTCAAAAACAAATTGTGGCGCAACCTTTCGATAAAGATAAATATGCAGAAGCACAGAAGGCTTATGTCGATGCGCTTGCTGCTCTTCAAACGGCTACTAATGATTTGGAAGCGGTAGTGAAAACCGCAAAAAGTGCGAATGCGGACACTCAAAATGCGGTTGCCATAGGTGCCAATGCCATTGCGGCGGATAAAAACGCCTTGGCAGTGGGTGTGGACAGCTATGTCGGGTCGGCTGCATCGGGCGCATTCGGTTATAAAAACAAAGTAAGCGACGGCGCGGAAAACGTTTATATTGTCGGTAGCAACAATACCGCAGCGGATACTGCCGACAACACCTTTATTCTCGGCAGCGGTGTTACGGCCGCTAATGCCAACGGCGTGATTTTGGGTAACGGTTCCGCAGATGCGAAATTGGTGAAAACGGAAAATGCAACCGTAGGCGGCGTAACCTATAGCGGGTTTGCAGGCGTTTCCGATGCCGCAAACGGCGTGGTGAGTATTGGTGCCGCAGGTAAAGAGCGTCAAATCAAACACGTTGCCGCAGGTCAGATTAATGCTAATTCAACCGATGCGATTAACGGTTCGCAGCTGTATGCCGTAGTCGATAAATTGTCGCCTGCGCCGAAATTCTCTCTCAATTCGACAGGTAAATTGGATGATATTGGGAATGAGGAGGAAGATGGCGGCAAATTTGTCAATGCGACTACCGTTCATGAGGCCATCAGCCAAGCAGGCTGGCAGATTACTTCGGATGTGGACGGCGGCAAACGTGCTGAGAAGGGAGACAAGCGTTCTACCGAAATCATTCGTGCCGGCGACGAAGTGGTTTTGAAGGCAGGCAAAAATCTGACTATCAAGCAAAACGGCGCTGAGTTTACCTATGCAACCGACAATGAAGTGGAATTCGACAGCATCAAGGTGCCTACAAATTCTGCAAACAATCCGATTACCATTACGGCAGGCGGTATTCAGGCAGGCGGTAAGAAAATCACTCATGTGGCCGCCGGTGATGTGAATGAAAACAGCACAGATGCGGTGAACGGTTCGCAGCTGTATGAGTTGAAGAAAAATCTCTCTAATTTGAACACTACCGTTGGCGGAGGTTTGAAATTTAGCGGTGATGATGAAAATGTAACATTCACGAAAAAATTGGGTGAAACCGTTACGGTCAGAGGCGAGTTGAAAGACGGTGAAGTCGCATCGGCAGGCAATATACGTGTTGATGTCGAAGGCGATGAACTGGTTGTCAAAATGGCCGAGAAGCCTAAATTTAAAGGGCTTACCTTGCTTTCTGATAAGGAAGATGATGATAGCGAAGTTAGTTTTGACGTAACTGACGGCGTTTTGAACTTGAGCACGATTAATGCGAGCAGTCCGCAGGTTACGGTGAGCAATGTCAAAGACAATTTGCCGATTACCTACAATAAAGACGAGCTCAATCCGAACAACAAGCCGGTTACCACTTCGCAAAAGCTGCCTGAAGGCATCAAAGACAAAGCCAATAATGCCGCTACGGTAGGCGATGTGCTGAATGCGGGCTGGAATTTGCAGGGTAACGGCAAAGCGGTGGATTTTGTGAAAGCATACGACACGGTGAATTTTGTGAACGGAGCGGGTACGACCGTAGAAGCGAAAGCTTCTGCCGATGGCAAGACCAGTATCATCAAAATCAATACCCTGACCAGCCTGGTGGATAAAGACGGCAATCCCGTTGTGGCCGTAACCGACCCCGCAACCGGTAATGTCTCCTACTATACGCAAAAAAATGTGGACGATTCCGGCAAACCCAAGCCAAACGCCCAAGCGATTGACACCCAAAACAATCCCTTGCATGTGAATATTGTCAATCCTGTTGCCGAAGCAGGAAAACAAACCAGCACCCCGACCCAATTGGGCAATATCGAAAGCGGATTGAAGCCTTATACTAAGGCGGAAGCGGAAGCTAAGAAAACGCCTAAGGCCGAAGGGTTGGTCAATCTGGATAATCAAGCCGTTCCCGATAATACTGTGGTAACCGCAGGCGATTTGCGCAATATGGGCTGGGTAGTAGCCGCCGGCGACGATTATTCCGCGCAAGTGAAAAATGCCAACGAAGTGAAATTTGTCGGCACCGGTGCGGCCAAAGTGTCGGGCAATGACGCTGGAAATACCCGCGTGATTACTATTCACGTTGATGAGCAAGTAACCGCCAATAATGTGATTAGCTTGGCCAAAGGTGCGGTGATGGCGAAACCGGACGGTACAATCGGCGTGGACGACAAGCAAAAAGGCGAATTGGTCAGCAAAGAATCCCTTGTGAAGGCTGTGAACGAGAGCGGCTGGAAAGTCGGTATCGGCCGTGATGATACCGATTTTAAAGACGGAGCCGGAAAAGACGGGAAACACTTGGTCAAACCGAGCCATTCCGTAGTGTTTAATTCAGGCAGCAATCTGAAAATCAAACAGACCGTTACGGAAAAAGAAACCCAAATCACTTATGCTTTGAACGACAGTATCAAAGTGAAAGAGATTAAGGTGGGCGACGGTGATAAGAATAATGTTTCGATTACCGAAGCAGGTATTGACGCAGGCAATAAAACCATCACCAATGTCGCAGCGGGCAAAAACGATACGGATGCCGTGAATTACGGACAACTGAAGGCAGCCATGACCGGCAATGTCAACAATGTGAACCAGATTAACCAGCGTTTGGACAACATGGACAAAAATATGCGCGCCATCGATAAAGATTTGCGTGCAGGCGTGGCAGGTGCCACTGCCATGGCGCAGCTGCCGCAGGTTACTTTGCCGGGTGCTTCTGTTTTGGCCGCAGGCGTGGGGCATTATAAAGGTCAGAATGCCTTTGCGGTGGGTGTTTCCCATTTAAGCGATGGCGGCAATTGGATTGTCAAAGCCCAAGCCAGTGCCAATACGCAAGGCGATTTCAATATCGGTGCAGGTATCGGCTACCAATGGCGTTAAGCCTTGATTTGAATTAGGCGGTATGCCGCCGCTTTCCAATCGCTTTCAGCAAAAGACCGGAAAACTGTTTGAGTTGTCCGGTCTTTTTTGTATTGGGGTTTTATGGTGAGAAAAGGGCTTTGCGGCGTACGGATACTTAAGTGTTTTATCCTGCCGGATGAGGCTGCCTGAAAACGCCGGAGTATGGTTTCGGTCGAATGCCGCAATGATGTTTACTTGATAAATGAGGCTGCCTGAAAATATCGGTATATGGTTCCCGTTTCCGTCCGCCTGAACGGTATGGGGAGAAATGGGCTGCCTGAAAACGCCGGCGTATGGTTTCGGTCGAACGCCGCAATGATGTTTACTTGATAAATGAGGCTGCCTGAAAATATCGGTATATGGTTCCCGTTTCCGTCCGCCTGAACGGTATGGGGAGAAATGGGCTGCCTGAAAACGCCGGCGTATGGTTTCGGTCGAACGCCGCAATGATGTTTACTTGATAAATGAGGCTGCCTGAAAATATCGGTATATGTTTCCCGTTTCCGTCCGCCTGAACGGTATGGGGAGAAGTAGGGCTGCCTGAAAGGCAGCGTATGGTTTCTGTCCGCCGTTTTCCCAAATCCGCACGGAATGAAGCCGACAGATATATTGCAAGCTTCAATTAGAGGTTGATATATAGGTAAAAACCGAAATATCAAAGTTCCTGAACATCATTATGTTGAAGGGGTGCTCATGAATATCACCGTTCCGATTGTCTTGAAGAGCGGGTTTGGCAGCGCAAAAGCTTGACGTATAGTTTTTGCCTAAAGTTTCGGTTGAGAAGCATTTGTCAATAAAACTCTGTTAAAGCTCTATATGAAGGCTTTGTTTTCAAATAAGATGGATGCCGCAGTATAATTTAATCAAAATACATATTATTCAATAGGTTGTTAAAAACCGGCGTCGAGAAAACGTTTCATGCAATCTGTTTATAGCCATATCAATCAAATCTTACAACACAGCCTATATGGATTGAATGAAATGCCGGTTAAATTGAATTTGGCGGTTTCTTTGGAGAACCAATCCGTCAATCTTTCAATCTTTCTTCCGAAAACGCCGGCATATGGTTTCAGGCAGCTTAAACGCGTTAGAATAAAGGTATTGCGTTGTCGCGGTTTCGGCCGTATTCGGGCGGCAGCCGGATGTTTCCGGTTTCGGGCGTGAATCGGCTTGCGGCATGCTTTGAAAGGTTGCCAATCAAGATATTGATAGTTAAAAAATTGAAAGTATGATGGAAGTAATATCAGGGAATACGGTTTCCCGTAAATGCGGACGGCGTTTGTCCGTTGCGCCGATGCTGGATTGGACGGACAGGCATTACCGCTATTTGGCACGGCAATTGTCGCGGCATACTTGGCTTTATACCGAGATGGTGAATGCTGGGGCAATCGTATATGGCGATGCCGAGCGGTTTTTATTGAAGGACGAATGCGAAAATCCCGTTGCCTTGCAATTGGGCGGCAGCGAGCCGAAAGATTTGGCGGCTGCTGCGCGGATGGCGGCGGGCTACGGTTATGATGAAATCAATTTGAATTGCGGCTGTCCGAGCCCGCGTGTGCAAAAGGGCGCGTTCGGTGCGTGCTTGATGAAAGAGGTTGATTTGGTGGCGGATTGTTTGAATGCCATGCAGGCAGCCGCCCCCGATTGCGAAATCACGGTGAAACACCGCATCGGCATCGACCGAGACACCGACTATGCGGTATTGGCGGATTTTGTCGGCACTTTGGCGCGGAAAACGGCTTGCCGCACGTTTATCGTACATGCCCGCAATGCTTGGTTGGACGGGCTTTCTCCGAAGGAAAACCGCGATATACCGCCTTTGCGTTATGAATATGTATATCGTTTGAAACGGGAATTTTCTGATTTGTGCATCATTATCAACGGCGGAATTACCGATAATGCGCAAATTGCAACGCATCTGCAATACACGGACGGCGTGATGGTAGGACGCGAGGCCTATCACAATCCGATGATTTTGCGCAGCTGGGACGGTTTGTTTTACGGGGACAGGCTGCCTGAAATCGGATACGGCGAATTGATGGAAAAGCTGTATGCCTATATTTGCACGCAACTTCAATCAGGCAGGGGAACAACGGTGCGCCATATCGTGCGCCACTATTTGGGTTTGATGCACGGTTTGAAGCAAGCGCGTGTATGGCGGAGAATGTTGTCCGATGCCGCTTTATTGAGGGAAAACCGCCCCGAATTATTACTGGAGGCGTGGCAGCAGGTGAAAGATGGGAACGACGGTTTGGTTTGAAACGGGAAAACGGCCGAATTGTCCGATTGTATCGATTGGCGGCACGCAAATCGCCAACGGGGATAGGTGCAGTAGAGACTGCGGCTTGTTGTCGGGTGAATGGAAAAGTGCGGAGCAGCTTTGCGGTTTGAAAATCAATGGAGAAAAAGATTAAAGCATGAAGAAGCAAGGGCGTCGGGATTCGAACCCGCATAATATGGTTGCCCATAACCCTTACCAGTTGGAAACTACCCTTGCTTCGGGTGCTATTGTAACGCTTGTGGAAATAAAATCAAGCTGTTAAAGCTGTTCATTGAGAGTAAATGATAAAACAGGCTGCCTGAAACTATTCAGGCAGCCTGTTTTGTTGGCGGCTTATTCTTCGGGTGCTTCGCCATCGGTTTCATCCAATACATCTTCCGTGATGTGGATGTTTAACCCGCCTTGCGCTTTGATTTTTTCGGTGATTTCCGCAGTAACGTCGGGATTGGCTTTGAGCCATTCTCGGACGTTGTCTTTGCCTTGTCCGATTTTATTGCCTTCGTAGCTGAACCATGCGCCGGATTTTTTGATAATGCCCAATTGGTCGCCCAATTCAATCAGTTCGCCTTCGCGGCTGATGCCTTCGCCGTAGAGAATGTCGAATTCCGCAGTGCGGAAGGGCGGCGCAACTTTGTTTTTGATGACTTTGACTTTGGTTTCTTTGCCAATCAGTTCTTCGCCTTTTTTGATTTGGGTCGAACCGCGGATATCGATGCGCACGGAAGAATAGAATTTCAATGCATTGCCGCCGGTCGTGGTTTCGGGATTGCCGAACATCACGCCGATTTTCATGCGTAATTGGTTGATGAATACGACCAATGTGTTGGTTTTTTTGATGTGTCCCGTGAGTTTGCGCAATGCTTGGCTCATCAGGCGGGCATGCAGGCCGACATGGTTGTCGCCCATATCGCCGTCGATTTCGGCTTTGGGAACAAGAGCGGCAACGGAATCGACTACCACCATATCTACGCCGCCGGAACGTACTAAGGTATCGCAAATTTCCAAAGCCTGCTCTCCGGTATCGGGCTGCGACAGATAGAGGTCTTCGACTTGAACGCCGAGTTTGCGTGCATATTCGGGGTCAAAGGCATGCTCTGCATCGATGAAGGCGCAAATGCCGCCGTTTTTCTGACATTGTGCGATGGTTTCCAAGCACAATGTGGTTTTGCCCGATGATTCCGGCCCGAAGATTTCTACGATGCGTCCGCGAGGCAGTCCGCCCACTCCTAAAGCCAAATCCAGTCCGAGCGAGCCGGTGGAGATGACTTGCAGTTCTTCTTGTTGGCTGCCGTCCATTTTCATAATGGAGCCTTTGCCGAAGTTTTTTTCAATTTGAGCCAAGGCTTCTTGCAGGGCTTTGCTTTTGTCGGTTTGCTCGCTTACGCCTTTTTTGCTTTTGCTTTTTTCTGCCATAACTTTTAACCCGTTGGAATAAAAATAGGAACGCGGCATTATCGCATAGAAACGGTTTTCAGGCAGCCTTAGCAGTAATACGGTATGAAAACGGTTGGCTGCCTGAAAAGGTGGCCGGGATAGGTGGCGGATAGGAAACCGGTGCGTTTAAGATGGTTCTGATTCGGTCGGTCGGTGTCGGGATGCGAGGAAAAACAGTTTGGACAAGCAGGCAAGGCGCAAGGTGTCCCGTCCTAATTTGGGTGAGGAGAAGTGCCGTAGCCACAGGGTTTTGTGTGCTGCGGCTGCAATGGCGCCGGCAGTGTTTTCAGGCAGCGTATCGCTTAATTGTTTCCATATGATGGCCGCTTCTTCCAGCAGGCCGTGCGCGTTGAGTACGATAGCTGTCGAATGCAGATAGCACAGCCAGTCGCGGCTGCAACATAAGGAAAAATCAAGATAATCGGCCGGATTGTCTTCAAAATCAATGAAACCGATGCCGCCGTTGTCGGTGCGTATGATGTTGCGTGCGAATGCTTGGCTTAAATAAGCGCCTTTTGCGTGTACTTCGGCAATCGCGTCAAGACCCTGTTGCCAAGATTGAAGGGGGTTGCCGCCGTGTTCGATTTCCGAAAGCAGGGTGTGGTTGCCGATATGCCCAAATAATAAAGCATCATCGCTTTGCGCAAGCAAGGGAGGAACGCAGACGCCTTGGCGGTGTAGCTGTTTGAGACGTTCTGCTTCGGTTTGCAGGGCGATGCGTCCGCCGAAGTTGGGAACGGGATGCAGTGCGCCGAGTTTTAACAGTGAGGCAATCCATCCGAGCAGTTTATAGCGCCATTGCGGGAGGTGTTTGCCGGTTTTGCGCAGCCATACGGTTTCGCCGTTTTCCAAAGCGTAGCAGGCGATAGTGTGGTTTTGTTGCGCTGATAAAGTGCTTAAATGGTGGGAATAGTCTGACATTTCGGTTGCCGGTGATGTGGGTAATGTTTTAGATGCGGATTGAATGGAGCGGTTGTGTATTGCGGTAAAAATCAGGCTGCCTGAAACTTTTCAGGCAGCCTTTGCCGGTTTGTTTTATTTCGGCCTGCGGTATGTGGTGTGGCAGGATTTGCAGCTTGCGCCTACTTCGCCGTATGCGGCTTTGATGGTGTCGAGATTGCCGGTTTGGGCTGCTTCGTTCAGCTGTTTGACCGCGTTGATGAATTTGTCTTGTTCGGCTTGGAAATCTTCGGGATGTTCCCAAATGGGCGGCAGGGCATCGCCGTTGCCTTGCGGGTCGTTTTCGAAGAATTGGAAGGGTATGGCGGCTTCTTCTGCGAATTTGGCGGCAGCGGCTTTGAATTGTTCGGGATGATATGCGTCATCTCCTTTGACGACTTTGCCCATGCCCGAGAAAGTCGGCATAAAGCTTTTGAATGCCGTGCTGCGTTCTTCCGAAAGAGGGCCTTTGGGTGCGCCCGAACCGCCTGCCGCGCCGCCGCAGGCGGCCAGAAGCAACGAAGCGGTCAGTGCGGCTGTCAGAGTCAGTTTTTTCATGATGGTTTGATTCCTTGTGATAAATCGGTGTGTTATTATTTGTCTGCCCGTGCAGATGGTTCGGGCAATTTTACCTGATTTCGCAGAGTGGTGAAAGGATACGTCATGGCTGTCTTAATTACGGGAGCATCTTCCGGATTTGGCGCGGCAATGAGCCGCAAATTCGTTCAAGCGGGTTTTTATGTTATCGGTGCGGCGCGGCGTGCCGAGAAGCTGGAGAGTTTGTCTCGGGAGTTGGGTGAATCTTTTCAAGGCGTTGTGATGGATGTTGCCGACAGGCATTCGATAGACGGTGCTTTGGATGAGATTGACGGGCTGCCTGAAGCTTTTCGCGAGATTGACTGCTTGATTAATAATGCGGGACTGGCTTTGGGTTTGGAACCGGCATATCAGGCTGATTGGTCGGATTGGGAAACCGTGATTCAAACCAATGTGTCCGGTTTGGCGTATTTGACCCGCCAGGTGCTGCCGCAGATGGTGGCGCGCGGTGAAGGGTATATCATGAATATCGGTTCTATCGCGGGGACTTATCCTTATCCGGGCGGCAATATTTATGGGGCGAGCAAGGCTTTTGTCCGTCAGTTCAGTTTGAATTTGCGTGCGGATTTGCATGGCACGGGGGTGCGTGTTTCCAATATCGAACCGGGTTTGTGCGGCGGTTCGGAATTTTCGTATGTGCGTTTCAGAGGTGATGAAGAACGTGCAAGGCAGTTGTATGAAAATGCCGGGCCTTTGTTGCCTGAAGATATTGCCGATACGGTTTTGTGGCTGTATCAAACGCCGAAACACATGAATGTGAACAGCTTGGAAGTGATGCCGGTTTCACAAAGTTTTGGCGCATTGCCTGTTTATCGCCATTCGGCGGATGGGGCGGATAGCCTGCAACTGCAAAATGGAGACTCGGGGCGGGACAGTTTTTTGGGTAAAGTAACCCGTTGGGTGCGCAATAATTTTTAAAATGCCGCGCAGGTGTTCAGGCAGCCTGAAATTTGCTAATATTTTGACGATTTCTAATGTGAAAGGATGAGTGATGAGCCGTATGGTACATTGTATTAAGCTGGGTAAAGAGGCGCCCGGCATGAAGTTTGTGCCGCTGCCCAACGAATTGGGTAAACGTATTTTTGACAACGTGTCTCAGGAGGCATGGGAAGCTTGGACACGGCATCAAACCATGCTGATTAACGAAAACCGTTTAAGTCTTGCTGATCCGCGTGCCCGTCAATATCTGGCGCAACAGATGGAAAATTATTTTTTCGGTGACGGCGCAGACAGTGTGCAAGGCTACGTACCGCAAGAATAAACAAATACTTGTATGCATTTTTGAGCTGGCGGCAGAGAAATTTATACGGAAACAGTAGCCAAAAAGTGGGGAAACCGTTAAAATTTCACGAGTTCAAGTTTAGATATAAAGCTCTATTCCCTTCATTTTGTTTTTACCCGCCGCAAGGCATTCTTTTTAAAGGACTGTTAATAATGTCAATCGAACAAAAAGTTAGAAGCATCGTAGCAGAACAACTCGGTGTTGCAGAAGACGAAGTGAAAAACGAATCTTCATTCCAAGATGATTTGGGTGCGGACTCTTTGGATACTGTTGAGTTGGTTATGGCTTTGGAAGAAGCTTTCGGCTGTGAAATTCCCGATGAAGATGCCGAAAAAATCACTACCGTTCAGGCAGCCATCGATTACATCAATGACCATCAAGACTAAGCAGCTTTGATACGACCAGCCTCTGAATGATGGCACGCGTTGCCTGAAAGTCAGGGGCTGTTTGTTTATTTCACGTAACAGCAACTATTTTAAACTGAGAAACCGGAAATCATCATGAGCCAAAGACGAGTAGTTATTACCGGATTGGGACAAATCTCTCCAGTGGGCAATACTGTATCTGCCGCATGGGAAAATTTGCTGAACGGTAAAAGCGGTATCGGCGCCATCACACGGTTTGACGCGTCCGATTTATCTTGCCGTATTGCAGGTGAGGTGAAAGATTTTGATGTCGGCCAGTATATTAGTGCCAAAGAGGCACGCCGCATGGACACTTTTATCCATTATGGTATTGCCGGTGCGCTTCAGGCGGTTGCCGATGCCGGTTTGGACGATTTCCCCGATTTGGATAAAGACCGTGTCGGCGTCAATATCGGTTCGGGAATCGGCGGTTTGCCTTTGATTGAAGATACTGCGCGTACGGTGGTGGCAAGCGGAGTACGTAAAATCAATCCGTTTTTTATACCCGGTTCGCTGATTAATTTGATTTCGGGACACGTAACTATTTTGAAGGGCTATCGCGGCCCCAGTTACGGCATCGTTTCCGCCTGTACGACCAGTGCGCACGCAATCGGTGATTCTATGCGTATGATTCAATACGGTGATGCGGACGTGATGATTGCCGGAGGTGCGGAAAGTGCCGTGTGTGCGCTTGGCATCGGCGGGTTTGCCGCTATGAAGGCATTGTCTACCCGAAATGATAATCCTGCCGCCGCATCACGGCCTTGGGATAAGGAGCGCGATGGCTTTGTCATGGGTGAGGGAGCAGGTGTGTTGGTATTGGAAGAATTGGAACATGCCAAGCGGCGCGGTGCGCGGATTTACGCAGAAATCGTTGGTTTTGGCATGAGTTCGGATGCTTATCATATTACCGCTCCAAATACCGATGGGCCGGCTTTGGCATTGTCGCGCGCTATTCAGGATGCGCGTTTGAATGTGGAAGACATTGATTACATCAACGCACACGGTACGTCTACGCCTTTGGGTGATGCCAATGAGACCAATGCCATTAAATCGGTTTTAGGTACACATGCGGAAAAAGTGGCGATTAGTTCGACTAAATCTATGACCGGCCATTTATTGGGTGCGGCAGGCGGTGTCGAAGCAGTGTACAGCGTTTTGGCGATTCATCATCAGGTGGCGCCGCCCACTATCAATTTGGACAACCAAGATTTGGAAGCTGGCTGTGATTTGGATTATTGCGCTAACCAAGCCCGTGAGATGCCTATCCGTGTAGTTGCCTCCAATTCTTTTGGATTTGGCGGTACAAACGGCACTTTGGTGTTTAGGAAGTTTGAGAATTAACCGGTTAGTTCCGTTGCGTTGAATCAATCAGGCTGCCTGAAATTTTTCAGGTAGCCTGAAGTATTTGTATAGATTGCAAAATACAGATAGCCGAATTGTCGTCGTTTTGAGATGAAATCTGTCCGAGCTGCTGAAAAGTCGGGTATATTGCATTCCTGTATAGGCATGATTGGAATCCGTTTTTTAAAATGATAAAAGCAAATAAGTGAAGTTTCGGATAGCTGACACGGACTTCTGGTATTTTTATAAGATATTGATATTAAATTATAACCTATTTATTCAGGCAGCCTGAAAGGTACTGTCGGGATGTGAAGCTTTTCAGGCTGCCTGAAAGGTAATGTTTTCGTAGTTAAGTTTATCGGATACTCGTACCGATGCGTTTCATATCGCCTATATTCAGCCAAATGAATGAAGCCTTGCCGACAATCAGTGAATCATCGATAAAACCCCAATAGCGCGAGTCGGCACTACTGTCGCGGTTGTCGCCCATGGCAAAGTAACGGCCTTGTGGTACGGTACATTTGAATGCGCTGCCATCGGGTGCATAGGCGCAATTTTGCTGTAGTCCATTATCCAATTGTTTGTCTCGCATCATTTTTTGGTATGCTGCCCAACTTTGAAGAATGACGGAGGGCATATTCTCTTCGCTTAAAACGTCAAAATTTCTTCCTGAAAACATGGTATGGAAGCGGTCAACATCGTGGCGGATATTCGGATTTTGGTCATCGGGATAACTATATGTTCCGGCAGGTTTTCTGTCTTCAACCACACCGTTGATGGTCAGTGTTTTGTTGCGGTATTCCACCGTATCGCCGGGAACGGCAACAATTCGTTTGATGTAATTTAATTTTGTGTCGGCAGGATAGTTGAATACCACTATATCGCCGCGTTCGATTTTACCGGTCTCGATTGCGACGCGGTTGAGAACGGGTACGCGGATACCGTAGGCAAATTTGTTGACCAGTATGAAATCACCTTTCACCAAACCCGGCCGCATCGAGCTGGACGGAATTTGAAAAGGCTCTGCAATAAATGTGCGCAATACAAAAATTACGGCAATCAGTGGGAAAAAGCCGCCGATATAGTCGCGAAAATGATTGGTGTCTGCCGATTGAATATTTTCAGGCAGCCTGCCGTAGCTGAATTTCCTCCAAAGCCATACGGCGCCGGTAAAAGCGGTAAAAGCCAATAAGGATGCGGTAAAGCTCCACTCTAAAAAGGTATTGAGAAAGGCAAAAATGCCGAGCATTGCTATCAGGTAGCCCCATTGCAGAGCATTGCTCCATTCTCCTGCTTCGTTGCGCTGCTTGTTGCTGCGCCATACCAGAAATATGCCTGTTGCGGTTACTGCGCAGCTGGTTATGAGAGGATATTCGGTTAAGAGTGAAAGTAATGTTTTCAATTGGTTTATCTCCAAACGATTGAGTTTCTTCGCTTATAGCTTGTTGGATGTTGATAGATGCAAATGACGGCTTACTTTATCATAAAACATACGATTTTGGTGTTTGGATGCTTTGAGAGCTTTATATTGATTGGCAGGTGGTGTTTAAAGCCGAAACTGCTTACGGTTTTCAGGCAGCCTGAGTGCATTACTCTGTTTTTATGCAATTGCGTTTAATGACAACGATGATTTGCATAAGCAAGATTTTCAGGCAGGCAAGATATGATTGTGCTTTCATTATGTTGTAGTAATTACCAAAGCAGCTTTTTGATTTTCTGATAAAATATTGCCGTTTTTCTTTCAGGCTGCCTGAAAAATACAGCGCAGCCTGATTACTTATCTGTAAACGATTTAAATAAATGACAAAGTACATGAAAAATATACGAAATTTCTCTATTATTGCCCACATCGACCATGGTAAATCCACTTTGGCAGATCGTTTTATTCAGTTCTGCGGTGGACTTGACCCCCGCGAAATGAGTACGCAAGTTCTTGATTCAATGGATATTGAAAAAGAACGCGGCATCACCATCAAAGCCCAAACCGCCGCCCTGAACTACAAAGCCCGCAACGGCGAAACCTACCGCCTCAACCTGATTGACACGCCCGGACACGTTGATTTTTCTTACGAAGTGTCGCGCTCGCTGTCTGCCTGCGAAGGCGCATTGCTGGTGGTGGACGCATCGCAGGGCGTGGAAGCGCAAACCGTTGCCAACTGCTACACCGCCATCGATTTGGGCGTGGAAGTCGTGCCGGTGCTGAACAAAATTGACTTGCCTGCCGCCGACCCCGACCGCGTTGCCCAAGAAATTGAAGACATTATCGGCATTGATGCGGTGGGCGCGGTAACCTGTTCCGCCAAAAGCGGCATGGGCGTGGAAGACGTGTTGGAAGAAATCGTTGCCAAAATCCCCGCCCCGCAGGGCGACCCCGCCGCGCCGCTTCAGGCAGTCATCATCGATTCGTGGTTTGACAACTATGTCGGCGTGGTGATGCTGATTCGCGTCAAAAACGGCACGCTCAAACTCAAAGACAAAGTGCGCTTTATGGCGACAAAAGCCGAAACGCAAGTGGAACAACTGGGCGTGTTTACCCCGAAATCCGTGAACAAACAAGAATTAAGCGCGGGCGAAGTCGGCTTTCTGATTACCGGCGTGAAAGAATTGGGACAGGCGAAAGTGGGCGACACGGTAACGCTGGCGCAAAATCCCGCCGCCGAGCCTTTGGCGGGTTTTAAAGAAGTGCAAAGCCAAGTGTTTGCGGGACTTTATCCCGTGGAAAGCCACGACTACGAAGCCCTGCGCGATGCGCTGGAAAAACTGCAACTCAATGATGCCTCATTGAAATTTGAACCCGAAGTGTCGCAAGCCTTGGGCTTCGGCTTCCGTTGCGGCTTTTTGGGCTTGCTGCACTTGGAAATCGTGCAAGAGCGTTTGGAACGCGAATTTGATATGGATTTGATTACCACCGCGCCCACCGTGGTTTACCGCGTGATTATGAAAAACGGCGAAGAAATGGAAGTGGAAAATCCGTCCAAACTGCCCGATATCGGCACGATTGAAACCATTTTGGAACCGGTGATTACCGCCACCATTCTGGTGCCGCAGGATTATGTCGGCAACGTGATGACCCTGTGCAACCAAAAACGCGGCGTGCAGGTGAATATGCAGTATCTGGGGCGGCAGGTGATGCTGACTTATGATTTGCCGATGAACGAAGTGGTGATGGATTTCTTTGACAAACTCAAATCCACATCACGCGGCTATGCTTCGCTGGACTATGAATTTAAAGAGTTTCGTCCTGCCGATTTGATTAAGCTGGACATTATGGTGAACGGCGAAAAAGTGGACGCTTTGAGCCTGATTGTGCATCGTCAAAGCTCCGTGCATCGCGGGCGCGAACTGGCGGCGAAAATGCGCGAGTTGATTCCGCGCCAAATGTTTGATATTGCGGTGCAAGCGTCCATCGGCAGCCAGATTATCGCCCGCGAAAACGTCAAAGCCCTGCGTAAAAACGTGTTGGCGAAATGTTATGGCGGCGACATCACGCGTAAGAAAAAACTGCTGGAAAAACAAAAAGCCGGTAAAAAACGCATGAAGCAGGTGGGCAATGTGGAAATTCCGCAGAGCGCGTTTTTGGCGATTTTGCAGGTGGGGGATAAGTAGTTTTTGGGTTCAGATTGCTTGAAAACGCAAGCCGCCTGAAAAAGTTTTTACGTAGTATGAATTATAAGTAAGGGAAAAATATGAAACCAATCTTACCTATTGCGATTTGCTTAATTTTAACCTCTTGCGCTACTTCTGATTCAGCGTTTTGGTATCCCGAAATAAGTATTTTAAATGGTCAAAAAGTTGACCATATTTCGCCGGGAAAAAGTGTTACATTCGTTGGTTCCACTACTGATGAATTTAATCGCAATATGCCAGTTTATCCAAATGATCCCCAAGGAAATGCACATAAAATCATACATATTTCACCACCACCAAAATTTATTTTTGCCACCTGTGAAGGCACCAGTTATAACAATACGGTAAGAATCACACGTACAGGACATCAATTAGTAAAAGGCTCGTTTCAAGAAGGAAAAACTTACCAAGTATATTGTAATGCTCAGTATGATAACAGTTTTGAAATTGTGGCACGTGAAGTACCTAATGGCACAAGTTTTTCTACCAGTTACGCTATGGATGCTTATTTTAAACGAGAACACTCTAATACTTCCGGACGTGTGCGTTTTATTGCGACAGGAGAAACAAAAAATGGTGGATTTATGGGCTGGGGCACCAATCCTAACACAATGAACATATTAGGATCGGATGGTAAATTATCTGGCACAGCAGAACTAATTGCGCCTGTTAATCGTGTTATTGTATCTTGCAAGCGAAATGGCAGGGGAAAAATGGTAGATATCAAACATGCTTTTGAAACAGGGAAAACTTATCGTCTGGATTGCAGAGAAGAAGCCAATGGAGAAATTTCTGCTTTTATTGTTGATGTACAGTAAACGTAAGGGGGGATTCTTGTATCCGATTTTTTTTCCTAAAAATTAACGAATTTATAGAAATAGTCGAGGTCAGATACTCGTATCCGACTATTCTTAAAATATCCGCAAAATATTGAATTTAAAAATCCAACTTACATTTTCAGCTTGCCTGAAACGGAATATTCATCATGAAACCGTCCGAATTATTGCAACAACACCGCGCCGAATTATTGGCCGCTAGCCGACAATTCGCGGTAGAAAATGTGCGCGTATTCGGTTTGGTTGCCAAAGGTATGGACAGTGAAAATAGTGATTTGGATATTTTGATTGAACCTTTGCCGCAGACCACTTTGTTTTATTTGGGCGGTTTGCAAATGGCGTTTGAAGAATTGTTGGGGATTCAGGTGGATGTTCTCACGCCGCGCTGTCTGCCCGAAACATTCCGTGCCCAAGTGTTGCGGGAAGCCAAGCCATTGTAAAAAGGAAAGATGTTCAGACTGCCTGAAACAAAAAATCATGGAAAACCCTATCCCCAACACCGAACGCCTGATCCGCGAAATCAATTTAATCCACCAACACTATTCGCGGGATTATTTTGAAACGGATAGAGTCAAAAAGTGAAAAAACTAATTTAGTTGAGTTTGGTATTTTTACAGAAAAAAGACGGGCGAGATGCCCGTCTTTGCATATAGGCTATTATGCGCAGAAGAAAACCAGTTGCTTATTCTTCCCCTGCAAATGCCAGTAGCAGGCGCAACAGGCTGCTGAACAGGTTGTAGATGGAGATGAAGATAGTTAGGGCTGCGCTGATATGGCTGTCTTCTCCGCCTTCCAATACGCTGCGAATCTGCCACATAATCAGCAGCGAGCTGAAAATCACAAATGCGCCTGAAATGGCCAATGATAATGCCGGTAGTTTCAGAAAGAGATTGGCTACGACGCCAATCATCAAAACAATTGCCCCCATGCCCAAGAAACGCCCCAATGCATTGGTATTGATGTTGGCGCGGCGGGCCATTGCGGCCATGGTGAAAAATATGCCGGCGGTCATGGCGGCAGCAACGCCTACCAGTTTGATGCCGTTGGCAAAGAATCCGCTGTATTGCAGCAAAGGACCCAGCAAAAGCCCCATGCCGAATGTAAATACCATCAATAGGACGACACCTGTTTGGTTGTAGCGGTTTTTTTCAATGGCAAAACACATGCCGTAAAAAAAGGCGAAAGTGATGCCGACGATAACCCAGTAATTGCCTACAAGTGCCAGCGGGTTGAAAAACATACTTGCCGCTGCGCCAAGTGCGCAGGGTATGAAAGACAAGGCAAGCAGATTATAGGTTTTTTGCAGCAGTACTTCCTGCTCGGTAATCTGTGTGCCGATTTGGGTGTAGTCTTGCATTTGATTGTGCATGGGATACTCCTTGCTTATGGATTAAACCTTTTATTAAACACGAAATACAGATGCGTTTAAGATTTCGGTAATGGGGCTGCCTGAAAGAAAAGGTTTCAGGCAGCCTGTTGTTTATTTGCCGCTTTGTTGTGCGTCCACTGCGGTTAATGCAACGACGTTTACGATGCGGCGTACGGTTGAGATGGGTGTAACCAAATGCACGGCTTTATTCAATCCCATCAAAATCGGGCCGACTGTAATGCCGTTGGTGGCGTGTACGCGCATCAGATTATAGCTGATATTGGCGGCTTCCACATTGGGCATGACCAGCAGATTGGCTGTACCCGATAGGGTGGTTTCGGGGAAAATCTGCTTGCGCAGGTTTTCGTCCAAAGCCAAATCGGCCTGCATCTCGCCGTCAATTTCCAATTCGGGGTCGGTTTGGCGTATCAATTCCAGCGCCTGTTGCATTTTGGTAGTGTCCGGGTCGACATGCGAACCGAAATTGGAATTGGAGAGCAGGGCGACTTTGGGATGGATACCGAAGCGTTTGATTTCTTGTGCGCACATCAAAGTGCCTTGTGCGATTTGCTCTGCTGTCGGATTATGGGTAACGTAAGTGTCGGAAATAAAGAAATTGCCGCGGTTGGTAATCAGAGCGTTCATGGCGACGGCATTGCGTTCGGGATTGTTGTAGCCGATGACGTCTTCGTACACTTTGAAATGGTCGCGGAAACGCCCCACTGTTCCGGCTACCATGCCGTCAGCGTGTCCGAGCCGCACCATAGTGGCTCCAATCAGGGTGTGGTTGGAGAGCAGGCGGCGGCGTGCCATTTCTTGGGTTACGCCTTTGCGTTTTTGCAGGTCGTAATAGCACTGCCAGCTTTCTTCGTAATAAGGATTATTGTGGATGTCGATTAAATCGAAATCTTTGCCTGCCTGAATGGTTAAACCTTGTGAGCGGATGCGCTCTTCAATGACTGAGGGGCGGCCGATTAATACGGGATAGGCGAGTTTTTGGGAAACGATTTGTTGCGCGGCGTGCAATACGCGTTCGTCTTCGCCTTCCGCCAGTACGATACGTTTGATGTCGCGTTTTGCCTGTGCAAATACGGGACGCATAAACATACCGGTTTTGTAGATTTGTTGGTTCAGTTTTTCGACATAGGCATCCATGTCGTCAATCGGGCGCGTGGCGACGCCTGAGTCCATCGCTGCTTGGGCGACTGCGGGAGCAATGCGTGCAATCAGGCGCGGGTCGAAAGGTTTGGGAATCAGGTATTCGGGACCGAATTTCAGTTCCTCGCCGCCATAGGCACCGGCTACTACATCGCTGGATTCTGCCAGAGCCAAATCGGCGATAGCATGCACGGTAGCCAGTTTCATTTCTTCGTTGATGGTGGTTGCACCTACGTCCAAAGCACCGCGGAAAATGAAGGGGAAACACAATACATTATTGACTTGGTTGGGAAAATCCGAACGGCCTGTGCCGATAATCACATCGGGACGCGTTGCCTTGGCTTCGGGCGGCCAAATTTCAGGCTGCGGATTGGCCAGTGCGAAAACCAGAGGTTTGTCGTTCATTTGTTGCAGCATTTCGGGCTTGAGCAGATTGGCGCCGGATAATCCCAAGAAAATATCTTTACCTGGAACGGCATCGCCCAAAGTACGCTGACCGTTGTCGGCAATGGCATAGCGGATTTTGCTTTCATCCATGCGTTCGCGGTCTTCACGGGTTTGGTAAATCACGCCTTTTGAATCGCACACGGTCATGTTTTCGCGTTTCATGCCCAATGCAACCAATAAATCCAAGCAGGCAATGGCTGCCGCGCCTGCTCCCGAACATACCAATTTCACATCGGCAATGTTTTTGCCAATCAATCTCAAGCCGTTTAATACGGCAGCGGCGGTGATGATGGCCGTGCCGTGCTGGTCATCGTGGAAAACGGGAATATTGCAGCGTTCGCGTAATTTCTTCTCAATATAGAAGCATTCCGGTGCTTTGATGTCTTCCAAATTGATGCCGCCGAAAGTCGGTTCGAGTGCGGCAACGATTTCAACGATTTTATCGGGATCGGTTTCGTTTAATTCGATGTCGAATACATCAATATTGGCGAATTTTTTAAACAGTACGCCTTTGCCTTCCATAACGGGCTTGCTTGCCAGTGCGCCGATATTGCCCAAGCCCAATACTGCGGTGCCGTTTGAGATGACGGCTACCAAATTGCCGCGAGCGGTGTATTTGTAAGAGGCGAGCGGGTCGGCATGGATTTCCATACAGGGTGCGGCAACACCGGGAGAGTAGGCGAGTGCCAAATCGTGTTGTGTGGCCAAGGGTTTTGTCGGAGCGACTTGGATTTTGCCCGGATAGGGGAATTCGTGAAATTGTAAAGCGGCTTCTTTCAGATGGTTATCCATGGACTACTTTCTGTTAATGAGTGATGTTAAATTAAGTTAAATTTGGTTGCGTGATTGTACTATAAGCACCGTTATGCAGCGAGAGCTTTACTCGGATAGCTCGTCTAAAATTTCTTCGCCGGTTTCTACTGTGCCTCCGCAGGGAATATATAGCTTGGCGTTGCCTGAAAGGGGAAAAGCGGCAAAACAGGGCGTGTCGGCAAGCTGCAAGGTATCCCATAGAGGGGATAATGCGGAAGGATGGTTTTCCGAAAGCGTATAAACACGGTAGTTTTGCGGGGGAAGCAGCAGCTCTTGGGCGGTTTCAGGCAGCGGTACATCGGTGGAAACCAGCGAGCCGGTCAATATGCTGCGTTCGCCGTTTTCATGAGTATGCAATACGCTGTATACGGTAGGGCTGAACGCTGTGATAGTGTTTTTCAGGCTGCCTGAATGCCAGTTTTCCCATGAGCTGAGTACATCGTTTAATTCGTGCAGGGGTGAACGTGTGCCGGCAATTCGGAAGAAAAACAGGGTGGTTTCGGTGTAATCGGTCATATCAGTATGAACATAGGGCGATGAGCCATAAAACGGCGGTTAGAATCAAAGCGAGCATTTGTGCGGCCGAACCGACATCTTTGGCACGTTTTGCCAAAGGGTGTTTCTCCAGTGAAATGTAATCTATGGTGGCTTCGATGGCGGTGTTGAACAATTCGGTAATCAGGGAAAGGAATGATGCGCCAATCAGCATCATGGCAATTGCCGCATCAAAGTCGGCAAAGCAAATCACTGACAACAAAATACCGTGCAGCAGGACGAGCTGCCTGAAAGCGGCTTCGTGTCTGTATGCGGCAAGCAGACCGTCTTTGGAATAGCCTGCGGCATTGATGATGCGTTGCAGCCCGCGTTGGCCTTTGAAATCCGAGGCGTTGGGTTCGGTGTGCTGGTTCATTTTCAGGCAGCCTTTAATGTGTCCAATACGGTTTGGGCGTGCCCGGCCACTTTGACTTGCCGCCATTCGTGGCTGATTTCGCCTTGTTTGTCCAATACGAAAGTGCTGCGTTCGATACCGAGACTTTCTTTGCCATAGAGTCTTTTCAGTTTAATCACATCAAATTGGCGGCATACGCTTTCATCGGTATCGCTTAGCAATGGAAATCGAAAGCCTTGTTTGGCGCAGAAGTTTTGATGCGTTTTGACGCTGTCGCGTGAAATGCCGACAACGGTATAGCCCAGTGCGGTAAATTCAGGCAGCAGCCGGTTGAAGTCCAAACCTTCGGTTGTGCAGCCGGGGGTGTTGTCTTTGGGGTAGAAATAGACAACCAGCGGCAGGTGTTCCTGACTGTTGAACAGGCTGTTGTCGGATGAGGGTAGGGTGAAATGTTGCGGCATGGATATTCCTTCGATAACAGCCGCAACGCTTCGGATACATTGCGGCTGTTTTGTTTCAGGCAGGCTGGCCGGGTTAAAGCAGATTCAAATCGCTGACTCTGTCGAAAATGTGGGTTTCGGAATTGCCTTCCTCCCACAGTTTGATACGCAGGCGCAGGTCGTTTACGGATTCTGCCTGGCGCAAAGCTTCTTCGAGAGTGATTTGGTCTTCGGTGTACAGTTTGAACAAATCTTGGTCGAAGGTTTGCATGCCATCGGTTTGCGAGCGGTTCATCAAGGCGATACATTCCATGAGTTCGCCTTTGAAAATATGGTCTTGCATGGCAGGGGTGTTGATAAGCAAATCTACAATACCGATTCGTCCGCCTGCTTTGAGACGTGCCAAACGTTGGCCGATAATGCCTACGGTGTTCAATGCCAAATCCATCAATACTTGTTGGTGTCTGTCTTCTGGATAGAAGTTCAAAATCCGTTCAATAGCTTGCACGGCATTATTGGCGTGGATGGTAAAAATACACAAGTGGCCGGTTTGCGCCAATTGCAAGGCGTATTCCATCGTATGCTCGTTGCGGACCTCACCTACGCAGACGACATCGGGTGCCTGACGCATGGCGGACTGTACTGCCATAGACCAAGAAGCGGTGTCGATGCCCAATTCGCGTTGGGTAAAGATACTTTTAATCGGTTTATGCAAATATTCCACAGGGTCTTCAATGGTTACGATATGGCCGGCGGCATGTTTGTTTCGCCAGTCGAGCATGGCGGCCATTGATGTTGATTTGCCCGAGCCGGTGGCACCTGCCAAGATGAGCAGGCCGCGCGGCTGCATGGCCAAATCTTTCAAACCCTGCGGCAGTTTCAAATCGTCTACGGTAAGGATTTTGGTCGTGATGCGCCGCCATACCATGCCCATACGCCCCTGCTCGTGGTAGGCGTTTACACGGAAACGGATACCGCCTTCGGAAGTAACGGAATAGTTCAATTCCAATTCTTGGTCAAAACGTGCCCGCTGGTCGGGAGTCATGGTGGAATACACCAAGCTTTGCGTGTCTTGAGGTGTCAGCGGTTTTAACGGAACGGGCGTCAGCTCGCCGTTGATTTTGAAAGAGGGGGGGAATCCTACGCTGATGAAAATATCGGATGCCAAGCGTTTTTCGCATTCCGCCGCCATTTTTTCCAACAGCGGATGCAGTCCCGATTTTTTGGGATGTGCGGCAGGTGCCGGAGCGGCGGCATCGCCATGCTGTGTATCCGGCCATTCGGGGTTTTTTTGTGCGGGTTGGGTTGAGGCGGAAGGTACGCGTGCAGACGGTTGAGCCGCTTGATGGGCAGGGGTGCGTTCTACCCGGGACGGTTCTTGGGCGGCAGAAGAGTCTTGCGTTTCTTCGTCCTCATAGCTGCCTTGGTTGATGAATGCTTCCAGCAAAGAGGCGATGTCTTGGTTTTTATTGGACATGATTAAATTCCTTTGTGTGCTTGTTAGTTAATCATATCTGGATTGGCGGCTTTGGAGCGTGCCGCTTCCAGAGACACCACGCCGCGGCGTACCAAATCTTGAAGGCATTGGTCCAAGGTCTGCATACCTGCGCTTTGGCCGGTCTGAATGGACGACTGCATTTGCGCCACTTTGTTTTCACGAATCAGGTTGCGGATGGCGGGAGTGGCAACCATGATTTCGTGTGCGGCTACGCGGCCTTTGCCGTCTTTGGTTTTCATCAGGGTTTGCGCGATAACGGCGCGCAGCGATTCGGACAGCATGGAACGAACCATTTCTTTTTCGCCGGCAGGAAATACGTCGATGATACGGTCGATGGTTTTGGTGGCGGATGTGGTATGCAGCGTTCCGAATACCAAGTGGCCGGTTTCCGCTGCGGTTAGCGCCAAGCCGATGGTTTCGGGGTCGCGCATCTCGCCTACCAAAATAATATCGGGGTCTTCGCGAAGGGCGGATTTCAGTGCATTGGCAAAGCTGTGGGTATGTTCGTGCAGTTCGCGTTGGTTCACCAAACATTTTTTACTTTGGTGTACAAACTCAATCGGGTCTTCGATGGTCAGAATATGGCCGGAATGTTTTTCGTTTACATAGTCAATCATGGCGGCCAGAGTGGTGGATTTACCCGAACCGGTAGGTCCTGTAACCAATACCAAGCCGCGCGGAGTATCGGCGATTTTTTGGAAAATGCGCGGTGCTTTGAGTTCGTCCAGCGTCAAAACTTTGCTGGGAATGGTACGGAACACGGCGGCAGGTCCGCGGTTGGTGTTAAACGCATTGACACGGAAACGGGCAACGTTCGGCAATTCAAAGGAGAAGTCGGTTTCCAGGTTTTGTTGGTAGGCTTTGCGTTGTTGGTCGTTCATCACCGAGCTAATCATTTTGCCGACTTCTTCGGCGTTCATTTCAGGCAGGTTGATGCGGCGTATGTCGCCATGCACGCGTATCATCGGAGGCAGCCCTGCCGAGATGTGTAAGTCGGATGATTTGTTTTTGACGCTGAAAGCCAGCAAGTCGGTGATTTGCATAGTCATTGTCGGAGTCTCTTGCAAAAGTGCGGGAAATGCCTGCCATTTTAAAGAAAATTAGGGCGTTTGATAAGATTGTTTTACGGTGTTGTTAAGAAATGCGCAGCGTTTAGGGCTGCCTGAAAGAAAATTGCGTATGCCGGTATGCGGGAGGTCTTATGAAAAACCACGTTTCAGGCTGCCTGAAACGTGGTTAAGTCCGGAATTATGCGGCATAAGTCAGCCAATTGGCATATTGCGGGTCGTGTCCGGTAACGATATCAAAGAAGCGTTGTTGTATGGCTTCGGTTATTTTGCCGCGGGTGCCTGCGCCGATGGCGCGGTTGTCGATTTCGCGGATGGGGGTGATTTCTGCGGCTGTGCCGGTGAAAAAGACTTCATCGGCGATATAGAGTTCATCGCGCGTGATACGTTTCTCAATCACTTCTACTCCCATTTGTTGGGCAATTTTGATGACGGTTCGGCGTGTGATGCCGTCCAGTGCGACATCTAAGGCAGGCGTATAGAGCTTGCCTTGGCGTACGACAAAAATGTTTTCGCCCGAACCTTCGGCGACATAGCCTGCCGAATCCAGCAAAATGGCTTCATCATAGCCGCTTTGCTGGGCTTCGGTGTTGGCCATGATGGAATTCATGTAATTGCCGTTGGCTTTGGCTTTAATCATGGTGATGTTGGGATGGTGGCGGGTGAAGCTGCTGATTTTGCAGCGGATGCCGTTTTTGATGCCTTCTTCGCCAAGGTAAGCACCCCATGCCCATGCGGCAACGATAACCTGTACGTCGTCTGCTTTGGGGGCAATGCCCAGTTTGCCCGAACCGTAAAACGCCATCGGGCGGAAATAGCAGGATTTCAGGTGGTTTGCTTTGAGAACGTCTATGTGCGCCTGATTGATTTGTTCTTTGCTGAAAGGCAAAGTCATGCCGACGATTTTAGCGGAATCAAACAGGCGGTCGGTGTGGTCGTGCAGCCTGAAAATGGCAGGGCCGCGCGGAGTTTCGTAAGCGCGTACGCCTTCGAATACGCCCATGCCGTAGTGCAGGGTGTGGGTGAGTACGTGGGTTTTTGCTTCCCGCCAATCCACCATCTCGCCGTTGTACCAGATTTTGCCGTCGCGGTTGTCCATTGTAGGAGTGCTCATGATGGTTCTTTCTTGTTGTGTAAAAAAGCGTTTGGAAATGTATGCCCGATTATACACGCCGATAACGATTAAACAAGTATCAAAACGGCGCCAAATCGTTTAAACTTGCTGCTTTCAGGCAGCCCGAACCCTGCCTCACGGAGTTTTTACCATGAAGATACTTTCTGCTGTGATGAAAATTGCCATCTTGGCTGTTTTTCTTGTTTTGGCTTTGAGCAATACCGCCCGCGTTCCTTTTACCTATCTGCCGGGTATGCACGTTGAATGGCCGCTGATTGTGATATTGTTTATCGCTTTTGCCGCGGGGGCCGTGTTCGGCATTTTCGCCCTGTTCGGGCGTTTGTTGCGTTTGCGTTCGGAAAACCGCACGCTTCAGCTTAGGCTGCAAAAAGCAGAAAAAACGGTTCAGGCAGCGGTGCCGCCTGCCGAGCATACCGAAGCCTGAGGAAAAAATATGGAAAATGCCGATATCGCGTTATTGCTTGTTTTGGTGGTGTTGTTGCCCGTGTTTTTTGCCATGGGCTGGTTTGCCGCGCGGATAGATATGAAAACCGTTTTGAAGCAGGCGAAAACCGTGCCGACCGGTTTTTACAGCGGCTTGGACGCTTTGGTGGACAAAAACACCGGCAAGGCGGCGCGTAATTTGGCGGAAGTGATTGACCAACAGCGCGGCAACAGCCAAGCCACTTATGATTTGCACCTGATTTTGGGCAAGCTCTACCGCCAATGCGGTGAAAACGACAAAGCCATCGCCATGCACAAAGCATTGTTGGAATCCCCCGATACGGTCGGAGAAAAGCGCGAACGGGTGTTGTACGAACTCGGATTGAATTTCAAAAGCGCGGGTTTGGTCGATAGGGCGGAGCAGCTTTTCAACGGTTTGAAAAGCGGCAATATGGCTAAAGAAGCCAATCAAGTGTTGTTGAGCATTTACGAACAAGACCGCGATTGGCAGCAGGCGGTCGATACGGCACAGAGCCTGTCGCATGACGAACAAACATATCAGTTTGAAATATCGCAGTTTTATTGCGAAATGGCGCAAGCTGCTTTGTTCCGCAACAGTTTTGACGAAGCGCGGCAATACGTTCAGGCAGCTTTGGCAGCCAATAAAAAATGTACGCGCGCCAATATGATTTTGGGCGATTTGGAACAAAAACAGGGTAATGCGGAAGCAGCGATTGCTGCGTACACCGCCATTGAGAAGCAAAACCATGCTTATTTGGGCATGGTGGGCGAAAAGCTTTACGATGCTTATCAAAGTTTGGGACGCGAGCGCGAAGGTTTGGATGTGTTAATCGGTTATGCCAAGACGTTTCCCCATTTGGATTTGAACGGCGTGATTTATGAAAAATCTTTGCTGTTGCACGGCGAGGTGGCTGCCAACCAAATTATCGGCGAACTGGTTCGCGCCAAACCCGATTTGAACGGTGTGTACCGTTTGTTGGGCGTACAAATCAGCGGTATGAGCCCCGAGCGCAAGGCGGACGCGGATATGATACGCGGTGTGGTGGACAGGCAGATACAGAAATCGGTCATGTACCGTTGCCGTTATTGTCATTTCAAATCAAAGGTTTTCTTCTGGCATTGCCCCGCCTGTAACAAGTGGGAAACGTTTACGCCGAATAAAATCGAAGTATGAGGTTTTCAGGCTGCCTGAAATGTTCAGGCAGCCTTTATAGTGCATGAGTCGGCGCAAAACGGTTCTTCAATGTTCGATTGTGCTGTAACATGCTGTCGGATATGGGTAGTGTTCGGGGTGTTTTGCTGCTGCATTTCAAGTCCGCTGATATGCTGCTCATGTTTCAGGCTGCCTGAAAAGGTTGGGTGCAATGATAGACACGGATAGGTGTTTCATCATTTTTTATGAAAATAAACAGATGGATAGTTATGAATCAAACTGCGCAAATCATAGTCAGCTACGGTCGCCGTTACACCGTCCGCACCGATGACGGGCGGGTGTTTGACGCCACTACGCGCAGCAAACGTACCGATTATGCCTGCGGCGATAATGTGCGTATCGGTGTGCTCAACGGTGAGCAGGCGGTGATTGAAGAAGTGTTGCCGCGCCGCAGTTTGCTTTATCGGCAAGATGCCTATAAATCCAAATTGATTGCGGCCAATGTCAGTCAATTGCTAGTGGTGATGGCTGCCAGCCCGACACCGAGTGAAATGTTGCTGCAACGGGCTTTGTTGGCAGCGGAAGCGGCAGGCATTCGGGCAGCCGTTGTGTTGAATAAAAGCGATTTGCCCGAAACGGCGGCATGGCGCGAGAAATTGCGTTTTTATGAGCAGTGGTATCCTGTTTACAGCGTGTGCGCCGCCGAAAATGCCGATAGTTTGCAGGCTGTGTTAAAGGGGCATACCAGTATTTTTCTCGGTCAAAGCGGTATGGGAAAATCTACTTTGACCAATGCCTTATTGGGTGAACAGGCGGCGCGTACCAATAGCATTTCTTCCGCTCTGGATTCGGGCAGACATACGACTACGCACGCACAACTTTATGATTTGAATGCCGATACGTTTTTAATCGATTCGCCGGGTTTGCAGGCTTTCGGGCTGCATCATTTGGCAGCGGAGGATTTGTTGTCGTATTTTCCCGACTTGCGACATTTATACGGCCAATGCCGTTTTCACAACTGTACGCACCGCGCGGAGCCTGCCTGCCGATTGAAAGCAGCGGCGGAGCAAGGTGAAATCCGTGCCGAACGGTTGGGTTTTTTGCAGCAGATAACGGACGAATTGTTAAGATAGCTTAAACGCACTTTTCAGGCAGCCTTAACGCTGTCTGAAAATCTATTGTGAAAGAGGGAAATCGGTTGGATAAATACTTTCAGGCAGCCTGAATGCTGTCTGAAAATCTATTGTGAAAGAGGGAAATCGGTTGGATGAATACTTTCAGGCAGCCTGAAAGTATCAACGGTAAAACGCCTGCAAACGGATTTTCGTTTGCAGGCGTAATCGTTTAGAGGCGGAAAGTTATGCTTTCGGGTCTGCACCGAAACGGTTGCTGCCCGGTGTGCCGTTCAAGCAGAAAAATACCAGCAATACCAATCCGACAATCGGAATCAAGCCCAGCAGTATCCACCATCCGGAGCGGTCGGTGTCGTGCAAACGGCGTACGCTGACTGCCAATTGCGGCAGAAACTGTATCAAGGCATATATGCCTGACAGAATCGCGGTGCCGCCGAATAAAACGCCATCTACTATGCTCAATACCAGCAAAATAATGATATTGATTAAAAAGAACATCCAATATTCCTTACGGCGGGCGCGGCCATCGAAGGTGATGTAGTTTTTCATAACGTTTAAATACCAGTTCATATTACCGTCCTTGCAGGTTGTTAACGGATTGTCCAAAAAGACAGAATCCATAGTAAACATTTTGTTGGTTGGTGTAAATACTCGGGCTGCGGATTTCAGGCAGCCTGTATGGCGGCGGCGACAGAATGCTGCGGAAAACGGTTGATTGACGGCTACGGTTGCTTTAAGGCATCGGTGTGATAGAAAAGTAATGAAACGGCTTGGCGGTGAGGCAGGCTGCCTGAAAAAATTGCCAAGCAATGATGTGCTTGGCAATTTTTGATGGTGTTGTTTGGGAAAAGGCTGTATTTCGAGTAAGCCGGTTAAGGCTGCCTGAAAGGTGTTTAAGCGGTTTGCATATCGTACAAACGGCGTACGGTTTTACCGATGGCGGCAATGCCTTTTTTCATGATGTCGGCATTTTGGGCGATGCTGATGCGGATGCATTGCCGGGCGTGCGGATAATCTGCGGTGTCGATGCCGATGAAAAAATGTTCGCCCGGGATAACCAGCGTGCCTTCGGCTTTGAGTAATTCGTACAGTTCCATACTGCTGACAGGCAGATTGTCGAACCAAAGCCACAGGAAAATCGCGCCTTCGGGTTTGTGGATATACATCGGATAGCCGCTGAGTTCCTGTTTGAGCAGGGTGACGGCATATTGTGCCTGTTGCATATAGAAGGGCTTGATAACACGGTCGGATACGTCTTTGAGTTTCCCGTTGCGTATCAATGGGGCGGCGATGGCTGCGCCAAAACGGGTAGGGGCAAGATTGACAACGGCATTCATGGCGCTGACGGCGGCGATGACTTCGGGTGCGGCCAATATGATACCGGTGCGGACACCCGGCAGGCCGATTTTGGACAGGCTGAAACACAAAATGATGTTGTCGTGCCAAACGAGGGTGGTGTCGCTGTAGATGATATTGGGAAAGGGCATGCCGTAGGCGTTGTCGATAATCAGGGGAATGCCGTGTTGTCGTGCCAATGCGTCCAAGCGTGCCATTTCGTCATCGGTGAGGACGTTGCCTGTCGGATTGGTGGGGCGCGAGCAGCAGACGGCGCCGATTTTGCCTTGTTGCAGTTCGGGCAGCCGGTTTAGGGCGTCAAAATCAACGCTGTATTTGAAAAAGCCCTCTTCGCCGTTGTGTTGCACTTTTTCGATATGCGGCTGTACGGAAACAAAGTGGCAGCCTTCGGTGTGCGCATCGGCATAACCGACATATTCGGGTGCGAGCGGCAGCAGGATGGATTTTTCCGTGCCGTCTGCAAATTTTCCGCCGAAGAGATTGAATAAATAAAAAAATGCGTTTTGCGAACCGTTGCATAACGCGATATTTTCAACGCCGACATTCCAGCCGTATTGCTGCCTGAAAAAGTCTGCCAAGGCGGCAATCAGTTTGGCATCGCCTTGCGGCGTAGAATAATTGCCGATATTTTCAATGGCATTATGGCAATCTTCCTGCCCGGCCAGTTCGCGGAAGACTTCGCGATACACGGCATTGACTTCGGGAATACGGGCAGGATTGCCGCCGCCGAGCATATTGACGGGTTTGTCGCTGTTGAGTGCCTTGCCCAAATCGTCCATGAGCTGGAGAATACCCGTTTTGCGGGTGAATTTTTGGCCGAATGCGGAGAATTGCATGGTTTTCTTTCTGACGGGAAAGCGGGCAAGTGTAGCGTGATTCAGGCTGCCTGAAAACAGGAAAAGGGGCGATATGCGGATAAATCAGGCGCATCGGGTTTATGGAAATGGCATGTATCGTCAAAACGATTGTGAATGTTGGCGACAGGTTTGGGGCGCATAAGCATTGTAAAACGGCAGCTGTCGATATGGAGATAAAACCGAGTATCTGCTCTGCAAGACCGCGTGCTTCTTATTTCGATAGCACATAGTCCGCTTTTTTTGCCGCACTGTTATCCGATTCCGAAAGGCAAAAACCGCCTGAAATGATTACTTCAAGCGGTTGGTTTCAATACGGGTCATATTGCACCGTCAATCATGCCGAAGCAGCAACGATAATTCAGGATTTAAAAAATAAACTGTTGTCATACTGCGCCGTCAATAATGCCTAAGCAGCAACGCGCCCGCTTGCGACAAGGCTGCCTGAACGGTCATACTGCACCGTTAATAATGCCGAAGCAGTAACGGGGTTTGCACCCGTCCCGCACTCAGACCCCTATATTGCACCGTATAAATGTAAACAATGTCGAAGCAGCAACAGGCAACACTATCAGGCGGCGCGGCTGTCCGCCATGTCGCACCGTAAATCATGCGGAAGTAGCAAACCGCAGCTAAAGATTTTTTTAATCGACTGCATGGATGTTCGGCATACCGCAATCAGCTTTATACGCATTATAATCATAACAAACTAATACTTGGCTAAAAATGGGAATGAAATCATGGCGAATGGTTTTGCGGTTTATCCTTTTGCATTCGGCTGCCTGAAAATCGGCTATCAGGCGGATGCGGTAGTGTATTTGCAGAAAACGGACAGTTTCTCCGATAGCGGGGTCGCCACTGCTTTGAGCGATGAAGCTTATCGGCAGTTGCAGGAATATTGCGAAGGAAGGCGTAAGTTTTTTGATTTTCCCTACCGTTTATACGGTACGGCGTTCCAACAAAAAGTGTGGCAGGCATTATGCCGGATTCCTTACGGCGAAACGCGCAGCTACGGGCAGATTGCCGCCGAGACGGGCAATCCGAAAGCGGCGCGGGCGGTGGGTATGGCAAACAATAGAAATCCGATGATGATAGTCGTACCCTGCCACCGTGTGGTGGGAGCAAACGGCAGTTTGGTGGGATACGAAGGTGGTTTGGATATGAAGCAGGCCTTGTTGGATTTGGAAAAGCGGTATGTATAAAACAAAGGCTGCCTGAAAGGTTTCAGGCAGCCTGATGTAATGCGTTTGATAACTTAGCGGCTGATTTTCAGTTTTTGCCACAAAGCTGTGGTTTGTTTTTTCGCTTCGTCGCTCATTTGCGGCATAACAAAACCGTTTGCCATGTCATCGGCGGTCGGGAAAATCGAACGCGTTGCTACCAATGCGGGATCCATTTTTTCGCGTGCAGGCAGACTGGCGGGGGCAAATGTAACGAAATTGCCGTTGCGCGCGGCAATGTCCGCATCCAAGGTGTAGTTGATGTAATCGTGGGCGTTTTCGATGTTTTTGGCATCGGCGGGGATAACCCAAGATTCTACCCAGAAGCCCATGCCTTTGGGGGTCAGCACTTCAATGCCGACTTTGTTGCCGACTTCTTCCGCACGCGCTTTGGCCATATTCAAATCGCCGCCGTTGCCTGCAACCAAGCAGATTTCGCCGCGTGCCAATTCGTCAATGTATGATGGGCTGAAGCGTTTGATATCGGGACGGATGGCTTCCAATACGGCCGAAGCGGCTTCGATATCGGCAGAATTCACGCCTCTGGGGTCTTTGCCGATGTAGTTCAGTACAATCGGGAACATTTCGCTGGGGCTGTCCCACAATACAACGCCGCAGGATTTGAGTTTGTTGGTGTATTCGGGTTTGAACAACAAATCCCAACCGTTTTCAGGCAGCTCTCCGCCAAGCAGTTCTTTGCCTTTTGCGGTGATGGCGAGTGTGTTGGCGCCTGAGAAATAGGGGACGGCATATTGGTTGCCCGGGTCGGCTGCTTCGAGCAGCTTCAGCAGAGACGGGTCAATGTTTTTGTAGTTGGGAATTAAGTCTTTGTTGACTTTCTGATAAGCACCGGCATTGATTTGTCGCGGCAGGAAGGCGATACCGGGAACGGCAAGGTCATAGCCCGATTTGCCGGTCAGCATTTTAGCTTCCAGTGTTTCGTTGTTTTCGTACAAGTCGTATACCAGTTTGATACCGCGTGATTTTTTGAATTCGTCTACGGTTTCTTCATCTACATAGTTTGACCAGTTGTAGATATTCAAACTGTCTGTTGCCGCCGAACCTGTGTTTTGTTCGGGTATGTTTTGGGCGGGAGCGGCGTTTTCGGCAGACTGTCCGCCGCAGGCAGCCAAAGCCAGGGCAACGAGGGTGCTTAACAGGATTTTTTGTTTCATTATGTTATCTTCTCGTGAAGGTGGTTGAAAAAAGGGAATGGGGATTGTAAAGGCAGTTGGGTATACAGGCAATACAATTTATCTGATTTTTTTACGAAAAATGTAACTTTCTTGAATTATTGTTTTAAAAAAGGTAAACTGCAACGCTTAATTGAATATAACAATCACATCTATGAATTCTGCTTTTGATTTGAAATCCGCACGTTTGGATGCATTGGTGCTGCGTTTGATGGATGCTGATATAGAAAATATTTCCCAACTTCTTGATAAAAAAAAGAAACAATATAAGAAATTTGCTGCAATGCCGCTGATTTTGGATACTTCCGAAATCGCGGAAGAGGCGTTGAAAAATATTCCCGAAATTATCGGGATGTTTGACGATAACGGTTTACCCTTTGCCGCATGGCGCGATTCGCGTGAACAATCCGCCCGAATGGCGAAAGAATGCGGTGTGTTTTTTCTGAAAGAGGATAAATACCTTTCTGCCAATCCCGTGGCGGAAAATACCGGCGAAGATATTCAGGCAGGCGAAGAGATGTCCGACAGGCTGCCTGAAAACGAAAATAGTGAAACGGAAACTTCCGATATTCAAACTGTTGCCCGCCGTACGGTAGTGGTGAATACGCCTGTGCGGACCGGTCAGCAAGTGTATGCGCAGCAGGCGGATTTGATTGTTTTGGGTATGGTGAGCGAAGGTGCGGAAGTGATTGCCGATGGCAATATCCATATTTATGCGCCGATGCGCGGACGTGCTTTGGCAGGCGAATCGGGCGATATCCATGCACGGATTTTTATTCAGTCGATGCAGGCCGAATTGGTCTCTGTGGCCGGCGTGTACCGCGTTTTAGACCAAGATTTGCCGCCGCATCTGCATAGGAAACCCGTACAGGTGGAATTGAATTCGGAAGGCAGGCTGGCCATCAAATCTATTGACGCAAGATGATTTTCAGGCTGCCTGAAAAGGCGGTATAGAAATATTTTTACATTGACTTGTTTCGTGAGGAAAACAAAAGTGGCAAAAATCATTGTGGTAACTTCAGGAAAAGGCGGTGTGGGTAAAACCACCACTTCTGCCAGTATTTCCAGCGGTTTGGCTTTGCGCGGACACAAAACCTGCGTGATTGATTTTGATGTGGGGTTGCGCAACCTTGATTTGATTATGGGTTGCGAAAGGCGCGTGGTTTATGATTTTGTCAATGTCATTCAAGAAGAGGCAACATTGAATCAGGCTTTGATTAAAGACAAACATTGCGACCAGCTCTACATTCTGCCTGCGTCTCAAACCCGTGATAAGGAAGCATTGACTAAAGAAGGCGTGGAAAAAGTGTTGAACGGTTTGGCCGAGATGGATTTTGAATACATTATCTGCGACTCGCCTGCCGGTATCGAACACGGGGCTTTGATGGCTCTGTATTTTGCCGATGAAGCGATTGTAACGACCAATCCCGAAGTATCCAGCGTGCGTGACTCGGACCGTATTTTGGGTATTTTGCAAAGCAAATCCCGTCATGCGGAGCAGGGCGGCTCGGTTAAAGAGCATCTGTTGATTACGCGCTATTCGCCCGAGCGCGTGGAAAAAGAAGAAATGTTGTCGGTGGACGATATTTCAGACATTTTGCGTATTCCGCTTATCGGTGTGATTCCCGAATCGCCCAATGTCTTGCAGGCATCGAATTCGGGTGCGCCCGTTATCCATCAGGCAGACAGCATCGCTGCCGAAGCCTATAAGGATGTTGTGGCGCGGTTGTTGGGTGAAAGTCGCGAAATCCGCTTCTTGGAAGCCGATAAAAAAGGCTTTTTCTCACGCTTGTTCGGGGGGTAGGCCATGTCATTGATTGAACGGCTGTTTGGTAAAAAGCCGAGTTCCGCCAGTATTGCGCGCGACCGTCTGCAAATCATCATCACCCAGGAACGCAGCAACCGTAACGCTTCGCGCGTACCCGACTATTTGCCTACTTTGCAGAAGGAAGTATTGGAGGTGTTATCCAAATATGTCAGCATTAAATTGGAAGACATCAATATTTCCCATGAAAAACACGACGGTGTCGATATGCTGGCCTTGAATATCACTTTGCCGGACAACAGGCTGCCTGAAAGCAAACCCGCCGATAGCGAAAACGGCCCAACAGACGAATCCGCCTCCTGATAAGAAAGCCTAGCGATTATGACTTTGACCGAACTGCGCTATATCGTAGCGGTAGCGCAAGAGAAACATTTCGGACGCGCCGCCCAGCGCAGTCATGTTAGCCAGCCCACTTTGTCTATTGCCATCAAAAAATTGGAAGACGAATTGGGTGTGCCGCTGTTTGACCGCAGCAGCAGCGAAGTGATGATGACCGAAGCGGGCGAACGCATTGTGGAGCAGGCGAGAAGGGTATTGAGCGAAGCCGACAGAATAGTGGTATTGGCAAACGAAGAGCAAAACCAATTGGAAGGTACGTTCCGCTTGGGATTGATTTTTACCGTTGCTCCCTATCTGCTGCCCAAACTTATTATTTCGCTGCGTCATATCGCACCCAAAATGCCCTTGATTTTGGAAGAAAATCATACAAGTGCGTTAACCGAGCAGCTTAAGCGCGGCGATATAGATGCCATGATTGTGGCAGAACCTTACAGCGAACCCGGTATCGAAACGATACCGCTGTATGACGAGCCTTTTTTTGTTATCGTGCCCAAAGGACACCGTTTTGAAGAGCTTGATGCCGTTACTACGGCGGATATTGCAGAAGAAACCGTGTTGCTGCTCACCGAAGGCAATTGTATGCGCGACCAAGTATTGGGTTCGTGTAACGAATTGGCATCAAGGCAGAAAGTGGCAGGTTTGGCCAATATCGTGCAGGGAAGCTCGTTAAACACCATACGCCATATGGTTGCCAGCGGTTTGGGTATCAGCGTAGTTCCTTCCACTTCGCTAACCGATAACGACCATATGCTGTTTTCCATTATCCCTTTTGCGCCTCCCGCACCGCAACGGCGGATTTTGCTGGCTTCACGGCGTAATTTTGTCCGTCCGCAGGCTCTGTCTTCGATTGCCCAAGCTGTCAAACAGGCGCAATTGGCAGGTGTGTCATTTGTTTCCTAACTTTTTCAGGCAGCCTAATTTCAAACAATTTAGGCTGCCTGAAAACTATGATGCCTATGATGAAAGAAATTAAGCAGAGAATTCTTCACAAAATCCGTCAGCAAGGCGTACAAATCACCCCGTTGCGCGAACAAGTGTTGGATATTGTTTTGCAAAGTGAAGGTGTGATTAAGGCCTATACCGTTTTGGCGCACATGCAGCGCAATAGCGACAGCGTAGTCGCCCCGCCAACTGCGTACCGTGCTTTGGATTTTTGGGCGGATGCCGGTATTTTGCACAAAATCCCTGCCGTAAACGGTTATGTTTTATGCAATCATGCGAGACACGAATGCGGCAGCCAGTGCAGCGGCGGGCATCATCACGACAGCAGCTTTATTTTGGTGTGTACCGAGTGCGGCGCCATTGACGAGCAAAGTTTGAGCCACGAATGGAATGCATTGCAAAAAGCAGCATCCTTGTCGGGCTTCAGATTAAAAGAAGAGCATGTTGTGTTGACGGGATTGTGCCGAAACTGTCGTAACAGTGCGTCAAGAGAAAGTTAGCCGGTTGGGTGTGGCTGGCACATCATAAGAGCCATAATCCGATACAAGCGCAATTCTTGGAATGGCGGGAATGGATAAATAGCCTTTCAGGCAGCCTGAAAGATTTGCGTTTCAAACTGCACGGCACCATCGCCAAAGTAACGGACGATTGCGAACGCCGCCAACAATTTAACACCGCCATCGCCGCCGTAATGGAGCTGCTGAACCAATACGACAAAACCGACACGTCTGGCGAAGATGGTCGCGCCCTTGCCCGCGAAGTGCTGGAAAACGTGTTGTTGCTGCTCGCGCCGATTACGCCGCACATTTGCGATGCACTGTGGACGGAATTGTGCGGCGGCAGCCTGTGGGCGCAAAGCTGGCCGCAGCCCGATGCCGCCGCGCTGGTGCAGGACGAAGTGGAGATTATGGTGCAGGTAAACGGCAAGTTGCGCGACAAAATCACCGTTCCCGCCGATGCGGACAACGCCGCTTTGGAAGCTGCCGCGCTGGCGAGCGCGGGCGCACAAAAATTCATTAACGGCGCAACACCGAAGAAAGTGGTTGTCGTGCCGAAGCGGTTGGTGAATATTGTGGTTTAAGCAACGGAACGCCCGCATGCTGATGGACGGTGTGCGGGCATTTTTTTCAGGCAGCCTGAAACATTATCACTCTATTATTTTCCAGGAAATATCATGCAATTAAATCAGTTAATCCAAGAGTCCGCCTATAAATTATCCCAATTTAATGCCAAACAAATTGAGTTTTTGGAAAGCCAAATTACCCAAAAATCGGGCAAGAACGGCGATGTACCCCATATTCCTTGCTTGGTACGCAAAAAAATGGTCAAACTCACGCCCGAAGAGGCCGTGCGCCAACTCTACCTGCTCAAACTCCATCAGGACTACGGCTATCCCTACGAACGCATGGAATTGGAATATTCGGTTGCATTTGGGCGCGAGAAAAAACGTGCCGATATTGTAATTTTTGACCGTGATAATCCGAATGTGGTGTACATCATCGTTGAACTGAAAAAACCCAAATTAAAAGACGGAAAAGAACAATTAAAATCCTATTGCAACGCCACCGGCGCACCGATTGGCGTATGGACAAACAGCGATGCCATTTCTTATTACAACCGCCGCGACCCCAATTATTTCAAAGACATTCCTAATATTCCCAGTGTTCACGAAAAATTATCCGATATTTTGCAAGAGCGCTGGACGATTGATGATTTAATCAAAAATGACAAAATCGCCACCCAACGCAAATCATTAAAAGATTTGGTGATTGAAATGGAAGACGAGGTGTTGGCCAATGCAGGGGTCGATGTTTTTGAAGAATTGTTTCAGCTGATTTTTACCAAGCTTTATGACGAGATGGAGAGCACCCGAAATAAAGAGCGCCATTTGGAATTTCGCAATTATGGTGACACCGAAAACGAACTTAAAACCAAAATCCAAGCGCTTTTTGATAAAGCAAAAAGTAAATGGGAAGGCGTATTTGCGGAAAGCAGCAAAATCAACTTATCACCATCGCATTTAGCCATTTGCGTATCGTCATTGGAAGAAGTCAAACTTTTTAATTCCAATTTGGACGTGGTGGATGAAGCTTTTGAATACCTCATCAACAAATCATCAAAAGGAGAAAAAGGGCAATATTTTACCCCGCGCTATGTGATTGATATGTGCGTCAAAATGCTTGACCCTAAGCCGTCTGAAACCGTGATTGACACCGCCGCGGGCAGTTGCGGTTTTCCAGTACACGCCATTTTTCATGTCTGGGAAAAACAGCTTAAAGAAAAAGGGCGTGAACGTTCCCATCTATTCACTGCCGAACAAAAATTGCCCGAACAGGTTGATTATGTGCAGGAAAAAGTCTTTGCCATTGATTTTGATGAAAAAGCGGTGCGTGTTGCCCGCACACTAAACCTCATCGCAGGTGATGGACAAACCAATGTTTTACATTTAAATACTTTGGATTATGAACGTTGGGACGACTTTACCAAAGATGAAGCATGGAGCGATATTTACGGCAATGGCTGGAAAAAACTGCGTAAATTACGTAAAACCAAAGAGCAAAACCGTGATTTTGGATTTGATATTTTGATGGCCAATCCACCCTTTGCAGGCGACATCAAAGAAACCCGCATTTTGGCACGCTATGAACTCGGCAAAAACAGCAAAGGCAAGCAACAAACCAAAGTCGGACGCGATATTTTGTTTATTGAGCGTAATTTGGATTTTTTAAAAGATGGCGGACGTATGGCAATTGTGTTGCCGCAAGGACGTTTCAATAATTCCAGCGACAAGCATATCCGTGATTTTATTGCCGAACGCTGCCGTATTTTGGCGGTGGTGGGTTTGCACGGCAATGTCTTTAAACCGCATACAGGCACCAAAACGTCCGTTTTATTTGTGCAGAAATGGCACGATGAACTTTGCCCCAAAGTGGACGACTATCCGATTTTCTTTGCCACCATGCAAAGCCCGAGCAAAGACAATTCGGGCGACAAAATCCATGTGAAGCATTCGGACGGTCTGCCCGTTTTGGACGGACACGGGCATTTGATTGTGGAACACGATTTGTTTAATCACGATGGTTTGACACAAGACGGCATTGCCGAAGCCTTTATTGAATTTGCCAAAAAAGAAGGTTTGTCTTTTGTGGGAAAGGATTAAGCCCTTTTGACGAAGCCAAATATCAGGCTTTGTTGAAAGGGCTGGAGGTGAGAGAGGTCTTGTTATCCATTATCAGTAAAAACAAAGATTATAGATTTGATACTGATTTTTGGACAAAAGAACCTAAACAAAATCCAAATTTAACCTATATTAAAATTGGTGATTGCCTTTTAAAATCACAATATGGGATTTCTATTGCTATGAATGAAGATGGGAAAGGTATTCCAATTTATAGAATGAATGAAATTCATAATATGTTATGTGATTTTTCTGTATCAAAATGCGCCGATATATCAGACTTAGAAAAGGAAATTTTTTTATTAAACGACAGAGATGTTTTGTTTAATAGGACAAATTCTTTTGAATGGGTTGGTAGAACAGGAATTTTTTACCAGCAGCATGATATGGATTTTATTTTTGCTTCTTACCTTGTACGATTTGTTCCCAATGAGGAGGTTATCTTACCTGAATATTTAACTGCATACCTTAATACAAAATATGGTATTTGGGATTTAAAAAGACGGGCTAGGCAGTCTATCAATCAAACGAATATCAACCCAGAAGAAGTAAAAGAAACTTTTATCCCTTTATTAGATAAAAGTATCCAATTGAAAATTAAAGATTATTTTGATAGTGCAAAAGTATCTTTAATGAAATCAAATTGTATATACACCGAAGCCGAAAATCTATTATTAGAAAACTTAGGCTTAAAAAACTTTCAGGCAGCCTGCAATCCGGTCAATATCAAATCTTTAAAACAAAGTTTCTTAAAAACAGGCAGATTGGATGCGGAATTTTACCAACCGTTTTATGAGCAATTGGAACAGCATATCCGCAATCATACGCACGGCTTCAAGCCTTTAAGCAAGGTATGCCGCCTGAAAGATAAAAACTATACGCCTAAAGATAATCAGGAATATGACTATATTGAATTATCCAATATCGGAAATTCAGGCGAAATTACAGGCAGCACGCGGGCATTCGGTAAAGACCTGCCTTCCCGTGCAAGGCGGAAAGTACAAAGCAATGATGTGGTGATTTCCAGTATTGAAGGTTCATTGCAAAGTTGTGCCATTGTGCCGCCGCAATATGATGGCGCTTTATGTTCAACGGGTTTTTATGTATTGTCGCCCAATGAAATAAATCCGGAAACATTATTGGTTTTGTTCAAATCATCTTTGATGCAAGGAGTTTTAAAACGAAATTGTTCAGGAACCATTTTGACCGCTATCAACAAAGATGACTTGCTCAATATTCCTGTACCGCTTATTGACCCAGAAACCCAAACCCAAATCGCCGACCATATCCGCCAAAGCAATGCCTTACGCCAAAAAGCACATTCGCTGCTGGCGCAAGCCCAATCCGCAGTTGAAACGGAAATTGAAAATAATTCAATTAATTCAGTAAATTGCGGGGGGGGGGGTAAACCTTGAAGACCCGAATGTTTGCTTGGAAAAAGCTTTGTACCATCAACGCTTGGCAGAATGGACGTTGTTGGAAAGCCTGCTGTTTGGCCGCAGGCTGCCTGAAAATACCGCCGTTCTGCCTTTCAGCCAATCGTTTGGCACAAGCGGGCGTTTGGACGCGGAATATTATCAGCCTAAATTTAACCGCCTGTTGCAACACTTGAAAAAATATCCGCACGCCAAATTAGGCGTTTTGACGGATTTAAACAAATCCGTTGAACCAGGCTCGGAAGCCTATCGTGATAAAGGCGTGCCGTTTGTGCGGGTGGCAGATTTATCGGTATTCGGTATCGCGCCTACCGATAAATTTTTAAATCCGGATGATTTTTATGAAACCATCCGTCCTAAAAAAGACACCGTGTTGCTGAGTAAAGACGGTACGGTCGGCATCGCCTACCGCGTGCCGCAGGATTTGGACATGATTACTTCGGGCGCGATTGTGCATTTGCGCATCAAGCCCGAATACCGCGAAAGCCTGCTGCCTGATTATCTGGCGTTGGTGCTCAATTCGCCTGCCGTGCAAATGCAGGCGCAACGTGATGCCGGCGGCTCTATTATCCAACATTGGAAACCTTCGGAAATTAAGGAAGTCATCATTCCCGTACTGCCCGAAGAGCAGCAACGTGAAATAGCTAATAAAATTCAAGAAAGTTTTGAATTAAAAAGACAAAGCGAAGATTTGCTATCTAGGGCAAAGTATTTGGTTGAACGGGAAATTGAAAACTCCGCGTACTTTCAGGCTGCCTGAAAACCGCGTACAATCGCCAAATTTTTCCAAAGACTTAAGCATGATTTACCCCAAAACTTACGATGTCATCGTGGTCGGCGGCGGACACGCCGGTACGGAAGCCGCGCTCGCCGCCGCCCGCATGGGCGCGTCCACGCTGCTGCTCACCCACAATATTGAAACTTTGGGACAAATGTCCTGCAACCCGTCCATCGGCGGCATCGGCAAAGGGCATCTCGTCCGCGAAGTGGACGCGCTCGGCGGCGCGATGGCATTGGCAACCGACCAATCGGGCATTCAGTTCCGCCGTTTGAACGCCAGCAAAGGCGCGGCGGTTCGCGCCACCCGAGCCCAAGCCGACCGCGTGCTGTACAAAGCCGCCATTCGTTATCTATTGGAAAATCAGGAAAATCTGGAGCTGTTCCAACAATCGGTGGAAGACATCACGCTGGACGGCACGCGTGTGAGCGGCGTGAAAACCGCGATGGGCGTGGAATTTAAAGCCCGCGCGGTGGTGCTGACGGCGGGAACGTTTTTGGCGGGCAAAATCCACATCGGCATGGAAAACTACGCGGGCGGACGTGCGGGCGACCCTGCCGCGCACGGACTTTCAGGCTGCCTGAAAGAATTGCAACTGCCGCAAAGCCGTCTGAAAACCGGCACGCCGCCGCGTTTGGACGGGCGCAGCATTGATTTTTCCCAGCTTACCGAGCAGCCCGGCGACACGCCCGTTCCCGTGATGTCGGTGCGCGGCAACGCCGCCATGCACCCGCGCCAAGTGTCGTGTTGGATTACGCATACCAACTTGAAAACACATGATATTATCCGCAACAGCTTTGACCGAAGCCCCCTGTTTGCCGGCAAAATCGAGGGCGTGGGCCCGCGTTATTGCCCGTCCATCGAAGACAAAATCCACCGTTTCGCCGACAAGGAAAGCCATCAGATTTTCCTTGAACCCGAAGGGCTGAGCACCCACGAATATTATCCCAACGGCATTTCCACCAGCCTGCCGTTTGACGTGCAAATCGCGCTCGTCCGCAGCATGAAAGGGCTTGAAAACGCGCATATTTTGCGACCCGGTTACGCGATTGAATACGATTATTTCGACCCGCGCAATCTGAAAGCCAGCTTGGAAACCAAAAGCATAGACGGACTGTTTTTCGCCGGACAAATCAACGGCACCACGGGCTACGAAGAAGCCGCCGCGCAAGGCTTGCTGGCAGGCGCGAATGCCGTGCAGTTCGTGCGCGGGCAGGAGCCTTTGATTTTGCGGCGTGAACAGGCGTATCTCGGTGTTTTGGTTGATGATTTGATTACCAAAGGCGTGAACGAACCCTACCGCATGTTCACCAGCCGCGCCGAATACCGCCTGCAACTGCGCGAAGACAACGCCGACATGCGCCTGACCGAAGACGGCTACAAAATCGGCTTGGTTTCCGAAGCGCAATGGCGGGCGTTCAGCGACAAGCGCGAGCAGGTGGAGCGCGAAATCCAGCGTTTGAAATCAACGTGGTACACACCCGCCAAGCTGCCTGAAAGCGAACAGATGCGCGTGTTCGGGCAAAAATTGAGCCGCGAAGCCAATCTGCACGATTTGCTGCGCCGCCCCAATCTGGACTATGCCGCGCTGATGACGCTGGACGGCGCGAAGCCCGCAAGCGAATTGGCGGAAACGGTGGTGGAACAGGTGGAAATTCAGGTGAAATATCAGGGCTATATCGAGCGGCAAAACGAGGAAATCGGCAGCCGCCGCGATTTGGAAACGCTGCGGCTGCCTGAAAACATCGATTACGGCAAAGTAAAAGGCTTGTCCGCCGAAGTGCAGCAGAAACTTAACCAACACCGTCCCGAAACGGTGGGGCAGGCTTCGCGGATTTCGGGGGTAACGCCTGCCGCAGTCGCGCTGCTGATGGTGCATTTGAAACGCGGGTTCCGTGATGCGAAATAAATAGGCAGATTATCTCAAGATTATGGATAAAATTAAGACAGCTCTTTGAATAAAGAGTATATTGTGTCGCTATGATGGTAATTGTGCTTTTTTCAGGCAGCTTTTTGATATTCGGACAAAGGGCTGCCTGTAAATATTTTTTGATGAGATGAAATAAATATATTTACTTAGCGTTGGCAAGATAAAGTTGAATATAAATTTGTAATAGCTTCTGCTGACCCGCATATGTTTTTGCTTTGCGATTCTGTATTAGAATAACTTACTGAAAAGAAAATAACTTTTATTCTGCTAGTATGCATCTCTCGTAACTGAGAGGTTGTGATGCACCTAAGTGCCGTGTGGCTCTTATCCAAACCAAAAATCTTATGATTTCGACATTCCTGCTATGTCTTGGTAATGGTTGTTAATGTTGGTTATCTCAAAATATATATAGAAGAATTATTTTAGAAGAGATTGTGAAATGGCAGAAACAGGCCAATCGGTAGATTAAGGTGAGATTGATGTAAATTTTTGCTGTGCGAGTTACATAGAATTTAATTTGAGCTGTAATCGGTGGTTGTCAAAATGCGGCTTGACGTTTCGTTTTTCAGTATATGAAGTAGTATGATATGTCATGCCAGTGTCTGATAATTTGTCTTTCAACAAGGATTAACAGATGTGATTCGTGCCGATATTTTAAGAAGGATGCGCATTATCGCGGCGGATGATATGTCTGATTAAATCTATTTCAGGCTGCCTGAAATATAATTTTAAAAGCTGCTTGGATATTGTTTTCAAGCAGCTTTTTTACAGTTATTCTGTTAGAATCATATTTACCGTTACACTCTGCGGCGGCCTAGCGGCATGGTTTTTTTGCAACCGGCCTGTGCGGGCGGCGTGCCGTACCGTATGCAAGACCACACGGAATACACGGTAAACCAAGCGATAAATGATGAATAGTCAAACGGTAAAGACGGCAATTTGTTTTGTTCAAATTGCCGGCAATATGCCTTTACGGGTTCGAGTCCCGTATTCATCTCTTTTTGAATTAGCTCAGTAGGTAGAGCATAAGCCTTACAGGCTTAGTGTCGGGGGTTCGATTCCTCCATTCAAAGCTAGTGGAAAAGGGAAACCTTGCGGTTCGACTCCGCCTTGCTATTGCGGCATGTTTATTTTGGTTGAATTAGCTCAATGGGTAGAGCATTTGGCTTTTTAGTCAGAAGGTAGCGGGTTCGAATCCCGTATTCAAAAAACTTGTAGTACCCCGCAGCCTGTGTTGCCGTTTTTTGTGTTGTTTGCGGCGTGCCGTGTCCGTATGAGCGGTATGTATGTGAATAGCATAAACGGCGGATACAGCCGCAGACACGGTTGAAGCGGCGGCGGGCGATACACCTCCGTACGGCAAAATGGTTTGGGCAGGATGTAAAGCCTATGCTGTGTGGCGCTGTGCCGCTCCCTTCCGCTCACACGTTGTCTGCCGCTGCCTTCCGCCGCTCCGGCGGCAGCGCAGGCTGCCCCCAACCATTGGTTTCACATTGGAGAATAAAATGTTTTACAGCAAAGTCAAAGTCCGCATGGACGAGCGGGCGATTGTGTCGCTTGACGGCAAACTGAACCGCGTGCTGGAAGCGGGAGAACATACCGTTTGGCATTTCGGGAAAGTATGCAGCTATCAAATCAACAATATGGGTGATTTGAACGTCAGCTGGACAGGTGTGGACGCGGCTTTGCGTTTCCAACGTGCTGTGGCGGAACGCTGTTGGCAGATTTTTGATTGCGACGATGACAGCGTAACCGTGGTTTGGCACAAGTATTTGCCTGCGCAAGTGATTCCGGCAGGTAGCAGCCGTGCGTTTTGGCGGCCGGAAAGTGGTGATTTGCAACATTGCCGCATTTTGAAAAACGAATTTTGGCTGCCTGAAAACGTTCAGGCAGCTTTGTTCCGACAACACCGATTAGACAGAAACCTATTAAAAATCCGTATTGCGCCGCATGAAAAACTGATTGTCAGCGTAAACGGCGAATTGGCGCGGATATTGGACGAAGGGGAATATGTGCTGCATTTGCCTGCCGACGGTAGTGTGCAAACCCAATTGTGCAATACTGCGGAAAATCTGGAAGTGGATTGGTGCGGTGTTGCAGAGACATTGCGTTTTCAGCGCGAGCAAGCGCAACGGTATTGGCATATCATCGACAGCCCTGTCGGTAGCGACACGTTGGTGTGGCATGAACGTTATCTGCGTCCGAAAATCGTACCGAGCGGAGAAAGCCACGCCTTTTGGCTGCCGGAACAAGGTCATATAGAAAGTTGCGTTTTAGCGCAGCATGATTTCGAGTTGCCTGAAAGTGTCGCCGCTGCTTTGTTGAAACAATCACAGTTTGAGCCGCCTTTGCGCCGATACAAAGTCCAAACCCATGAAAAAATGTTGATTACCGTGCGCGGTGGCTTGCAGCGTGTTTATTCTGAAGGTGAATATTTGTTGAGACTGCATGACAGCGTACAGGTTTTGTTTGCGGATACCCGTCAGCCCGAATATACAGATATCAAACAGCTGCAGATATGGGAGCTGAAGCAGCCTGAATTGGTAGCGCAACATTTTGACTTCGTTCAGGCGAAAGCTGACGAATTGGTGATGTATTCGGTGGGGGATATGTTGGCGGGCTGGGTAGCGCCTGAGTGTGCCGCCTATTTTTGGAAGCAGCCTGCACGTGAAGTATCTTTTAAATACATTGATTTGAAAAAAGGTTTACAAATTGATGACGAAACGGTGGCGCAATTGAAAGCCGTACGTTTTTGGGAAAACGGTTTTGCCGATATCGTTTACCCTGTGGAAGTGCCGCCACAGCATCAAGGTTTGGTGTATTTGGACCAGGTGTTGCAACCGGTTTTGGAAACCGGTAATTACCATTATTGGCGGCTCTCCCGCCAAGTTCGTGCAGAAGTGGTGGATTTGCGCTGGCAAAGCTGTGAAATTTCGGGGCAGGAGTTGTTGAGCGAAGATAAAGTTACTTTGCGTATTAATGCGGTGTGCAATTACCGTATCAGCGATGCGCCGATGTGGTTTGCGCAGCACCGGCGTCCGGACGATTATCTGTACCGCGAATTACAGTTTGCTGTCCGTGCCGTGGTAGGAAGTAAAAACATCGATGCCTTGTTGGCCGATAAGCATGCGATGGACGAAGAGTTGACGGCATTAATGAAAGGCAAAAGCCTGAGCGGCATTGAAATCGGCAGCGTGGGTGTGAAAGACATTATTCTACCGGGCGAAATCCGCTCTATTTTGACGCGCGTGGTTGAAGCGGAAAAATCGGCACAGGCAAATAATATTCGCCGTCGTGAAGAGACGGCGGCAACCCGTTCTCTGCTGAACACTGCACGGGTGATGGAGGAAAACCCGACTGCTTTGCGTTTGAAAGAGTTAGAAACGTTGGAAAAAGTAACCGAAAAAATCGATAAAATTTCGGTATACGGCGGTTTGGACGGGGTATTGAAAGGATTGATTAACATCCAAAATCCGAAAGGCTGATGTTCAGGCAGCCTGAAACGGGGTCTGAATATCTAGCTGTTTTAAATATTTATTAAAAACAATTAATTGGATGAGGCTGTTTTGGTTAATCATAAGTATTTAATAAGCATGATTTAAAGAGTGTATTTGGGATGGTATTGAAAACTATAAAAGCTGTTTCAAGCGCGGCAAAGTAGTAACCGTTTCATTTTGAAAAATTAGGAGAACTGTTTCTTTACTGCTTATTTGGAACTTTTAAAATTAAGCAGATAATTGATTGGGTATTCGGTTTTAGATACCCAATCTTTTCTTTCTTAAATAAGGCTGCCTGAAATATGCAAGACCCATTCATTTATCTGGAAAACCTCCATAGCAACGAAACCCGCCGATTTATTGCCGATGCGCACGGTAAAACCGTATCACGTTTTGGAAATTGTCCCCAATTCAACCTATTGAAACAAGATATTACGCAACAGCTGCAAGACGAAAAACAAATTCCGTTTTGTCAAGAACACCGCGCCAGAATGTACCACTTCCACCAATCTGCCGAATACCCGAAAGGCGTATATCGCGTATGCAGCGCTTCATCCTACCGAAGCGGGCTGCCTGAATGGGAAATCTTGTTTGATGTAGCGGCGTTTGACAGTATTTTGGGCGGTGATGTGTATTTGGAAGGTGCGTCGCATTACGTGGAACAACCCGAACGGGTGTTGCTGACGTTGAGCGATGCGGGTAGCGATGCGGCTTATACGGTCGAATTTGATGTGGCGGCACGAAGCATTGTCGAAGGCGGCTTTCATTTTCCGTTGGGTAAAAACCATATTGCTTGGCGCGATGAAAACAGTGTGTGGGTTTGCCCTGCATGGGACGAACGCCAGCTGACGGTTGCAGGTTATCCGCGCCAAGTGTGGCTGTTGCGGCGCGGCCAAAGTTTCGAAGAAGCCCAACCGGTCTATCAAATGGACAAGAGCGGTGTGATGGTGAACGCATGGCGTTATTTGGACGGTCAGGGCGCCCCGATTGATTTGATTGAAGCGGCCACCGGTTTTTTCAGTAAAGACTATTTCCAAGCGGATGCCGACGGCCATGTTTTGCCGCTTAATCTGCCGAAGGATTGCGAGATTGTCGGTTATCTGGCAGGGCAATTAATGATACATCTCAAAAGCGTTTGGCAACGGGCAAACCACAGCTACCCGGCCGGTGCTCTGCTTGCCGTGAAGTTAAGCAGAGGCGAACTGGGAGCGGCAGAAGTGCTGTTTGCACCCTCCGAAACACAGGCTTTGGAAAGCGTGGAAACCAGTAAACGCTTTGTTCTGGCAAGTATTTTAGACAATGTTTCAGGCAGCCTGAAAGCGTGGAAATGGGAACAGGGCAGTTGGCAGGAGCAGATTTTGCCCGATTTGCCCAAAGGCGCGTTGGAAATAGTCGACCAACCTTGGGGCGGCGATGTGGTTTGTTTGACCGCCAGTGATTTCATTACACCGCTCACACTGTTCGCACTGGATTTAAACGTGATGGAATTATCCGTTTTGCGCCGCCAGCCCAAACAGTTTGATGCAGACGGTATAGAAGTGCGCCGGCATGTCGCCGTTTCTGCCGATGGAACGCATATTCCTTATTACCATGTCGGAAAACGCCACGCCCCCGATACCCCGACACTGGTTTACGCCTATGGCGGATTTGCCGTTCCCGAATTGCCGCACTATCTGGGCAGCATAGGGCGGCATTGGCTTGCACAAGGCAAGTCCTTTGTACTGGCCAACATACGCGGCGGAGGCGAGTTTCCGCACTGGCATCGGGCTGCACAAAAAGAAAACAAATTCAAAAGCGTAGATGACTTGCTTGCCGTAGTTGCCGACTTGCACCGACGCGGCTACAGCCGACCCGATAAAACCGCCATTCAAGGCGGCAGCAACGGAGGCTTGATTGCCGCAGCGGCATTTGTACGAGAGCCGCAACGCATAGGCGCACTGGTGTGCGAAGTGCCGCTAACCGATATGCTGCGCTATACCGAATTATCCGCCGGCGCAAGCTGGATAGAAGAATACGGCGACCCTGAGCTGCCTGAAGAACGCGCATATTTGCAAAAATTGTCGCCCTACCATAATCTTCAGGCAGCCTGCCGCTATCCGCCTGCGCTGATAACCACCAGCCTGAGCGATGACCGCGTTCATCCCGCCCATGCTTTGAAGTTTTACGCCAAACTGCACGCCGTCTCGCCGCAAAGTTGGCTTTACGCCCCCGATAACGGCGGACATACGGGCAGCGGCACGCAGGAGCAGACTGCCGAAGAAATGGCTTGTATATTGGTGTTTCTGAATGAGATGTTAAAGTAAAGGCGGATGTGATAAATACTTCTAAGGTGGCTCTATATAAATTTCCGTTTTGTGTTTTTATTTTGGTTTGCGGGTTTCGTTTTATTAAGATGTGATTCATAGATAATAAATTATTATTCTCAAATTTAAATATTTTATTTTTGAATAAATTTGATTTTATTGGGTTCGGAATGGTGCATAGGGCAGTGAAGTTTTGCTTCTGATGTTAAGTAATTGATTGTTTTTTATAGAAAAAAATTTTATTGCTCTTATAAATCAAAGAGCGGTTTGCTTTGTTTTAGAAATAAATTATAATATCAATTGTAATAATCTATCAGAAGTGTTTCTTTATCAGAAGTGTTTCTTTAAATTAATTTGGAGTTTGTTATTGTGGTTATCGTTCCTTCGATTTCATTTAAGAAAATATTGGTTGTTTTTATTGCTGCATTTGCTCTTACGGGATGTAACAATGAGGCTAAAGTTTCTAAAGATACTACGACTGCAGTAAAAGCGGAAAATGTCAGTAAAAAACTTCCTGAAAACGTTCCTGTAATTACTGTAGCCACTCAAGCGGATTATCCGCCGTTTGATTTTTTTGGAGAGAGCGGCAAATTTGCAGGTTTTGATGTCGATGTCATTAATGCAGTTGCTACCAACCAAGGCATGAGCGTCAATATGATTAATGTTCCGTGGCAGGTGATTTTTACTGGTTTGGATAAAAAAGAATACGATGTTGTTATAGGTGCTATGGCACCAACTCCTGAACGTGCGGCGAAATATGCTTTAACTGAAAGTTATGCAAAAGCCCCCAATAGTGTTGTTGTTCTGGAAGATTCTCCGATTAAACGTTTGTCTGAACTGAATGGAAGAACGGTTGGTTTGTTTCTTGCCGATAATGCCTACAATACTGACAATGATTTGAAAGCGAACGGAATTGTCGTTAATCCGAAAGGGCAGTCATCTACTTGGATGCTGTTGAAAGATTTAATGAAAGGTGAAACTGAAGCGGCAATCGTCGACAGATTGGTGGCCTTATACCATATGAAGAATATTCCTAATCAGAAGTTCCGTTTTATTGAATTACCTTCATTGGTGGAAACAGATATAGTCATGGCTGCCCGTGATAGAGATTTGGCAGATAAGCTTAATCTCGGACTGGCAAATATCAAAGAGAATGGTACTTATGATGAAATTTATATTAAGTGGTTTGGTGAGAATAAATGAAGGATGATTGTTGCATAACTTGCGTATTTAGATATAAAAAGCAATTTGGTACGTAAAACTGCATTATCGCATTTACTATTATTTGACATCAGAGCTTGCCGTATTCATTTATTTATACGTGAATATATCTGTTTCGATAATCCTGGATTTTTTAGATTGGAGCAACTAAATGTTACGTTTTTACAGCTTATTTTCCATCAAAAGTGTAATAGGCCTTTTTGCCGCAATGCTGGCTTTGTCTGCTTGTAATGATGCCGCTGAACCTGTTGCGCAGCCGTCAGCCCCTGTTTTGGAAGTGGTCTCTCCAGAGCCTGAGCATCATTCAACGTCTTCTAGTGAGTTTGCAGCCCGATTGCCGCTTGACGCTCCTGTTATTATGGCAGCGACCGAGGCGAATGGGCCTCCTTTTGAATTCCTGGACAAACAAGGCAAAATTATTGGCTTCGATATTGATATCATCCATGCAATTGCTTCAGATCAAGGTATTCGTGTTAACGTGATTAATACTAAATGGGATACTATTTTTGTTGGTTTGGACGGCAACGAATATGATATTGTTTTCGGCGGTATGGGTACAACGCCAGAAAGACAGGCTAAATATGTATTGACCGATAGTTATGTTGAGTCTCCGAGTAGAATTGTTGTTTTGGAAGATTCTCCCATTAAGCAACTTTCCGATTTGAATGGTAAGAATATTGGTGTAACGCTTGGTTATGATGCGACAGCTGATTTAAAAGAGCACAAAATTACAGCTACCCAACAAGAATCGGATTCAATTTATGCTCAAGTAAAAGATTTGGTTTCGGGTAAAACTGATGCGATGATTGCGGATGGGTTGGTTGCAGCATATCATATCAATCACATTCCTGATCAGAAATTCCGTTTTATTGATTTTGCAAATGTAACTATTCCCAACGTTGTGATGGCATCACACAATAAGGAATTAGTGGAGAAATTAAACGCTGGTTTGGCAAATATCAAAGCAAACGGTACGTATGATGTTATCTATACCAAATGGTTTGGAGAATCTGCTAAAAAGTAATTACATAATTTGATTATGTAATCCTATTTCAGGCAGCCTATATTGGGCTGCCTGTTTTTTTAAGATATTTGTTAAAGGTAGTGGGCAGTTTATGAAAAGGGGTTGATTGGATAATGTCGGTACTAAGATTATTGCTTAGACTATTTATCAGGTGATGATAAATATAATATCGATTAAATTTTGATTATCTTTTTGGAGATGAAGTGGAAAAAAAGCAGCAAATTTTACCATTTTTTCAATATTTTAATCTGTATTTTGAGTGTCCCGAAGTTAAACCTAAACTTACATTCTTTCAAGAGCAAAGGAAGTTTTTTCAGTTTATTTCATTATATTTTCTAAGCACTCGCTTTGCTTGAGTCCAAAAATTTTCAATTCTATTGATATGATTTTCTCTCCCAATAAAAATCTCTGAGTGATTAATGCGTTTGTGATGAAATTCACTGATTTCAAAAATATCATAATTGCCATAACTGTCCGTACAAACTCAGCGATCAGGTTTTATTTTTTCTCTTAATAGCAGGTAGTAATGTTTAGGCCTCGTATTAACAACTACTGTAAATATCTTAATTTGTCGCTTTAATATGCCAAAGCAGCTACTTTGCCGGAGACTTCTTGACCTTGTTTTCCTTTGCGATGTCCTCCAGAATAACTCTCATCTAATTCAATTTCCCTTCAAAAATTTCATCTGCTTCAAGTGCTAGATGATAGTCAATCATTTGACGAATTTTGCGGCAAAACGAAATCGCTGAGTTAGGCTGAGTTCCTAAAATATCTGCTACTGAGCGAGCAGTAACTTCTAATACAAAAAAACGAGTAGTTTTGTATGGATTTCTTTAATTTGCAATTTATTATCTCCATAATACTTCAGATACACATGTTTTTATCTTAGAATAGTTTTTGTGCATCAGTCGGGATTGATGTTACAATTAGAAATCGAGAATTTACTCGAAAGTTCATCAAGGTTTTTTTATTTCTTCTTAGTAAGAAGTAAGATAATTTGGTTTCATCAATATGTTGAGTAGATGAATAGGTGGTATTTTTATCATTATGATTCAGGAGTGCTTGGAATGAGAGTTAATTTTGATCGTGTGCGCGAAAAAGTTTGGATACTGTCTAGTATTTTATTATTAGTGTCCTGTAATCAAAAAGATATTACGGCTCCTCCTGAAAGTGTTGTTCCTTCAGAAGAAGTGAAGCAACTTGAGTTTGGTGTGGCTGAAAATGAATTTTCCAAGCATATTTCTGTGGATGCGCCACAAATTATGGTTGCTACACAAGCTAATCAACCTCCATTCGAATTTTTGGATAGAGATGGTAAATTCGTAGGATTTGATATTGATATTGTTCATGCTATCGCAGCAGATCAAGGAATGAGAGTGCATATGGTCAACACTTCGTGGAAGACTATCTTCCTTGGTCTGGATAATAAAGATTATGATATTGTTATCGGAGGAATGGGGCCTAACGAAGAACGTCAATCTAAATATGCATTGACTGATAGTTATGCGCGAATTCCTAATATTGCGGTAATGCTGGAAACTTCTTCTATCAATCAATTGTCTGACTTAAATGGCAAGAAGATTAGCGTGTTTGACATAGAAAGTGCAGATCAGGGTTTAAAAGCGCATAAGGTTTCTGCTGGGGCGTTGAAAGCAACATCTTCTGCTTATATGATGTTGAGGGATGTTGTATCAGGGGAGACAGATGCTGCGATTGCAGATAAGTTTTTGATTTTATATCATGCTAAAAATATGCCTGATTACAAGTTCCGTTATATTGAAATTCCCAGCTCTCCTGATAATGAGATAGTTATTATGGCATCTCATGATAGAGAGTTGGCTAAAAAAATGAATGTGGGTTTGGCAAATATCAAAGAAAATGGCATTTATGATGCCATTATCCAGAAATGGTTCGGGGAATAGTAACAGAAATAATTGTTCTATTTGGAAAATATATATTTAATTTTTAGGCAGCCTGTAATTAGGCTGCCTTTTTTAGATTAATGTTTACTTATGTTTGCATGCTAACAATGTTAATTTATATGTATGCGTTATTGTTCATTGTAAGGGGTAAAGTCCAGAAAAATTCAGAATATCATTAAATGGTGTTGAGGTCTTGGGAACTTAGCCAAATTTGTGTATCTATAAAAGAAACATCTCTTGTTTATAAATGCTACAAGATTATGATTTATTTTAAACTAATGTGGAAGAGATCGGTCTATCGGATTTGGTGAACATCAAGACGACGATGTATACATATACTGTTTGTACTAAATGGTTTAGCGAGAGAGTAACACTGGATTTTGATATGGGGAATAAGTTTTTAAACAGTCTGTCAGAGGCTGTCTGAATTGTATGATAATGTTTAAATTCATTTCTATTTTTAAATCATTTTATGAATTTGATTATCTTGAAGAAAAGAGTGTAGGGAGGAATGTAAATTTTTATGTAAGCCTTTTACATAAGTAAAAACACTTTGACACTTGATTATGGCTCATGTAGATTTGTAGCTATTTGATGGCCGGGAAGGTTGCATTTCTTTTGGCTGCCTGAAAAAAAATGGCAGTATTGCTTTGGTAGCTTATTTGACACTGTATCGTATCGGCTGCATCTGAATGTATTACTTGCCAATATGGACATTGGTTGTGTGGTTTTTATTATGTTATTGATGGAGTAACTGTCATGAACGTTAAACAAGTCGTTCAGATGATTGAGGACAATGACGTCCGTTTTATTGATTTACGGTTTACCGATACCAAAGGCAAACAACAGCATGTTTCTTTGCCTGCCCGTATTGTGCTTGAGGATCCTGAAGATTGGTTTGAAAACGGGCAAGCGTTTGACGGCTCTTCGATTGGTGGTTGGAAAGGCATCCAGGCTTCGGATATGCAGTTGCGTCCCGATCCCGCCACTGCATTTATCGACCCGTTTTACGATGATGCAACTTTGGTCATGACTTGCGATGTGATTGACCCTGCAAATGGGCAAGGTTATGACCGCGACCCGCGTTCAATTGCCAAGCGTGCCGAAGCCTATTTGAAATCCACAGGTATTGGCGATACCGCTTACTTTGGCCCGGAACCCGAATTTTTTGTATTCGATGGAATCACTTTTGAAAACCAAATGCATAAAGCGGGATTTGAATTGATTTCGGAAACAGGGGTATGGTCAAGCGGGAACTCGTTTGACGGGCAAAATACCGGCCATCGTCCTGTTGTAAAAGGTAATTATTTATCGCTTGCTCCTATTGATGCGGGACAGGATTTGCGCTCGGCTATGGTGAATATTTTGGAGGAAATCGGCATACCGGTTGAGGTGCATCATGGTGAAGTAGCGACAGGCGCACAGATGGAAATCGGTACGAAATTCAGTACGTTGGTTCGCCGTGCCGACCAAACCCAAGATATGAAATATGTGATTTTGAATGTCGCACATAATTTTGGCAAAACTGCGACCTTTATGCCTAAGCCTATGATGGGGGATAACGGCAGCGGTATGCATGTTCATCAATCTATCTGGAAAGACGGACAGAATCTGTTTGCCGGAGATGGCTATGCAGGTTTGAGCGACACTGCCCTGTATTATATCGGCGGTATTATCAAGCATGCTAAGGCATTGAATGCCATTACCAATCCTTCTACCAATTCCTACAAACGTCTGGTTCCGCATTTTGAAGCACCTGTGAAATTGGCTTATTCTGCCAAAAACCGTTCGGCGTCTATTCGTATTCCTACAGTTAACAGTGCGAAAGCCAGAAGGATTGAAGCACGCTTTCCCGATCCTACTGCCAATCCTTATTTGTGTTTTGCAGCCTTGTTAATGGCGGGGTTGGACGGCATTCAAAATAAAATTCACCCTGGAGATCCTGCTACTAAAAACCTATATGACCTTCCGCCGGAAGAGGATGCACAAATCCCTACAGTATGCGCTTCTTTGGATGAAGCCTTGCAGGCATTGAAGGCCGATCATGAATTTTTATTGCGTGGTGGAGTATTTAGTAAAGATTGGATTGACAGTTACATTGAATTTAAGTCCGAAGATGTCCGCAGGCTACAAATGGCTCCGCATCCTGTGGAATTTGAGATGTATTATTCGTTGTAATGGTATGGCATAAGAGTAAAATGAGCTGCCTGAAAAATTCAGGCAGCTTTTTGATGCACGTTAATTCAAAACTGTAATTGGATATCCCGCAATCATGATGCATCATGATTTGGAAATGAAGTAGCTTTTCTATTGGATGATTTATATGCACATTAAAATAATTCAATGAAAAACAATCAATTGATATTATTTTAGGTGGAATTTATAACTTAAGGCTTTACATAGAGGCTGATTCTTGTATAATAGCATCTTTCGCACGGCCCAGGTGGCGAAATTGGTAGACGCAGGGGACTCAAAATCCCCCGCCGCAAGGTGTGTCGGTTCGAGTCCGACCCTGGGCACCACAAACCGCTTTTCAGCGGTTCTTTTTTCGTCTAATGTTATCCAGTCCTGTAAATCAACCAATTGAATCTAAATAATTTTTTTTGCTGTTTTGGGTTTTATTTTCTGTCCAATTCCAACCAATACCATACAATTAAGCAACGGGTTTTTTGTCAATATCTGCAAATACCTTAATATATGAGTAGTTTAATAAATAATCTAAATTCAGTAGTGATTTGATTACAAAAAATTATTTTCTTTTAGACCAAGACGGCATAAATATTAAGATATTTATGCCGTCTTGGTTTTATTGTATTGCCAGATAACCGAACATGTTTTATAGAAAGTTAAAGTATTAAATTATTTTAACCCCTGTTTCAATAAGTTTTGATAACTGCCTTCATTGTGTACATTAGTATAACCGAGTTTAAGCAACTCTTTCATTGCCAATTCTGAACGGTTGCCGCTGCGGCAGTAGAGATGTATTGGGGTGTTTTTATCAGGAATTATTTTGTCAATTCCTGAGGTGATTTTGTTCAAAGGAATGTTGATGGAATGGCTTAAATGGCCTTCGTCATATTCCTGTGGAGTACGAACATCAATCCAAAATTCGCTTGTTTCAATGCTTTTCTGTATTGTGGCGACGCTAGGCCGCTCTGCGGCACCTGCAAGAGGGGTTATGTAGAGCAAGGTAGCAGAGACAATGGCGAGTAAACAATGTTTCATAGTGTGCTTTCATCGGATAAATTGTTATTTTAGCTTAATTGTATGAAGTTAGTATGGGCTGATTTCTTGTGATGGTGTGGATTATTGAAAGCGGAATATATTGGGCGCAAATCAAGTCGATATTTTGGGTTTTATGCGGATGGTGACGTATTGGTCTGTTTCTAGGGGACCGGTTGCGGAATAGTGTGGGTATTGTATCTGTTGTGATGAGTTTTGAAAAAAGATATGAACATCGGATAATCACGATTCGCTTGTATTATGAGAGGCTAGGGGTACACATATCTCAGCATATACTCCGCCTTCGGGATGGTTGTGCAGACTGAGGCTGCCTCCCATTCTGGAAAAAGTGGCATGCGAGAGTAAGACGCCCATTCCCATGCCTGCCGGTTTGCTGGAGGTTTGGGCATTCAAGCCTGCGGTGTCGAGTTGTTCGTTGCTCAGAAAACCGCTGCTGTTGCGAATACCGAGTTGCAGTTGGCTGCCTGAAATCCTTGTTTCCAACCATATCTCATGACTGCCTGCATCGGCGGCATTGTTGAGGATATTGAGAAAGGCCGGCCAAAATAACGGGTCAAGCTGTGTGTGGATATCGGGCTGAGCGGGGGTGTGTTGCTGCCAGCGGCACACGGCTTCGGGGCGTAGGTTATGCCATTGTGCGAGATGGTCTGCAAGGGTTTGGTAGAAGGATATGGTCGGGCTGCCTGAAGGCGTGGAATGGGGATGTTTGAGTTGCTTTAATGCTGTGCGGCATTGTTCCAACTGTCGGTGCATCAGATTGATATCGTCTTGGAAGTCAGAGGGTAAATCTTGCCTGCTTTGCCAATCTTGATTGAGCAGCAATAGGCTGTTGAGAGGGGTGGATAATTTGTGTGCCAAATGGGCGGCTTCTATGCCGATGCTGAGTAGCTGTTCGTTTTGCTGTTGTCGGATATGGGCGTTGTATAGTTGCAGGTTGCTGTGGTTGAGTGCGGCAATTAAACGGGTAATGCAGGCGGTAATGAGTACGGCGGACAAAACAAATGTCAGCCACATGCCGAAAATATGGATTTGTAGTAAGTTGCTTGCAAGGCTGAGATGGATAGGAAAGGGGAGATGGTAATAAAACAGGAAAATATAAGCGGTAGCGGCGAACAGAGTTAATCCCCACGCGAATAAGGGGCGGCAAACAAGTGCGGCAATCAAAATCGGCGGCAGATAAAGCGATACTATGGGATTGGCTGCGCCGCCGCTGAAATATAGGATTTCGGTTAATACGAAAACGTCAATGCATAGCCCGGCTTCCAATAGATGTCGGGTAGCGGGGTGTTTCAGATAAATCCAGCCCAGCAGTGAGTTACCTAAAGCAAGGGTGAGAATGGCAAGGTGCAGGGGGACGGACGGAATGGGTTGTTCGTATTGTTGGGCCCAAAGCAGCAAGCCGCTCAGCAAAATAGCAAATAAGATACGCGATACCAAGGTAAAGCGTATGGCGGCGGGATAGGCATAATGGAAAAAAGGCAGAGGGGAGGTCATATTTTTCAGGCAGCGTTAGTGTAAGCTGCGACAATTTGCCGCATTGCGGGCGGGATTTTTTTGGCACACAATCAATCATGTCTCCATTGTGGTTGTTTTCGGGCGGCGCGGATAGTATCCTGCGCCGCCGTATTTTTACAGACTGATTTTTTTGTATCGGCAAAAGCCGCTGACAGGGCGTATAATTATACTGGTTTTGAGTGAAAAGGGCTGGTATGCCGTTTGGCATGCGCTGCCTGTATCGTGAACAAGGGAGCATATCTTATGTCGGAGCAACAAACTTCACAAACGCCTGATAATGCAAATAAACCGGTTGCAAAAGGACAAGTCATCGAGCTGTATAAAGGTGCGAAGCGCATTCATCCCAAAATGGCGAAAGGGCGTTTTGCGAATCTGCGCATTGCCGCATTGCTGGCAACGCAGGCCGTGTTTTATTTGGTGCCGTGGTTGGTGTGGAACGGCCGCCAAGCGGTTTGGTTTGATATTATCGGTCGGCACTTCTATATTTTCGGCATGGTGCTTGAACCTGCTGATTTGTTGTATTTAAGCGGATTGCTGATGGTGTCGGCTTTCGGCCTGTTTTGGTGGACTACCGTGGCGGGGCGTTTGTGGTGCGGTTATGCTTGTCCGCAAACGGTTTATACCGAAGTCATGTTGTGGATTGACCATTTGGTTGAAGGCGACCGCAACAAGCGTATGAAATTGGATAAAGAACCGTGGAATGCCCGCAAAATCCGTATCAAAGCCGTCAAATATCTGATTATATTTGTAGTGGCTGCCTGGACGGGCATTACGTTTGCCGGTTGGTTTGTACCGATTCGCGAGTTTGTTCCTGCGATTTTTAACGGCACTGCCGGCAGCGGAGCTTTGGGTGTCGCTGCATTTTACGGCTTTATGACTTGGTTGTTCGGCCATATTATGCGTGAACAGGTATGTTTGCATATGTGTCCTTACGCACGTTTCCAAAGCGCGATGTTCGACCACGACACCCTGATTATTTCCTACGATGCCGAACGCGGCGAGCCGCGTGGCGCACGGAAGAAAACTGCTGCCAAGGAAGACACTAATCTTGGCGATTGTGTCAATTGCACATTGTGTGTCCAAGTTTGCCCGACAGGTATCGATATCCGCAACGGTTTGCAATATGAATGTATCGGTTGCGCCGCCTGTATCGACGTGTGCGATGAGGTGATGGACAAAATGGGCTATCCGCGCGGTTTGATTCGTTACACGACAGAGGCAGTGCTGAAACACGAATATACCGATGCCGATATTAAAAAACGTTTGCGCCGCCCGAAAGTATTGTGGTACGGATTGGCCTTGTTGGCTGCGATTATCGGTTTAATTGTCGGTATTTCCACCCGTCAAACCATGCAGATTGACGTGGTAAAAGACCGCGGCGTGATGGTTCGCCATAATAAACAGGGTTTGTTGGAAAATACCTATAAATTCAGTTTCAGCAATGCAAGCGAACAAGAGCAACGCGTTACTGCCTCTGTGGAAGGCTTGGAGGGATTGAAACTGGCCGGCATTCCTGAAGAAGGCGTGAGCGTGCCGCCCGGTCAAATTATTACTTTGCCGGTGAAAGTGGCTACGCAGCCTGAAAATGTTGCAAAAGGCAGCCATCCGATTGTGTTCACATTCCATTACCGCAAAGCGGAAGATGCAAATGATACGGTGCATGCCCGTGAAATTCGTGAGAAATCCATATTTATCGGAGACTAAACATTTATGAATGAAAATCCCAATGTTTCAGGCAGCCAAGCCCCTTGGTACAAGCACCGCTGGCCTTGGTTTTTGATGGCAGGTCCCGCTATTGTCATCGTAGCTGCTTTTTACAGTTTTTATCTGGCCAACCATCATGCGGGTGATTTGGTTACTGATGACTACTATAAAGACGGCAAACATATCAATTTGCAGCTTGAGCGTGATGTGGAAGCATTGAAACGCCATATTGCCGCACAGGTGTTTTTCAATGATGAACACAGTGCCGCCAAAGTGTTTGTCAGCGGCGAGTTTGACCGAAACGGCTCTTTAAACTTGCGTTTGATGCATCCGGCACGTCAAGATTTTGACCGTGTGATTGAACTGAAAGCGGCGCAAACGGCACAATCAGGCGATAAAAGCGAATATTCGGCTATATTTGACGCGTTGCCTCCTGCCGTGCATTGGTATGTTCGGATTGAAGATAAAGACGGGCAATGGCGTATTGAAAAAAAATGGTTGCCTAACCAAGGCGGCGTAGTCAATATGTTGCCCAAAGATAACGTATTGGTAACAGGAGCTGCAAAAGTCCAATCTCCGGAAGCCGTTCAGGCAGCCTCATCTGTTGAGGGAGCGCAATAAGCAGGTTCGCATATGCTTTCAGGCAGCCTGAAAAACAGAGGCAACCGATAAAATCATGCCGTTATTCCCTATACCGGAATAACGGCATGATTTTTGTATTTTCAGGCGGATAAGTTGCCGCAGGCAGGATATTGGATATTTTCGCTTTGGACCGTAGTTTTAGCCGAGCCGGTGTCTCTCATGCCGGCCTGCTTTAATATTTTCCAAACGTGCCATTTCATCACCAATCAGGCTGTACTACCTTATGAAAACATATATCTATCTTATCCCAACCATTCCGGCAGGCATGGATTCACTTTACAACAAAGAAATTTACGATTGTTGTTCTACTGTTGGCGGCACAGGTTCGGATGTCGTTCTGATGTGTGTCAGTTTTTTCGTCAGCACCGATAACACAACGCCATAGATAGGTAAAAACAATGCGGCGGATATCACTAGCTTAAACAGATAATCCACAAAGGCGATATGTACCCAATTTTCCGCCATATAACTATCGGTGCCTGCATAGAAGGCGATGCTGAAAAAGAGCAGCGTATCCATGCCGTTGCCTAAAAAAGTGGAGACGCTTGGCGCCACCCACCAAGACTTCAGACGGCGTAAACGGTCAAATACCGAAATATCCAGCAATTGTCCGAAAACATAAGCGGCAAAACTGGCTATAACGATACGGAATACAAATAAATCGAACTGTTTGATGTGATGCCAGCTTGTCCATGCTCCGTTTTGAAACAGCATGGAAATGATGTAAGACACAATGAGTGCGGGCAGCATCACCATAAAAATGATTTTACGCGCAGGTGTTCTGCCGAATATGCGCACGGTCAGGTCGGTAGCAAGAAAAATAAAGGGGAAGGACAATGCACCCCAAGTCGAATGGATTTCAAAACCGTTGGGTAAAGTAACGGTAAACGGAAATTGCACCAGATAATTGCTGGCGGCGATGATGGTGATATGAAACAGGGTCAGCCAGAATAATGCTTGGCGTTGTTGTGCGGGAGAAAAAGCATAGTGAGTCATGATATTCCTTAGTTTTGATAACGCGGGAGGATTGCGAACCGCGAGGGTGGATAAAAGTTTCAGGCAGCCTGAAACGGATTTTAACAGTGCCCCGGCCGAATGTTGCGTCAAAACGATACGTATCCGTCTTTTTGAACGACAGCCGGTTGAATGATATTTCGTCAGCCGGTCATTGCAGCAAACACCGGAGTAAACGGCAAAGGCTGCCTGAAAAGTTTTCAGGCAGCCTTTGCCATATCGGTTTTAAGCGATAGAGGCGTTAATAAAGCTTTCCAATTGCAGTTTGGCCAATGCGCCTACTTTAGTGGCGGTGTTTTGGCCGTTTTGGAAAATCATCAGCGTAGGGATGCCGCGGATGCCGAATTGTGCGGGAATGTCTTGGTTTTCATCGACATTCATTTTGGCAATTTTGATTTTGCCTTCCATCTCTTCCGCCAATTGGTCGAGAACGGGGGCAATCATTTTGCAGGGGCCGCACCAAGGAGCCCAGAAATCGAGCAATACGGGCAATTCGGATTGCAGTACTTCGGCTTCAAAAGTGCTGTCGGTTACGTGGATAACTTTGTCGCTCATGTTTTTTCCTCTCGTGAGTCAATCGATGGGTGGCAAGATAAGGTTTTATACGCGAAAAATCAAGCAAAATAGTTTGCGGCTATTTATCCGTTTGCATGAAATCAATGCCGTATCGCCGCAGTGTTTGCAGCAATATTTTGTGTTCTTTGTTTTTATCCCACGCTTCGCGCCAGATTTTGCGCGCTTTTTCCGGTTTGCCTTCTTCCCAATATACTTCGCCGAGATGTGCGGCAATTTCCGGATCGGTATCCATGCTGTGGGCATATTCCAAATAACGCAAGGCGGCGGTATGGTTGCCTTTTTTGTAGTATGCCCAGCCTAAACTGTCGTTTACGGCGGCATTTTCAGGCAGCTGTCTGTGGGCGTCCTGAATGAGTCTGAACGCTTCGTCCAATTGTTCGGGGCGTTGTTCCAGCAGGGTGTAGCCTAACGAATTTTGGACGATGGGATTGTCGGGCTCTGATTTTAAATAGGCGGTTAAATCGTTAATACCCTGTTCGGTTTTGTCGAGCACATCGGTATTGATGTAGAGCATGCCGCGTTGGTATAAGGCGGCTTTTCTTAATTCCCGGTGGCGTGAATCGGATTTTTTCTGCGCCGACAGCAACAATTCGCTCAATTCGCGTTCTGCTTGTTGCGGTGCGAGATGTTGCGAAAGTGCATGCAGGTAGATTTTGTCGGCCGTGATGTGGTCAAAGAAGCGCCCGCCCGTTCCTGTGTTGCGTATTGTTTTGGCCAGTTGGTAGGCCTGCTCCCAGTTTTGGGTGTCCAGTGCTAACGAAGCACGCATAATGTCGCGGTCGAAAATGAAAGAGGGAGCTTCTACTTTGTCTGTCCATTCGGATGCTTTGGTGTAGTTTTTTTGCGAAGCAAAGTGCATGGCGGCGGTGACGGCTGCCAATGATTTTTGTTCTTGCGTGCCCGTTTGATAGGCTTTTTCCAAATAATTGGCGATGGCGGGCTGGTTTAGGTTTTGCATGGCAACGCGTGCGGCAAGCAAATAGCGTAGCGGGTCGGGGTCTTCGTTGAGCAGACGGTCGATTTTGGTTTCCGCTTCTTGGAATTTTCCCGTTTCAATCAGATGGGAAACTTCCATCTCGCGCCAGACCAATGCGGTGTTGTCGGTATCGGCTTGACGGAAAAAGGCTGTTGCGGTGTCGGGATATTTTCTAATCAGGGTTTTCAGTGCTTCTTGGGTGTGTTCGGGCGTTTGGCTTAATTGGGGGTCGAGTTTTATCAAACGGTTAAGCGCGGCTACGGCACGGCGTTCTTTGCCTTGCAATGTATTGAAAAGCGCTTCTGTGATGAGTGCTTCAGGCAGCTCGCGGTATTTTTGGGTTTCTTTAATGATGATGTCTTGATAGGGTTTCAGAGCGGAATCGGACTGGTATGCAAATTCTGTCAATATGAAAAAAATCGGACTTCTTTGGGAGTCGTCCGCTTCTGACAAAACTTGCGGCAGCATTTCCATTGCCGTATGTTCCTTACCCGTCGCCATGTAGCGTATCCACGTGATGCGCCTTTGGGCGGGACCGGAATCGGGCTCGATTTCTATCCATTTTTGGTAAATCAAATCGGCCAAAGGATAAGCGCGTGCGCCGACAGCAAGCTCCATAGCCCGTTCCGCTACTTCGCTTCTTCGGCTTTTTTGCAAAATCGCCAGATACATCCGCAACGCTTGTGCGGAATCTCCTTTGTTGAGCGCGATTTCCGCACCCAGCAAAGTCATCAGTTCTTCCGTATGTTTGAAAACGGCTTCGCGTTTGCGCTTTTCTGCGGCCAGTTCTTCTGCGCTGTAGGTGCGTTCTCTGGAAGGTGTATAGATTTTTCCTGTTTCGGCATGCAGGCTGCCTGAAAACAGCGCGGAAAGCATTAGGGGGAGAATGAGGTATTGGGCGCGTTTTTCCATGATGGCGGTGAACTGTTGATACGGATTATCCGGAAGACGCCGCCATATTTTCGCGGGTATGTTGGAAAATATGGCGGCCTGTGCGTTATGCGGTAAGTCGGTTATGCGGCATCGAAACGGCGTTGCGCTTCATCCCAGTTGACTACATTCCAGTATTCTTTGATGTAGTCGGGACGGCGGTTTTGGAATTTCAAATAATAGGCGTGTTCCCAAACGTCCAAGCCTATCAGTGGATAACCGCTGCAGCCTGCCACTGCTTCGCCCATCAGGGGGCTGTCTTGGTTGGCAGTGGACACGACTTTTAATTTGCCGTTTTGAACGACCAGCCACGCCCAACCCGAACCGAAGCGGGTGGCGGCGGCTTTTTCGAATTCTGCTTTAAAGGCATCTACGCTGCCGAAGTCGCGTTCGATGGCGGCTTTCAGGCTGCCTGAAAGTTGGGTGCCTGTTTTCAGGGTTTGCCAAAACAGGGTGTGGTTGGCATGTCCGCCCGCATTGTTGCGCAGGGGTGTTTGTTTGTCGGCGGGCAATTCGGGCAAACGTGCAATCAGCTCTTCTGCGCTGAGATTTTGAAATTCCGCAGGCAGGGTTTCCAATTGCGCGTTGGCATTGTTGACGTAAGCCTGATGGTGGCGGCTGTGGTGGATTTCCATGGTTTCTTTGTCAAAATGCGGCTCGAGTGCATCGTAGGCATAGCCCAATTCGGGAAGTGTGTAAGCCATTGTGTGCTCCTTGATGTGTAGCGGCTTGCGGCCGCGGTTTGTGAAAAAATCAATTGTGAAAAATCAATGCCGCATGATAACTGCCGTTGCCGGTTTGGGCAAGTGTACAGCGGACGGCAGGGGGTGTTTGCGTTTTCAGGTTGCCTGAAAACGGTCGGGACTGCCGGGAATCAACGTTTGCGCGTATGCAGCAGGGAAATCAGTATGGATGCGCCAAGCGCACCGAATACAACCGACAGCGAGATGGAAACGGGCAGGTGAAACCAATGCATCAGCAGCATTTTGATACCGATAAAGCAGAGAATGAATGCCAAGCCGTAATGCAGGAATACAAAGCGGTCTGCCATTTCCGCCAGCAGGAAATACATGGCGCGCAAACCCAAAATGGCGAAAATATTGGACGTTAATACGATAAACGGGTCGGTGGTTACGGCAAATACGGCGGGTATGCTGTCTACGGCAAAAATCACATCGCTCAGTTCCACCATAATCAATACCAATAACAGCGGCGTGGCAATCCGTTTGCCGTTTTGCAGAGTAAAGAAATTTTCTTTGTCCAGCTTGTCGCTTACGCGAATGTGGCTCTGCAGCCATTTGAGCATGCGGTTGTCGGTCAAATCCTCCGCCTCGTCATTGTTGCCGCGTGCCATTTGGATGCCTGTGTAAAGCAAAAAGGCGCCGAAAATATACAAAATCCATTCAAAACGGCTGATAAGTGCCGCACCGATTAAAATCATCACGGCGCGCAAAACAATTGCGCCGAATACGCCGTAGAGCAATACGCGGTGTTGATATTGGGGCGGTACTTTGAAATAGCTGAAAATCATTAGGAAAACAAAGAGATTGTCCACAGCTAATGATTTTTCCAAAATATAGCCGGTGAAATATTCCATGACTTTGATATTGGCGGTTTCCGCCCCGTAGTTTTGCCGCACTTCAAAATAGAGCCATCCTGCGAAAAGGCATGAAACGGCTATCCACACTGCCGACCAAAACAATGCTTCTTTGACGCCGACTTTGTGTACGCCGGTTTTTTTCAAAGTCAGCATATCAATCACTATCATGATGAGTACGGCGGTAAAGAATACGCCGTAAAACAACGGGGAACCGATATTGGGGTGCATAGTGTTTCCTTTGCATGATGAACAAAGCTGCCTGAAAAATTTTCAGGCAGCTTTTGTTGACTCGGTGTTTAAGCACGTTTGCGGAATTCGCCGGTGCGGGTATCGATTTCCACTTTGTCGCCGTTTTCAATGTAAGACATGACCTGAATTTCGGTGCCGCCTACCAAACGCGCGGTTTTCATCACTTTACCGGAAGTGTCGCCTTTGACGGCCGGCTCGGTGTATTCCACTTCGCGCACGATAATCGTGGGCAGTTCCACCGAAATCGGATTGCCTTCGTAGAAGGTTACTTCGCACACGTCTTCCATGCCGTCCACGATGAATTTCAATGCGTCGCCGATATTGTCGGCTTCCACTTCGTATTGGTTGAATTCTTCGTCCATGAATACATACATGGGGTCGGCGAAATAGCTGTAGGTGCAGTTTTTTCTTGCGAGAACGACTACATCGAATTTGTCGTCTGCTTTAACGATGGTTTCGCTGTTGGCTCCGGTAAGCAGGTTTTTCAGTTTCATGCTGACTTTGGCTGAAGAACGTCCGCCTTTGATGTATTCGGTTTTTTGCACCACCATCGGGTCGTTGCCAATCATAAATACGTTGCCTGCGCGCAACTCCTGTGCGGTTTTCATGTGTAATGCCTTTTTTGGGGAAGTTGGAAAAAATCAAAACGTGCGATTGTAGCGCAGATTTTTTATTTGAAAAAGCCGGACGGTGCGGATTGTGTGTGCGGGGCAGGGTTGCGGTATGGCGGCTGTCGGCGGATTTCAGGCTGCCTGAAAGGACAATGTGCTTTTCAGGCAGCCTGAAACGGGTTTACAGCCATCCCTGCAAATGGGTCTGTACGATGTCTGACAGTGCGTCCAGCCATTGTTCGTCGCTGTTCAGGCAGGGAATGTAGTTGAACGATTCTCCGCCTGCCTGAAGAAATTGTGCGCGTCCGCTGTCGGCGATTTCTTCCAATGTTTCTATGCAGTCCGCGACAAAACAGGGGCAGACGATATCGATGTTTTTGATGCCTTGTGCGGGCAATCGGTCAAACAAATCTTGGGTGCAGGGTTCTACCCACGGGTCGTTTCCGAAACGGCTTTGATAGGCTACGGTGTAATCGCGTTCGGACAAGCCGAGCTTGGCAGCCACCAGTGCGGCAGTCTCGCGGCATTCGTCGGGATAGGGGTCGCCTAAGTCGTATTGGCGTTGCGGAATGCCGTGGAAACTGAATATCAGGTGTCCGCCTTTGCGGTGGCGGCGGATGTGTTCCGTCAGTGCGCGAATATAGCCGGCATGGTTGTAAAAACGGGTAACGGTACGCAGGGATACCTGATTGCGTTGTCGCAGCATATCCCGAAATACTTTGTCCAAAGCCGCACCGCTGCAACTGGCCGCGTATTGCGGAAACATCGATACGGCTAAGATTTGATTGACGCCTTGTTCTTTGAGAGAGCGGACGGCGTTGCGTACGGAAGGTTCGCCGTAAGTCATGGCGCACTCGACCAAAACGTTTTCAGGCAGCCTGCTTTGTAATGCTTTGCGTTGCCGTTCGCTGTGCACGATGAGCGGGGAACCTTCGGCTTGCCAAATTTGTCGGTAGGCGTGAGCGCTTTTGGGAGAGCGCAGGGGAAGAATAATCCCGCGCAAGATGGGTTGCCATTTCCAGCGGGGCAGTTCAATCACGCGGGTATCGGACAGAAAATCGCGCAAATAAGGACGAAGTGCGGCGGCGGTAGGTGCGGAGGGCGAACCTAAATTAATGAGGAGAACGCCGGTTTTAGGGTGTTGCGAAGGTTTGGGTTCGGGATAGAAGTAGGGCATGGCGGTGTGGTTTCGTTTTTATGTGGCGGCTGCCTGAAAAGATGTTTCAGGTGTTTCAGGCAGCATGGGGAATGTTTTTTTGTTTTTAGATGAATAGACGTTTAAGCGTCAATTTCAGGCAAGCTCATTGCCAATACTGCTTGGGTCTGCCGCATACGGAATGCGGAAAGTTTTTCTGCCAATGCGGTATCGTGATTGGCAAGCAGCGAAACGGCAAACAAGGCGGCATTGGCCGCACCTGCCTCTCCGATGGCGAAAGTGGCCACGGGTATGCCTTTGGGCATTTGCACGATAGACAGCAGCGAATCTTCTCCGCGCAGATATTTGCTGGGCACGGGTACGCCCAATACGGGCAAAGCGGTTTGGCTGGCAATCATACCGGGCAGATGCGCGGCACCGCCTGCGCCTGCAATAATCGCTTGCAAACCTCTTTGTTGCGCAGATTTGGCGTATTCGAACATCAAATCGGGCGTGCGGTGTGCCGATACCACGCGTGCTTCATAGGCTACGCCGAATTCTTTCAAAATACGCGCTGCCTGCTGCATAACGGGCCAGTCGCTGTTGCTGCCCATCACAATACCGATTTTTACCATGGTTTCTATTCCTTATTTGAAAAAATCACCGAAACCGGGCGGCAGGCCTTGTGTGAATTGCGACATGCGGGCGGCCGAGGTGCTTTCACCTTTTTCGTAAGCATCGTTTAAGGCTGCCAAAATCAAATCTTCCAACATTTCTTTGTCGTCGGCCGCTTCGCTGATGAGTTCGGGGCTGATGTCGATTTTGGTAACGACATGGTTGCAGGTTGCGGCAACTTTAACCAAACCGTTGCCTGCTTGTCCTTCCACTTCGGTTTGCGCCAATTCCGCTTGTGCTTTTTTGACGTTTTCCTGCATTTTTTGGGCTTGCTGCATCAATCCGCCCAGTCCGGCTTTACCAAACATTTGTGTGCTCCTGAGTTAAAAACGCTACGGCAGCCCGAATTGCGGCTGCCTGAACAATCAAACTATCGGCAATTTCAGCGCGATATGTAGGCTAATGAGTATAACAGAGTTTAGTATTCGGATTGCAACAGTTGTATATCAATATAATCCAAGGCTTGTATCCGGTTGTTACCAGTGCTGCGGGTGCTGTAAAGATATTGTTGTAAGTTGTTTTGGGTAAATGGAATTTCGGTTAAGATAAAAATAATTAAAGTGCGAAAATAAAGGAAGTTGGAAATTTAAAGGAAGTTGGAGATTTGCGTTTGCTTATAATAAATAAAATAAATTGAAAAAATAGTTACAATAGCTAAATTTGTTGTGTATATTTCGTCCCACATTGCTGAAGCGGAATAAGGCAGAAAGGCATATAATGTTGGTGCCGGAATGCAAACCCATTTTTGTTATTACTACCCTTCGGCAAATTTTTATCATCCTTCTTAAGGAGAAGAACCATGTCTCAAAACAAATGCCCTGTAACCCACTTGACCATGAGCAACGGCGCACCCGTTGCCGACAACCAAAACAGCCTCACCGCCGGCCCGCGCGGCCCTTTGCTGGCGCAGGATTTGTGGCTGAATGAGAAGCTCGCCGACTTCGCCCGCGAAGTGATTCCGGAGCGCCGCATGCACGCCAAAGGTTCGGGCGCGTTCGGCACGTTTACCGTTACCAACGACATCACCAAATACACCCGCGCCGCCATTTTCAGCGAAGTGGGCAAAAAAACCGAAATGTTTGCGCGTTTTACCACCGTTGCCGGTGAGCGCGGCGCCGCCGATGCCGAGCGCGACATTCGCGGTTTCGCCTTGAAGTTCTACACCGAAGAAGGCAACTGGGACATGGTGGGCAACAACACCCCCGTGTTCTTCCTGCGCGACCCGCGCAAATTCCCCGATTTGAACAAAGCGGTAAAACGCGACCCGCGCACCAATATGCGTTCCGCCACCAACAACTGGGATTTCTGGACGCTGCTGCCTGAAGCCTTCCACCAAGTTACCATCGTGATGTCCGAGCGCGGCATTCCCGCCAGCTACCGCCACATGCACGGTTTCGGCAGCCACACCTACAGCTTCTGGAACAAAGACGGCGAGCGTTTCTGGGTGAAATTCCACTTCCGCACCCAACAAGGCATCAAAAACCTGAGCAACGAAGAAGCCGCCGCCATCATCGCCAACGACCGCGAAAGCCATCAGCGCGACCTGTATGAAAGCATTGAAAAAGGCGACTTCCCGAAATGGACGATGTACGTTCAAGTGATGCCCGAAGCCGATGCGGAAAAAGTGCCTTACCACCCGTTTGACCTGACCAAAGTTTGGCCGAAAGGCGATTATCCCCTGATTGAAGTGGGCGAGTTTGAACTGAACAAAAACCCCGAAAACTTCTTTGCCGATGTGGAGCAATCCGCTTTCGCACCGAGCAACTTGGTTCCCGGTATCGGCGCTTCTCCCGACCGCATGCTGCAAGCGCGTTTGTTCAACTACGCCGATGCGCAACGCTACCGTTTGGGCGTAAACCACAAGCAAATTCCGGTAAACGCGCCGCGTTGCCCCGTTCACAGCAACGCCCGCGACGGTTACGGCCGCACGGACGGCAACTACGGCAGCACCATCGCCTACGAGCCGAACTCGTTCAGCCAATGGCAGCAACAGCCCGACTACGCCGAGCCGCCGTTGAAAATTGACGGTTATGCCGCGCATTGGGATTTCCGCAACGATGATGCCGACTACTTCAGCCAGCCGCGCGTGTTGTTCAACAATATGAGCAACGAACAGAAACAAACCCTGTTCAACAACACCGCCGCCGGTATGGGCGATGCTTTGGACTTCATCAAATACCGCCATATCCGCAACTGCTACGCTTGCGACCCCGCTTACGGCGAAGGCGTTGCCAAAGCTCTGGGCATGACTGTGGCCGATGCGATTGCCGCTTACGACAGCGACCCGGCGATGGGTCAGCCCGGTTTGTTGAAACCGGCAGGCAAATAATCCAGCATCTGATTTGATGTGAAATGAACCGTCCGTGTGCCGTGTGCATACGGGCGGTTTTTGTGTAAACGGCGGTTTACCTTTTTTGTCGCTCGCTTAAAATAAAAATATGAAAAATCCTTTATCATAAACATCTTTCATAACACACATATTCAAGAGGGTACACCATGTTGAAATCCAAAACCGTTCTTGCCGCCCTGTTTGCCGCCTTTGCTTTTGGCGCGGCCGCGCCTTCTTTTGCGGGCGACGATGAGCGTTATTACGAACAAAACCGCGCCCAATTCATCACTTATGAAAAAGCGGCACAAACGGCGGTTGCCCATGTCGGCGGCGGCGTTGCCACCGATGTGGATTTTGAACACAGCGTGCGCAAAGGAACTTATTTTGAAGTGGAAGTGCGCGGCAAAGACGGGCGCGAATACGATGTGAAAATTGATGCGAAAACCGGCAAGGTTTTGTCTTTAAAGATTGATTATTGATTATTGATTGTTCGGTTAAGCAGGCTGCCTGAAAACGTTTCAGGCAGCCTGTTATTTGTCAATTGGTCATGACCATACCAATAAAGCATGGTTGCGTTTGCCGCGTTTGATGATGGTGTATTTTCCGAAGCGTTTGTGTTCTTCCGAGATTAAATACGCATCATCGGGCTTTTCCGTTGCATGGTTGGGGTTGTTTGCTTCTGCGGGTATGCCGTTGAGCAATACGGCTTTGCTGCCGATGAATCCGCGCGCTTCTTTATTGGATTGCGCCAGACCTGTTTGGACCAAAGCTTCCACTACATTCAGGCTGCCTGAAACGCGGAAGGCAGGCAGGCCGTCTAAGGCCAGTTGTGCGTAATCCTGTTCGGTCAGGCTGCTTTCATCGCCTGAAAACAGGCTTTGGGTGATGCGTTGGGCGGCTTCCAATGCGCTATCGCCGTGAATTAGGCGGGTCATTTCTTCGGCGAGAATGCGTTGTGCTTCGGGTTTGCTGCCGCTGGCTTGGTCTGAGGCTTCGATGGCATCAATTTCTTCTATGCTTAAGAAAGTGAAGTATTTTAGAAATTTATATACGTCTGCATCGGCTACTTTCAACCAGAATTGGTAGAACTGGTAGGGCGAGGTTTTTTGTGCGTTCAGCCAAACTGCGCCGCCTTCGGTCTTGCCGAATTTGGTGCCGTCTGCTTTGGTAACGAGCGGCAGGGTGAGACCGTGTACGCTTTTTTGGTTGAGGCGGCGCGTGGTCTCTGTGCCCCAAGTGATATTGCCCCATTGGTCGCTGCCGCCGATTTGCAGTTGTACGTTGTGGCGTTTATTGAGTTCGGCAAAGTCATAGCCTTGCAGCAGGGCGTAAGAAAATTCGGTGAAGGAGATGCCTTGGTCTTCCCGTTCGATACGCTGTTTGACGGATTCTTTGGCGAGCATGGCGTTGACGGAGAAGTGTTTGCCGATGTCGCGTAAGAAGTCGAGACAGTTCATATTGCCGAACCAGTCGGCATTATTGGCCATGATGGCTGAATTTGCGCCTTCGAATTTTAAAAACGGTTTGAGTTGGGTGCGAATGCTGCTGACCCAACCTGCAACGGTTTCGGGGGTGTTCAGGCTGCGTTCGGCGGCTTTGAAGCTGGGGTCGCCTATCATGCCGGTTGCGCCGCCGACCAATGCAACGGGGGTGTGTCCTGCGTTTTGAAAGCGGCGCAGCACCAATACGGGCAGCAGATGGCCGATGTGCAGGCTGTCGGCGGTGGGGTCGAAACCGCAATAGAGAGCGATGTTTTCTTTGTCCAACAGCTTGGACAATTCGTTGATATCGGTGGTTTGGGCAATCAGGCCGCGTGCCTGTAAGTCGTTTAATAATGCGTTCATCGGTTTTAATCCAATATTAAAAAGCTGCCTGAAAGAGCGTTCAGGCAGCCTGAAAAACGGTGGGGAATTTTACCCGATTTTCCTGTTGCCGTGTACGGCATTGTCAGCGGACGATTTTTAATTCGTTGCGCTGCTCGGCTTGGGTGAGCCAAGGCAGGTAGCGGAGGAAATAAATCAAGAGCGATAAGGCGAACAATACCGCGGAAACGCGCAGGGAATGGGCGTAGGCTGTGGCATTGTGATAGAGCATGACTGCTGCCAGTGCGCGGAATAGGCATGCGGCAACCATCAGGCCGAATGCGGCCGTTAAGCCTTTCGGAGCGGGGTAAAGCGGTCGGCCGGTATGTCCGAGTGCGGTACGCGTCATCATGCTGACGGTCAGTAAGCCGATACCGCCGACTGCGATGAGATGTATGCCCAAGCTTTGCCATTGGGGCTGCCATGCGGAAAAACCGAGCACCGTCATGCCCGATGCTGTGAGGGCATGGCCCAGATGCAGTGTCCATAACATGGGTTCTCGCAAGATGCCTTTTTCAAACCAGTAAACGGTTTGGCGTATGCCTACCGCGCCGGCCAGCAGTGCGGGTATGGCGGCGGGTTTGGCTGCCTGAAAAAACAGCAGTACCGCTGCAACGATGGGAAGCAGCAAAGAGGCATTAATCAGCCATATCGGGCTGTGTTTTTGCGGCGTGTTCAAGCGGCGGGCAGTGAAAAAGGAAATGATGCGGTTGCCGATTAAGCCGATAAAGGCGGCTACCATCATCAGCCCTGCAATCAAAGCGTAACGCAGAGAGGTTTGTGATGCGGCAAGCAAGATGTGGAAACACGCATGTGCTGCGCCGAATAAAAACAGTGCGGCAACGGCGGGGTAGTTGCGGGTGTTTTTGCTTTTTAAAACCGCACACCCCATACAGAAAGCAGCCGACCAGAAAAACAACGTCCCCGACAATGCAGATAAGAGATGGGTAGGCAGGAAAGCGGTGATGCGTGCGAGCAGCCATAATGCAACCAATAACATCAACGTTTTGCCGCGTACCGGAGGCTGCCCTGTCCAAGTGGCGACGGCAGTGAGTAAAAAGGCAACCACTACCGCGCCGGCGTATCCCCATATCATTTCATGGGCATGCCAAAAAAAGCCCGGAAGGGCATCGGTGCCCTGATAGCCGAAACCCCAAAGCAAAATGGACAATGCTCCGTACAGGGCGGCTAAAAGATACAGCGGACGAAACGCCATGCTCCAAACAGGGTGGGAAGGGGAGAATAAAGTCATTTTATCCATACTCCAAACAGCCGACAGGCTGTCTGAAAGTTTTCAGGCAGCCTGTTAATGCATGATTACAAACCTGACAAACGTGCGGTGTCTTGGGCAATCATCAATTCCTCATTGGTGGGAATGACCACCGCAGTAACCGTACTGTCGGCGGTAGTGATGACGCCTGCATTGCCGAAGCGTGCGGCCAGGTTGGCTTCGTTATCGAGCTTCAGACCCAAGAAGGCGCAGTAATCCAACACTTTGGCGCGGATGGTATCGGAGTTTTCGCCGATACCGCCCGTGAAGACCAATGCGTCCAAACCTCCTGCTGCCACAGCCATAGAAGCAATGTATTTTGCCAGGCGGTAGGAGAACATTTCCAATGCCAAAACGGCACCTTCGTGGCCTTTTGCGGCTTCTTCCTCAATGGTACGGCAGTCGTTGGACAATTCGGAAATACCCAGCAAGCCGCTTTGTTTATTCAGAATATCGGTGATTTCCTGAACGGAAAGTTTCAGATTGTCGGCAAGGAAAGAGAACACGCTGGGGTCAACGTCGCCGCTACGCGTACCCATCACCAAGCCTTCCAAAGGCGTTAAACCCATGCTGGTGTCTTGTGACTGGCCGTTTTTAATCGCCGCAACCGATGCGCCGTTGCCCAAATGGGCGATGACCATGCGCAGATTGTTTTTGTCTTTACCTAAAAAGCGGGCGGTTTCATCGGCTACAAAGCGGTAGGAAGTGCCGTGAAAGCCGTAGCGGCGCAAGCCCAGTTCGCGGTAGTATTTGCGCGGAATCGCATAAGTATAGGCGTGCGCGGGCATGGTTTGGTGGAATGCGGTGTCGAATACGGCTACATTGGGCAAACCTTTGAAAATGTTTTGCGCAGCGCGTATGCCCAAGAGGTTGGCAGGATTGTGCAAAGGTGCCAAAGGCGTGCATTTTTCAATCGCCGCCATAACTTCATCGTTAATCAAAACGGATTCGCTGAATGCTTCGCCTGCGCTTACCACGCGGTGTCCGATGGCGGCAATGCGTCCGTCCAGACCCATTTCTTTCAATTTTTCCAACAATGCGCCCACTGCGCCGGTATGGTTGGGTTGTGCGGACAAGTCCACTTTTTGTTTTTCACCGTTGACCTTAAAGGTGATGTAGGCGTCTGCCAAATTCAGTTTTTCAGCCAGGCAGTTTAGCAATATGTCGCCGCTGCTGTTGTCCAAAACGGCACCTTTTAAAGACGAGCTGCCGCAGTTCAAAACCAAAATCAGTTTGTTTGACATGAGATATCCTTGGTAAATGACAGGTTGGAAATCGGTAAGGCGGAATATCCGTAGCTGCCTGCGCTGTCGGGAGCTGAAACGGAGATTGGACGCAGGCGGGTAATGGTTGTACGGGTTTGTTTTCAACAAACAAGCCCTACACCGTTGCGATGTAGGGCTTGGGAAAACTGGCACGCCCACGGGGATTCGAACCCCGGTTGCCGCCGTGAAAGGGCAGTGTCCTAGGCCTCTAGACGATGGGCGCGTAAGGCGCGTGATTATACGGATACGGGGATGCTTGTCAAGCGATTTGATGTTTGGATAGGGGATTTGTGCGATAAGCTTCATTTGAAGCGGGATGATGCGGATAAGTAGGTTTGAAATGGTTCCAAGATGCTGTTTTCATTGGTTGGGTATTCTAATCGTGGGCTATGTGTTTGTGTATCTGTTCAATTGATTTTGAAGATTGGCAGGCAGTGATTTCAATAGCTAGGAAATTTTTCAGGCAGTATCTTTGTTTATGCGGTTTCAGGCAGCCTGAAAGTATGATTTACTGAAGAGGAAGGCAACGTACGCAATACGTTTGCCAAGGCTGTCATGATGTGCCAACAGGCTGCCTGAATATTTCAGGCAGCCTGTTGGGTGTGATGCGGACGATGTTCGTCAGTGTATGTGCTCAGCTAATTCGCTATAAAAATGAATTTTATTCGGAAACTGTGCAGGCTGCCTGAAAGAAACATTTATTCCGTCATCTGTTATTCCGTTTCGCCAATCCATGCCTGTTGAATGGCTTCCAGAATTTTTTCGCCGCTTCTGTTGGGGTCGTCATCAAAGTCGGGCAAAGCCAATACCAGTTCGCGTAAGCGGGTGAAGCGGATAGTTTTGGGGTCTATGCTCTCGCCGTGTATGTCGTACAGCTCTTCGGCGATGCGTTGTGTGTCGGTCCATTTCATATTTTTGTCCTGTGGCAGAGAAAAGTGAAAACATTATTTCCGGCGGCATTCTGCGCCTTTTCAGGCAGCTTTTCAATGCCTATAATGCACGTTTTGTGCCAATTGGTATAGTAAAGAATATGTCGGAAAACAAAACGCTCCACCCGCAAACTTTAGCCATTCGCGGCGGTAAAACCCAAACTGCTTATAACGAGCACCATCAGGCTTTGTTTTTAACCAGCAGCTTTATGTTCGACAGTGCAGAAGACGGTGCGGCATTGTTTGCCAAAACCAAGCCGGGCTTTACTTATTCGCGTACCGCCAATCCTACCGTGTCGGCGTTTCAGGAGAGAATGGCGGCAATGGAAGGTGCGCAGGCAGGGATTGCAACGGCAACCGGTATGGCGGCTATTCAGGCAGCCCTGATGACTTTTTTAAGCGCGGGCGACCATTTAATCAGCAGCCGCAGCCTGTTTGGCACGACCGCCGGTTTTTTAAGCGGCCATTTGCGCCGCTTCGGTATCGAGATTACTTTTGTGGCGCAAACCGATATTCAGGCTTGGCGGGATGCGGTGCGCCCGAATACTAAAATGCTGTTTTTGGAAACGCCTTCCAATCCTTTGGGTGAAGTGGCCGATGTGCGCGCTTTGGCCAATTTGGCTCATGAGCATGGGGCGTTATTGGTTGTGGATAACTGCTTTTGCTCTTCTGCCGTGCAGCAGCCTTTGCGCTTGGGTGCGGACTTGTCCGTGCAGTCGGCCACCAAAGCGGTAGACGGGCAAGGCAGGGTTTTGGGCGGTATGGTTTGCGGCAGAGCCGATTTGGTGGAACAGATTGGGCTGTATGTGAACGCCTGCGGTCTGAGTCTTGCACCGTTTAACGCTTGGATTTTGCTTTCCGGTGTCGAAACCGTGCATTTGCGCACTCAAGAACAGTCTGCCGCTGCCTTGCAAATTGCCGATTGGTTGAAAAATCAAGACAAAGTGTTGAAGGTTTACTATGCGGGGCTGCCTGAACATCCGCAGGCGCACTTGGTGGCGCAACAGCAAAGTTGCGGCGGCATGGTGCTGGCGTTTGAGGTGGAAGGAGGTTTGGAAGCGGCATGGCGCGTGATTGACCGTGTGCGGATTTTTTCCAAAACCGCCAATTTCGGCGATGTGCGCTCCACCATCACCCATCCTTGGACGACTACCCACGGCAGAATGTCGGCGCAGGACAAACAGGAGGCGGGCATTCGGGAGGGTTTGATCCGTTTGTCGGTGGGTTTGGAGCATGTCGGCGATTTGATTGATGATTTGCATTATGCGCTGGCCGACTGAGTAGGACAAAAATTGATTTTTTAACAGGAAGTATCGAATGACTGAAGAAGTGTTTGCAACTTGGGCGTTACGTATCTGTTTGACAGGTCTGATTTTATTTATGGGCTTTATTGTGTGGCAGCTCGGACATGAAGCTAAAATAGGAAAATTCGGCATGTTTATTCTGTTTTTGGTTTTGGGCTTGGGCGTGCTCGGTTTTATTATTAAAAACATATTGGTATATTTCATGTCGGCTTAACGGGCGATTAAAGCTGCACGGTTTGCGCTTTTACTATATGATGCGCTTTTTTGTCCGCACCGTATTTCCATGAAGATTCTGAGCGATTTTATTGCCATTTTGCTGTTTTTCGGTACGTACACGGTTACTAAAGACATTATTTTGGCTACTGTGGTTGCCGTAGCGGCGGGGCTGCTTCAGGCAGCCTATACCTTTGTACGCTTTAAAAAACTCAATGCGATGCAATGGTTGTCGCTGGTGTTGATTGTCGTGTTCGGCGGTTTGACGATTGTGTTGAAAGACCGCACGTTTTTTATGCTGAAAACAACGATTTTGACATGGATGATGGCGGCTGTGATGTGGGTGCTCCAGCTGAGGGGGCAAAACGGTTTGCAGTTGCTGTTGGGCAAGGAAATCGATTTGCCCAAGCCGGTATGGAATAAAGTGGCTTATGCATGGATAGCGTTTTTTGTGTTGCTGGGTTTGCTGAACTTGGGTATTGCCTATCCGTTTACGGAAGAGCGCGAAGCGGTTTGGGTGAATTTCAAAATGTATGCTTATCTGCCGATTGTGTTGGTGTTTTCGCTGGCGCAAGGTGTTTATATGGTTCGACATCTGCCTAAGGAGAAATGATGATGTTGTTTATGTTGATGGCTACCGATAACGAAGGCGTATCCGAAGAACGCGCTCAGGCGCGGCCTGCACATTTGGCCCGTTTGAACGAATTGCAGCAGCAAGGCAGGCTGTTGCTTGCCGGCCCTAATCCGCTGCCTGAAAATCCCGATGTGATGTCGGGCAGCCTGATTGTTGCGGAGTTTGACAGTTTGGACGCTGCGGAAGCTTGGGCAAGCGAAGACCCTTATGTCGAAGCAGGCGTTTATGCCGAAGTTTTGATACGCCCGTTTAAAAAGGTGTTTCCACAATGAGCGGTATGTATGACACTATGGCGCAATTGCTTGCGCCTTTGCATGCCGATGTATTTGAGTTGGAAGACGAAAGTTATTTGCATGCGGGGCATGCGGGTAATAGCGGCGGCGGTCATTATGCCGTGCTGTTGGTGAGTTCGGCATTTGACGGTGTCGGCAGGGTGGAACGGCAGCGTACGGTGCAAAAATTGTTGGCTCCGCTGTTTTCAGGCAGGCAAATCCATGCCTTGAGCATTACAGCCAGAACGCCTCAAGAATATTTTCAATAAATTTTTTTTACACTTCAAGAAGGAATGATGATGAAAAAAACCGCTATTTTGGCAACCGTGTCCGCTGCTTTGTTTTCAGGCAGCCTGATGGCGCAAACTGTAGTAACCGTTAACGGTGCTAAGATTGACAGCAGCGAATTAGACCGCCGTGTGGCAATGGTTTATCAAAGCAGCAAAGGTCAGGTGGGTGACAGTCCCGAATTGCGTCAGGCTTTGTTGGGCGAAGCGGTTGAGGAGCTGGTGGTAAGCCAGGAAGCACGCCGTTTGGGATTGGATAAAAGCAGCGGCTATAAAACCGCACATAGCGATGCATTGAAACAAGTCAAGCAGCAAGGCGATGACAAACGCCCTGATTTCAAAGAGCAGTGGGCGATTTTTGAAAATGGCCTGCTGGCGCGTTTTTATGCGGAAGATGTATTGCAAAAAAATCCCGTAACCGAAGAACAGGTGCAACAACGCTATGAATTGGTGAAAAAACAAAAAGACGGCGTTGAAGAAATCCAATTGGGCGAAATCGTTACCGATAGTGCCAAACAAGCGCAAGCGGCGATACGCGATTTGGGTGCTAAGAAAAAATTTGCCGATGTGGCAAAAAAATACGGTATCCAGCCTGTTGTCAAAGCAGGACAGGTGCCTATGTTGGAATTTGTGGCCATGCCGCAGTTGGAACAGATGAATTCCAAAGTATTCCAAGCGGTTCAGAACCTTAAAAAAGGACAATTCACGAAAACGCCGCTGACGGACGGTAAAGTGTATGTCGTGTTTTATGTGAATGAAAAACGTGCCATTGAGGTGCCTGCATTCGAGGCTGTCCGCAAACAGGTGCAGCAGCAGCTGGAAATCGAACGTGTTCAACAGGCTGTAGGAGGTTTGTTGGAAAAAGCCGAAATTGTCGAGGCGAAATAATCGGTTTCAGGCAGCCTTCGGGCTGCCTTTTGCTACATATGATTCTTATACCACAGCATCAATGCTGTGGTATGCCGATGATATTGCATGCTCCGTCAGGGATATGTTTTATCGTTTGATGTATTTGTCGGAGTTTGAAGGTAGTGCCAATCGGATAATAGCAAAGGTATCCGGCAGGGCTTCTGATTTTTTGAAGCTGTTTCAGGCAGCTTTTTGAATGTTGGTAATATGATGTTGGTTGAAACTGTAACCCGTTTTTTTAGCAGTCTTTTTGTTCCGCAAGAATTTATAGCGCGTTTATTGTCGCACAGTTTTCACCAGCCTGAAGGCTGGGTGGAGCTGTTTATTGCACTTGCATGTATGGTTGCGGCTTTCGTGGCCTCCCGTATGGCAAGGAGCAGTCTGATGATGGCCAGGCTGCGCCCTATGTGGTGGCAGCATATTGTCCGCCGTTTGTCTTGGCCCGTGTTGACGGTGGCGGCGGGTATTGCGGCATCGGCCGTTTGGGAGACTTTCGGATATTCTGCCGTATGGTTGCGCTTTTTACTGTTGGCTGCGTATTGGATGGTGATTATCCGTACCGTGGTGGCGGTATTGCATGCCGCATTGCCCAAGCACCATTGGAGTGCAACATTGGAAAATGTCTCCGCCAGCGTTTTATGGCTTTGGTTCGTGTTGTGGATATCGGGACTGGAAAACAGGTTAACCGAATGGATGAAGTCGCTGGAAATTCCTTTCGGTTCCAATCCCATCAGTCTGTATACGGCTTTGACGGGTTTGCTGTCGGTAGGTGTGCTGCTGGTATTGATGTTGTGGATTAGCAAGTGGATTAGCGCGAAACTGATGGCAGCCGACAGCTTGGATATGAGTTTGCGTATTGTATTATCGAAGGTGATACGCACGCTTTTGATTGTTTTGTCGGTATTGATTGCCTTGCCTTTGGTGGGAATTAATTTGAGTGTCCTGTCGGTATTCGGCGGCGCTTTGGGGGTCGGTATCGGTTTCGGTTTGCAGAAAATCGCTAGCAACTATATTTCAGGTTTCATCATTTTGGCAGACCGTTCCATTCGTTTGGGCGACAGGCTGACGGTGAACGAGTTTACCGGCAATGTCGTGAAAATGACCCCGCGTTTTGTAGTGTTGCGCAGTCCGGGCGGACAAGACGCGCTGATTCCGAACGAAACGTTTGTTACCGATATGGTGGTAAACGATTCCTATACTTCCCGTGCCCTGTATCAATTTTTGGATGTACAGGTAGCGTATAAAACCGATTTGGAGCAGGCAATGCAGATTATGTTGCAGGCAGCCTCTGCGCAAGAGAGAGTGAGTCAGGAGCAGCCTCCTTCCGCCTTGTTGGTCGGTTTTGGCGACAATGGGGTGAATTTGCGTATCGGTTTCTGGGTGAAAGATCCGGAAAACGGCTTCGGTTCTTTGTTTTCCGCGATTTTGATGAATATTTGGCAGGAATTTAACGCGGCAGGTATTGAGTTTCCATTCCCGCAACGGGAGGTGCGCATACTTGGAGAGCAGGGCGATGAAAGCTGAAAAACCGCTGAAGCGGCCGGTTTCCGTATTGGTGTTGCTGCACGATGACGACAGGCGTGTTTTATTGTTGGAAAGAGCGGATAGGGCAGGTTTTTGGCAATCTGTAACCGGCAGTGTGGAAGATAATGAAACGCTGCCTGAAACCGCTTTGCGCGAAGTCTGGGAAGAAACCGGCATCAGGCTGCCTGAAACGGCGTTGCGCAACTGGCACTACAACACGGAATACGAAATCTATCCCCATTGGCGGCACCGCTATCCACAAGGTGTTACCCGTAATACCGAACATTGGTTTTCCGCGTGTATTTCAGGCGGTGTTCAAGTGCAATTGAGCGAGCACACGGCTTGGCGGTGGTTTGATGCCGCTACTGCCGCGCAAACTGTGTTTTCTCCTTCCAATAAGGCAATGATTTTGAAATGGGTCGCAGAGTTCGATGCATGAAGCGGATTCGGGTGGTTGCAGAAGATATTGTTTTTGTGCAGCTTGGGATATACAGCGAATAAAACTTGGTCGTGTTCTGAAATAGTCCGGTTGGTTTCAGGCTGCCTGAAAGGAAATAGACCGTCATTCCAATATCGGTAATACGGCATACAAGTTTTCAGGCTGCCTGAAAGACTTGCTTAAATCCCTTTGGGAATAGGCAAATAGCGTAAAACCTTTGTTGGGAAGGATTATGTCTTCGTCTACCTTCGGTATGGGCAGGCAATCATTCTCAGGAGGCGCAGCTTTCAGCTATCGGATTGTCTAAATATGAAAGTATCTGACAAGTTCTACCCACCAAACGGACGAACAGATTAGGAATGATTATGTCCAGATTGAATAGACAATTTAACCGGATGCCCCAATTTATTATCGGGGCGGATGCGGAAAGCGGCCGTCGTATTGCCATGCATAACCGCTTCCCGCGATTTTTCGCATGGGTTGAGCTGTGTCAGGAGACGCCGGAAGCAGAATCTCATGCCATTACCAAAACCGGCAAAGATGTGTATGAGTACCGCAATCCTGTTTTAGGAGTGGTATTAAAAGAAATGATATTATTTGACGGCTACACTGAAGACAACCCGCTGCCAATGCCATTATTGGCGGCGGCGACAGAATGCGCGGAATTGATAAATCGAACGGAAAACAAGAGAGGTTAATGATGACGACAGCAGACAAAAACAAAGACAAACGCACCCGCACGGCGGCGCAATCCCGAGCGGATAAGCGTTATTATGCGAAACAGGTTCGTAAAATCGTTGATTTTAAGGAATACGAACAAGATTTGATAGAATTTGTGAAGGCCTTGCCGAATTTTACCCAATACGTTAAAGACAAAATACGTAATGACTTGAAGAATAAATGAAAAAATTTTAATAAAAAACAAAAACGATTTGATATAGTGCAGAGTGTATTGTACAAGAAAACAGGGTCTCGTTGCTTAAAATAGCTGCAATTTTCCCACTCGCTGAGGATGATGGGGCGGTTGTTCAGGATAAACGGCACATACTATATACGGTAGCGATTGTCTATAAAGTATATGGACATTAATTGCTTAGTGCAAACCATGGCTCCAAAATTAAGTGATTAAACTACTCTGCTCATCCGTCAGCCGCAGACAAACCAAATGGATAAAATCGGTATCGCAGCAATCGAATCAGTCAGAATGTTTCAGACGGGTGGATAAGCGTGATATTCGAGCTGCAAGACGGAGAAAGTGGTGAAAAAAACTTTTATATTAGAAGAGATACAAAGAATTTGGAAAGTGTTGCGGAAAAATGTCGATTTTTCCAAGTCGGTTTTTAGGCAGCCTGAAACCATCTCGTTAATTGAATATTAGAACAATATACAGATTGCTTTACCTGTTACAGTATGCAGTATTCAAACCGATGATGTATTTTAAATATGAACGCCGCATAGCCTATTTCAGCCTGCCGTTGGCATGGATGGTGATAATAGTGCTGTCGCATATTGGGGGTGCGGAATACCACCGTTGTTATTATCCGGGCAAAGCTTGGTCGGCTGCGATATTTTTTAATTTGACTGTACTGGCCGCGTGTCTGCCTTATTTTATCTGGCAAAGCCATTGCCGGCCTGCAGCACAGGTGGCGGCATTATGCGGGGCAGCGGCGTGGAATATATATTTGTTATCAGAATTCTGGCGTGCCGCACCTGATTGTTGGCAGGGTAGGGTAACAGGTTTGGAGTATTTAGGGCAGGCAATGGTGCGGATATTTGCCGGGTTGTCGGCAGTAGTGTTTGTATTGCTTGCTTTAGGGTTGTTGTGGCGTAAACCCTGTGCGTTGCAACATTCGGTATGGTCTGCCGTGTTAGTGGTTTGGAGCAGCATGGCAGCTACGGTGTTACTGATATGGATTTTATTGAAAATCGGGCTTTCCTGAATTTTTCAGGCTGCCTGAAAACTTTGAAAGAGAGTGAAGATGTCGATTAAATCGGATAAATGGATTCGCCGCATGAGCGAGCAGCACGGCATGATTGAGCCGTTTGAGCCGAAGCAAATCAAGGAGTTAAACGGCAAACGCATTATTTCCTACGGCACGTCCAGCTACGGCTACGATATCCGTTGCGCCAACGAGTTTAAAATTTTTACCAATATCAACAGCACGATAGTGGACCCGAAAAATTTTGACACGCGCAATTTCGTTACGGTGGAGGACGATTTTTGCATTATTCCGCCCAATTCGTTTGCGCTGGCGCGGACGGTGGAATATTTCCGTATTCCGCGCAATGTCTTAACCGTGTGTTTGGGCAAATCCACTTATGCGCGGTGCGGGATTATCGTGAACGTTACGCCGTTTGAACCGGAATGGGAAGGCTTTGTTACGCTTGAGTTTTCCAATACCACGCCGCTTCCGGCGAAAATTTATGCGGGCGAGGGCGTGGCGCAGGTATTGTTTTTTGAGAGTGATGAAGTCTGCGAAACTTCGTATAAAGACCGCAAGGGCAAGTATATGGGGCAGACGGGCGTTACCCTGCCGAAAGCCTGATAAATTGCGTAGATGAGTTTAAAATAAACTGCCGCCATAGTTCTAAAAGAATAGGGCGGCAGTTGGACGTTTGCAGGCGGCTTGAGACTGTGCCAATGTGTTAAGCGTCAATATTCTGTGCAATCAAGGCATTGCTTTCGATAAAGACGCGGCGGGGTTCGACTTCGTCGCCCATTAGGGTAACGAACACTTCATCGGCGGCAATGGCATCTTCGATACGTACTTTCAGCAGGCGGCGCACTTCGGGGTCCATAGTGGTTTCCCAAAGCTGTTCGGGATTCATTTCGCCTAAGCCTTTATAGCGTTGAATTGACATGCCTTTTTGTGCAGATGCCAACAGGATGTCCAATCCTTCTTCGAAATTGTGGATGGTTTGGGCTTCGCTACCTTCTTTGTACAAAATGCCGCCGTTGGTATCCATGGCTTCTTTGAGCATGGCGGCAGTACGTTGCAGGGTTTGGTAGGCTTTGCTGTCGGTGAATTTGCTGTCCAGATAGCTGATGCTGATATTGCCGTGTAGCTGGCGGGTGATTTTGATGAAATGATGTTCACCATTGCTGACGCGCTCCAGGGCAACGGCTTGGTCGCTCAGTTTGCGGTTGATGCGGGTAACGGCATCGTCCACTGATGCGGCATTGTCCAAACGGATTTCATCGGTTTCAAGCAGCGCGCGCAGTACCAATGGGTCGATGATGCGGCTTTCTTGGGCAATGGTGTTGCGTGCGGCAAGAAACTGTTTGGCTAATTTGGACAGTTCTGCACCTTCGATTATGCGGCTGCCTGAAACGATTTTTGCGCCGTTCACGGCCAATCCGAGCAGGAATTCGTCTTTTTCCGCTTCGTCTTTCAGGTAGCGTTCCGTTTTGCCGTGTTTGGCTTTGTAGAGGGGAGGTTGGGCGATGTAGATGTAGCCGCGTTCAATCAGCTCGGGCATTTGGCGGTAGAAGAAGGTGAGCAGCAGTGTGCGGATATGCGCACCGTCGACATCGGCATCGGTCATGATGATGATGCGGTGGTAGCGCAGTTTTTCCAGATTGAATTCTTCTTTGCCGATGCTGGTGCCCAAAGCGGTAATCAGTGTTGCGACCTCTTGGCTGGCCAGCATTTTTTCGAAACGGGCTTTTTCTACGTTCAGGATTTTGCCTTTGAGCGGCAGGATTGCTTGGAATTTGCGGTCGCGCCCTTGTTTGGCAGAACCGCCCGCTGAATCGCCCTCTACGAGATAAAGTTCTGATAGGGCGGGGTCTTTTTCCTGACAATCTGCCAGTTTGCCGGGTAAGCCCAAGCCGTCCATCACGCCTTTGCGGCGGGTGATTTCTCGTGCTTTGCGTGCGGCTTCGCGTGCGCGTGCGGCATCAATGATTTTTCCGGTAATGATTTTGGCTTCGGAGGGGTTTTCTTCCAAAAATTCGTGTAGGGCTTGGGAAATCACTTCGTTGACTACGGGAGCGATTTCGCTGGAAACCAGTTTGTGTTTGGTTTGGGATGAAAATTTGGGGTCGGGCAGCTTGACGGACAATACGCAGGTCAGACCTTCGCGCATATCATCGCCGGAAGTGTCGATTTTGGCTTTTTTGGCAATATCGTTGGCTTCGATATATTGGTTGATAGTGCGCGTCATGGCTTGGCGCAAGGCGGTTAAGTGGGTGCCGCCGTCAATTTGCGGAATATTGTTGGTGAAACACTGTACCGATTCCTGGTAGCTGTCGTTCCACTGCATCGCGCATTCCACTGCCATGCCGTCTTTTTCGCCAAAGGCGTAAAACACTTTTTCATGCAGTGCGGTCTTTTTGCGGTTCATATACTGTACAAACCCTGCCACGCCGCCGGAAAAGGCAAAGTTTTCGTGTCTGCCGTCACGTTTGTCGAACAGTTCTATGCCGACGCCGTTGTTTAGGAAAGACAACTCGCGGATACGCTTGGCTAAAATATCGAATTGGTATTGCACGGTGCCGAAAGTTTCTTCTGAAGCGAGAAACTGGACGCGTGTGCCGTGTTTTTCGGGGGCGCAATCACCGACCACTTTCAGCGGTGCAACGGCTTCTCCGTGTCTGAATTCGACGAAATGTTCTTTGCCTTCGCGCCAAATGGTCAAGCGCAACCAATCCGACAAGGCGTTGACCACCGATACGCCTACGCCGTGCAAACCGCCTGAAATTTTGTAGCTGTTGCTGTCGAATTTACCGCCTGCGTGCAATACGGTCATAATCACTTCGGCGGCGGAACGTCCTTCTTTGGGATGTATGCCTGTCGGAATGCCGCGGCCGTTGTCTTCTACGGTAATCGATTCATCGGCGTTGATGGATACGGTGATGGTGTCGCAATGTCCTGCCAAAGCTTCGTCAATGGCGTTGTCCAATACTTCGAACACCATATGGTGAAGACCGGAGCCGTCTTGAGTGTCGCCGATGTACATACCGGGGCGTTTGCGTACGGCTTCCAGTCCTTCTAAAACTTGGATGCTTTCTGCGCCGTATTCGTGTTGCGTTTGGGTGGGTTCAGTCATAATCGTGTCGAACAGCATAAGGCAGATAAAAAACCGCGCGATTATACCTGATTTTACGGGCTGCCTGAAGAAGCATAATACCGAATGTCCGTGCGGTATTCGGGCTTGGAAACGGCTTTCAGGCTGCCTGAAAAACCGAATGCAGTGGTTTTACAGGGCGTGTGGCAAAAGAATTAGAGGCTGCCTGAAAGGTGCAGGATTTTACAGGCGGGTTTTATCTTTGCTTTTGCAGGGAAAGTAGCGGAGGGTGCTGTTTTGCGTTTGATTGCCGCATCTGCCGCCGCATCCGCTGCAACCTCTGTGTTTTTTTGAAAGTAATTTGCGCCATAGGTAATAGCCTGCGGCCGAAACGGCAATAATGATAATTGCCCACTCCAATCGGCCGAACACGGCTTCATTATTCAAATCAATGGTATTCATGATGACGTCTTTCGTAATATGCGGGAAGTTTTACGGGGAGGACTGAACGGGTTTGCGGTACAGTCCGACAATGAGCAGAAGCGTTAAAGCGGCGGCATAGAGATATGAAAAGGCTTGTAATCCGCTCCAGCCCAGTGCGTTTCCCAAAGTATAGACGCTGCCTGCAATGACAAAGCCCAACAGGGTGGGAAAGATGATGGAAAACAACATCCAACGGTATGAACCGGTTTGAATGCGAATCATAATGGTGGTGGCCAGACAGGGCGGATAGAGTGCGAAAAACAGAATCAGTGCGGCTGCGGTTAGGGCATCGTAGCCTTGTTCTTGTTGTTCGTTGCCCATGCGTTCTTCCAATGTGGCGTTTTCTTCGTCATCTTGCCCAAATAATACGCCGAGTGTCGCCACACTGCTTTCGCGTGCGGCGAAAGAACTTAATAACGCAACGTTGATTTTCCAATTGAAATTGGCAAATTGGGTTACGGGTTCCATGCTGCGGCCGATGGTGCCCAGTATGCTGTTTTCAATTCTCATTTCTTTCATTTCCCTGCGTAAATCTTTGCGGGCGTTGTCCAGTTTTTTCAGGCTGCGTGCGGCTTTTTTGGCGGCTTTGTCGCCGTCTGTTTGCAGAAAGGCTTGAAACTGCGGATACTTTTCGGAATAAGACGCAAGGATTTTTTGCGAAGCTTCCGCTGTGGTAGCGAGTAGTTTTTCTGCCCTGAATTCGTTATATACATTAATCAGTTGGAATAAATCTTCCTGTTCGGATACCGCCTGCAAATGGGGGTTGCCTTCCATTTCGGTATAAAAACGGGCGATGGCCGTTTTTCCTTTTTCTATATAGGCGGCTTCCTGCTCTTTGCTGAGTCCGGGAAATTGCAGCAATGCGTACACAACGGTTGCAACGGCCAGAACGATGCTGCCTACTTTTTTGACATAAATCCATGTTCTGTCTATGGCGCGGCGCAGTACGCTTTTAATGCCGGGCAGGTGGTAGTGCGGCAATTCCATCACAAACGGGGCGGTTTCCATTTTGCGCAGTATAGAGCCGGTTAAAAGTTTGGATACCAACAATGCGGCGATGATGGTGATGGTGGCGATATAAAATAAAACCAATCCTTTATGGTTGGGGAAATAGATGTTTACCAAAAGGGTGTAAAGGGGAATTTTCGCCAAACAGTTCATGAACGGAACGGTGAGTATCGTTGCCATTCTGGCGCGTGTATCGGGAATGCCTTTAGTGGCCATGACACCCGGAACGGCGCAACCGCCCGCAAATACGCCCGCCAAAATCAGAGGGAGTGTGGATTGTCCGTGCAAACCGAAGCGGTGCAGAATGCGGTCGAGAATAAAGGCAATCCTTGCCATGTAGCCGCTGTCTTCCAAAATGGCAATCAGTGAGAAAAGTACCAAAAAAATAGGTACATAATTCAAAAGCGTATTGGCGGAATCTATCATCCAAAGCCCCATGGAGCGTATGGGCGAGTCAAACAGGAAGCCTGCTTCAGGCAGCAGTCCGCCGATAAAGTGGCGCATCCATGCCAAGACGGGCCAGAATGCTTTGGCCAGTTCGTATCCTTCTACAATAGAGAGCTGGTAAATAATCCAAATGGTCAGTAACAGGAAAAAAGGTGCGAGCAAGCGGTTGAGCAAAAAGCGGTCAAGCTGTTCCGTGATGTCGGAAGGGCGTGTTTGAATGTGTTGTACGGCAGCTTTGCAGGCAGCCTTTGCGGCTTCGCTACGTTGTTTTGCCAAGATGTCGGCAGTATGTTCTGCGCGGTTGGGTTGATAAGGCTGCGTGATATTGCCGGCTTTCGCTACAAAGTTTTGCCATGCCTGCGGGGAGGCGGTTGAGGCTGCCTGAATGATGCCGTTGTCTTCTTCCAAGTATTGGGTAACCGCCCAGCGTGCCGGGTAGTGCGGTAGCGGAGGTTCCGGCAGCCATGCTTTTTCCAATCGGGTAACGGTTTCTTCTAACTCGCCGTAATGTAAACGGGGAGGCGGTAGGCGGGAGCTTGCGACTTCGGAGATGGTTTCTTTCAGCGCGTTGATGCAGTTGCGTTTGCTGCTTATTGTGGCGATAACGGGTATGCCCAAATGGCGGGATAATGTGTCTGTATCAATGGCTAACCCCAAACGTTCCGCCATGTCCATCATATTGAGTACCAATAACATGGGGCGTTCCAATGCCATCAGCTGAAAGGTCAGCAATAGGCTGCGTTCCAGATTGGATGCATCGGCAATGTTTACGATTAAATCGGGTGGTTCGTTTAATAAGAAATTTCTGGCAACGCGTTCTTCGGGAGAAAATGAGGTTAACGCATATGTTCCGGGCAAATCCACTATTTCTATTTTCTGGCCGTTGTGCGTATAAAAGCCGCTTTTTTTATCCACCGTTACGCCCGGATAGTTGGCGATATGCTGCTGCAAACCTGTCAGAGCGTTAAATAATGTGGATTTGCCTGCGTTTTGCTGGCCTGCCAAGGCAATCAGAAGCGTGTCTTTTCGGCCGGATGGTTGTTCTGTAAGAGACATTATGGGGATACCTCTATTTTTTCGGCTTCTTCACGGCGTAATGAAATAAACGAGTTGCCTACGCGGATTTCGATTGGGTCGTTTAGCGGGGCGGTTCTCAAGAAGGTGATTTTCGCACCGGGTATTAAACCCAAATCCATTAACCGCCTTTTCATCGCGCCGCCGCCGTGTATTTGAATAATGCGGCAATCAGTATTGTTTGCCATCCCGTTTAAAGTTTGTAATGGACTTTCCGGATATGTGTTGCCGTTGGACATGATGAGAGCTCCTGTTGTTCCGTTGCTGCTGCCGGCCAAGCCGAATGTCGGTAACTCCGGCCTGCAATAATGGGCTTATTGCAGGCCGTTGTTGGTGAGTATCACTTTATCGGGTGATACGGCGCAGTTTAGGGTTTATTCCGATTCCAATTCATCGGCACGAATCCAAATCACGGCATCTTGGCTTAACTCCTTACCTTTGTATTCCTTTTCAGGACCTGCCCCCAGTGCCGCAAATCCCCAAAAACCTGCTTTGGGAATGCCGAAAGTGAACATGCCGCGCTCGTCGCTTACGGCAACTAAAGCCCCGCCTTTTGCAGATACTGCCTGATTGCTGGAAGGACGGTTGTTTTTCACATCAGGCGGTGCCGCCATGTACTCGATTTCAATTTCCACCCCGGCGGCAGGTTTGCCTTCGGAGAGAACTTGCCCTGTAAAAGTGGAGCCGACTGCGACATTGGTAGGTTTATTGAAGGGTACGATTTCGGTTGGCAAGCCTATGGGTTCGTGCCAATCGGTCGGAATACCGCCCTTGTTTAAATAAGACTTGGTGATTTGCTGAATATAAGTGTCTTCGCTTTTTTCAAAATACGGTTCAGGCAGCAATACAAAGGTGTAATCCCCGTTTCGGCGTATGTCCACTTGGGTTTCGTAAGCCAGCGACTGGTTGTCTTTGCCGTGGAATCGGAAGGTTTTCAATGTAGGCAGTAAATCTTTTTTCTCGCCTTTGAAAACGTAAAAGGCTTGTTGCGGTTCAGCCATATCCATAGCATGGCCATTTTCCATCGGATGCCAAAAAATCATTTTCAGAGGTACTTTGGCATTGCTTTCCAACCGTACTTCCGGTGTGTACAGCAATTGGAAATGCGCTTGGGCGAAACCGGCCGAAAGGGCAAGGACGGACACTGCAATAAATTGTTTCTTCATCATGGATTCCTTTATCGGTATTGTGTTTCAAATCGAAGTAGAGAGGCTGCCTGAAAAGCAGCCGGTGTCATTTAGTTGATTTTGCTGCTTGGAATAGTGATTCTGTGTCCTTCTCCCGCATCGAATTTCACGGAGTATTGACCTGAAGGCTTTTTGAATGTGAATAGATTGTTGGCATCCATTTTGCCTTCATGAATCACTTTTCCCGAAGCGTCCATCACCAGCATTTTTACACCGCGTGCCGAAGAACCGTCCGAAAAACCGCCTTCGCATTCGATTTCCCCGTCTCCCAAATCGCTGCAACTGCACAATGGAGTATGTGCCAGTACGTGAGATGAAGACAGTCCGAACAGAGCGAACATTAATAATTTCAATAAGTTGATTTTTTGCATGGCTACACCTTTAATTTTGAAGAAGTTAATATTCAATAACTTTATTAATAATGAGAATCATTATTAAATATCATCTTACTCCTTATTATTGCCACTGACAACATTAAAAATGCATCTGATGGTTTGATTGTTATTTTTGTATTTGAACCAATATCTTGACCGTTTTTATCAAAGGGCTGTGCCTCGGCTGGTTTTGTGTATCCGTGTGCTCGATTGCTGTCAGAAAGCGCCAAAAGATTATTGGAGATATTTTCGGATTGCCATGCGGCGTGTTGTATCTGTTCAGGATTGTTGCATTCATGGAGAATTAAAGTCGGCTTAAATCAAATCTAGCCGGTCATGTCTCTTTTCAGTTATCGAACGGATGCTTTGCGCTATAATCAAAACCTTTTCAGGCAGCCTGAACGAAAGGTTAACCCATGTTTCCCGATATCACGAACAATACTTTAATTCCTACTGTTATTGAACAAAGCGGGCGCGGTGAGCGTGCGTTTGATATTTACTCGCGCTTGTTGAAAGAGCGGATTATTTTCTTGGTAGGGCCTGTAAACGACCATAGTGCCAATTTGGTCGTGGCGCAGTTGCTGTTTTTGGAAAGCGAAAACCCCGATAAGGATATTTACTTTTATATCAATAGTCCGGGCGGTAGCGTTACGGCGGGTATGAGTATTTACGATACGATGAAATTCATTAAACCGGATGTGCAGACTTTGTGTTTGGGGCAGGCGGCGAGCATGGGTGCGTTTTTGCTTTCGGCCGGCACGAGAGGCAAGCGGTTTGCATTGCCCAACAGCCGCGTCATGATTCATCAGCCTTTGATTAGCGGAGGTTTGGGCGGTCAGGCGTCGGATATTGAAATTCATGCCCGTGAGCTGTTGAAGTTGAAAGGCAAGTTGAATGAGCTGCTGGCCGAACATACGGGGCGGAGTATCGGGGAAATTGAACGGGATACCGACAGGGATAATTTTATGTCTGCCGCCGAAGCGGTTGAGTACGGTTTGATTGATAAGGTGATTACCAACCGCAACGAAGTGCAATAATGGCTTGAAGGGCTTGCAGATAAATGTTTTAAGCTGTTTTCAGGCAGCCTGAAAACGGTCGTGGGGGTGGATATGAAACATCGGTTGATTCTGTGTTGGGGAGCGGCGTTGTGCTTGTCGGCTTGTGCGCTGACGCCTGAGCAGAAAGCAGCGCGTGCGGCGGAACAGTTGCGTTATGAGCGCGAGTTGCAGGTTCGTTTGGCGGCGCAATGCGATAAGGAAACGGCAGATTTGATGCGGCGGCAGTTTGATGACGGTTTATCCGGCCAAGACGAGAAAAGCAGGCAGGATTTGCGTTTGCGTTATGTGGAAAAGGTGAACGAGCCGTTATTTCAGGCTTGTTACACAATGGCGTGGCAAAATCATGTGAACCAGCAGCGTTTGCGCCGTATCGAACGTTATTACGATGATTTTTATCCTTGGCACCGTTCGGTATTTTGGCCGTGGCGGTATTGGTAAAAAGCATTTGAGTGGGGATTTTCGTTTCAGGCTGCCTGAAAGTCGGGCGGTTTGGATTTTTTCAATTCGGGATACTAAGGAACAGTTATGTGCGGTATCGTTGGTGCTATTCGCGCTCATGCGAATGTGGTCGATTTTTTAACGGACGGTTTGAAACGTTTGGAATATCGCGGTTATGACTCTTCGGGCATTGCCGTGCACGATGGCGGGAAAATTAAGCGCGTGCGCCGTGTCGGCCGTGTGGCTTTGATGGAGCAGGCTGCTCGTGATAAGGAATTGTTTGGCCATGTGGGTATCGGGCATACCCGTTGGGCGACTCATGGCGGTGTAACCGAGCCGAACGCCCACCCCCATATTTCGGGCGGGAAAATTGCGGTAGTGCACAACGGTATTATCGAGAACTTTGAAAGCGAGAGAGCGCGTTTGCAGCAATTGGGCTATGTGTTTGAATCGCAAACGGATACCGAAGTGATTGCACACGGTGTGGCATATGAATACGAAACGAACGGCGGCGATTTGTTTGCCGCTGTTCAGGCAGCCTGCAAGCGTTTTCACGGTGCTTTTGCGATTGCGGTGATGGCGCAGGACAATACCGAAAACATGGTGGTCGCACGTATGGGGTGTCCGCTGTTGGTGGCGTTTGGCGACGGTGAAACCTTTATCGCTTCCGATGTGTCGGCCGTTATTGCGTTTACCCGCCGTATCGCTTATCTGGAAGATGGCGATACCGCGCTTTTGAATGCACAAGGTATTGTCAAACTGTATGACAAAAACGGCGAACCGGTCGAACGTGTGGTGAAGACTTCCGAATTGTCATTGGCTTCGCTGGAATTGGGGCCGTATAGCCACTTTATGCAGAAAGAAATTCACGAACAGCCCCGTGCCGTTGCCGATACTGCGGAAGTGTTTCTGGAAGGCGGATTTGCTGCTGCCAATTTCGGCGGGCAGGCGGAAGCAATATTCAAACAGACGAAAAGTATCAAATTACTGGCTTGCGGCACATCTTATTATGCCGCATTGACGGCCAAATATTGGTTGGAAAGCATTGCCAAAATACCTGCCGATGTCGAAATCGCCAGTGAATACCGTTATCGCGATGTGATTGCCGACCCTGACCAATTGGTGATTACCATCTCCCAGTCGGGTGAGACCTTGGATACGATGGAGGCGCTTAAATACGCGCAATCGTTGGGGCAAAACCATTCCCTGTCGATTTGTAACGTGATGGAATCGGCTTTGCCGCGCAACAGCTCTTTGGTTTTATACACGCGTGCGGGTGCGGAAATCGGCGTGGCTTCTACCAAGGCATTTACAACGCAACTGGTTGTTTTGTTCGGATTGGCGGTTACGTTGGGTAGATTGCGCGGCTATGTAGACGATGATAAGGAGTACGAATATATAGAGGCTTTGCGCCAATTGCCGGGACATATTCAGCATGCTTTGAATTTGGAGCCGCAAATTGCAGTATGGGCACAGAAGTTTGCCAAGAAAAACAGCGCATTGTTTTTAGGTCGCGGTATCCATTATCCGATTGCATTGGAAGGGGCGTTGAAGCTGAAAGAAATTACTTACATTCATGCCGAAGCCTATCCTGCCGGCGAGTTGAAACACGGGCCGTTGGCTTTGGTTGATGAAAATATGCCTGTGGTTGTCATCGCTCCGAACGATAGTTTGCTGGACAAGGTGAAGGCCAATATGCAGGAAGTCGGTGCGCGCGGTGGCGAGCTGTTTGTTTTTGCCGATTTGGAAAGTGATTTTCATGGCGATGATGGCGTAAACGTTATCCGCACTCCGCGACATGTCGGCATACTTTCTCCGATTGTCCATACCATTCCCGTGCAATTGTTGTCCTACCACGCGGCATTGGCTCGGGGAACGGATGTAGATAAGCCGCGCAATCTTGCCAAGTCGGTAACGGTTGAATAAAAATCAAATGAGTTGTTGCAGTGTTTCGGATAAGACAAAATCTATTAAGAAATAGAGATGTATGATGTAGAAAAGGCTGCCTGAAAAGTTTCAGGCAGCCTTTTTTGTGGAATTCGTGCTGTCGAAATCTGTAAAGCGGCCTATAATCGCCAATCTTTCCAATTTTCTATATGCGTGCAATATGAATAAATTGATTTCCTCTATGGAACACTATTTTAAGTTAAAAGAACACAATACCACCGTTCGTACCGAACTGTTGGCAGGGTTCACCACATTTTTAACTATGTGCTACATCATCATCGTCAACCCGTCTATTTTGTCGCTGACCGGCATGGATTTCGGTGCGGTGTTTGTAGCTACCTGTATTTCTGCCGCAATCGGTTGTTTTATTATGGGATTGTTGGCAAATTACCCCATTGCGCTTGCTCCGGGTATGGGATTGAACGCCTATTTCACTTTTTCCGTTTGCATGGGTATGGGCGTGTCGTGGCAAACGGCACTGGCGGCAGTGTTTATGTCGGGCATCATATTTATTGTGTTTAGCTTTTTAAAAGTCCGCGAATGGTTGGTCAATGCCTTGCCGATGAGTTTGAAAATGGCGATTGCTTCGGGCATCGGTTTGTTTCTGGCTTTGATTGCGCTTAAAGGCTCAGGCGTGATTGTGGCGAATGAGGCTACTTTGGTCAGCATGGGGCAACTTTATGTATTGGCCGAAGACGGCAGTAAACTGCCGAATTGGCCTGTATTGTTGGCATTGCTCGGTATGTTTTTAACTATCGCTTTGGATTATTTCCGTGTCCGCGGTGCGATTATTATCAGTATTTTCGGTATTACTGCTCTTGCCATGCTTTTGGGACAGGCTCAATTTCACGGGGTGGTGGACAGTATCCCCAGTCTTGCGCCTACGTTTATGCAAATGGATTTTTCAGGACTGGCAAACGGCAGCCTGATAGCGGTTGTATTTGTGTTTTTCTTGGTGGATTTGTTTGATTCTACAGGTACTTTGGTCGGCGTATCCCATCGCGCAGGATTGTTACAGGACGGCAAACTTCCCCGTTTGAAACGAGCGTTGTTTGCGGATTCAACCGCGATTGTTGCCGGTGCGGCTCTGGGTACTTCTTCTACAACGCCTTATATTGAAAGCGCATCGGGTGTGGCGGCAGGCGGAAGAACCGGTTTGACTGCGGTAACGGTAGGCGTGTTGATGCTTGCCTGCTTGTGGTTTTCGCCGCTTGCCAAAGCCGTTCCAGCTTTTGCTACCGCTCCCGCATTGCTGTATATCGGCGTGCAGATGATGCGTTCTGCCACCGAAATCGATTGGGGCGATATTACCGAAGCCGCTCCGGCTTTCTTAACGATTGCGTTTATGCCGTTTACCTATTCGATTGCAGACGGTATAGCTATGGGCTTTATCAGTTATGCTCTTATCAAACTGTTGTGCGGCCGTAGCAAAGACGTACCGGTAATGGTATGGATTGTTGCCGTGTGTTGGGCGGCCAAGTTTTGGTTTTTGGGAGCGTAATATCTGGTACGCATGATTGAATGCATTGACAGGCTGCCTGAAAGTTTTTCAGGCAGCCTGTTTGTTTGATATGAGGAAGGGGTAGAAAGCATTTGTGTCGTGGGTCTGTGAAAAGGATGCATAAAGTCGGGCTGCTTTTACAGACGGATGTTTGGGCGAGCTTCGATTGGGTAGTTTACGGAATATTTTTCAAGTGGTTTCATAAGCCGTTCAGGCTGCCTGAAAAGTAAAAAATGGTACAATGAGCCGTTATTTTTCCGCTTGTTTACTATGTCTTCCGCACCATTGCCCGATTATCTGCGCCATGTCCGCATCGTACTTTCACGCACCAGCCATCCCGCCAATATCGGTGCGGCGGCCAGAGCCATGAAGACGATGGGTTTGACGGATTTGTACTTGGTGGCTCCGAACCTGATGGCTACGCCGATGACGCCTGAAGCCATGCAATATACGGGACAGGAAGATTTCAGGCTGCCTGAAGAAAGTTTTATTTTGGCATCCGGCGCGGCGGATGTTTTGCAACGTGCCAAAATCGTGGCCGATTTGCCCTCTGCATTGGCGGATACGGTTTTGAGTTGTGCTTTAACCAGCCGCCGCCGCGAATTGACTTCGCCTTTGCAAACGCCCAGAGAGCTTACCCCTGAGTTGTTGGCTTTGGCGCAAGCAGGGCATAAGGTTGCTTTGGTTTTTGGTAATGAAACTTTCGGTTTGAGTATAGAAGAAGTGCAAACCTGCAACCGTTTGATGACGATAAGCGGTAATCCCGATTATTTTTCTTTGAATTTGGCGCAGGCCGTGCAGGTGGTGTGTTACGAGTTGTTTAGTCAGGTGGGATATGAAATGAGCCATTTGGTGTCCGAGGTGAATCGGGCAACTTCCGAGCAGGTGTCGGGTATGGTGAATCATTTGGAACAGACTATGGAGCAGTTGGATTTTTTCCGCCGCCGCAATCAGCAAAGAATGATGCGCCGCATATTATCGCTGTTTAATCGTGCTAATCCGACTACGGAAGATATTGATATTTTGCGTGGTTTTTTTAATACGGTACAAAAAAAGGCTGGCGGTAGGGATTGACGGAAATGCCAGAGTTGGCAATTTTCGTGATTTTTTTATCAGTTTGCCGGCATATTTAAGAAGCGGAAACCAGGCGGTAAACGAGACGGGGAAACCCTGTCTGTTCTCCAAATTTTCAAGCAAAGCAGCAAAGGATTTGAAAAATGGCAAATGCCAATACCGAACATTCAAAAAAACTGCGGGCGGCAACGGCTGCGGCAGCGAAACGCCAAAAACTGAAAAGCGGTGAATATCGGCAAATATCTATTTATGCGCCAACCGAGGAAATGGATATTATCGATGCGGCTGTTGCGAAAGCGGGCGGCACCAAGCGGCAGGCATTGGTTAAAATTTGCGCCGAATGGCTTGCACGGCAGGACGGAAATTAATCTATCAGGTAGGCAGCCTGAATAGTGATTTTTTATAAAGCTATTGAAAAATAAAAAACTTTCTTTAATTTGTAGCTCATACTGCAAGAATTATCCCCGTTGAGACGTTCAACAACGGGAAAAGCCCTACCGAAGCAGGGCTTAGAAGAAGGAAAGCAACTATGATTAAGTTAATTTTCCTGATTTTTCTACTGATTTTAAGCTCACCAGTATATTCATCTGTAGTTAAATCATCGGGGCGCGCAGCCGCAGCCGCTCTGATTCTTCAACAATATAGCAAAGATAAAACGTTATGGCAATGTCCCAAACTGAAATTTAGGCAGCAGACGGTTTATTGATTCCTTCCTCTGATGCTGCCGAAAAAAGCCAATCATGCGGAAAATTTCTACAAGAATGATTAAAACTCTATCAGGAAAAAACGGGTATCAATCCCGCAACAGACAGAAAAACCGGCATGATTTTTCTGAAAATATTCGGAAACTCAAACGATGTCTCTGTGAGTATTGCCGATATTTGGAATCTGTCGGATAACAAACGATACATTGCCGGCAGAGTAAAGGAGAATGCCGGGGAAACGGGCTTTTTCAGGCAGCCTGCAGCCTTATGGGTTGATTGGCTGATTGAAAGTATTGGTGCGGATACGGTGTGGGAAAATGGCCTCTGCCTGCATACGGCCAAAGTTTGAAGTTGATTAGCACTTGTTTGGATAAATAACTGTTTTATTAACACTTTTAACCGGTAGTCGGTAAGGGAAAACATTATGGCAATGTCTAGACTGGAAATTCAAAAGCGCAGCGATGAAAAGCGCGGGGTTAAGCTTTGTGGTTTTAAATTCAAATTGGAAACGATAGACAAGCTGGATGCACTTGCCGCGCAGCAGGGCATGTCTAAAACCGCATTACTGGAAAAACTCATTGAACAAGCCTGCTCTGCTGAATAAGACGGTTCAGGCAGCTCAAAAGTGTTTCAGGCTGCCTGAACAATACAGATGGTTATGTCATCCAAGCAAATTTTTGATTTTGAAAGGCCAATGGCAGTTTTCGAGAACCGAATAAAACACCCCGAGAAGGGAGCGTTTCACAGTCTGTCGGCGGCAGTTGAAGCTCTCAACCTATTCGGGAAGCTACCCGAGCCTTTCAGGCGGCCGGGCGTGGGCGGCATTGAGTTTGGATAGCTCTTTAAGCAGTTGGGCGGTGTATCTGAGATTGTCGTATATTTTAGCAGGGCTTGTTTGGTATATTTGTTTTGGACCGTGTTGTGAGATTTGATTGGCATCACTATAAACAGATAGTGTAAAAAACATTTTTTCAATGTATTAATTATAAAGATATTGAAAATATGGTATTTTGATTAAATTATATTACAGTATCAATCTTATTTGAAAACAGAGCCTTATTTTTATGAAATGCAGTATTTATTTTTTCGGGCAGTCTGAATGATGAAACGGTGTTTAGCGGCAGTAATGATATTTTTTGTGTGGCATACTTGGGTGTTTGCCCAAAGTGTGCCGTGGCCTGCTGCACCGGAAATTGCAGCAACTGCCTATATGGTTAAGGATTTGCAAAGCGGTAAAGTGCTGGCGGAGAAAAATCCGGATGTGTCTATCGAGCCGGCATCACTCGCGCAATTGATGACTGTATATCTGACTTTCCAGTCGCTGCAAAACGGCAGTATTAAACCGGAACAACGTTTTACCGTATCCGACAAGGCGTGGCGCAACGAAGGAACGAGAATGTTTTTGCATGCCGGCCAACAAGTGTCAATAGCCGATTTGGTGCAGGGTTTGGCCGTGCAATCGGGCAATGATGCCGCCGTTACTTTGGCGGAAGGTATTTCAGGCAGCGAAAAAGCATTTGTCGCGCGGATGAATGCCCAAGCGGCGCGTTTGGGCATGAATAAAACGCTTTTTGAAAACAGCACGGGTTTGTCTGCTGCCAAACAGTTGACTACCGTGCATGATTTATCACTGTTGGCACAAGCCTTGATGCGTGATTTCCCCGCCGATTACTCTGTGTTCTCAAAAAAAACATTTACTTACAACGGAATAACGGAACCGAACCGCAATTTGCTGCTGTTTCGCGATAATAGTGTCAATGGTATGAAAGCCGCCTATTCCGATATTGCGGGATATAGTTTGATTGCAACGGGTAAATTCGGAGACAGGCAGATACTCAGCATTGTTGTTGGCGCGGTAAGCCCTGAAGCCAGGGCTACGGAAAGCCGCAAATTATTGAATTACGCCCTGAAACATTTCACTACCCGCAAGCTGTATCAGGCAGGCAGTAAATTGGCGCAAGCGCAAGTATATGGCGGAGAACGGGAAACGGTTGCTATCGGCGCAGCGCAAGAGATATATCTCACTGTGCCTCGCGCATATCAAGGCTCCATACGCTTGACTTTAACCACGCATGAACCGATTGCCGCACCTGTTGAAGCGGGACAGACGCTGGGAGTGCTTCAGGCAGCCTCCGCGCAAGGAGAGATATGGTTGGAAACGCCCCTGGTGGCGTTGGAAGACAATTTGCCCAAAGGCATGATGCAGCGTTTGCGCTACCGTATCGTACGGCTGTTTCGTTCAATCTTCTCAGAGTAGCAGCGTTGCTTGGCAAAAAAGCGTATAATCTCCCGCTTTTCATTTTTTGTTTACGGGTATGGCGAATATGGCAGGAAACAATGGCGGTATCGTTAAAGCCATTAAAAAGTATTTGATTGCGGGCGTATTGGTATGGCTGCCGATTACCGTAACCATTTGGGTATTCGGCTACATTATTTCCGCAACCGACCGTTTGAGCAGGCTGATTCCCGCAAAATGGCAGCCCGTCAATTATTTGGGCTTTGATATTCCCGGTTTGGGTTTTGCAATAGCCGTTGCCGTGTTGCTGATTACGGGCGTGTTTGCGGCTAACGTGTTCGGACGCAAAATTTTGGAAGGTTGGGATTCGCTATTGGGTAGAATCCCGATTGTCAAATCGATTTACTCCGGAGTAAAAAAGGTTTCCGAATCACTGCTCTCCGACAACAGCCGTTCGTTTAAAACGCCCGTTTTAGTACCTTTTCCGCAAAGCAATATTTGGACAATCGCTTTTATTTCAGGCAGCCTGCCCCAAGCGGTGGTGGACGGTTTGCCCGATGAAGACTATGTGTCCGTGTATGTGCCGACCACGCCGAACCCGACCGGCGGCTATTATATTATGGTGCGCCGCAGCGATGTGCGCGAACTGGATATGAGTGTAGATGATGCTTTGAAATACATTATTTCACTGGGTATGGTGATGCCGGAAACTGACTGGTAAAGCAAGATTGAATGTTTCGGTCACTTTAATAAGTTAAAGTTTATGGAGGCATTAATGAATAATAGAATTGCTTATCTTGATGGTGTACGGGGATTGGCTATTTTATTGGTTGTTCTATTTCATACCTATGCTATACATCCTGAAATGCCATATAGTGATCAATTCTTTGAAATATGGTTATTTAAATATGGATGGATAGGCGTTGAACTATTTTTCTTATTGTCAGGTTTTGTTATTTTAATGACATTGGAGAGAAGTAAATCTTTTTATGAATTTATCTTTAAAAGATGGCTGAGGCTATTTCCTGCCATGTTGTTAGTATGTATTTTTTTGTATGCAACTGCTGGTTTTTTTCCTGAAAGATACGGAGGGCAACCTGAATTATCTTCTTTAGTCCCTAGTTTAACTTTTATTAATCCTTATATTTTAAATAAAATAATTCCCTATTCTTTCGTGAATTTAGAGGGATCTTTCTGGTCTTTATATGTTGAGGTAGCTTTTTATATAATTGTTGGTTTAATTTATTTTAAATATTCTAATAGAAATTGTTTGAAAACAATTTATGCTTTGTTGGCATGTCATTTTCTTGCGGTAATACTTGATTTATTAAATACATGGATGATAGATTTAAGGCTTTTACGTAATATAGTAAAAATTACGAATGCTGTAGGGTTGCTTTATTTCGGTTGGTTTTCAATTGGGATGATGTTGTACCAATTTAGAGAAGAACATAAAAGATCGGTTAGAGTGTGGATATTTGTATTATTATTAATTAGTTCAATTATTACAGGATATATTACTAGAAATACACTAGATGCTATGGTGGCATTGTTTGTTATTACATTAATTTTCCCGCTTATTCTATGGAGCAAGGTGCTTCAAAGATGTTTGGAACAGCCATTTTGGATTTTTTTGGGTTTTATTAGTTATCCTTTGTATCTTATTCATGAGAGAACTATAGTATCAGCAACGGTAGCGTTGGCAAAAATATATCCAAGTATACCTCCTTATATTCTGCCAATTATTCCAGTAATTATTTTAGTCCTTATTAGTTGGGTAATAGCTAAATTTTTAGAAATTCCATTAAGAAATTTTCTGAAAGAGCAATTGATTAATTTTTTTCATATGTATAGGAATAGGAAAGTAAAATAATGCGTACCAACTACTGCGGTCTGATTGACGAACAGTACCTCGACCAAACCGTAACCGTCAAAGGCTGGGTGCACCGCCGCCGCGACCACGGCGGAGTGATTTTTATTGACCTGCGCGACCGCGAAGGCACGGTGCAAGTGGTGATTGACCCCGACACCCCCGAAGCCTTTGCCGCCGCCGATGCCTCGCGCAGCGAATTTGTGTTGAGCATCACCGGCCGCGTGCGCCGCCGTCCCGAAGGCACGGAAAACCCGAAAATGGTGTCCGGCAAAATTGAAATTCTGGGCAAAGAAATTGAAGTTTTAAACGCCGCCGCCACCCCGCCCTTCCCGATTGACGAAGAAAACATCAGCGAAAACGTGCGCTTAACCCACCGCGTGATGGATTTGCGCCGTCCGCAAATGCAGCACAATCTGCGCCTGCGCTACCAAGTGGCGATGGGTGTGCGCCGTTATCTGGACGCGCAGGGCTTTATTGACATTGAAACCCCCGTGCTGACCCGTTCCACCCCCGAAGGTGCGCGGGATTATCTCGTCCCCAGCCGCGTCCACCCCGGCGAATTTTTCGCGCTGCCGCAGTCGCCGCAGTTGTTCAAACAACTGCTGATGGTGGCGGGTTTTGACCGTTACTATCAGATTACCAAATGTTTCCGCGATGAAGATTTGCGTGCCGACCGCCAGCCCGAATTCACCCAGATTGACTTGGAAACGTCTTTCTTGGGCGAAAACGAAATTATGGACATCACCGAAGGCATGGCGAAACAGGTGTTTCAAGACGCTTTGGGCGTGGATTTGGGCGAGTTTCCGCGCATGCCGTTCCGCGAAGCCATGTTCCGCTATGGCTCGGACAAGCCCGATTTGCGCGTAAGCCTGCAATTTACCGAACTGACCGATGTGATGAAAAGCGAGGAATTTAAGGTGTTCCGCGCGGCGGCGGATTTGAAAGACGGGCGCGTGGTCGCCTTGCGCGTGCCGAAAGGCGCGAAACTCAGCCGCAAAGATATTGACGAATATACCAAATTTGTCGGCATTTACGGCGCGAAAGGTTTGGCGTACATCAAGGTAAACGATGTGTCCAACATCAGCAACGGCGAGGATAGCGGTTTGCAGTCGCCGATTGTGAAATTCCTGTCCGAAGGCTGCCTGAAAACCATTATCGAGCGCACGGGCGCGGAAAACGGCGATTTGATTTTCTTCGGCGCGGACAAGGCGAAAACCGTCAATGAAGCCATCGGCGCGTTGAGGGTGAAAATCGGCCACGAACACGGCACGGCGGATGGTTATTTTGTCGATGAATGGAAACCGCTTTGGGTGGTGGATTTCCCGATGTTTGAATACGATGAGGAAAACCAACGCTTTGCGGCGATGCACCACCCGTTTACTTCGCCGAAACAGGGTCATGAGGATTTGATGGAAAGCGACCCCGAAAACTGTCTTGCCCGCGCCTACGATATGGTGTTGAACGGTTGGGAAATCGGCGGCGGCTCAATCCGTATCCACCGCGCCGACATTCAGGAAAAAGTGTTTGCCGCGCTGAACATCACGCCCGAAGAGCAACAGGAAAAATTCGGTTTCCTGCTGGACAATCTGAAATACGGTGCGCCGCCGCACGGCGGTTTGGCGTTCGGCCTCGACCGTTTGGTCACGCTGATGGCGGGCGCGGAGTCGATTCGCGATGTGATTGCCTTCCCGAAAACGCAACGCGCCCAATGTCTGCTCACCAACGCGCCGAATGCGGTGGACGACAAGCAGTTGCGCGAACTGGGTTTGCGTTTGCGCCAAAAAGCGGCGGAAAGCAAAGAAGCGTAACCGTTGCCCGATACTTCAAGGAGTTGGAGTATCGGGTTTTTGCATAATAGTCTGCGTCTTGTTTGGTTCGTGCGGATAACCGATAGGTTGTGGTTTGATGCAATCGTATCAACCGTATTGACGGCAAACAGACAATTCTGTTTTTGTTATTGTTTCCATGAGTGGGTATAGTGCGATTGATAGAGCATTGGGATTGTTCGGACAATACTTTTAGGTGTGTTTTTTATAACAGATGATTGAATATGCGTCGGCTGCCTGAAAAAGCGTTCAGGCAGCCTTGATGGGAAGGATGTATGAAAACGAATTGGTTTGTACGGATGCTCCGTCTGGCAGCTTTACTGTCTTGGTTGTTTTCCACTGCATGGCAGCTGCGTAAACTCGACGGGAACGACAAAATGTTTCGGGAGCAGTTGTTGAAACGTTTAAGCGGGGACTGTCTTAAAGCGGTTAATTTACGTATTGAGTTGCAGAATCCGCTGCCTGAGAACCATAGCGATAAGGGTTTGTTGGTGGTGTCCAACCATGTGTCGTGGTTGGATGCGCCTGTGGTTATGGCACTTTGCCCTTCGGGTTTTATTGCGATGCAGGAGTTGCAAAGTTGGCCGGTTATCGGAAAAATGGTGGCAGGAGTAGGTACGGTCTTTATCGACCGCAGCAATCGTAAAGCGGTAGATCCGATTAATGAAGCGATTGTAGCGAAATTGGCCGAAGGTTCGAATGTGTGTTTTTTCCCCGAAGCACGTACTTCTTTGGGTAACGGGGTATTGCCTTTGAAGGCGGCGTTGTTTCAATCGGCATTGGATGGCGGTGCGGATATTCAGATATTGGCTTTACGTTATTATGTCGATGGCAAGCGTACCGAAGAAGTATCTTTTGCGGATATCGGCTTGCTGAAATCATTGTGGCGCGTGGTGTCGTTATCCGAAATTGTGGTGAAAGTGGATTGTGCGCCAATCTTAAAAAGAGTTTCTTGGCCTGCGGATACCGACCGTTTTGCGGTTAAAGAAAAGGTGGAAGTTTATTTGAATGAAAAAGTGTTGTCGGACAGTCCTAATCCGCAGCGTTTGTTGCCTTAAACGATGGATGCTGCTATTTAAGTACCTTGTATTTTTTAAATATTTATCTGTCCTAATGTGATGATTCTGCATTTTTTGCGATGGGACGGGTATTTGTTTTTATTACTTCTTTGAAAAGCAATGAATTGGTGTGAATATCGGGTTATGTTGCCGCAGAAACGGATGATGTCGCAATATGAACGGGATGCAGCACCGATTGATGGAATACTGATTGATAAATATGCATATTTCTGATTTTGATTTTGAGCTTCCCGAACGTTTGATTGCACAGCATCCGCCCGAAGTAAGGGGTAGCAGCCGTCTGCTGGTTGCTTTGCCTGAACGGGAGATAACGGATACGCAATTTTCTGCCTTGCCTGATTATGTCGCACCAGGCGATGTACTGGTGTTTAATAATACAAAGGTAATGAAGGCGCGTTTATTCGGCAGTAAAGCAAGCGGCGGCAAAATTGAAGCTTTGGTGGAAAGAGTGTTGGATAAACACACTGCATTGGCTCATATCCGTTCGTCTAAGTCGCCCAAGGTGGGTACCAAACTGCATTTTGAAGGAAATATCGAAGCGGAGATGATTGAGCGCCGGGGGGAGTTGTTTTGCCTGCGCTTTTCAGGCAGCCTGAATGTTTATGAACTGTTGGAGCGGTATGGTAAGCTGCCATTGCCTCCTTATATTGAACGTGCGGCAGATGCTGAAGATGATGTTCGGTATCAAACGGTTTATGCCAAATACCAGGGGGCGGTGGCTGCACCTACGGCAGGCTTGCATTTTACCGGTGATTTATTGGATAAGTTGCGTGCCAAAGGCGTTTTGTTTGCCGAAGTAACGCTGCATGTAGGGGCGGGAACATTCCAACCTGTGCGTACGGATAATATCGAGGAACACAGAATGCACGCCGAATGGTTTGATGTACCTGCCGAAACGGTGGACATGATTCAGGCAGCCAAGCAGCGCGGCAATCGTGTATGGTCGGTGGGGACCACGTCTCTGCGTGCGATTGAGTCTGCTGCGGTTTCAGGCTGCCTGAAAGCAGGACAGGGGGATACGGACATTTTTATTACGCCGGGTTATCAATTTAAGGTAATTGACCGGTTGATTACTAATTTTCATTTGCCTAAATCCACATTATTGATGTTGGTATCCGCTTTTTCGGGGTGCGGGCATATTCGTGATGTGTATCGCCATGCGCTAGGGGAGGAATATCGTTTTTTCAGTTATGGCGATGCTATGTTGTTGGGACTGTCGGATTGGGACGGCTAGAGTGTTTTAAAAGAATGTATGGAAGCCGGCTGAGAAGTTTTACTCGTCTGTCATAAAGAATATGCAAGAAATCATAATGAATTAAGATGTTTAATGATGAACAAGGCTGTCTGAAACGTTTTTGAAGTGTTTCAGGCAGCCTTGTTTTCGATAGCTGCTGGAAATAAAAAAACAGTATTGTGCCTATGATTGTTTCTGTGAGAGAAACACGGGAATATTGATGCTTACGATATTTTCTCTGTTGTATGTTTGCCGGCTGTTGTGGCGGAAGCATATCTTAATCAGGCGTAATGGTTTGAAAATAAACGGTTCATCATTGCTCAGGATTTTTGCAACGTAGCGAGTTCGGATGGCACTTGTTTATACGGAATAAGGCAATTGTTTTCAGAGCATGAGTTGAAAAACAGATTAATTGATTCAGTCTATTTTCAAATAGGCAACTTCCAGAATCTCGATTGCTTCGCGCCCTTCGGGAGTGTTGAGAAATACGGTGTCGCCTTCGCGCGCTTTCATCAGGCAGCGGGCCAGCGGGGATTTCCATGAGATTTTATTGTTTGACGGGTCGATTTCGTCTTCGCCTACAATGCGCACGGTTTGTTCTTCGCCTCCTGCCCGTTCGATGGTGACTGTGGCGGAAAAAAAGATTTGGTCGCAATCGCCGCGCAATTCGGGATCAACTACAACGGCATGTTGCAGGCGGTTGCTTAAGAAACGGATGCGGCGGTCGATTTCGCGCATTCTGCGTTTGCCGTAAAGATAATCGCCGTTTTCGCTTCTGTCGCCGTTGCTTGCTGCCCAATTAACGACTTGTACGATTTCGGGGCGTTCTTTGTTGACCAGCAGATAAAGTTCGTTTTGCATGGCTTGTTGGCCTGCTGGGGTCATGTAGTATTTGGGTGTGTCGGTCATAGGCGGTATGGCTGCCTGAAGGCTTTCAGGCAGCCTGTCGATTAATCGGAGTGCAGTTTGCGGCAAACGGCAAGTAGCGGATTTAAAATGCTTTCGCCTAAACGCAGCGAGCGTTGCCCGTTCCAGCCGAAATCATCATCGGGAAGATTGTCGTTGTCTTTAAAAGGCATTTCCAGAGTGTAAGAGAGACAGCGGAAAGCATTGCCGACATAATTGCCTGCCATGCTCAAATCGGCTTGCAAGGGTTCGGATTTGGGATAGCCGTGCGTGTCTTGGAAATCCGGGGAGGCAGCCAGAAAGGCGGTTTTAAACAGTTCTTCCAATTTTGCCGTTTCTTCATTGTAGTTCGGTACGCCTTCGCTGCCTGCAACGAAAACGTAGGGTATGGCTTCATCGCCGTGTACGTCTAGGAAAATATCCACGCCTGTTTGGTGCATTTTTTCGCGCACATAATACACTTCGGGGCTGCGTTCTTTATCGGGATTGAGCCATTCGCGGTTGAGATTGGCGCCTGCGGCATTGGTGCGCAGATTGCCCAGTGCGGAGCCGTCGGGGTTCATATTAGGCACGATATAGAAGGTGGCTTTGTCCAATAGGGCGCGTGCGGTAGGGTCTTGATGGTCGAGCAGGCGTGAAAGCAGGCCTTCGACAAACCATTCCGCCATGGTTTCGCCGGGGTGTTGGCGGGCGATAACCCAGATTTTCAGGTCGCTTTCCACTTGGTGCCCGATGGTGAGCAGGTTGATGTCGCGTCCTTGTACGGTGCCGCCCAAGTCTTCGATTTGGCATAATCCGCTGCCTTGCGCCTCGCCGAGCAGATTGAGATGCTGTTCGGAAGAGTAGGGCTCGAAATAGGCGTAATAGATGCTGTTGGCAAGCGGCGTGTGCTGAATGACGAGTTCGCCGTTTTCATAACGCGTGGGTACGCGGAACCAGTTTTGCCGGTCGTAAGAAGCCACTGCCTGATAGCCGTCCCAGCCCAGCGGATAAGCGGCTTCGGCTGCGTTGTCAAAATGCATGGTGCAGGGCGTATAGGCCGCACCTTGCAGCCTGAAATAAAACCATTGTTTGAATTCGCTGGCATTGTCCGGCCGTAAAGACAGGCGGATGGCGGCAGGATTGCCGATGTCGTGTACGGTAACCGAACCTCCGTCAAAACAAGTGCTGATTTTCATGGAACTCTCCAGTTTTTCGGTTGCAAGCGTTAGGGCGGGTATTATAGTGGAAATCGCTACAGTATAATGCCCGACTTTACACATTATGCTGCCTGAAATGATGTCTGATTTGTTTGAAGGTGCGCCTTTGAGCGTGTCCCAACTCAATGCCGCCGCTAAAGATTTGTTGGAAAACCGTTTTGCCGGTGTGTGGGTGGGCGGTGAAATTTCGGGTTTAACCCGTGCCGCCAGCGGACATTACTATTTTTCGCTCAAAGATGCTTATGCACAGGTACGCTGTGCTTTGTTCAAACACACGGCCATGCGTTTGGCTCAACCTTTGCGCGAAGGTGCGCAGATTGAAGTGTGCGGGCGTATCGGCATTTACGAAGCGCGCGGAGATTTCCAAATCACCGTTCAGGAAGTGAGACAGGTGGGTTTGGGCGCATTGTTTGAACGCTACGAACGTTTGAAACGCCGCTTGGAAGCGGAAGGGCTGTTTGATAATGCCCTCAAAAAAAGGCTGCCTGAAAATCCGCAACGCGTAGGTGTCGTAACCAGTTTGGCAGCAGCGGCGCTGCGGGACGTACTCACCGCATTGCGCCGCCGTGCTCCGCAGATTGCGGTAACGGTTTATCCTGCTGCCGTACAGGGTGCAGGCAGCGTTCAGCAGTTGGCGGCAGCGATTACTGCCGCTTCCGAGCGCAATGAATGCGATGTGTTGATTGTGTGTCGCGGCGGCGGCAGCATGGAAGATTTGTGGTCGTTTAACGAAGAGCCGGTTGTTCGGGCGATTGCCGCTTGTGTGTTGCCTGTGGTGTGCGGAGTGGGGCATGAAACGGATTTCACCCTTTCCGATTTCGCCGCCGATGTTCGCGCGCCGACACCGACTGCAGCAGCCGAATTGGTCAGCCCCGATAATCGGGTTTACCTGAAAAAAATCGCACAATACGGTAATTTGTTGCAATACCTGCTGCAACAATATTATCAGAATGCCGCCCAGAAAACCGATTTCTTAGCGCAACGCCTACATCATCCCAAGCAAAAATGGACTCAGCAACAGCAGCAACTCGATAAAGCCGCGCAGTGGTTTCAGGCAGCCTTTGCCGGGCAAATGCATACTAAACAGCAGCGCGTGGACTGGTTGGGCGCAGCTTTGTCCCGACAACGTCCCAATGTGCATGAAGCGCAACAACGTTTGGAGTATGCCGCCTGTGCATTATTTCAGGGCGCAACAGGCTGCCTGAACCATGCAGGACAACGTTTATCCAAGCAAGAGGCATTGTTGGAGGCCATATCACCCCAATCGGTTATGCAGAGAGGCTTTGCCGTAGTACGAAATCAAAAAGGGGAGGTTGTCCGCCGTGCAGGAGGTTTGCAAGCAGGGCAAAAATTGAACGTGTTGTTTGCAGAAGGCAGTAAAAATGTGCTGGTAGCGGAGGATTAGAAGAATATGGTTTCTCAAGATGCAGTGATAGGGTAAGAGATGATATCAGGCAGCCTTTGGGTTGCTCTGAGTATTTAAGGCTGTATCCGAATGACGCGAAACGTGCATTCGAATACAGCCTTTATAATGGTCGCTAAATGATTGAATTTTTTACCATATTAAAATTGTTCGGCTTGTTCTTTTGAGTGAAAGGAAGTATTGATGCCGATTTCCGGTAGATGAATTCAGAGAATTATTCGCTAAAAGGCAGGCCGAAATGAAGGAAGGCACTGCGGGTTGCCATGCGTCCGCGCGGTGTGCGTTGCAGGAAACCCTGTTGGATGAGATAGGGTTCGATGACATCTTCGATGGTGTCGGTGCTTTCGCCGATGGCTGCGGCGACATTGTCGAGTCCGACCGGGCCGCCGCTGAATTTGTGCAGCACGGCTTCCAGAAACTTTCTGTCCATCATGTCCAACCCGATTTTGTCGACATCGAGAAGCGATAGTGCGGCATCGGCAATCTCTGCACTGATGCTGCCTGAATGTTTGACTTCGGCATAATCGCGTACGCGCCGTAGCAGGCGGTTGGCAATACGCGGTGTGCCGCGGCTGCGGCGGGCGATTTCCATTGCGCCTTCTTTATCCAAGTCCATATTCAGCAGTTGGGCGGAACGGGCAACGATAGTGGACAAGTCGGCCGCATGGTAAAACTCCAGTCGCGATACGATACCGAAACGGTCGCGCAGGGGATTGGTAAGCATACCTGCGCGTGTGGTGGCACCCACTAATGTGAACGGCGGTAAATCGATTTTAACCGAACGGGCGGCCGGCCCTTCGCCTATCATGATGTCGAGCTGGTAATCTTCCAATGCCGGATAAAGGATTTCTTCCACAACAGGGCTGAGTCGGTGGATTTCGTCAATAAACAGAACGTCATGCGGTTCCAGATTGGTGAGCAGGGCGGCCAAATCGCCGGCGCGTTCCAATACGGGGCCTGATGTTTGGCGCAAATTAACGCCCAGTTCTTTGGCGATAATATTGGCCAGTGTGGTTTTGCCCAATCCGGGCGGGCCGAACAGCAGGGTATGGTCCAGTGCTTCGCCGCGCTGTTTGGCTGCCTGAATGAAAATACCGAGTTGCTCTTTGGCTTTTGGCTGGCCGATGTAGTCGGCAAGGGTTTTCGGGCGCAATGCACGTTCGAACTGTTCTTCCTGCTTGGAAACGGTTTGGGCAGTGATGATGCGCGATGTGGCGGCGGTAAGATTGTCGGTTTGCAGCATAATTTAAGTAATCTGATGGCTTCAGGCTGCCTGCGGCAGCAGTTCTAAAGTGTCTTCCAGCCATTTGGCATTGAAATGTTGGAAAATGTTTTGCACGGCGGCATCGGCTTCCATATTGTTTTTTGCTTGGGTGCGCGCTTCGGCCAGCAGGCGGTTGCGGTACATGATAGGTGTTTCGGGGTCGCCTGTTTGCCAGTCGCGGCTCTGTATCCGAATCGAAAAACCGTACAGTTGGTTGAGCAAGGCGGCGATACGGTCAAAATATTCTTTTTTAGCAGTGCGTTGCGTATGCTCCCGCACGATTGCCAGATGCAGTATGCCGTCTTGGTAATCTGCCCATGAACTGTGATTGAGCAGCATTTGGGCGGCCGATGCTTTTGGGGCAATGCAGCGGACAATATCCAACCAGTTTGCGGCGGTAAATTCGGGTATGGGGTCGCGGTCGGAAACAGCGGGCTGTGCAATGGGTGTATCCGCCTGTATGTCGGCTGTCGGCGGGGGTAGCTCTTCAAATGCCGGGTAATCGGCTTGCCATGTGTTGTCCGTTTCGCTTGCGTATGGTTCTGATGACCATAAAGCATTGCTTTCAGGCAGCGGTGATTCGCCGTGTAATGAATCGGACGGCGGTAGGACAGGGGCTGCTTCTGTGGATTCCGTTGGAACGGATGCGGCTGTCGGGCAAACGTGTTCTGTTTCGGCAGTATGACAGTCTGCCTGAATAACGGGGGCTTCTTCAGGCAGCGGTGCAATGGTTTCGGGGGCAGTGTGTATCGCGCTGCCTTGAGATGTTGCGATATGGTGCCGTTCGGTTTGGACGGGAGCTTCAGGTTGGGGGACGTATCCGTTTGTTTTTTCGGCTGCCTGAAAATAGTCTGCGTTTTCAGGCAGCTGTTCTTTTTTTGGGGTGAAATCGTCCTTTTGGGATTCTGTTTGAACGGCTTGGGCGGTTTCCCAAGGAGTGGTGTCGTTTGCCGAGCCGGAAGTGTGTGGGGGATTTTCAGGCAGCCTTTGGGTTGTATGGTCGCTGTGCCATTGCGTACCTTCTATGGTGCTGTCAATAGGGGTGTCTTTAGCGGCAAAGGGCGTAAAGGCAAGCATACGCAGCAGGGTCATCACAAAGCCCGCATACTCGTCAGGTGCCAGCGGCAGGTCTTTTTTGCCGTGCAGGGCGCATTGGTAGTAGAGTTGGATTTGCTCGTCGCTGAAATATCGGGACAAATGCAGCAAGGCTTCGCGGTCGGGATCGTCTGCGGCAACGGCCGCAGGTACGGTTTTGATGAGTGCCAAGCGTTGCAGCAGCAGGGCAAGGTCGCTCAGTGCGCTGTCGAAACCGACGGCATTGGCGGCCATTTGTTGCGCTTGGGTAATGAGCGCTTCACCGTTTTGTTCCATCAGGGCGTTGAGCAGTGTATAGAGATAGTGCTTGTCCACTGCTCCTATCATTTGACGGACATCGTTTTCGCCAACGCTGCCCGAACCGAGTGCGATAGCTTGGTCGAGCAGGCTGAGGGCATCGCGCATCGAACCTGCGGCGGCGCGTCCGAGCAGGTTGAGAGCGGCGTTTTGGTAGGGAATGCCTTCGCTGTCCAAGACATGGGCGAGATGGGAGGCTACTTGTTGCGGCGTCATATTTCGCAACACGAATTGCAGGCAGCGGCTGAGAACGGTTACGGGAACTTTGTGCGGGTCTGTTGTGGCGAGAATGAATTTGACGTGTTCGGGCGGCTCTTCCAAGGTTTTCAACATGGCATTGAACGCGCTTTTGGATAGCATATGCACTTCGTCTATGATATAGACTTTGTATTTGCCGGCTGTGGGCGCGTATTGGGCGTTTTCGAGCACTTCGCGGATATTGTCGATGCCGGTGTTGGAAGCGGCATCGATTTCCAATAAATCGACAAAACGTCCGCTGTCGATATCGCGGCAGCTTTGGCAGTGCCCGCAAGGTTCTCCGTGTTGCGGTGTTTCACAGTTCAGGCTTTTGGCGAGAATGCGGGCAATGGTAGTTTTGCCTACGCCGCGCGTGCCTGTGAGCAGGTAAGCGTGATGCAGCCTCCCTTTGTCAAGTGCATTTTGCAGGGCTTTGACAACGTGTTCTTGTCCGACTAAATCGGCAAAGGTTTTCGGTCGCCATTTGCGGGCGAGAACTTGATAGGCTGACATAAGCGGTTGTTCCGTAACAAATGATTTGTTCAGGCGGGTGTGTGGTTGTATTGCGGCGGGCGATGCTGCTTCATTCTAACATTGTTTCAGGCTGCCTGAAGGATGGAATTTGCGTTTTCAGGCAGCCTGAAAACGGGGTGTCAATTCTCGCTCGGGTGCGAACGCAAAAATACCCATTCGTTTTCCGATGAGGCGGCTTCATTGTAGATATAGCCTTCATAATCAAACTGCTTGAGCTGCTCCGCATCGTCCAGCGCATGGTCGGCGGCATAGCGTACCATCAGGCCGCGCGCGCGTTTGGCGTAGAAACTGATGATTTTGTACGTGCCGTTTTTTTGGTCTTTAAACACGGGGGTGATGATGCGGGCGTTCAGCTTGGCTGCCTGAACGGATTTGAAATATTCTTGTGAAGCCAGATTGACTATGATGTTGCCGCCGCTTTGCGCCAGTGTGTCGTTCAGGCAGTCGGTAATGCGGCTGCCCCAGAATTCGTACAGGTTTTTACCGCGTCCGTTGGCAAGCGGCGTGCCCATTTCCAAGCGGTAGGGCTGCATTAAATCCAGCGGGCGCAAAACGCCGTACAGGCCTGACAATATGCGTACGCGGCGGTTGATATAGTTGATTTTTTCTTCGTCGAGGCTGTCGGTATCCATGCCTTCGTACACATCGCCGTTAAACATAAACAATGCGGCTTTGGCATTGTCGGGTGTGAACGGCGGCTGCCATGTTGCGTTGCGTTCGGTATTGAGCAGGGCGATTTTGTCGGAAACGTGCATAAGCGCGGCAATATCCTGCGGAGACAAGGGGCGCAGGCTTTGCATCAGTAATTCTGCTTGTTCGAGTAGGGCGGGTTGCGAGTAACGACGCGGCGTGGCATCGGGCGTTTCGTTAAGGTTTTTGGCGGGTGAGAGTAGGAAATACATGGGGGTTTACCTTAAATAGGGCTGCCTGAAAAGGTTGCAGGCAGGGGAAGTGTTTTTTTATTACAAATACGAAATGCGTTCGGGAGACGGCGGCTTGCATACGGATACATGGAAATGTTTCAGGCTGCTTTGCATGTCGGTGTAATGGGCGGCGGTTGAGGAGCATGGCGGACACAGCAAGACGCGGCGGTATATTGCTTTTTCAGGCAGCCTGTTTGGAGGGAGGATTGTCCTGACAGCAATCGCCTGTTGTTTGATGCCGTCCTTTTTCCTTGATTTTGCAGGTTTTGGGAAAAATAAAGTGCATTTTCAATCCGTTGGGTTGCAAGTTTTCGGCAATCAGCTTGCCTTCGTGCTGTTCGGTAATGTGTTTGGTGATGGCCAAGCCTAAGCCTGTACCGCTGATATTGGCGCTGCTGTCGGCGCGGTAGAAAGCGGTGAAAATGTGCGGCAGTTGCTCTTCTTTGATGCCCGGTCCGTTGTCGCTGATTTCGATGTGCAGGTTTTTGCGGTCTTCGTGCATGGAAACGGTGATGGTGCTGCCGGTAGGACTGTAGTTGATGGCGTTGCGGATAACGTTGTCAAAAGCTCGGTAAAGATAGCTTTCGTTGGCTTTGAATCGTGCTTTGTCAGACAGATTGCCGGTGTCGAGCAGAATGCTGTAGCCGCGTTGTTCGGCAAGGCTTTGGCTGTCTTCTACCAGATGACGCATGAAGGGAACTATCGGCATCAACTCTTTGTCCATAGGTATATTGGCGGTTTCCAGGCGGGAGAGAGTGAGCAGCTCGCCTACCAATGTGTCCATGCGGCTGAGTTCGCTTTCCAAACGGGCGATGTAATCGTTCGATTTTTCGGGACGCGCCTGCATCAGGCCGATAATCGCTTGGATACGCGCAAGCGGAGAGCGCATTTCATGGGAAACATGATGAAGCAGGTGGCGTTCTTTGGTAACCAGTTTTTGCAGTTGGTCTGCCATGCGGTCGAAATGGATACCCAGATGGGCGAGTTCGTCTTTGCGTTCGTCCAATTGTTGCGATACGCGGGCATCAAGTTCTCCTGCCGCCAGCCGCTTCATGCCGTTTTCCAGAATAGCGATGGGTTTGCTGATATTCGTTGCCAAAATATAGGCAAGAAGCAGTCCCACTGCGAGAGTGGTCGCGAAAATGATGAATTCGTGCCACACCGGTGCGAGCGGCAAACCGGGGATAATGATGCCGGGAGCGTAGTCGGGATGGGTTTTGTCGGAGGGTTTCAGAAAAAACAGGACTTCTTCGCCAAAGGGGTCGTAATAGATTTTGGCTGTGTCCGAATCGGGATGGTCGGTAAGGTGTTTATATGCCTGTTTGATTTCTTCTTCGCTTACCGGCCGGTTGAGCAGGTCGTTTGTGCTGCTGCCGATAATCACGCGGATATTGCGCGTGGCAGCTATTTTGCGCGAACGCATGAGCATATCGCGCGCTGCATGCTCGCCTTGCGACTGGAATACGGTGTAAACGCTGTGCAGCTGGCTGATTTCCATTTCGTGCAATTGTTGCGTTTGTTTTTCAGTCAGGCGGCTTTGCAGAATGAAAAACGAGATGCTGACAACGGAAATGGCAAAAACGATAACCAGACAGAATGTGGCAAAGATGCGTTGAAACAGCTTCATGAAGGTTTTCCGAGTGGTGAAAAACTTCAGGCAGCCTGAGCTGAAGGCTGCCTGAAAAAGTGTCTAATCAGTTTTTGACAAACAGATAACCCAGACCGCGAACCGTTTGAATCAGAGTAGGGTCGCCGAGTTTGTGGCGGATACTGGAAATATGCACGTCAATGCTGCGGTCGAATTTCGCCAGTTTGCGGTCCAACGCCTCTTGGGAAAGGTTTTCTTTGCTGACTACCTGGCCGGCGTGGCGCATCAATACTTCCAACAGATTGAATTCGGTGCTGGTCAATTCCAAAGGTTTGTTGTTGACCGTGGCCTGACGTTTGGCGGGATACAGCGTTACGCCGCTTTCCGATACGTTGCTGTTGGCGGGAGTGTTTTCATGGTTGGCTTGTGCGCGGCGCAGAATGGCATTGATACGGGCCAACAGTTCGCGCGGTTGGCAGGGTTTGGGCACATAGTCGTCCGCACCCATTTCCAAGCCGATGATGCGGTCGATGTCATCGCCTTTGGCGGTGAGCATGATAATCGGGATTTTGCTTTGTGCGCGTACGGTTTTCAATACTTCCAAACCGTTCATTTTCGGCATCATGGAATCCAAAACCACAACATCGTATTGGTTGGACAAAATCTCTTGAACGCCGCTCTCGCCGTCGGGCATGCGGCTCACTTCCAAACCTTCTGCGCTCAGATATTCGGTTAGCAGCTCGGTGAGAATGTCATCGTCATCTACGAGTAATACACGGCTCATTTGGCTTCCTTTTCTTAGGGGTGGCAATCGGTGCTTATCTTAACAGTCTTGTCTTTACATTTCCAGTTGTTTTTGCGTTTTGCAAAGTATTTCAGGCAGGCCGATATGATTTATGCTGCCTGAAAAGATGTTTGAAAACGATGGGGATATGGTGCGGTGCTTTATCTGTTTCAGGCAGCCTGAAAGTTTTGCGGGCGTGGTTTCGGATTGCAAAATCTATGCCGTTGGCAGATGTTTTTTGATAACGATTTATCTGTAATTCGGTATTGTAACCGCATACATCTTACGGTTTAGCGGCCATAAATCTCCAACGGATAGATGTCTTGGTTTTGTATCAAAATAGGCGGTTTGGCCGTTCAATACGATAATGCATCAAGCAGGGAAAACGGCGTACCCGGGCATATCGGCGGCTTTCTGTAAACACGGGCGACAATGCTTTTGTGGGTACGCTACACAATAATAACCGACAAGTTTCTTATATTGTTGTTTTTCTTTTGGAAAAGTTTCTGTTCTTTTTTCAGGCTGCCTGAAAACGGACGGAGCGGGATTGGTCGGATTGGAAAAAATATCGCGCCGTTATTCCCGCGAATACGGGATGTCGTTTGACCGTTTCCACGGATAAGCACTTGACATTCCCCAGTTTACAGGGGAGGACGGTGCGGGGGGAAACGTGCGGCAGACAAACCAATATTTGCTTTTATAGGCAACGTGCTTTCCCCCTTTTCCCAAAGTATGTCATTATTTGACCGAAAAAACACCACACCGTCATTCCCGCGCATGCGGGAATCTAAGTTGAAGCACAACAAACCTTGATAAAACATCGCTTACCAATCATCGGGCAGTGGATTCCTGTATCTTCGGGAATGACGGCATTTTTTATTCTGCTGAAGTTCAGTAAAATTTTCAGTAAAAAATTAGATGATGGCTCTTCCTAATCTTCCCCACAAGCAGGAGAGGGAAACATGCGTATGCATTTCAGGCTGCCCGCACACACTTTTCTGTTTTCGCCGTTTGGTGGTAAAGAAGAATTTCGCTGTTTTCCAATACGGAAACGGAGTGCGCTTCTTCGGGTGCAACCGGTAACACATTACCGTCAGACAGCTCATGTTTTTGTACGGTATCAAAATAGACGATTTGTTCTTTCAATACAATCATATGAAAAGCGTCAGTAATGGCGTGTTCGGGAATATCCGCTCATTTTCGCAAATGCAGGCACACCATGCATTTGCTGTCGTCATCACGCAATACGGCGGCTGCTTGGCCGTTTAGGGGTATCGGCTTTTTCATATTCACTGTTTCGTTTTTAAGGTTTCTTAAATTCCGTTTTCAGGCTGCCTGAAAGCCTACATTTCCTTGCCCGCCTGCTTCGCTTCCAAATATTCCCAACGTTCCAAACACGCCAGCAATTCGTTTTCAATTTCCGCCGCACGGTTTTGCAGCTTGGCGGCGCGTTCGTAATCTTTAAACGTTTCGGGGTCGGACAATTGGGCATTCAGCGCGTTTTGTTCGGCTTCCAAAGCGGCGATGCCTTCAGGCAGCGCGTCCAATTCGCGTTGTTCTTTAAACGATAATTTCACGCTGCGGTTTTTCGGTTTGGCGGCTTTCTCCGGCGCGGCGGCGGCAACGGGTTTGGGCGCGGCGGCGGCCGCCAGTTCGCGTTCGCGGCGGTGCGCGTCCGCATAATCCTGATAACCGCCGATGTATTCGCGCACGCCGCCCTTGCCGTCAAACACGATGCTTTGCGTAACCACATTGTCCAAAAACATACGGTCGTGGCTGACCAAAAACACCGTGCCCGCATAATCGCGCAACAGTTCTTCCAGCAATTCCTGCGTGTCAATATCCAAATCGTTGGTGGGTTCGTCCAAAATCAAGATGTTGGCGGGACGGGTAAACAGTTTTGCCAACAACAGGCGGTTGCGCTCGCCGCCCGACAGCGAGGAAACGGGGCTGTGCGCCCGTGCCGGCGGAAACAGAAAATCCGCCAGATAACCCATAATATGACGGCGTTTGCCGCCCACTTCCACATAATCGTTGCCCTGACCGAGCGTGTCAAACACGGTGTCGTTGTCGTTCAGTGCGCTGCGGAACTGGTCAAAATACGCCACTTCCTGCTTGCTGCCGATGCGTATTCGTCCGAAAGTGGGCTGCAATTCGCCCAAAATCAGTTTTAAAAACGTGGTCTTGCCCACGCCGTTGGCGCCGATTAAGCCGATTTTGTCGCCGCGCTGAATCACGGCGGAAAATTTGTCCATAATCACACGGTTGCCGTAGGCAAAGGAGGCGTGTTCCAATTCGGCGATGATTTTGCCGCTTTTTTCGCCCGCGTCCAGCTTGAACGACACTTGCCCTTGCCGTTCGCGGCGGGCGGCGCGTTGGCGGCGCAATTCTTCCAAACGGCGCACGCGCCCTTCGTTGCGGGTGCGCCGCGCCTCGATGCCTTTGCGAATCCACGCTTCTTCTTGGGCGTGGAATTTGTCAAACAGGCGGTTGTGTTCGGCTTCCACCGCCAATTCTTGCGCTTTTTTCTCGCTGTATTTGGCGAAATTGCCCGCGTAGGAACGCAACACGCCCCTGTCCAATTCCACGATGCGGGAAACGGTGTTGTCAAGAAAACGGCGGTCGTGCGTAATCAGAACGAGGCTGCCTGAAAACTGGGCGAGCAGGCCTTCCAGCCAAATAATCGCGTCAATGTCCAGATGGTTGGTGGGTTCGTCCAGCAGCAGAATGTCGGGCTTTTGCACCCACGCTTGCGCCAATGCCACGCGTTTTTTCTGTCCGCCGGAGAGTTCGGACAGGGCGGCGTGTTCGGGCAAACCGAGTTCGGCGATGGTTTGGCGCACGGCGGCATCGGCCTGCCAGCCGTTTTGCGCTTCAATTTGGTTTTGCAGGTCGTTGAGCTGTTGGTTTAATTCGGGATTTTCGTGGTCTTGCGCCAGCGCGTGCGAAATCTGATGATAACGGCGCAGGGTGTCGCGCAATGCGCCCAAACCGGCGGACACGGCGTCAAACACGCTTTGTTGCGGGTCAAATTCGCTTTCCTGCGGCACATAGACGGTGGTCAGCCCGTTTTGCACGATTAAGCGTCCGTCATCGGGTTTTTGCGCGTTTGCCAAGATTTTCAACAGGGTGGATTTGCCCGCGCCGTTGCGCCCAATCAGCCCGACTTTTTCGCCCGCTTCCAGTTGGAAAGCGGCGTGGTCGAGCAAGGGGACGTGTCCGGCGGCGAAGCAGGCGTTTTCTAGGGAAAGGACGGTCATGGCGTGTGCTTGTCGTGTCGAAACCGGCGATTTTAGCATTGTTTGCATGGTTGCCGTTTGCACGGTTTCAGGCTGTCTGAAACGAAGGGGGTGTTGAATTGGAAAAATTCTTCTGTTGCCGTTTGTACGGTTTCAGGCTGCCTGAAACGGGTTTATAGTGAAAATGAAGCATGCGCGGGCGGTTGACGGGTTTCAGGCTGCCTGAATATACGGTGTGCCGTTGGGCTGGAAAAAGCCAAGGCGCACGATTTCTTGGTTTCAGGCTGCCTGAATATGCGGCGTGCTGCTGGGGGGCGGGAATCATGGCGGGGAAACGGTGGACGGGTTTGGGCTATAATACCGTTCTCTTGTTTGCTTAGACGATAGTGCATGATGAAGCCGCATGAATGGCAAAGTTTGTTTGCAGGCTGCCTGAATCGTAAGGATTTTCAGGCAGCCGCTGCTTTGCTGGCGCGGGTGAAACCTTATGCGGGCGAAAGTGCGCCTTGGTATTATGCCTGTGGCAAGCTGGCTCAGGAATTGGAGGAATGGGAGAAGGCGGAGCAGGCGTTTGCACGTGCGTTGTCGCTGCATGAATGCAGGCAATACCGTTTTGCTTATGTGTTTGCGCGTAAAAACCGTGTACGCCGCCCTCAGGATTTGCAGGCGGTATTGCGCGGATATGATGAATTGTTGTGCCGCTATCCCGATGATTGGGCTGCTTTGCACAACCGTTCGGAAGTTTTGCGCGGTTTGGGTTTGTATGATTTGGCCTTGCGTGATGCGGACAGCTGCCTGAACATCGCGCCTGATTTTGCTTTGGGGTATTGCAACCGTTCGTTTATTTTGAATGCTTTGGGACGTTATCCGGAAGGTTGGCGCGATTATGAATGGCGCTGGCAGACGGGGCGTTCGGAATTTATGCCGAAAAAATGGCCGCTGCCTGCTTGGAAAGGGCAGGATGTCGGCCGCGACAGGGTGCTGGTGTATGCCGAACAAGGCTTGGGCGACAATATTCAGTTTGTGCGCTATGCCATTGAAGCGAAACGGCGCGGTATGAATATCGTAGTGGTCAATCATGTGCCTACGGAAAAGCTGTTGAATGCCAATTTGGCGCGTTACGGTATTGCAACAGCGGCAAACGGCAGCAGTATTTCGGGATTGAAATATCATGTTTCCATGATGAGTTTGCCGCATTATTTCGGCACGACTGTGGACAACGTTCCCTGCCCGACCGCCTATATTCAGGCGCAACCCGAATATGCCGAACAGTGGCGCGCGCGGTTGGGGCAATCGGGGCGCAATAAATACGGCAAACGCAAAAAACGGGTCGGTATCGTGTGGTCGGGTTCGATGCGGCACAACCGTAATTTTTTCCGCAGCGTGTCGTTTCCGGTATTTGCACAGCTTTTTGAAGAAGACGTTTGGTTCCATTGTCTGCAAAAGGAAATCCTGCCTGAAGACGAGGCCTTGTGCGGACGTTACCGCAATGTGTTTTGCCACCACTATGATTTGGCCGACTTCTCCGATACCGCAGGGCTGATAGAACAGATGGACTTGGTTGTCAGCGTGGATACGGCGGTGGCGCATTTGGCGGCGGCGATGGGCAAGCCGACCTGGATATTGCTGCCTTGCCGTCCTGACTTCCGTTGGCTGCTGTATCGCAACGACAGCCCTTGGTATCGCAGTGCGCGTTTGTTCAGGCAGGACAACGATTGGAACTGGCAGCCGGTGATGATGCAGGTCCGTCAGGCACTGCATCGGTTTGCCCCTTAGCGTGTGCCGGTTTGGGTGCGGTATGATTGGAGTGCAATAGGTTTAGGGCTGCCCGAAAGATTTTTGCGGTATGTTTTGCCGTTTCAGGCAGCCTTTTTACAGACTACTAACCGTTTTTAAGGATGAATGGTATGCAGGATATGTTCAGCACGCCACCCGTACAGCCTTTGGCGGAACGTTTGCGGCCGCAGACTCTTGACGATGTTCTGGGACAGGAGCATTTGACCGCGCCGGGCAAACCGCTGCATACGGCATTGAGCAGCGGCGTGCCGCATTCGATGTTGTTGTGGGGCAGTCCCGGTATCGGAAAAACCACTTTGGCCAGAATTTTGGCACAGGGTTTTCAGGCAGGCTTTATTTCTTTGTCGGCAGTGTTTTCGGGGGTGAAAGATATCCGCGAAGCGGTGCAAAAAGCCGAAAAACAATGGTTGCAGGGAAAGCGGACCATTTTGTTTGTCGATGAAGTGCACCGCTTTAACAAAGCGCAGCAGGACGCGTTTTTGCCTCATGTGGAAAGCGGTTTGATTACGTTTATCGGTGCCACTACTGAAAATCCCTCGTTTGAAGTGAATTCGGCTTTGCTCAGCAGGGCGCAGGTTTACGTGTTGAAGCCTTTAAGGCGGGCAGACTTGAAAATACTGGCGGATAAAGTGTTCAGGCTGCCCGAATATGCGGATATGCGGCTTTCCGATGATGCGCTCAACGCGGTAGCAGAATCGGCGGACGGTGATGCGCGGCGGTTTTTGAATTTGATGGAGCAGCTTTTAAATGCCGCTAAAGTACGCCGATTGTTTGAAATAGAAAAGGAATTTGTTGCCGAGAGCCTGGGTACGCAGTTGCGCCGTTTCGATAAAGGCGGCGAGCAGTTTTACAACCAAATTTCCGCTTTGCATAAGTCCGTGCGCGGTTCGCATCCGAATGCCGCGTTATACTGGTTTTGCCGAATGTTGGACGGCGGTGCCGACCCGCGTTATTTGGCAAGGCGGCTGATTCAAATGGCTTGGGAAGACATCGGTTTGGCCGACCCGCGTGCCTTTCAAGTGGCCACCGATGCGGCGGCGACTTATGAACGTTTAGGCAGCCCCGAAGGCGAGCTGGCGTTGGCGCAAACCGTGCTGTATCTGGCTTCGGCGGCTAAATCGAACGCAGGTTATGCCGCGTTCAAACGAATGCGGGAATTTGTCCGCAGCCATTCCAGCGACCCGGTGCCCGTGCATTTGTGCAATGCGCCTACGCAATTGATGAAGGAATTGGGCTACGGCCGCGAATACCGCTATGCCCATGACGAACCGCATGCCTATGCGGCGGGTGAAACCTATATGCCCGAAGGTATGGAAGAGCCTGATTTTTACCAACCGGTTGACCGTGGTTTGGAAATCAAAATCGCGGAAAAATTGTCGTGGCTCAAGAGCTTGGATGAAAAGGCAAAGCAGCCTGAAAATTGATTTTCTTGATAATGTTAAAGGTATCTTCACGATACCTTTAACGTTTTGGGTGCCGGTAAGAAAACTTCACTTTCATGCGGGGCGGAATTCTTTTTTCAGGCGGATGTAAACAGTGCGCTGCACAATGGCAACGGTTTCGTTGCGGTCGTCAAAAACGCGTATGGTGAATTCGGGCAGGTATTTGTCGCCTTGTTCGGTGCGGCGGCGGATTTCGGCGAGTTCTGTTTCGCTGAGCTTGCAGTCCAAATGAACAGCGCCGTGCCCGGGTTTGACAAATTCTATATATGCCGATTTGTCCCATACATAGTGGGTTTCGCCAAAAAGACAATTGAGCAGCAGCGCATAAATCGGGTCGGTGAGGGCAAACAGGCTGCCGCCGAATTGGGTGTTGTGCGAATTTTTCGTGTTGCGCCAGTTTTTCAAGGTGGCGCGGATATGGGTGTAGTCGTCTGACAGGTGTGTGATGCGGATGCCGCTAAAGAGCAGCGGTGTCCATAAATTCAGACGGCGCAGCAGTGCGGCTGCGGATTTGGGGCGTTTTTTCGGTAGTGGCAGCATTATGCGTCTTCTTCCGTGCTAAAAAACAGGTGTTGTAGGATAAGGGGTTGATTTTTTATGCTTTGCAACGGCGTGTGTACGGCACTGTGTTTGATAACCGATAAATTCAGGCAGCCTGAAGCGTTGATGATTATGCCGACTTCTTCTTGTTGCGTATTGATGATTTTGTCGCCTGCCTGAAGCGGTTGGCTGCTTTGTGCAAGGGCAAGGCCGCGTTTGACTTGTCCGCGGTATTGGGCCCGGGCGATGATTTCTTGGCCGGGGTAGCAGCCTTTGCGGAAATGAACCGCTCCGATTTGGTGTTGGTTGAGCATTTGTGCCACGCAGGTTTCGCTGGTGGCGGCGCTAATCCAAGGGTAGCCGCACAGAATTTCATGGGTATTGAATGCGGTTTCGGCTTCGGGCAGATAGTCCGGTTGCTCTGGGCGTGGGGCGATGCGGATATGTCCGCCGTGGGGAAGGGAAATGGTTCCGTTGCTGTCGGCAGGAAAGGAGAAAACGGGGGATTGCGGGCGCAGGATGGCTGCTTGTGCGGGAAGGCTGCCTGAAACGCACCAGCCCTCTGCTGTGTCGAGCTTGACTTTGGCCCGCAGTACAAACATACGCAGGCGTTTGAGTACTGTTTCCATCAAGTCGGCCGCCAAAGCGATAAACAGGCTTTCGCCGTTGTTCCAAACCAGCATATTGGCGATAACGCGCCCTTGCGGGGTGTTGTAGGTGGCGTAGCAGGCTTGGTTTGGAGCGAGACGGTTGATATCGTTGGATAATTGGTTGTGCAGGAAGTGGTGTCTGTCGTCTCCGTCTGCACGGATAACGCTGAAAAACGGTAAAACGGTCTTCACGGGGTTTCTTTCTTGGAGCGTGGCAAAATGGTTCGGACGGATGTGCGGGAAGGGGCGGTTATGGTGCTGTTTGCATTGTGTTCAAAATTTGGATACCCGTATGGTAACCGACAGGCGGCGCGTTGGCGTTGCCGCAATGCGGCCGCCTGTTTTTCGGTTAAGATAACAAGGGGTTGCTGCCTGAAAGTTGCAGGGATTGTTCGTAATCGGGCAAGGGTGCGTTTTCAGGCAGCATCTCTTCCAATTGGCGGAGATACTCTATGCGGCAATCGGTGAGTAAATCCAAGAAATGTTGTTGTATTAATCGGATGTTGTCGCGCGGTGAAAGCTGCCAGGTGAAAATTTGGTTTTGCAGGGCGTAGGATGTTTCGGCCGCGCCGAAACCGAATAAGAGTTTGCCGCCTTCTTGCGCCGCCATGACTACGCCCACGCGCGGGCTTTGCATGCGAATGGAGCGAATGGCGTTGGTGGCGAATACGTCCAATGCCATTTTCAAGCGCATATTTTGTGCATCGGCCAGGGCGGCGATAGGGCTGTTGGGATTGAGGGGGTTGGCAAACAGGGTCAAATCAGGTTGGGTGAGATGTTGTTGCCAAACCTGCATGAGTGGTAGTGCGGCATCGCGCAGGTTTTGTCCTAAGGCTGCTCTAAGGCGGGCGTTGCCGTATCCCACTGCATAGAGAACGTGTACGGATTGGCCTTCAGGCAGCTCTAAGGCGCAGTCGGGCAGGCTTGCGGCAAATTGTGCTGCTGCGGCTTCGTTTTGTTTGGCGGCAAACCAGGCATCGGCTTTGATGGCGGCGAAATCTTCCGCACGAAGCAGGGCGGGCAGCCATTGTGCTTGGGATAAAGGACGCAGTGCGGGATAGTTGCCCAGTGTGGCAGACAATAAAACGGAAGGGGTCTCCGTGTTTAGGGTGTGGGTGCGGTGGCTGCCTGAAACTAAAACGACAGGCAGGGCGAACCATTGTATTTCTCCGCTGTTTTGTGCACTCAATACTTCATCAACGGCATCCATCAGTACGGTGTATTGTGCAGCGTCTTGCGCCATATTCATGGCAACGGAAAGATTGAGCAGCTGGCCTTGCATGAGGGTGCGTGTGATTTCGCCGTGCAGATTTTCCCGAGCCAATGCGGTTTGTGCTTTGGATGCCGGTTGGGTCAGCTGCGAAGCATAGAGCAATAAGGTGTTTTTGACCGGTGTTTCAGGATAAGGACGCGGGTCGGGCAAAGGAAGAATGTTCATCGTATTGTCTTGTGTCGTTTGTTATTTAAGGATAAGGCTGCCTGAAAACAAATGGTTTTCAGGCAGTTTTTATGGTGCGGGATAATGGATGTGTGGACAGGATAAATATGAAAAACCGGTGTTTGCGGCTTGGCCGAACGATGCGGCGCTGCTTGCCGACAAACGGAAAAAAATCCCGTTAATTCTGTTGCTGCCTGACAGCCGTTTGATGATTTTTCGAAATACGGTTTCAGGCAGCAAAGATATCATTATCGTTTTATCTGTTTAGAATAAATCATCCAAGTTGGTATTGCTTTGCTGAGAGCGTTGTTGCGGCTGCTGGGGCTGTGCAGGCGGTATCGGTGTTTCAGGCAGCTGTTGCAGCGGCGGAACGGGCATGATGTTTCCGTTCGGCATGGTCTCGGCCGAAGCTTGCGGATTGGCATATACGGGTGTGTCGCCTTCTAAAACCGCTTCGTTAATCGTGCCGTATATTTCGGTCGCAATGTCGGCCATGCCTTTGGGTTTGGGGAATTTTTGCTGCGGTACGCCTTTTAAGGCGAAACGCATATAGTCTATCCACACCGGCAATGCCAAGGTGCTGCCGAAACCGCGTACGCGCTTATTGTCGATGCGCTTGGGTTGGTCGTAGCCGATGTAAACGGAAGTAACGGTTTGCGGGTTATAGCCGACAAACCAAGCGTCTTTGAAGTCGTTGGTCGTACCTGTTTTGCCTGCCAAGTCGCTGCGTCCCAACGAACTGGCGCGGGCTGCCGTACCGAATTGGACAACGTCTTTCATCATGACAGTCATGGTATAGGCATTGGCACCGTCCAAAATCCGTTGCGCATTTTTTTCTGCTTCCAGAGGTTGCATGACGGCCACTAAGTTGCCTTTACTGTCTTCAATCTTATCAATGACATAGGCGGATATTTTGTAGCCGCCGTTGGCAAATGCGGCATAGCCTTCAGCCATCTGCATCGGTGTGGCGGAACCTGCGCCCAATGCTAAAGAGAGGGTTTCAGGCAGCTGTTCGGGGCGGAAACCGAAGCGGCGGATATAGTTGCGTGTATAGGGAACGCCGACTGCTTGGGCAATTCTGACGGAAACGGTATTTTTGGAGCGGACCAAAGCTTGGCGCAAGGTAATCATGCCTGCGTATTGTCCGTCCGAATTTTTAGGTTGCCAGCCGTTGATGTTGATTGGGGCATCGTTCAATAGGGTGTCCGTAGTCAGTCCGCGGGACAATGCTGCGGAATAAACGAAAGGTTTGAATGTAGAACCGGGTTGGCGTAATGCTTGGGTGGCGCGGTTGAAGTTTTTGTAGTGGAAATCATAGCCGCCGACCAATGCGCGTACTGCCCCTGTTTTTGCGTCTAAAGATACGAGTGCTCCTTGGATAAGGGGTTGTTGTACAACGGTTAGTTTATCGTTTTGTTTTTTCACGCGTATGAGCGAACCGACTTTCAAGGCATCGGCTCCCAAACGCTTGCTGCCTACCGCATCTTTGGCAATGCCCATATCGTTGCGGTTGATAGAGGCCTTTTGCCCGCCTTGCATATAGACGGTGATGCCTTGATTGTCTGTTGCAAGAATAACGGCAGGTATCATTTCTTCAACCGTATAGGTATTGGAAAGATATTGCTCGATTTCGTTTTCTATTTCGTCTTGGGTAATGCCGTTTAAGTCCAGTTGTGCTTCTGCTCCGCGGTAGGCGCTTCCTGCATCGAAGCCGGCCAATTGTCTGCGCAAAGCGGCAGTGGCAGCCTGCTGATTGGCAATGTTTACGGTTGTATAGACTTTAAATCCGTTGGTATAGGCAGCTTCGCCGTATCTGCGGTAAATTTCCTGCCGGGCCATTTCGGCAACATAGAGTGCGCTTTGCTCCAAATTGAGACGGTAGCGTTCGTAACGGAGTTGTTCGTTCCAGGCAGCCTTATGTTCAGCCGGAGTAATCCATCCCAGCTCCAGCATATTGTTCAAAATATATTCCTGGCGCAAACGTGCCCGTTCGGGATTGACAATCGGATTGAATGCAGAAGGGGCTTTGGGCAGGCCTGCCAAAATGGCGGCTTCTGCCAAAGTAATGTCTCTGACGTGTTTGTTGAAGTAAATTTGTGCCGCAGAAGCAAAACCATATGCACGTTGTCCCAAATAAATTTGGTTGAAATACAGTTCCAAAATTTGATCTTTGGTTAAGGTGCGTTCGATTTTGTATGCGAGAAGAGCTTCGTTGAATTTGCGCGTTAAAGTTCGTTCGTTGGTTAAATAAAAATTACGGGCGACCTGTTGGGTAATGGTACTGGCTCCCGATTTGACGCCGCCGCTCAAATTGCCGATAACCGCGCGAGTGATGCCTACCAAGTCGATGCCGAAGTGCTCGTAAAAACGTTTGTCTTCGGCTGCCAGAACCGCTTCTTTAAGATGTTCGGGAAATTCGCTTATCGGCATAAATGCACGGCGTTCGTCCCCGTATGTGCCAATCAAAACGCCTTCTGCCGAATAAATCATCAGAGGCTCTTTGGGTTGGTAATTTTGAACGCTGTCAAGGGCGGGCAGTTTGGGATAGACCGCCAAAACAGCAACGGCAACCAGTCCTGCGATAAAGAGAAACAAGCCAAATAACAGTCCCAGTAAAGTGATAATTAGATTTTTAGCCATAATTTTTGTTGCCTAAAATGATAAAAATTGCCATCGGTTTTTTAAAATCAAGTAAAATAAGCACCGTATTTTGTTATTTGAGCCCGAACAGCAGGCGGCATTATAAATGTTTTGCATGTTACGTTGAGGATTTTAAGTTATGCGTTTCAAAAAAACCGGAAGTAATACAAGTAATAAGAGCTCTGTATCTACTGTGGGCGGGAGTGTGATCGGTTTGAGTATCGGCCAGAATCTCGTGAGCATGGTGCAGGTGTCGGGTAAGCGCTTGGATCAAGTTCAAGTGGAGAAATATGCTACTGTGCAACTACCGACAGGGGTTATTTCCGGTTCGGAAATTGTAGATTTTGAAAATCTTGTGTCTCATTTGCAACAATGTTACCGCAAGATGAAGACAAACTGCAAACGTGTAAATATCGGATTGCCTGCCTCCTCCGTAACTATTGAAGATAATCTTCAATATTATCCTGATTCCGATATTTCTATTCAGGAGTTTGTTGAAACCGAAGTTGTGCGTGTCGGTGCATTGGATGAAATGCGTTATGACTGGCATCAATTTGAGCAAAAAGGCGGCGAGGCTAAAACTGTTTTGATGGTTGCGGCTAAGATTGCTGATGTGGATCGTTATACTGATTTACTTGACGAATTGGATTTGAATGCTGCTAATGTAGATGTTGACATTTTTGCTGTTGCGAATGCTTTTTCTTATGCTGATCAAATGGATGGTGGTGAGTTTGCTTATGAAAAAATTGGTATGTTTGACATAGGAGATTCTGTTACCAAAACTTTAGTTATGAGCGGAGGACGGATATTGTTCCGTCATGAGAGTCCGCTGGGTTTAACCAATTTGCTCCAGATGATTCAGCATGATTATCAGGTAAGTGAAGTGGAAGCCATGAGAATGCTTGCGGGCGAAACCCCGCAGCCTGAAGGCTTTAAAGCTTCTGTAATTGATAATTTTAATATGCAGGTTGTTCAGGAGATTCAGCGTGCATTGCAATTCTTTGCTACTACTCAAAATATTGAGCAAGGTGATGACCTGAAGCGTATCTTTGTAAGTGGTAGCGGGTGTGTTGCAGGTAGTGGATTGGCACAGGCAGTGCATGCTCAAACTGGAATTTTAACTAATCAAGTTGCTCCCGTTACGGTGGCAAATAGTAAGTTGAAGGTAGATGAGCATCGGTTTGCTGCGGATGCGAATGCATTAACTACGGCGTTTGGATTAGCATTGAGAGGATTGGCTTGAAATGAACCTGATTAAAATTAACTTGTTGCCGTATCGTGAATTGCAAGATCAGAAACAGAAGCAACAATTGAATACGATTCTTGCTTTGGGTGCCCTAGTAGGTGCGGCAATTGTGGGATTGGTCTATATGGCACTCCTTGGAGCGGTTGCTAATCAGAATAGTCGTAATGAGAGTTTGCGAGAAGGTATAAGAGCATTGGATGCAACCTTGGAGGAAATCAAGGAACTTAATCAGCGTAAGCAAAGTTTTTTGGAACGTAAACGGAAAGTAGAAGAACTTGACAGTAAGCGTTTTGAGGGGGCAAAAATTATTGATACGCTTAATAGGTTGGTTCCTGAAGGTGTCTATCTTTCGGAGTTAAATTCTGTCGGTGGCGATAAGGTTGAAATCAGTCCGCTATATGAAATTACAGGACATGCAATTAGTGATAATAAAGTCGCTGCTATGATGGCTTCTTTGCCTAGTACGGCAGTGTTTGCCGAGCCTGTCGAGCTGATTCGGATTGAGAAGACAGATGATGGGCAGAAATTTATTCTTAGAGCCAGGTTGTTTGAGCCTGTTTCTTCTGATGGTGCAAATTCTGACTCAACGATGGAAGGTAATTGATTATGAGCGTAAACGATATTAATCTTGGTAACTTACACAAACAAGCCAAGCCGGTTCAGTTTGTGTTTGCTGGGCTTATTGTAGCGTTGCTTGTCGTTGTCGGTTATTTTGCCCTAATTAAGAATCAATGGGATGAATTGACGGTAGCTCAGCAGCAAGAGGAGGAATTAAGAGGCGAATATAAAATTAAAGCTGCGCGTGCTGCTAATTTGGAAAATCTGAAGTTGGAATTGGCGCAGATTGAGGCTTCTATTGAAGTTTTGCTTAAGAAACTTCCTACAAGTGCCGAAATACACAATCTTATTCAAGAATTGCATCAAGCAGCTGCAAAAAATGGCTTGGTTTTAAGTGTTGTAGCTCCTCAAAGGGTAGTAACGGAAGGTCCTATTCAACGTTTGCCACATGAAATTCAGGTGAATGGTAATTATGAGCAGATTGCTCAATTTGCGAGAGATGTGGGACAAATGTCACGAATTGTTACCTTGTCTAATCTATCTTTGAGACATGAGAATAAAAGCCAGAGTAAACTGGTATTTAGTGCATCTGCCAATACGTATAAGGCTGTTGATGTGTCAGAGACTGAAGCTATGCAATCAGCAACCAACTAGGTAATATATTGCTTTTAAAGAGTTTAATATTTGGGGCGTAAATAGATGAATACTAAGTTATTTTTACTATCAGCAATGGTGCTGTTGGCAGGCTGTTCTGAAAAGCATGGAGATTTGCATGCTTGGATGGCACAAGAAAGGAATGCTGCTAAACAGAATATTCAGCCGATTGAGCCATTGGCTCCGATTGAGCCAGTCACTTATTCGGTTCCGGCATTTAGTGGTCCTAATGCGTTTAGTTTGCAGCGTATGAAAGCTGCTTATCAAAACAATAATGCCCCTGATTTTAATAGACCTAAAGAGTTGCTAGAGAATTATAGTTTGGAGAATTTAAAGTATGTAGGTTCAATTGGCAGTTCAGGTAATTTCTCTGGCTTGATTGAGGTTCAGGTTGAAGGTAAGAAACATGTTTATACCGTAAAACCGGGTAATTATTTAGGCCAGCATTTTGGACGCATCACCCGTATTACGCATGATACTATTTATATTAATGAGACGGTGGAAGATATTCAGGGTGAGTGGGTGTCTAGAACAGTTGAATTGCAGGCTGCGGTTTCTGCAGACAGTAATTAGAACGTTTTTCGATTTCAAATTTATATAGATAAGAGGCTTGATGACTATGAAAACCAATTCTGTTAGAACCCTGTCTGCTGCTGTATTAGGTTTGATGATGCAGGCGACCTTTGCCGGCAATATTACAGCGATTGATGTGTCGGTTTTGCCAAATCAACAGCGCTTGGTTAGGTTGAAATTTGATCAAACTCCGGTTGTACCGAAAGGTAGCATTACTTCTGCACCTGCTCCTACTTCTGGTCGTATTTTCTTGGATTTTCCTACTACAGGTATTCAGATTCCACAATCTACCTTGAGTTATAACGATACTTTACTGAAGCATATCGCAACAGCACAAGCGAACGGTAATTCACGGCTGATGTTTGTGCTTTCTAAAGAAAGTCAATATGACACTCAAATAAAAGGTGATGAGGTTCATATTTACATTAGCGAATCTACTTCTGTAAATACTGCACCGGAATATGTTCAAGTTGGTGTTTCTAATGGGAACACGGTAACTCGTGATGTTGGCTCTAATGGTGTAAATATTGATTTCCGTAAAGGTCAGGGCAACGAAGGTATCGTTGAATTTGTTTCTGAGTATCGTGGTGAGCCCGAAGTAAAAGTTTACAATGATAGATTGGTTTTGACGCTTAAGAATTATCCTATACTCGTACAAGATCAGAGAAATTTTGATGTGGCCGATTTTGTTACTCCGGTTCGCACGGTTTCCGTAAAAAGATTAGGTAATGATACCCAAATCACCATTAATGCTAATGGCTCATGGGAGCACAAGCTCAGTCAATCTAACGGACGTAGGATTGTTAGTATCAAACAAAAAGACAATATTACTTCTAAAGGGATGACTGCTGATTCAGCTAAGTCTAAAAAATTTACTGGTAAAAAGGTAACATTAGACTTCCAAGATATCAGTGTGCGTACCGTATTGCAGATTTTAGCTAAAGAATCTAATATGAACATTATTGCAAGCGATAATGTTCAAGGCAACATTACATTGTCTTTGAAAGATGTACCTTGGGATCAAGCTTTAGATTTGGTTTTGGATTTGAATAATTTGGATATGAAGAAAGTAGGAAACGTTCTTCATATTGCTCCTCGTACCGATATGTTGCAACGGCAGATAGAAAATGCCGAAAACCAACGCAGATTGGATGAGATGGGCATCCTGATTGAACGTTCATTCCAGCTCAAATATAAAAATGTTGAAGTATTCAGAAAAATACTTAATTTGAGTGAGAATGGGACTAGTACCGGTAATCATACCAACAGTATTTTGACCAGTAGGGGTAGTGCGCTGATTGATCCGGGTACCAATACCCTGATTATTAATGATACACCGAGTGTGGTGGCGAAATTTGAACGGTTAATTGAAGAGCTTGATGTTCCTGTTCGGCAAGTTATGGTTGAAGCACGTATTGTAGTAGCTACTGATGGTGTTTCGCGTGAATTGGGTATGAAATTTGGTTTGGCCGGCAAGGCGCAATCTAACGGACATGGTAAAATTCAAGTAGGTTCGCAGTGGGTTACCGGTAGTAACAGTACATCGTTTGATACGCCGAATATTAATTTACCGTTAAGTTCTTTGGCAACAGGTGCACTGGCGATTGTAAGTAATATTAAAAGTTCATCGTTGGGACTGGAATTATCCGCAATGGAAGAAGAAGAACGTACCAAAACCATTTCTATTCCCCGTGTTTTGACGCAGGATAGGAAAGAAGCGGAAATCAAACAAGGTAAACAAATACCTTACAGGGTTATGGATGGTGATGGGAATACCACAGTTTCTTTCAAGGATGCGGTGTTGAGCTTGAAAGTAACCCCGCATATCACGCCGAATAATAAAATCATTATGGATATTAATATCTTGAACGATGAGGAAGCTGGCACAACTTCTACGGGTGAAATTATTATTGGCACTCAATCGGTCAAGACACAAGCAATGGTGGATGACGGTGCTACCTTGATTTTAGGTGGCGTATATGTTGAAAAGCACACTCAATTCTTCGGTAAAGTACCTTTCCTGGGAGATATTCCTTTGATTGGTAACCTATTTAAATCACGTCGCCGTGGTAATGAACGCAATGAGTTGCTATTCTTCATTACACCACGCATTATGGGTGAAGAAGGTAGTGTATTACGTTATTAAAAAGCCTGCGCATTTGATGTTAAATTAGGTTAAAATGCCTGCCATGAGACACATGGCAGGCAATTTTTTTCTAGTTGGTTTGATGGGCGCAGGCAAAAGTACTTTAGGAAAAAAGCTTGCTGCCCAGTTGAGCAGTCCTTTTTATGATAGCGACAATGAAATTTGTCAGCGAACCGGAGTGGATATTCCTACTATCTTTGCCATGGAAGGCGAGCAAGGTTTTCGTGATAGGGAATGTATTGTTATTTCCGAATTGGCTTCACGCCAGGGAATTATATTGGCAACCGGCGGCGGGGCGGTTTTGCGTGAAGAAAACCGATGCTGCCTGAAAAGTAACGGAGTGGTTTTGTACTTGCACGCACAACCTGATGTCTTGTTTGAACGGGTTCGTCATGATAAAAACCGACCGCTGCTTCAAGTGGAAAACCCACTGGACAAATTATTGGAGTTATACAAAGAGCGCGATACTTTGTATCGACAGACCGCGCATTTTGTTGTGGAAGTGGGCGGATTGTCATGTCATGACGCTTTTAATCAGGTGTTATCCTGCATCAGGAGATAATGGAAATGGGCAAACTGCATACCGTGCAGGTGGATACACCTTCACATGATTATCCGATTGAAATAGGTACGGGTATTTTGGGTGATTTCGATATATTAAAGCCCTATATAGGACAGAAAGCGGTAATTGTCAGCAACGATACGGTGGCGGAATATTATTTGTCCTTTCTGGAGAGCTGCCTGAAAGACAATCATATAGAAGTTTTATCCGTTATTTTGCCCGATGGCGAGCAATACAAAAATCATGAATCATTGAACAAAATTTATGATGAATTGCTGCTTGCACATGCAGATAGGAAAACGACCTTAATCGCTTTGGGTGGCGGCGTCATCGGTGATACGGCTGGATTTGCAGCGGCCACTTATCAAAGGGGCATGCCTTTTATCCAGATTCCGACGACATTGCTGAGCCAAGTTGATTCGTCAGTGGGCGGGAAAACGGCGATTAATCATGCTTTAGGTAAAAACATGATTGGTGCATTTTATCAACCTGAATTGGTGCTGGCAGATTTGTCGGTCTTGGCTACGCTGCCCGAACGCGAATTTTCCGCAGGTATGGCGGAAGTGATTAAATATGCTTTATTGGGCGACGCGGACTTTTTGCAGTGGCTTGAAAAGCATATGGACGCTTTGATGCAGCGGGATGTGGAATTATTGGCGTGTGCGGTGAAGCACTGTTGCGAGATGAAGGCGGACATTGTCGCTCAAGACGAAACGGAGCAAGGCATACGGGCCTGGTTGAATTTGGGGCATACATTCGCGCATGCCATTGAAGCGGAAATGGGTTACGGAGTGTGGCTGCATGGTGAAGCGGTTGCAGCAGGAATGGTACTCGCCTGCCGTCTGTCGGAACAAATAGGCTGCCTGAAGCAGGAAGAGACCGAGCGTGTTTGCCGTTTGTTGCAAAAAGCCCGCTTGCCTGACGCTCCTCCTGCGTTTCCCTTCGAACGGTGGCTGCAACACATGAGACGCGATAAAAAAGTGCAAAACGGTAAAATGCGTTTTATTACTTTGAAATCCTTAGGACAAGCGCAAATTTCCGAAATTGACGACATGGAATGTCTCCGGCAAGCATTGCTGCCTTTTTCAGGCAGCCAATCCGTTCTTTAAACGGCAGATTTTTCTGTAATGCCTATCGGCTTCTTTGCTACAATTCGCTTTTTTGACAGTTATCGGACACTTATAAAGTTATGACACAAGAAACCGCATTGGGCGCAGCCTTGAAATCCGCCGTGCAAACCATGAGCAAACGCAAACAAACCGAGATGATTGCCGATTATATTTACGGCAAATACGAGGTATTTAAGCGCGTGAAGCCGTTGGCTGTGGGCATTGAGCAGGATTTGGTCAAACATCTGCCGCAATTTGATTCTGCTTTGATTTCGCGCGTGCTGTCCAACCATTGCCGCCGTCCGCAATATATTAAAGCGGTGGCTCGCGGCGGTAAACGCTTCAATCTGCAAAACCGCGTACAAGGCGAGGTAACGGTGGAAGAACAGCAACATGCTCTGGAACAGCCGGGTATTAAAGAAGCGATTGCGGCACAAGATGCGCGCCGTGCGGAAGCGGCTGCCAAGCGTGTGCAAAAAGCAGCACAGGCAGAACAGCAGGACGGTTCGGAGTAAACAATCAGGCTGCCTGAAAAAATTTCAGGCAGCCTGATTGTTTGGTGTTGAGATGGAATGGTTTGTTCCGATGGAATGGTTTGTACATTCGATAACCCTTGAGTTGGATTGCGGGTTTGCCTTGCGGATAATGCGGTATCGCCAAATCAATGTGTGAGTCAAGTGTTTATGCGGATTGGCGATTGTGTATCACGCAATTTTTATATCGGATGGGCAATGCTATCGGCTTTAACGAACACGCGTGGTGGTTGTGCACCACAAAATTTTTCCATCGGATGGGAAGGCATCTCGCGCCACGACTTGGTGCGCAAGTGGTTGTGCACTACAAAATTTTTCCATCGGATGGGACAGTTGGATATGACGGGACACCTGTGTTTTACCATGTGCGGCCTGCATCGGTACGAGAGTTAGTAACGGCTGTTGTATTCTGAGTCGATTTTCATTGATATTCCAATTATTTCCATTACGTACACATATCGGGAAGATATATGGCAATTGTTTTTTTAGGCGGCGGCAATATGGCGGCGGCTATTATTTCGGGTTTGCGCCAACGCGCTTATGAGACCAATATAGTTGTTTCCGAACGCAATTCCGAGCGTTGTGCTTTTTTAAGGCAGCAATATGAGGTGGAAACACCGCTGCATTTACCGGTTTTGTGTGCGGATGATGTTTTGATACTGGCCGTGAAGCCTCAGGATATGCAGGAAGCCTGTCGGGATATCGAATTGAATGGAGCGTTAGTGCTGTCTATTGCTGCGGGTCTGAATGTGGAAACTTTGAGCCGATATTTGGGCGGCAGCCGCAGAATCGTGCGCGTTATGCCCAATACGCCTGCGCAAATCGGCTTGGGCGTGTCGGGCCTGTTTGCCGCGGAAGGGGTTTCGGATGATGACCGTGTTCGCGCACAAGACATTATGCAGGCAGCGGGTATGACGGTTTGGTTGGATAATGAAGCGCAAATGGATGCGGTTACGGCAGTGAGCGGCAGCGGCCCTGCTTATGTGTTTTATTTGATGAACGCGCTGCAACAGGCGGCAATCGCACAGGGCTTTGATGAGCAAACGGCTTACCGGCTCAGCTTGGCTACGTTCAAAGGTGCCGTGTTGTTGGCCGAGCACAGTGCCGCATCGTTTGAAGTGTTGCAACAACAGGTTACCTCCAAGGGCGGGACAACCTTTGCCGCATTGGAAGTGTTCAGGCAGCATCAGCTGGCGGAGAAACTGGGCGAAGGCGTGCAGGCTGCGTGCAAACGTTCCCAAGAGTTGTCGCAAACATTGGGTTGATGGTTTGGAAGGCTGCCTGAAAGGTCGGCAGGCATCGTGCAAGTAATGCTGCTATTTTGTTCATCGTATCGGGCGGCTTGCCGCTTGGGAAAAGAATGGCGTGTTGATGAGGTGTTTGATAGTTGTTCGGTTGGCTGAGAGCTGCGGATGAATATCGATAAGGGATAAAAAACATTGCTGGAATGGCGTTTTAAACAGGCAAGGCATTTAGCGTTATGGTTGTTTAAAATGGGCCATATCCGTTCCGTATGGATATGAAATAAGGCTGCCTGAAACCGGTTGCGTAACGGTTTCAGGCAGCCTTATGTGGGGGTAAAAAAATAGTATTTCGGAAACAATAATATATTTTATGCGGCAAAGTAGCGCACGATGTGGAAAAACACAGGAGCGGCAAAACAAAGATTATCGGTGCGGTCTAAGATGCCCATGCGGTTGGAGCGGGAATGCCAGCTTTTAACACGGAAACCTTGTTTCACTGCCGTCATCACAATATTGCCGCAGAAGCCGGCAGTGGCAATGACCAAGCCCGTTAAGGCTGCCTGAAAGGGAGAAAAAGGCGTAAGGCGGTATAACAAGGCGGCAACCAATCCCGAACAGGCGATGCTGGCCAAAGTGCCTGCCACGGTTTGTCCGGAGAGTTCGGGTAATAGGGTTTTTTCACCGATGAAGCGGCTGAACACGCATTGCAGCGTGTCGCTGATTTGTACCACCAATATCATGAAAATCAACAATACGATATTGCGGTTGTCGAAACCTGCAAAATCCAGCGTCATCAAAGCGGGAATGTAGGAAATACAGAAAACCGTTCCCATCAATCCCCATTGGATTTTTGCCGTGCGTTCGATAAAGCCTTTGGGTTCTCCCGAAAGGGCAACGATAACGGGCAATACCAGCAGGGCGTATATCGGTATCAAAGTGGTGTACATACCGTACCAGCCGACAAAAACAAAGTAATATTGCAAGGGAAGCAGGATATAGAAGCATACGGCAATGGCGTTGTGGTCGCTGCGGTGGCGGTATGCCAATGTCATAAATTCACGCAACGCGGCAAAGGAAATGCCGAAAAACAACAATACCGCGCCGATACGGTCGAAAAAATGCACCAGCAGCAGGGCGGCCAATACCCACCACCAAGAAAAAATCCGTTCCGAGCCTTCTTCAGACAAAAAACCCGGGCGCGAACGGTTCAATGCAACAGCCGACAATGAAGCGACCGATAAAATGACAAAAATGCCTAAAAAAACCGATACCGCTTGTGCGGGCAGAGTGTCGGAAATCATGTTGTTCCTAATCGGGATAAGTACTCAAGGCGCGGATTATACCAAACCTTGACTGGGGATTTTCCGCCGTATTTGCATGACTGGGAAACCGATGGCGTTTCAGGCAGCTTTTTTGTTTTATAATCGGCACTTTCAGTTCGCATCGGTTATCAGAAATGCTGCTCGCACTGTCTTTACGCGATTTCGTGATTGTTGAACAACTCAATTTGAATTTCCAAAACGGATTTACCGTCCTGACAGGAGAAACAGGCGCGGGCAAGTCCATCACATTAGATGCCATCGGCCTGCTGCTGGGCGACAAGGCGGACTACAGCCAAGTGCGGAACGGTGCAAGCGAAGCACAGCTTTCGGCCTTGTTCGACATAGACGGCTTGGACAACCTGAAAAACCAATTGCGCGAACAAGGCCTGTTGGCATCGGACGAAACCGATTTATCCATACGCCGCGTCATCGATAGCAAAGGCAAAAGCCGCAGTTTCATCAATAATCAGGCAGCCACATTGTCGCAACTCAAACAAATCGGCGAGCAACTCATCGACATACACGGTCAGAATACACACCATTCACTCAATCAGGAATCCGTACAACGTCAATTGTTGGATGACTTTTCAGGCAGCCAGGAATTGGCTGCCGCTGTTAAGGCCGCCTATCAGCATTGGCAGTCGGCACAACGCAGCCTGAAAGCAGCGCAAGAAGCAGGTGAACAACAGCAAATCGAACGCGAACGCCTGCAATGGCAGGCGGACGAATTATCACAGTTGGGCATGGAAGAAGGCGAATGGGAAAGTCTGAACCAAAGCCACGATATTCTGGCCAACGCCGCGGGTTTGCTGGAAGCCGCCGAAGAAGCACGCGAACACATCGATGGCGACAACGGCATGCAAAGCCTTCTCTACCGTTGCCGCAAATCATTGGAAAGCTTGAGCGAAATCGAGACGCGGTTTGCCGAAAGTTTGGAATTGTTCGACAGCATTGAAGCGGAACTGGAAACCGTCAGCGACAATCTGCGCGATGTGATTAATAAAATCGAAATCAACCCTCAAGAGTTGGCAGTCAAAGAAGAAAGAATGCGGGAATTGATGGGAGGTGCCCGCAAATACCGCGTATCGCCGGAAGCATTGCCGCAAAAACTGGCGGACATTCAGGCAGCCTTGCGGCAATTGGAAGAAGCTGCCGATGTGGAAGCCCTGAAGCAGGCGGCTTCCGAAGCCGAAGCGGCATACCGCCGACATGCCTGCCTGCTTTCCGAAAAACGCCGTGCTGCCGCTGCCAAACTGTCCGAAGAAACCTGCGCCCATATGCAGCACTTGGCGATGAAGGGAGCAAAATTTCAAGTGGAATTATTGCCTTGCGAACCTTCCGCACATGGTTTGGAGCAGGTTCAATATCAAGTGGCCGCCAATAAAGGCAGTCCGCTGCGTCCTTTGAACAAAGTGGCGTCGGGCGGCGAATTGGCGCGTATCAGTTTGTCGATACAGGTGGTTGCCAGCCAATACACGCAGGTGCCGACTTTGATATTTGACGAAGTGGATACGGGCATAGGCGGCGGTGTGGCCGAAACGGTAGGCAAAGCCTTGCGCCAATTGGGCGGCAAGCATCAGGTATTGGCGGTAACCCATCTGCCACAAGTGGCTGCCTGCGGCGAGCATCACTGGCAGGTGTCGAAATACAGCGAAGGCGAGCAAACAGTCAGCGAAATCAAAGTATTGGGAAAACAGGGCAGAGTGGAGGAAGTAGCCCGTATGTTGGGCGGCGAAACCATTACCGAAACCACGCGCAAGCATGCTGCCGAATTGTTGGCGATGATGGCGTAACGGGATAATCCATATGAATCTGAATCATCAAAAAGTTTTGGTTGCCGGCTTGGGTCGGACCGGCATTTCCGTTTTGCAGTATTGCAGGCATTGCGGCATAGACGCAGCCGCTTATGATGCCGTTATCCAACCTGAACAGGCGGAGCGGTTGGCGCAGCAGTTTCCCGACTATCCGCAGTTTTCAGGCAGCCTGAAAGAGGCATTGCGGCAACGCAGCGTATTGGTTTTAAGCCCGGGAATCTCACGCAGGCTGCCTGAAATCGTGGAATTTGAACAACAAGGCGGCAGGGTGACGGGCGATGTCGCGATTTTGGCGGATATCTTGCGTTCGTGTCCCGACAAAATCATTGCCATCACAGGCAGCAACGGTAAAACCACAACCACTTCATTGGTCGGGCATTTATGCAGTCAAAGCGGATTGGATACCGTAGTTGCAGGCAATATCGGCACGCCGGTTTTACAGGCTTGGCTGGAACGCGAAGGACGGCCGGCCGATGTGTGGGTGTTGGAATTGTCCAGCTTCCAATTGGAAACCACACCGTTGCTGTCGGCCGATGCCTCAGCCTGCCTGAATGTGTCGGAAGACCATCTCGACCGCTATAGCGATTTGTTGGATTATGCACACGCCAAATCCGCGGTTTTTAACGGTTGCCGCGTTCAGGTGCTGAATGAAGACGATGTTTTGTGCCGCGCTATGCGCCGCCCGGATTGCCAAACGCTGGCTTTTTCTCTAGAGGGGCGGCAGGATTATTGGTTGGATAAAGATTCAGGCTGCCTGAAAAACGGAGATGATGCTTTGTTGGCAGGGAAGGATATTCCTTTGCAGGGCAGCCACAATGCGGCGAATGCTTTGGCGGCTTTGGCATTGTGTGAAGCCGTCGGCTTGCAACGCGCCGATTTGTTGCGACACCTGCAAACCTTTCAAGGCTTGCCGCACCGCGTGGAGAAAGTGGGCGAAAAAAACGGAGTGGTATTCATTGACGACAGCAAAGGTACGAATGTGGGCGCAACGGCTGCCGCTCTGGCGGGGCTGCCTGAAAAAATCGTTTTGATTGCGGGCGGACAAGGCAAGGGGCAGGATTTTTCTCCGTTGAAGCCTTTGTTGGCCGAGAAAGTGCGCGCGCTGTTTCTGATTGGTAGCGATGCGCCGAAATTGGCAGGGGATATCGAAGGTTGCGGTGTCGTACCCGTGTTTTGCGACAGTCTGCCCGAAGCGGTGAGAAAATCGTATGCGGCGGCCAAATCGGGCGATATCGTTTTGCTCAGCCCCGCTTGTGCCAGTTTGGATATGTTTCAAAATTATGCCCACCGCGCCCAAGTGTTTATTCAGGCTTTTCAAGAGCTTTAGATGGAATTGATGGAAACGGTACATGATTGTTGCGATGTGCCGTCTTGTTTGAACGATTGTTTGGTATCGTGCTTTGAACAACGGTTTTGTATTGCAAAACCTTATCCCCAGGAGAGCAAGGAGTATGACTATGACCCGTTTACCCCGTCCCGAAGTTGATGAATTCGGTTTTCTCGAATATTCGGTGGTGTATACCGACCGTGCGGTGAACCATATGTCGCAGAAGTTTCAGGCGGCTTTGCGTGATATTTCGGCTACTTTGAAAGAAGTGTATGCCGCCGACCATGTCGCGGTGATACCCGGCAGCGGCACTTCAGGCATGGAAGCGGTGGTGCGCCAGCTGGCAAAAGGGAAAAAATGCCTGATTGTACGCAACGGCTTTTTCAGCTACCGTTGGACGCAGATTTTGCAACAAAGCGGTTTGGCGGCGGCAGAACAGGTGCTGACTGCACAACGAAACGTTTCAGGCAGCCGCGAACCTTTCGCGCCGCCGCCTATCGAACAGGTGTGTGCCGAAATTGCGGCGTTTAAGCCCGATTTGGTGTTTGCGCCGCAAGTGGAAACGGCATCGGGCATCATGCTGCCTGAAAGTTATATTAAGGCGTTGGCAGAGGCTGTGCATCAGGCAGGCGGTCTGCTGGTGTTGGATGCGATTGCGGCAGGCTGCGTATGGGCGGATATGCGTGCTTGGGGTGTCGATATCGTGGTGTCCGCGCCGCAAAAAGGTTGGAGCGGCTCGCCGTGTTGCGGCTTGGTGATGTTGAATCATGCCGCTTATGAGAGGGTTCAGCAAACCCAATCCGACAGCTTTGCCTTGGATTTGAAAAAATGGCTGACGATTATGCAGGCATTTGAAAACGGCACTCATGCTTATCATGCCACGCCGCCTACCGATGCGTTGATGAGGTTGCACGAAGTGATGCGGGAAGCGCGCGCCATAGGCTTTGACGTGTTGCAGAAGAGACAGTTCGAATTGGGTGCCAAAGTGCGCAGGCTTTTGGCGGATAAGGGTTATCCCAGCGTGGCGGCAGAAGGTTTCGAAGCGCCGGGCGTGGTGGTAGCCTATACTGACAGCGCGGATATTCAAAGCGGCAAAGCGTTTTTGGCCCGCAATATGCAGATTGCTTCAGGCGTGCCTTTGCAGTGCAGTGAGGGAGATGATTTCCAAACGTTCCGTTTAGGCTTGTTCGGCTTGGATAAATTGGCTGATGTGGACGGCACGGTAGCACGTTTGGCTGAAGTGTTGGATAAGTTGTGATGACGTAATAATGATGTATTCAGGCTGCCTGAAAGGTTTCAGGCAGCTTTTTTGATGGTTGTTTTGTGAATATGGTTATGGTGTTGTACTTAATCCGATATATGGAAAAAAGTAATTAACGGCAGCAGTACGTTGTAACTGCTGCCGCTTTTTTCAGGCTGCCTGAATATTCTTGGTTAAACTTACAGGCTGCCTGAAACCCTACATCGCACCATAGTTCGGACCGCTGCCGCCTTCGGGACAAGTCCAAGTGATGTTTTGGGTAGGGTCTTTGATGTCGCAGGTTTTGCAGTGCAGGCAGTTTGCGGCGTTGATGTTGAGTTTGGCGTTGCCGTTGTCGTCTTGCACGATTTCATACACTGCGGCAGGACAATAGCGTGTTTCGGGTGAGGCGTATTCTCGGTAGTTGATGCTAATCGCTGTTTCGGGATGGGCAAGCCGCAGATGTACGGGTTGGTTTTCTTCGTGGGCGAGATTGGCAAGATAAACGCTGTCTTCTCTGCTGAAGCTGATTTGGCCGTCAGGTTTCGGATAAATGATGGGCGTGCAGTCGGCGGCTTTTTTCAGGCTACCCCAATCGGTGTGTTTGTGTTTGAGTGTCCAAGGCGTTCTGCCTTTGAAAATGTATTGTTCCAGCCCTGTGTAGGCAAAGCCCGCCCACATGCCCCATTGGAAAGACGGGCGGATATTGCGTGCTTCATGCAGCTCGCGGTAGAGCCAGCTTGCTTGAAAGAGCGGAGTGTATTGTGTCGCTTCGCGATGGGTTTCAGGCAGCGTGCCGTCATGTTCCGCCAGAAGTGGGAAAACGGCTTCGGCTGCCAGCATTGAGGATTTCATGGCGGTGTGTATGCCCTTGATGCGCGGGGTGTTCAAAAATCCTGCTGAGTCGCCAATCAGTGCGCCGCCGGGAAAAGAGAGTTTGGGGAGGCTTTGCAAACCGCCTTCGCACAAAGCGCGTGCACCGTAGGCAATGCGGCGGCCGCCTTCCAAGCTGCGGCGGATAACGGGATGGGTTTTGAAGCGTTGGAACTCTTCAAAGGGCGATAAATAGGGATTGGTGTAATCTAAGCCGACCACAAAGCCTATGGCTATTTGATTGTTGTTGAGATGATAAATAAATGAGCCGCCGTAGGTTTGGCTGTCTAGGGGCCAGCCTGTCGAGTGTATAGCCAATCCGCTTTGGCATTGTTCGGACGACACTTCCCAAATTTCTTTGATGCCTATGCCGTAAGTTTGCGCTTGGCTGTTTTTATCGAGCTCAAAGCGTTGAATCACTTGTTTGCTGAGCGAGCCGCGACAACCTTCGGCAAACAGGGTTTGCTTGGCATGAAGCTCCATACCGCGTTGGAAGTTGGCACCTTGCGAGCCGTCTTTTTCGATGCCCATGTCGCCTGTGGCAACACCTTTTACGCTGCCGTCTGCGTGGTAGAGAATTTCGCTTGCGGCAAATCCCGCATAGATTTCCACGCCTAGATGTTCGGCCTGTTCTGCCAACCAGCGGCATAGCATACCCAAGCTGATGATGTAGTTGCCTTCATTGCGAAAGCAGGGTGCGGTGGGCAGTGTGAACGCTTTTTGTTCGGTAAGGAACAACACGCGGTCTTCGCGCACGGGGCAATCCAGCGGTGCGCCGTTATTTTTCCATTCAGGCAGCAGTTCGTTTAATGCGATAGGGTCCAACACGGCTCCTGCGAGTATGTGCGCTCCCACTTCGCTGCCTTTTTCCAATACGCAAACACTGATATCGCTTCCGTTTTGTTCCGCCAGTTGTTTCAAGCGTATCGCTGCCGACAGCCCTGCGGGCCCGGCACCGACAATCACGACATCGTAAGACATGGCATCGCGTTCGGTTTCGGTTTGGTTCATGGCGGTTTTCCCTTATGTTGTGAAAAGCTGCCTGAATATTTTCAGGCAGCCTTTTAATATGGAGTATGGCGATTTTAACACTGCTCTAAAGGCTTGCCAAAATTTGGCTGACGGGAGGTGCGGATATTTCCATATCGGTGAAGGCATAGGATGTTGCGGCAGATTGCTGGAGGCGTGGTGTCGGATTAAGACTGATGATTGGATTGAAGAAAAAAGGAGTCAGCCGGAATGCCTGCTCGGAAGATGCGTTGGAAGAAAAACGTATTGGGAGTTTGAGTGTTCGGTAGGTTTAAAGCATCTTTGAAAACGAAACAGAACAATGATTTAAGAATATGCAGATGATGTATGGCAGTTTTCGATGAAGGCCGTGTAGCAGGATTTGATTGATATGATTATAAACAGATTGCGTAGGAATATTTTCCCCTATGGGGGTTTTGGTAACCTTTTGAAGAAATATATGTTTTTTATTAAATCATATTGCGGTGCCAATTAAACAGAGCCTAAATGAAAATCGAAAGAGGCGCGTCTTATTAAATAAACAGGCTGCCTGAAAAGCCTCAGGCAGCCTGCGTGGTAATGAATGTGGGTGCCAATCGGCTTATTCTACTCCGTAGCGTTCACGGTATGCCTGCAATGCGGGCAGATAATGCGAAGCTTGCCCGTCTTGATTGTTTAGCATGGCGAATAAGTCTTTGAGTGTGGCAATGGCTACAACCGGTAATCCGTATTGCTGCTCTACTTCTTGTACTGCGCTGAGTTCCCCTGTGCCTTTTTCCATGCGGTCTAGGGCAATGGCTACCGCAGCGGGTGCCGCGCCTTCGTTTTGTATCAGTTTCACGCTTTCTCTGACCGATGTGCCTGCGGAAATCACATCGTCAATAATCAGTACGCGTCCTTTCAACGGTGCGCCAACCAATACGCCGCCTTCGCCGTGGTCTTTGGCTTCTTTGCGGTTGTAGGCAAAAGGGACGTTGATACCTTGTTCCGCCAGCATCATGGCCGTAGCGGCAGCCAAAATAATGCCTTTGTAGGCAGGGCCGAACAGCATGTCAAATTGGATTTTGCTTTCGATAATGGCGCGTGCATAGAATTTTGCCAGTGTAAGCGTTGATGCGCCGTCGTTGAATAAACCGGCATTAAAAAAGTAAGGTGATTGCCGGCCTGCTTTGGTGGTGAATTCACCGAACTTCAATACTTGGCTTTCTAGTGCGAATTTGAGGAAATCTTGACGGAAATCAGACATGATGTTTCCTTTATGAAGAAGGCAGATACAGGAAAACCGCCTCATCAGGGCGGTTTTCCAAGTTTGGTGCCGGCGGCAGGAATCGAACTCGCGACCCCCTGATTACAAGTCAGGTGCTCTACCAACTGAGCTACACCGGCGAAAGTCGGCATTATGCCGAAAAGAGTTTTGACAAGCAAGCGTTTTATAATTTTACTAAATTATATTATTGTTTTAAATCGTTAAATTTATGCTTGCAGTTGGTTTAGCCTTTCCAGCGAAGGTGCGAAATAATACGCTCCGGATACTGCGGTGGTTAAACGTTCCAGCAGCAGGTCGGTTTGTTTGTCTTCGCTCTCGCCGAACATGCTTAAAAGTTGCACTTCGATATTGTGCAGGCTGGCGCAATAAGCGATGAATGCCAAGCCGTGTTCGCCTGATGCGGTGCCGTAGGGCAAACTGCGGCGTACGATTTTCAGACCGACGCCGTTTTCTTTGAGATTGGTGCGTGCGATATGCGAACGCGGATGGCGGTCTGCTTTTTCGAATTCTATGTCATCCGCTTTGCTGCGTGCTACGGCTTCTTCCTGTTCTTTCAGGCTGTATGTGTTCCATTTTTTCAGGTCATGGCGGTAGCGTTGCATCAATACATAGCTGCCGCCTGCATCGGGGCGGTCGTTGCCGATAATGCCGATACGGTGGATGTCTTCTTCGCCTTTGGGGTTTTCGGTGCCGTCCACAAAACCGTCCAGTCCGCGTGATTCGTGGCAGCGGAAAGCGTGCGTTTCGTTGGCAACGGTAATGCTGCTGCCGAATGCGTCCAATACGTTTTGGGCAAGGTCGAAGCTGCTGCCTTGGTTGTTGGATTGGATGTGTATCAACAAATCGTGTTGAGTGGAAGGTGCGGCGGTGCTGCCTTGGCCCAGCGGGCGGAAATTTTTCAGTTCTGCGGCTTCGTTGCTGCGGTTCAGGCTGCTCCAAAAATCCGCGCCGAAAGCGATGGTCAGGCAGAGATTGTCTTCGGGATGGGCTTGTTGCAATCGGGCCAATGCGCTTAATGCCCGGTTGCAGGCTGCCTGAACGGAGGGTTTGGTCAGAATGTCGGCTTCGATGAATATCGCGGAAGTGCAGGTGTCGGGCGTGATGGCGGTTTGCGGTGTGGACATGGTAGAAACCTTTGGGCAAAGTAATCAAAGCGGCAGATTATAACAGTGTTAAAGGTAAGCATAAATCGCCCGTTGGATGATGCGGCTTTTTGTCTTCGTGTTGCCTGAAGGTCGGAATGTGCTTGGGGCTGTATCGGAATGCTTTCAGGCTGCCTGAAACGTGGAAAACTTACGTTTGTCGCACAATAGCCGTTTTGGCAAAATCGGCTGAAAAACGCACTCATGTATTGATTATTCTAAAAAAGGTGTGCAGGGAGCATGCCTTTTTTGGTTTTTCAGGCAGTTTGCATTGTCGGATTTGCGTTCCAATCCAATCTGCGCTATTGGGATAGCTTGGGTTTATGCAAAATCATCATCCGATATTTTATTTTTTCAGGCAGCCTGAAATGTGGAAAACTTTCCGTCATCTCTATGCAGTTAATTTTTATGGGTCGGGTTCTGCAAAGCCGTTTATTTTGCAGGCCTGAAACACTGCTAACAACCACTCCCTTCCGTACAGGCGGGCATTGAAAAATCAGCTTTATAGGGGGAACTTTTCTTTTGACAACAAATACTGACGCGCTAGGATGCATATCATTTGAAATTTTCTACTGCAATTTCTCCGCTGAAAATCAGTGCAATATAAAAAATACCGTTATTCCCATGCAGTCGTGAGTCCGAATGAGAGCAAAAGAAATGTTGATAAACATTGCTTGCCAAACATCATAGATGGATTTCCGCTTGCGCGGAAATGGCGGGGCAGCGGTTTTCAGTCAATTGATGAGCATGGGTTGAAATTCTTCAAACTCTCATGCCTCCGCCTGTAAACAGGTAAGTGAATCAAAAACTCACAGCAACTCCGCCACCCGCCGCACAACCGCGTCCGCCGCATCGTCTTTGCCCATTTCAGGCAGCGCGGTTTCGGCAAAACCGTCCAGCAAAACAATGCGGTTGGTGGCTTTTCCCATCGCATCGGACACTTGGTTCGCCACCAAAAGCGGCACGTTTTTCTTAACGCGTTTGGCGCGGGCGTGGGCGAGCAGGTTTTCGCTTTCGGCGGCAAAGCCCACGCAAAACGGCGCATTCGGCAGCGCGGCAACCGTTTGCAAAATATCGGGATTTTCCGCCAATGCCAACACGGGCGCGGCATCGGATTTTTTGATTTTCTGCGCCGAAGCGTTGGCCACGCGGTAGTCGGTAACGGCGGCAACGGCAATAAATACGTCCGCGCCGTCCAAATTTTCCATTACCGCATCAAGCATTTCCCGCGCACTCAAGGCCTGTTGCGCCCGCACCAAACCGGCGGGAAGCGGCACCGACATTTTGCCGTACACCAGCCGCACCGCCGCGCCCGCCCGCCGGCACGCCCGCGCCAAGGCCGCGCCCATTTGTCCCGAAGAAATATTAGTGATGCCGCGCACGGGGTCAATCGCTTCGTAGCCCGCGCCCGCCGTCAGCAAAACCGTCTTTCCTGCCAATAATTTGGGCGACCACACATCGGGCAGCCAATCCGCCAGCGCCGCCGCTTCCAACATCCGTCCTTCGCCGGTTTCGCCGCAGGCCTGTTCGCCGTGCGCGGGCGGGAACACGGTGATGCCGTCTGCCTGTAATTGTTGGATATTGCGTTGGTTGGCGGGATTGTGCCACATTTGCACGTTCATCGCGGGCGCAAGGGCAAGCGGGCAGGTTCGCGCCGCCGCCAGTTCGGTAATCAGGTTGTCGGCGATGCCGTGCGCGATTTTCGCCAAGGTGTTGGCGGTGGCGGGGGCAATCAGCATCGCATCGGCGTTGCGGGTGGCGTTGATGTGCGCCATGCCGTTGCCCGCGCCGCCGTTTTCGGTCAAAACGGGATTGCCGCTCAAGGCTTGGAAGGTTTGCGCGGACACAAATTCCGTTGCGGCGCGGGACATGGCGACCGTTACCGTATGCCCTTGTTTTTTCAACAGGCGGACGAGTTCGCAGGATTTGTAGGCGGCGATGCCGCCGGTGATGGCGAGTAAAATGTGTTTGTTTGTCATGGGAAACTTTCAGGCTGCCTGTTATCGGTGTTCGAGAAAATCTTGTTGTGTGTTGCGCGGTGTGTCTTTAACGACAAAATCGCCTTCTATAATGTCGCCGTTATCACGGTTTGGGGCGGTGCGGTGCCGTTGCCGGCTGCCTGAAAAGGGAGTGCCTTTCCCTTGAAAGGTAAACGGCAGCAGCAGAAAAATACTGCACAAGGTGGACACGAAACCGGGCAGCATCAGCAGAACGCCTGCCAACGGAATACGCAGAGGCCACAGCATTTGGTAAAGCGAAATACGGTTGCCGCTTCGCAGCACTTCGCTGCCGGTGATGATGGCCGCCAGGCCTGCGGTGCGGCGGATGACGAACAAGCCGCCGAAGAAACACAATACCATCAGCAACAGCGTAGCGGGCGCGCCGATGGCACTTGCCATCCATACTACCGACACCAGTTCCAATACGGCGAAAATCACAAAACCTATACCGAAAAAACGCATAAATCTACCCCGAAACAATGTGGCTGCAACATAAAGCCATTGTGCGGACAATGCAAGTATCTGTGTCGGTATGGCTTGTAAAAAACGGTAAACACGCGGGGTATTCGCTATAATGCGTGCTTTCAGGCTGCCTGAAAAGTGATAGAGGAGTGATTATGGCATTGGCGAAACGGATTATTCCCTGCTTGGACGTGGATAACGGACGCGTGGTGAAAGGCGTGAATTTTGTCGGGCTGCGCGATGCGGGCGACCCTGTGGACGTGGCAAAGCGTTATAACGATGAGGGGGCGGACGAACTCACTTTTTTGGATATTACCGCCAGCAGTGATAACCGCAATACGATTTTGCATGTGATAGAAGCAGTGGCTTCCCAAGTGTTTATTCCGCTGACTGTGGGCGGCGGCGTGCGTTCCGTAGCGGATATACGCCGTTTGCTGAATGCCGGTGCGGACAAGGTGAGCATTAATACTGCCGCGGTACACCGCCCTGATTTGGTAGATGAAGCGGCCGGATTTTTCGGCTCGCAGGCGATTGTCGTGGCTGTCGATGCCAAAGCGGTTGACGGGGATAATTCGCGTTGGCACGTATTCACGCACGGCGGGCGCAACGATACGGGATTGGACGCTGTGGCGTGGGCAAAGGAAATGCAAAGACGCGGTGCAGGGGAAATTTTATTAACCAGCATGGACAGGGACGGCACCAAGCAGGGTTTTAATCTGCCTTTGACGCGTGCGGTTTCGGAAGCGGTGGATATTCCGGTGATTGCTTCGGGCGGCGTAGGTGATGTGCATCACTTGGTAGAGGGTATTGCGCAGGGTAAAGCGGATGCGGTGTTGGCCGCCAGTATTTTCCATTTCGGCGAGGTGGGAATCCGCGAGGCGAAGAAGGCTATGCGTGCCGCCGGGATTGAAGTGAGATTGTAAGGCTGCCTGAAAGCTGTTTGTGGCTTGTCTTTTTCGGATTGGGCTGCCTTGTATATTGTAAGCTTCACTTAGAAGCTGATATATAAGCAAAAACCCAAAATATATAAAGCTCCCAAACGTTCATCATGTTTAAGGAGCTTTTCGTATGAGTATCACCATTTTCAACTGTCTTAAAGATTTGGCTTTAACGGCTCAAAAGCTTTCAGCTTATTTCTTGTCTAAAGTTTCATCTGATAATCATTCTGAAACGGGAATGGCGGGAAGAAAAATACCCGTTCGGATTTTATGGCGGAAATCATTTCATAAACAGGCCATGTTTTCAGACGGCTTTTTCAGGCTGCCTGAAGTGTTTGATGAGATGGCGCCATGATTCGGCGATAGGGCTTATGCCGGAAGACGGGTTATGTTTTGTGCTGTCGCCAAAGAGCGGGTTGGCATGACTAAAGAGTGTGCCTTAATTGAGGATTCTGCGTATTGTGCCCAGTATGATTAAGCTGGTGGCAAAACCAAGCCTTAGTAAGAAAACCACCAGTAAGAAAACCACCAGTAAGAAAACTAATTAAGCGCGCGGCGTAAAGTTGCTCTGTCTGCTATATGCTTGGCAGGCGTGGCGGGTATATGGTTCGGGTAGGTTTCAGGCTGCCTGAAGGCTTAACTTTCGGCTGCTTGTTCTTGCAGATGTGCGCCGTTTTTCTTTACAATCGCGCGTTTGCGGCTGTTCGGCCGCCTGTTTGTTCAAAAGACTGAGGAATACTGATGCGCTATAAGACCGCTGTTGCCTGTGCTTTAACCACTGTTTCCGTTCCTGCTGCTTCGGCGGGGTTGGACGGCGCGGGTCTCAGTTTGTTATGGGGCTTGCCGTTTGCTCTGATTTTGCTTTCGATTGCAACCGGCCCGCTGCTTTTTTCGCATACTTGGCATCATCACTTTGGAAAAATCACCGCTGCTTTGACTTTGTTGTTTCTGATTCCCTTTACTTGGGTGTTCGGTGTTTCCGAAAGCGTGCATCTGGTGGCACATGCTTTGGTGGGTGAGTATATCCCGTTTATTTTGCTGCTGTTTGCTTTGTACACCATATCGGGCGGTATTTTGGTATGGGGAAATCTGCACGGTTCGCCCAAGCTCAATACGGGTATTTTGGCTGTCGGCACGCTGTTGGCATCCTTGATGGGGACGACCGGCGCGGCGATGCTGTTAATCAGACCGCTTTTGAAAGCAAACGACAACCGTAAACACAATGTCCATGTAGTGGTGTTTTTCATTTTCTTGGTGGCCAATATAGGCGGCGGTTTGACACCTTTGGGCGACCCGCCTTTGTTTTTGGGCTTTTTAAAGGGCGTGGATTTTATGTGGACGGTGAAACATATGCTGCTGCCCGTATTGTTTAGCTCTGTAGTGCTGCTACTGATTTTTTATTTTTTGGACAGCTATTATTTCAGGCAGGCAGATGAAATTCTGCCCAAAGATGCTTCTCCCGACAGCGAAAAACTGCAATTATTCGGCAAATGGAATTTTCTGCTGCTGGCCGGCGTTGTTGCCGCAGTGTTGATGTCGGGATTGTGGAAACCCGACCATCCGGGGATTGATGTGTTGGGAACGCCTTATCCGCTGCAAAATCTATTGCGCGATGCCTTGTTGCTGGTGTTGGCGGGCGTGTCGTTGTGGATTACGCCCAAGCAGGTGCGTGCGGGCAATGAGTTCAATTGGGAACCGATTGCGGAAGTGGGCAAGCTGTTTTTGGGTATTTTCATTACCATTTCGCCTGTGTTGGCGATATTGCAGGCAGGCAGCCGCGGTGCGTTTGCAGGTTTGATGGCCTTGATGCACGGCGGCAACGGCGAACCGGTTAACGGTATGTATTTTTGGATGACGGGTCTGCTTTCCGCTTTTCTGGATAATGCGCCGACTTATTTGGTGTTTTTCAATATGGCGGGCGGCGATGCGCATGAGTTGATGCACGGGGTATTGATGCAGACTTTACTGGCGGTTTCGATGGGTTCCGTGTTTATGGGTGCTCTCAGCTATATCGGTAACGCGCCGAATTTTATGGTGAAGGCGATTGCCGAAAGGCGCAAAGTCGCCATGCCGAGCTTTTTCGGCTATATGGTGTGGTCGTTTGGTTTTTTGGTACCGCTTTTTGTTGTCCAGACTTTGGTTTTCTTTGTTCGGTAAATAACGGCAGCATGGAAATACCAACAAAAAAGCAGGCAAGGATTGCCTGCTTTTTTATATCGCTTGCAACGGATTTTCAATCTGTTGCGTTCGGTGCGGATACGCTTGGGCGTTGTGTGTTTTACATGAAACGGTTATGCGTGGTGGCTGTGTTCATGTTCGGGTTCGGCCAAAATGGCTTCGTAGCGTCCGCTTTCTATCAGTTCGCGCAATTCTTCCAGGTCGTCCATGCCTTCCACGTAATCGGCTTCGGCGGTTTCCGTCAGGTCGGGCGGCAATACGGCGGCGCTGCCGTTTTCAGGCAGCCATGCGATGAGATAGGCATTAGCGGTTTGCCAGTATTCGGTATGTTGGGGCAAGGGTGCGCCGTAGGCATGGTTGAATTGGTTTTGTTGTTGTTCCGAAGGGATGAAGGGTTGCATATCAATTCCTGTTTAAGGGTTGCGGGAAATCAAACGGAAGGGCTGAGACTTTCAGGCAGCCAATCTTATAGGGCGTATTGTTCCAAAGCGGGGAACAGTTCGCGTTCTTCGAAACGGGCGTGGTCGCGCAGCAGTGTGGCAAATTCGGTATTCCATTGCGCGTCGTCGAAACGGGCTGCCTGAAAGAGTTGCCTTAGTCGTGCGTGTTCGGTTTCAAAGCGTTGTTTCAGTGTGGGTTCGGGCAGTTTGTGCCATAGCGGGGCGAATTGTTGCTCTTCTTGTGCGAAGTGTCGTTCCAAGTCGTCCAGATGGCCGGTGATGGCTTGGCTGTGATTACGATCGGGTTCGCGCAAAATCCGCAGACACAGTGCCAATGCATGGTGGTGTTCTTGTGATAGGGGAATCAGTGCGGGATGGCGTTTCATGACAACTTCCTTTCAGGCAGCCTGCTTCGGGTTATAATATCGAGCGATTATGAAACTTTAGCTTTGTTCTGACAACTATGTATTTAACCCAGCAAACCGATTATGCCTTGCGTGTGCTGATTTATGCTGCCGTTAATGATGACGGCTTGGTCAATATCGCCGATATTGCGAAGGCTTACGATATTTCCAGAAGCCATTTGATGAAGGTGGTAACCGCCTTGGTGAAAGGCGGTTTTTTGGCCAGTGTGCGCGGCAAGGGCGGCGGATTGAAGTTGGGACGGCCGGCGGAGGCAATCAAAATCGGTGCGGTGGTGAGATTGATGGAGCCGATGCCCTTGGTGGAGTGTTTCAGCGAAGGCAACCGCTGTGTGATTACGGCCCATTGCCGTCTTGCCAACATCTTATACGGCAGCGTCAGCGCCTTTTTGCATCATTTGGACGGTTTTACATTGGCCGATTTGATTAATGCGCCGCTGCACAAAATGCTGCACCAACCTGCAATTGAGATTGTTCAGGCTGCCTGAAAACTGTTAGACTTGCGGGCTGTTTTACCTATGGGTAACGATGTATGAATATTCTGGAAAAATTAGTGATTGCCAGCAGGGAGAGTCCGCTGGCAATGTGGCAGGCGGAGCATATCCGCGACAAACTTAAAGAGCTTTATCCGCAATGCGAGGTGTCTATTTTGGGCATGACCACCCAAGGAGACCAAATTTTAGACAAAACTTTGTCTAAAATCGGCGGCAAAGGTCTGTTTATCAAAGAATTGGAAGTGGCATTGCAGGAAGAACGCGCCGATTTGGCGGTGCATTCGATTAAAGACGTGCCGATGGAGCTGCCTGAAGGTTTTGTGTTGGCTGCCATCGGCGAGAGGGCCAATCCGTTTGACGCTTTTGTCTCCAACCGCTATTCGCGTTTGGAGGATTTGCCCGAAGGTGCGGTTGTGGGGACTTCCAGCTTGCGCCGTGAAGCGCAGTTGCGTGCGCGTTTTCCGCATTTGCAGATTAGACCTTTGCGCGGCAATGTCCAAACCCGTTTGGCCAAGTTGGATAACGGGGATTACGATGCCATTATTTTGGCGGCGGCAGGTTTGGAACGTTTGGGCTTGAACGAACGTATCCGCAATATTTTGCCGCCGTCAGACAGTTTGCCCGCTGCAGGACAAGGGGCGTTGGGCATTGAAATTGCCGCGCACAGAACCGATTTGGTGGAAGTGTTGCTGCCTTTAAACCATCCTAAAACGGCTGCATGCGTTACGGCCGAGCGTGCTTTGGCCAGAGCGTTGGGCGGCAGCTGCCAAGTGCCGTTGGCGGCATATTGCACCGCAGATGAGCAGGGCTTGCTGACTTTGAGCGGCTTGGTAGGTCATCCGGACGGTTCTCATACTTTGACGGCACAGGCGCAGGCTCCTGCCGTATATGCCGATGCTTTGGGGCGTGCGGTTGCCAAACAGTTGGAAAACGACGGTGCGAAAGAATTGATTGAAGCGGTATTGGCGGAAAGCTGTTGAAGTTGAAATGACCGCTATTTGAGCGTGTAAGCCGAATAAAAAGGCTGCCTGAAAACTTTTGTTATGGTTTTCAGGCAGCCTTTTGTTTGATATCCGTTGACGGAGTGTTTATCAACGGCGCATATGGATTATGGTAATACCATAACCGCTTCCGCTTCTACCAATACGTTGCGCGGCAGGGCGGCTACACCGACTGCCGCACGGGCGGGATAGGGTTGGGCGAAGTATTGGGCCATCACTTGATTGAAGACGGCGAAGTCGGATAAATCGGTCAGATAAGCGTTTAATTTAACGATATCGTTCAGGCTGCCGCCTGCCGCTTCGCATACTGCACGCAGGTTTTTGAAAACTTGATGCGCCTGTTCTTCAAAATGTTCGGACACCGTTTGCATGGTTTGCGGGTCTAAGGGGATTTGTCCGCTGAGATAAACGGTATTGCCGGCGCGCACGGCTTGGCTGTATGCGCCGATGGCGGCAGGGGCGTTGTCGGAATGAATGATGGTTTTGCTCATGTTTTGTCCTTATGGTGAAAATAAAATAAACGGAGATTATCCGCGCAGGCGTTTCAATACTTCGTCTTTACCGATTAAAGCCAATACGACATCAACGGAAGGCGTTTTGGCTGTTCCGCACACTGCCAAACGCAACGGCATGCCCAATTTGCCCATTTTGATGTTTTCTTCATCGCAAAACGGTTTGAACAAATCGTGAATGCTTTCTGCCGTCCAATCGCTTAAACCGTTCAATTTGTCGGCAAAACGCAGCATACGCGCGGCGGCTTCGTCATCCCAATGTTTGGCAACGTCTGCGGTGTCCGGCGTGGCTTTGCGGTAGAAATAGGCGCATTCGGCGGCCAATGCGTTGAGGTCTTGGGCGCGGTCTTTTACCAATGCCAATACATCGGTCAGGGCGGGGCTGCCTGAAATACGGACGCCTTGTTTTTCCAGACGCGGCAAAACCAGTTGCGCCAATTTTTCGTTATCGCAGGCTTTGATGTGTTCGCCGTTAGTCCACAACAGTTTTTTAGCATCCATGCGGCTGGCTGAAGGAGAGACGTCTTTCAGTTCGAACCATTGGGTAAATTGCTGCATGGTGAAAAATTCGTCGTCGCCGTGCGCCCAGCCCAAACGTGCCAAGTAGTTGAGCATGGCTTCGGGCAAAATACCCATTTCGTCAAACTCGGTGATGGCTACGGTGTCGCCGCTGCGTTTGGAGATTTTTTTGCCTTGTTCGTTCAAAATCATCGGCAAGTGGGCGAATTCAGGCAGCTTTGCACCTAGTGCTTTGAAAATATTGATTTGTTTCGGGGTGTTGTTTACGTGGTCGTCGCCGCGGATAACGTGGGTGATGCCCATGTCGTAGTCGTCTGCCACGACACAGAAGTTGTAGGTGGGCGTACCGTCTGCACGGGCGATAATCAGGTCGTCCAGTGCGGAATTGGGAATGCTGATTTCGCCTTTTACCAAATCCTGCCAGGCCGTTACACCGTCCAGCGGCATTTTGAAGCGGACAACCGGCTCGCGTCCCGCAGGGATTTCAGGCAGCGTTTTGCCGTTTTCGGGACGCCAGCGGCGGTCGTAAGTGGCGGTGCCTTCCCGTTCCGCTTTTTCGCGCATTTGCGCCAATTCTTCTTTGCTGCAATAGCAATAGTAGGCGTGTCCCTGTTCTAAAAGTTGTTTTACCAGAGCTTTGTAGCGGTCGAAATTTTGGGTTTGGTAAACGATATTGTCGGCGTTGTCGGGGTGTAATCCGACCCATTGCATGCCGTTTAAAATGATTTCTACGGATTCTGCGCTGGAACGTTCCAAGTCGGTGTCTTCGATTCTCAGCAGGAACTCTCCTCCGTGATGTCGGGCAAATGCCCATGAATACAAGGCGGTACGCACACCGCCGATGTGCAGGTAACCTGTGGGGCTGGGGGCGAAACGGGTTTTAACGGTCATTTCTGGTATCCGTGAAAAGTAGTAGGAAACGGCTTATTTTAACCGATTGTACGGCGGCGGATGTGCAGTTTTGCGGAAAGGACAAAAGGATATCGGTTGGGATAGCCGGAGGCATTACGGATGGAATTAAAGTTATTTCACTAAATTTCTTGCCAGATGGGGGCGGCTGTTTCAAAATAGCCGCAAATGTTAATTTATGTTGCCTATGTCGGCATGATTTTGCGGCAGACGCATATTGTTTGAAATGATGCTTCGGTAATTTTATCGATTTTGGTTTTTAGAATAAAAATAGAAAATTTTTGAAATATGATGATTCTTAATTTCTACTATAAGTTATTTGGAACATACTTTAGGTGCCTGCGGTGCGTTGGAATCATGGTTTGCCATAGAAATGATGCGCCATAATTGGTTTGCGCCCACACTGAATCTGGACAATCCGGATCCGAGATGCGGCAATGTCGATTATATTATGGGTAGCGGCAGGAAAATCGAAACGGAGTATGTGTTGAATAATAATTTTGCTTTTGGAGGGGTGAATACTTCGTTGGTGTTTCGGAGGATAGATTGAGTATTTTCAGCCCAGATGGTTGCAAACTGTAATTCCCGTAAGGCTGCCTGAAGTTTTCAGGCAGCCTGTTTTCAATCGTAAACAGCGAGCAGATTATAGGCAAACGGTGTCCATATCACGGCAGGCAAACCGCTTTGTTTCAAGCGTTCGTTCGTCCAAGTATTGCAAGTGTAAAACAAATGGTAACGCCCTTTGGCTTGATAAAAGGCATCGTTGCTGCTGTAGTGTGTACCGGCAACAGGCAGAGTGGCACCGTATTCGTTTGTTTGAAAATACGGACGGATTTGCGCTGTCAAACGTTCGTATTCGGTTTTGCTTAAAGTCAGGAGCATAGTGCGGTTGCCGCGGGACGGCTCGCGGGAGAGAAAGCTGACGTGTATCAGGCTGCCGTCCATGCCGCTTATGGCCCGCAGTGCGGCAGCCGCGCTCAAGTCGCGCCATTCCCTTACGTTCAGATAAAAGTCGCGACTGCCCCATCCTATTGCAACATATTCGGCGGTTCTGCCGCTGAGGCTGTGTGCGGGATTAACGACTTCATGCCAATCAAATACGGCATTCTTCATAGGGACAATGATATCGGTGTGTACGCCGTTGCTGTGCAAATAAACGCGTATGCTTTCGTCATCGCGGTTGCGGTCGGCATGAACCTCTATGCCGCCCAGCAGCAATGCCGACAAGACATATGTACACGCTGTGCCCGTGAGCAGCAAAACGCTGCGCAGCAGAAGCGAAAACAGCCGTTTCACGGCTTCAGGCAGCCTGTCGCGCCGTCCATTCGGCGGGAGTCGCGGCAACACTGATAGACAGGGCGTGCAATTCGTTGCTTGCCAGTTGTGCGGATAAGCCGTCTTTAATCAGGCGGTGGCGTGCGAGACGGGTTTTGCCTTCAAAGGCGTGCGAGACGATTTCGGCGAAAAAATGATGGCCGTCGCCTTCCACAACAAGGTGTTCGCAAGGAACGATGTCGGCAATCAGTGCGCGGACGTGTTCGGTGGTGAGCATGGCGGTGAATTCCTTATAAGCGGGAGAGTTATTATGCAAGTTGAAAGATGGTAATCGGAGCAACGGCAGGCTGCCTGAAACAATAAACAGGCGCAGGCAAGGACTACAACCGGGCAGCCTGGCAATAAGTGCATTGCTGTAATCATGTATTAATATAAAAACAGCATAGTCATGAAAGACCATGCTGTTTTATATGATTTTAAACGTTATTAGAAACGTCTAAAAAATTAAGTGGCGGAGAGGAAGGGATTCGAACCCTCGATACGCTATTCACGTATACACGCTTTCCAGGCGTGCGACTTCAACCACTCATCCACCTCTCCGGATGAAAGCGCGTGAGTATAGCGAATTATCCTTGCCGCAGCAAGTGCCTGTGTTTCAGACAATTGGAAAACCGTACTATTCATGAGAAAAACCATTGAATATGATTAACGGTTAGGAGCTTTGTATTTTGTTTTTTCGCTTATATATCAGTTTCTAATTAGAGATTGCAATACAAGGCGGCTTCATGGTTTATTGTTTGCACGCTTGCGGTGTTCCCGAAGTTTCCTAACCAACAGCCATTTCAGTCGGATACGTACATCATACCCCACTGAACCGGCTCCCAGTAGGAACAATATTGCTGCAACAGGCAAAGTGAAGTGGTAGGAAATATTGGTATAGCCCCAAGTACCGATAATGCCGCCGCCGACAAAGCCCAGCAGCATGCCGATCAGCAATTTCATTTTCGGGCGGTTTACTTTCACATTGGGTAAACGGGGGTTGTTACTGCGGCTGTAATACAGAACTTTGGAAAGTTCGATTCCCAAATCGGTAACCGTGCCGGTCATATGGGTGGAACGGATGACGCTGCCTGAAAGTACGGTCATCACTGTGTTGTGCATGCCCATAATAAAGCACAGCAGCAATAATGTAGGATGAAATACCGAGAAACCGCGCGACAGTGCAATGCCAAACAGTCCGAACAGCAGCAAATAAACCGCTTCAAACCACATGGATAATCCATAGCCGCTGCGGAAACGTTGCCGTTTCGTCCACAAAATAATCCAATTGGCATGAGCCGCCCCTAATATGAAGGCAACTACACCCGCCATAGTTGTCAAGGCGCCCGTCCACATTCCCGCATGGATTTGGTCTGCCGCGTGGGAAAGTGCGCCGCTGACATGGGAAGTGTAATTATTGACGGCAAAAAAACCGCCCGCATTGATTGCTCCGGCTAAAAAGGACATTAAATAACCAAGCAGACGAAACCGAAAATCGGAAATCTGCCCGTCATGAAGATAAGGTTTATCTGATTGCCAAAAGGGATGGTAGGTGAATTTTTTTCGATGGCGTGGAAATGTCGGAGGCATAGCGTGCCAAATAGAAGCGAAACAAATACAGAACACTATCATAAAATTTTCGCGAAGAACAACCGGAAACCAATTAAATTTGCAGAGCGTTATGTTTTTTGTGTACTGTATAAATATGCAAGGTTGGGTTGTCTGTTCTGGGTTGTTTTGTTTCTGATGCCAAGAGCAGTAGGGATATGGATTCTTATCAGAACAAGGGTTGTAAGTGGTAGTCAGGAAGAAATATCAAACGACGATTAATACTTAAACCGAGATTGGCTTAATTGAGATGAAAAAACGGTATTAAATAATTTTTAAAGTGTGAAAAATGTAAAATCAGAAAAAGTATCTTTTAAAATAAAATGGTTGCTTGATTTTGTGAAACTTTATAAAACGAAAAAAAGCAGCCTGAAAAGGCTGCTTTTTTATAGGGTGGTGCGGACGGAGAGACTCGAACTCTCACACCTTGCGGCGCCAGAACCTAAATCTGGTGCGTCTACCAATTTCGCCACGTCCGCGTAAAGATTAAAGGATGGGATTATACGCTGGCTGTGTACAAATGCAATGTGCAGTAATTGATGTTATGAGATTTTCTATTAAGGGTTATGTTGGAATATGGTTATTGCCCTGCATCTTAGCAATTGCTAAAAATCCCCCCACAGTGTCTGCATGGCAGCTATGGCGGCTAGGGATGCGGTTTCGGTACGCAGGATGCGTTTCCCGAGTGTTACGCTATGAAAGCCTGCTTGTTCGGCGGCTTGTTCTTCTTGTGTCGTCCAGCCGCCTTCCGGTCCGATGAGCAGGCGTATGCTTTCAGGCTGCCTGAAATCTTTTAGTCTGCGGGCTCGGTGCAATCCCATCAGTAGGTTGAGGCTGTTGTCTTTCGGTAATTCTTTGATATATTGATTGAAGTTGATAATCGGATGAACTGTGGGAACGGTGTTGCGTCCGCTTTGTTCGCAGGCGGCAATGACGATATCCTGCCAGCGTTGTATGCGTTTGTCGGCGCGTTCGCCGCTCAGTCGGACTGTACAGCGTTCGCTGATAACGGGGTGAATGGCGGTGATGCCGAGTTCAACGCTTTTTTGCAGGGTGAAATCCATGCGTTCGCCAGACGAAACCGCTTGTATCAATGTGATGGATAACGGACTTTCGAGGCTGATGTGTTCGATGTCGGTGATGCGGCATTGTGCGTGGCGTTTGCCTTGTTCGGTGAGTTCGGCATGGTATTGGCAGCCGTTGCCGTCAAAAAGGGTAAGCGTTGTGCCTGTTTTGAGGCGCAATACTTGGATATGGCGGACGATAGGTTCGGGCAAATCAATATGTTGCCCGACTGCGAAAGTGTGGGGATGGTAAAAACGCGGCATTTTATGTAGCGGTTAAAAATGATACTATTGAAATTTGCATGGATTTTATCAAAAACTGTTTTATGAAACCGATTGTTTTGCTGCAAAATTTGGTGCATGAAGTGGCTCGAGCCGAAATTATGCCGTGTTTTATGACGGTTTCCGCTTTGCGTAAGCACGACGGCAGTATGCTTTCGCAGGCGGATTTGGCGGCACAGGCGGCATTCGAGGCAGGGCTGCCTGAAATTATTGATGCGCCTGTGTTGGGCGAGGAAATGACGGTAGAGGAGCAGCATCGTCTTTGGCATGCTTCAGGTTCGGGGCTGTGGGTGCTGGACCCGATAGACGGCACCAATAATTTCATCAGCGGTATTCCGCATTTTGCCGTGTCGGTGGCGTTTGTGCAGCAGGGCAGAGCACAATTGGGCGTGGTATATAATCCTGTTTCGGGCGAATGCTATTATGCGGAACGGGGGCAGGGGGCGTTTTTGAACGGCAGGCCGCTGCCTTTGCGCCATGCGCCGAAAAAGCTGCATGAGGCGGTGGCCGGTGTGGAAGTCAAACGTTTGCGCTCGGGACGTTTGGTGAACAGTGTGAACAATTTCGCGCCGTTCGGCACCTTGCGCTGTATGGGCAGCAGCACTTTGGATTGGTGTTATTTGGCGGCGGGACGTTACGATGTTTATGTGCACGGCGGACAGAACTTGTGGGATTATGCTGCCGGCGCCCTGATTTTTGAAGAATCAGGCGGTTATATGGATACTTTGGAAGGCGATGATTTCTGGAGCGGACATCATGCTTTCCAGCGTTCGGTGATTGCGGCGGGAGACAGGGAGCTGTTTCTGAAATGGCGCGATTGGATTCGGAAAAATCAATAAAATGTGTTGAACGGATTTTCAGGCTGCCTGAAAAACAATTAAAGGAAAAACAATGAAAAAAGTATTGGCTATAAGCATATTGTCGGTGTTGTTGGGTGCTTGTGCAACAAATATGCCATCGCCATCGGCGGATGTTCAAAAACCGCGTGCGATTGTGGCATTGGCTTTGGGCGGCGGCGCATCTAAAGGATTTGCCCATATTGGCGTCATCAAGGTTTTGAAGGAAAACAATATTCCTGTGCATATTGTTACGGGAACAAGCGCGGGTGCGGTGGTGGGCAGTCTGTATGCTTCGGGTATGTCGCCCGACCGTATGGAATTGGAAGCGGAGATGTTGGACAAATCCGATGTGGTGGATTTAACTTTATCCTCCAAAGGCTTTATCAAAGGAGAGAAATTGCAGGCTTGGATTAACCGCAAAGTTAAAAACCAACCGATGGAAAAATTTCCGATACGTTTCGGTGCGGTGGCAACCGAGTTTTCCAGCGGCAATATGACGGTGTTCAACAGCGGCAATACGGGACAGGCGGTGCGTGCCAGCGCCAGTATTCCCAATGTGTTTTTGCCCGTGCAAATCAGCGGCCGCCAGTATGTCGATGGCGGATTGTCGGCACCTGTACCCGTATCCGCCGCAAAGAGAATGGGGGCGAATTTCGTGATTGCCGTGGATATTTCTGCAAAACCCGAAGCGATGAATTCAGGCAGCGGATTTTGGTCGCAATTGGACCAAAGTCTGAATATTATGAGTACGGCGGCGTTAAACAGCGAATTGGCGCAGGCTCAGGTCGTGATTAAACCCCAAGTGCAAAAATTGGGTGCTGTGGGCGGTTTCGAACAGAAAGAATTTGCCGTGAAACTGGGTGAAAGTGCCGCCCGTGCAGCGTTGCCGAAAATTAAGGCGGAATTGGCGAAATACCGCTGACAACTTGGCGTAAACCGATACCTTGTGCGTGCTGGCGCGGTTTATGACGGGTATTGAAAAAGTGTGCGGACGGTTAAAGTCTGCACACTTTTTATTTGTATCGAGATGGTCGGGAAATGTATGAACCGACAATCCGATTGCGTTATTGCAATTGTTCTGCCACGCTGTCTAATCCGCGGTTCAGGCTTTCTATCATGGCGGCGTAACCGTCTCCGTATTGCGGGGTGAGCGCATGGAAGCTGCGGCGGCTTCCGTCTGCATAGCGTATGTGTCCGCTGATTTCGGTTTCGCCGCGATAGCTGCCTTGAAAACGGTCTATATAGACGGTGTCTGCGGTTTTCAGGCTGCCTGAAAGATGGGCGGGAATGTAGCGGTTTTTGCCCCGGCGGTTTAATTTGTTGGCAAGAGCTGCAGAAAGGGCTTCGTTGAGCGGTTCCGCCCAACGGTTTTGACGGGAAAAATGCACTCTGTAGGCATCGGTTTGGTATATCAGGCTGTTTTCGGCGGCGGTTTTCGGTAAGACGGTTTTGAGTGCGGTAACCGTGCCGTTGCCTTCAGGCAGGCGGTAGGCGCTGTCGGGCAGACGGTAGAGTGCGGTGTCGGTGCTGCTGCAGGCGGCCAGTGCAACGGCGGTAAACAGGCTCAGGTGTTTCATGGTGTTTGCCCTTTGGGAATGGGGTCGTTTGCTTTATGGTTGAAAATCAGTGCATTGGGTTGTTGTTGCAATAGTTGTAGCAGCGGTTGCGCTTCTTTTAGGGTTCTGTCCAAATGACCGAGCGTTTCGTTGAGATTTTCAGACAGCTTTTGGGTTTCATCGGCCTTCATCAAACGGTCGGCGGAATGGAGTGCTGATTGCAATTCTTTCAGGCTGCCGTTAAGTTCGGTTACGGTTTTTTCCAGCGGCAGGCGGTTGAATTTGTCTAATAAAGCCGAAACCTGTTGCGGCAGTTTGTCCAAAGTGGAGCTGTTGGTGGCGATAACGGGGTCGTTGCCGTAGCGTGGGAGAGGTTTGAGCGTTGGCCCTTTGCTTTCTTCGAGCTCTATCATTTTGCTGCCCAATATCAGATTGTTGCTGCTCATGGTGGCGGCCAATCCGCGGTTTAAGGCTGCCTGAAAGACGTTTTGCCAATATTCTTTGCTGTGGTTGGCCGTATCGAAATGGTCGGGTTCGATGCGTATGCGGACGGGAATGCGGTTGTCGGCAAACAGTCTGCCGACATCGCTGCTTTGAAAATAGGGTGCATCGGCAACGTTGCCGATGCGTATGCCTTTGTATTCTACGGGTGCGCCCGCTTCCAGTCCGCGTATCGATTGGTTGAAAAAGGCAACGTAATACAGGGTGCGGCTGCCCGGTTGGCTTTCAATTTCACGGCGGTCGTTATAGATGGTGAAGGTATGGTTGTTTTGAATGGCCGGACTTTGAGCCAGGGGCGTATCGAAAGACACCGCTCCTGAGAGAAATGCCGTCAGCGGTGCGCTGTCTATGTGCAGACCGCTGCCGTTCAGATTAACGTTGATACCGCTTTCCAACCAAAAGTGGCTGGATTCGTTAAGCAACTCTTCGTTGGGACTGTAAATAAAAATGCTGTATTCAACAGTTTGGTTCTGGGGGTTGAAATGTGCGGATTCTACAGTGCCGACAATGTGGTTTTCATATAAAACGGGCGCACCGATTTGTACCATTTTTCGGTTTTTGCCGCGCAAATGCAGCCTGAGACCTGCCTGACCGATAGCAGTAACGGGAGGCAGCGCAGATACGGTGAAGATATTGGTCTTTTCTTCGCTGTTGCCCGGTGAGAATGCGATGTAGGAACCTGAAAGCAATGTACCCAAGCCGGTGATACCATTTTGGTCGATGCGCGGTTTGACCACCCAAAACTGGGTGTCTTTGCGCATCAAATCAGCAGTTTCGCGGCTCAATTTGGCAGTGATTTCCACACCGCTGCGGTCGGGGCGCAAACGGATATTGCTGACGCGTCCGACTTCTACATTCAAGATGCGGATAGTTGTGGTGTTGACGACTATGCCTTCGGCATTGTCCATCAGCAGAGTGATTTCGGGGCCGCGTTCTTGTACGGCATTAATCAGCAGCCAACAGCCTACAACTACGGCGGCCAGCGGTATCAGCCAAACGGTGGATGCCAGCACTTTGTTGGCGCGTATTTTGGCGGGTTGCGGTGTGGTGTTCATGTGTCAAACGAATACTTTCGGAAAAACTATTATAACTCCTATGAGCGGTAAATTACGGTCTTTTTAAGTATTTCTAACGATAGATGCCTGATTGGAGCTTATCGGAGGCATAACATCGGACAGTACATAACTCCGAATTGGTTCAATAGTCGAAAAAATCATTCTTTTTGGGGAGTATTAGTTTTCCATCCGCATTGCCCAATGGTTTAAAGGCCCTTGTCCGTTGCCGATATTCAAAGGGGAGGAGATGGCGGCGGACAGGAGTGCTTTGGCGGTACGTATGGCATGTTCGATACTTGCGCCTTTTGCCAGCTCTGCGGTGATACAGGCGGACAGTGTGCAGCCTGTGCCGTGCGTATGCCTTGTGAGGGTGCGGGGGCTTTCCAATACGAAACGGTTTTCAGGTGTGAAAACCCAATCTTTACATATCAGGCTGCCTGAATTTTCGCTGTGTCCGCCTTTAATGAGTACGGTTTGGACCCCTTGTGCCTGCAAACGTTCGGCAGCTTCTGCGGCATCGTGGTCGGTACGAACGTTTATGCCTGTAAGGACGTAGGTTTCAGGCAGGTTGGGGGTTAATACGTTTGCCAGCGGCAGCAGATGGGATTTGAATGCGGCAAGCGCATTTTTCTGTAGCAGAGGCGTGCCGTCTTTCGCTGCCATAACGGGGTCGAGCACAAACGTGCCGAAATCGTGCTCATGAATTTTTTCGACAATGCCTTCAATCATATCGGCTGTGCCGAGCATGCCTGTTTTGAATGCTTTGATGTGGAAATCTGCCGCCAGTGCGTCAAGTTGTGCGCGAACGGTATCGACAGGCAGCATCAATGTGGTGCCGATGCCCAAAGTGTTTTGGGCGGTGACGGCGGTAATGACACTGGTGCCGAATACGCGGCGCATTTGGAAGGTTTTCAAATCGGCTTGAATGCCGGCACCGCCGCCGCTGTCGGAACCGGCGATGCTTAGGGCTTGAGGGGTAAACATGGCTGCTTCCGTTTCCGTTGTGCCGGTTTGTTTCAGGCAGCCTGATGCCATACCACGTTGGCGGCTTGGGCGACAGCGGTATGGTCTACGGCTGCCAATGCATCTAAAAAGCGCACCATAAAACTGCCGCTTTGCGTGGGCTGCAAACCTTGTGCGGCGATTTCTCCTGCAACGGCATAGACTGTGCAGGCTTCTGTCAGTGCGTCCAAGCCTTTTTCCTTGGGGGAAACGGCTAAGAACGCACCGCATACGGTACTGAGTAGGCAGCCTGAAGCGGTTATTTTAGGCAGCAGGGGCGTACCGTTGGCGGCAACGGCAGTGCGTTTGCCATCGGAAATGTAGTCTTTTTCGCCGCTGAGAACAATGAAACACTTGTGTTTGCGTGCTGCCTGTTCGGCAACGTGTTGCAAATCGGCATGGCCTTCGCCTGCATCTACGCCTTTCGCTTGCCAGTCGGTGTCTGCAAGATAGGCGATTTCGCCTGCGTTGCCGCGTATTGCGGTGATGTCGATTTCTTTCAGCAGACGCATGGCGGCATCGCGGCGCAAGCGGCTTGCGGCAACGGCAACGGGGTCCAGTACAACGGGAATGCCTGCCTGATTGGCGGCTTTGCCTGCTGCTATCATGGCGTTCAGGTTGTTTGGGTTGGGCGTGCCCAAATTGAGTACGACCGCATTGCTGATGGAAGCCAGTTCCGCCATTTCTTCGGGACTGTCGGCCATGATGGGTGAGGCGCCCAGTGCGAGCAGACCGTTGGCGGAGAAATGGGCGGAGACCAGATTGGTGATGTTGTGGATGAGCGGATTACGGCTGCGGATTAAGTCCAAAAATTCGGGTTTCATGAAGATTCCTTTGATGGGAGATAAGGGTAAATAAAAGCTGGGATAAGTGTTTCAGACGGTAAAAAAACACCGTTCGGGCTGCCTGAAAAGTAAACGGGCAGCCCGAACGGTGTTCGGTAAAAACGTTGGAGCAAACATCGGATTCAGTTTCCTACGGCGGTATCAACCGCATCAGGTTCAACGGGTATCATCTCAGTCTGTTTGCACAGACACCCCGACTAAAACGCCGCGTATCATGCCATAGCTGTTTGGAGTACGTCAAATGCCGAGTTTTGTGGGTGGCGGATGCGTTTGAAATCGGGGTGTATATCATTTCGGGCTATGCGCTTGGGCGGTATCAACCGGCAGTATGGCCGTGCGGCATTGCTTGTGTACGGGGTGCGCCAAGTGTGCTGTTTCGTTGGAACCCGTCTTAGGCTGCCTGAAATGTAATATTGTGAAAACGCATACTTGTTTTTCTTTTCAGGCAGCCTTATATCTCTTGATACGAGAACACTTTCCAAGAGGAAAAACAAATGAATACTATGGAATTTACCAGCCGTTTTGCCCAGATATTGCAGCGGGCGCAACAGGACGCACTCACTGCTGATCATGCCTATCTTGAGGCGGTTCATGTGCTCAATGTATTGTTGCAGGATAAACAAAGCGGTATGTCTGCATTATTGGTGAACGCAGGCGGAAATGTTGCGCAAATCCACCGCGATGTTCAGGCAGCCTTGAACGGATTACCACGCGTCAGCGGACAGGGAGGCCAGATTCATCCTTCACGCGAGTTACAGAATGTATTGAATCTGATGAATAAGGCAGCAGCAAAACGCGGCGACAGTTATATCGCCAGTGAGTTGTTTTTACTGGCCTTATTGCAGGAGAATGGAGCTGCAGGCAAGATTTTGAAAGATGCAGGCGTATCTGAAACAAAATTGCAACAAGTAATCGAACAATTAAACAAAGGAGAAGCTGTGGATAATCCGAATGCAGAAGAATTACGCGAAGCCCTGAAAAAATACACCCTCGACCTCACCGCCCGCGCCCGCGAAGGCAAGCTTGACCCCGTTATCGGGCGCGATGACGAAATCCGCCGCGCCGTGCAAGTGCTGCAACGGCGCACCAAAAACAATCCCGTGTTAATCGGCGAACCGGGCGTGGGCAAAACCGCGATTGTGGAAGGCTTGGCGCAACGGATTGTCAACGGCGAAGTGCCCGAATCCCTGCGCGACAAACGCCTGCTGGTGTTGGATTTGGCGGCCTTGATTGCGGGCGCGAAATATCGCGGCGAGTTTGAAGAACGCCTCAAAGCCGTGTTGAACGACTTGGCAAAAGACGATGGCAACACGCTGATTTTTATTGACGAAATCCACACCCTTGTCGGCGCGGGCAAAACGGACGGCGCGATGGACGCGGGCAATATGCTCAAACCCGCGCTGGCACGCGGCGAGTTGCACTGCATCGGCGCGACCACGCTGGACGAATACCGCCAATACATTGAAAAAGATGCCGCTTTGGAACGCCGTTTCCAAAAAGTGTTGGTGAACGAACCGAGCGTGGAAGACACGGTGGCGATTTTGCGCGGCTTGCAGGAGCGTTACGAAATCCATCACGGCGTGGACATTACCGACCCTGCCATCGTTGCCGCCGCCGAGTTGTCCAACCGCTATATTACCGACCGTTTCCTGCCCGACAAAGCCATTGATTTGGTGGACGAAGCCGCCAGCCGCATCAAAATGGAGCTGGATTCCAAGCCCGAACAGATGGACAAGCTCGACCGCCGCATTATCCAGTTGAAAATGGAAAAAATGCACGTTGAGAAGGAAACGGACGAGGCTAGCAAAAAACGTTTGCAACTGATTGACGAAGAAATCGCGGTTTTGCAAAAAGAATACGCCGATTTGGACGAAATCTGGAAAGCGGAAAAAGCGGTGTCGGCAGGCACGGCGGGCTTGAAAAAGCAGATTGACGAAACCAAAGTGCAGATTGAACAGGCGAAACGTCAGGGCGATTTTGCCCGCGCTTCGGAATTGGAATACGGCGAGTTGCCGAAATTGGCGCAGCAGCTTCAGGCAGCCGAGCAAAGCGGCGGCGGTGCCCAGCCGAACAAGCTGTTCCGTACCGAAGTCGGCGCGGAAGAAATCGCCGAAATCGTGTCGCGCATGACCGGCATTCCCGTGTCCAAAATGATGGCGGGCGAGCGCGAGAAGCTGTTGAAAATGGAAGAGGTTTTGCATCAGCGCGTGGTCGGTCAGGACGAAGCGGTGCGTGCGGTGGCGGACGCCATCCGCCGCAGCCGTTCCGGTTTGGCCGACCCGAACAAGCCCTATGGCAGTTTCCTGTTTCTGGGCCCGACCGGAGTGGGCAAAACCGAGTTGTGCAAAACGCTGGCAGGCTTTTTGTTTGACAGCGAGGAGCATTTAATCCGCGTGGATATGTCGGAATACATGGAAAAACACAGCATTGCGCGTTTGATTGGTGCGCCGCCGGGCTATGTGGGCTACGAAGAGGGCGGTTATCTCACCGAGCAGGTGCGCCGCAAACCGTACAGCGTGATTTTGCTGGACGAAGTGGAAAAAGCGCACCCCGATGTGTTCAATATTCTGCTGCAAGTGCTTGATGACGGACGTTTGACGGACGGGCAGGGGCGCACGGTGGACTTTAAAAACACGGTGATTGTGATGACCAGCAATATCGGCAGCCAGCACATTCAGGATTTGGGCGACACCGCCGATTATGCGGCGGTGAAAGCGGCGGTGATGGCGGACGTGAAAGCCTATTTCCGTCCCGAACTGATTAACCGCATTGATGAAGTGGTGGTGTTTCACGGCTTGGGTCGCGAGCATATCCGCAGCATCGCGCAAATCCAATTGCAAAGTTTGCGCCGCCGTTTGGCAACACAAGATTTGCATTTGGCGGTTTCCGAAGCGGCGTTGGACGTGTTGGCACAGGCGGGTTTTGACCCGATTTACGGGGCGCGTCCGCTCAAACGGGCGATTCAGGCGGAGTTGGAAAATCCGCTTGCCAAAGCCTTGTTGGAAGGGCGTTATGCGGCGGGCGCGACCGTAAGCGTGGATGCAGACGGGGATAATCTGGTGTTTGTTTAAACTGAAAAGCGGGCTGCCTGAAACGGTTTCAGGCAGCCCGAAAATTTTTAATGTCTGATGCTTAAACGTGGACGCTGTTCGTTGGCATAAGCGGCGGAAATATTGTTTTTACACGTTCTGCCACATTTCGGGCAACGCGCACTGCCTACCCATAAATGACTGTTTGTGCTGCCGAAACGTTTTCGGTACATTTCGCAACTTTCTTCCCAAGCATTTTTGAGATTTTCTGCATCTTGTGTGCCGCGCATACCAAAATAGGGAAAATGATGCAGGAAATAACCGAAAACCGCTTCACAATCTGCCTGATATTTCTGCGTATCCAAAATATGCAAATGCCAAAACTCGTCAATATCACGGGCAGGTACAACCGCCGGTATTGGGATATTTTTAAATAGACGGAATATTGTGCTTGTCCCGGCCGTGACACAGCGGAGCTTGTGCAAGAATGGCGGCAACGTTTCGGCAAAATATAAAAACACCGCGATTTTCGCGGTGTTTGGGTTTTTTAGGCAGCCTTTGTTGCAAACTTTTATGATGTAAAGGCCGTATTTTGGGCAGTTATGGTTTAGTTGTAATCCAATTTGTTACGGATAATGATTTTAACCGTTTCCACATCATTGGGGACTATCTGTACTTTTTGCGGAAGCTGTTCCAAACCGCGCAGTTTGTCAGGGCGCGGAATGGCGACTTTGCCGACTGCTTCCGTGATGGTGTTGTTGAATTTGGCTGCCAGTGCGGTTTCCAAGCAGATAATGGTTTCGCCTTCGCGGCGCAGTGCGCGGGCGACTTTGATACCGTCTGCGGTGTGCGGATCTATCAGTTCTCCGTCGCTTTGATATACGGCGCGGATGGTATCCAGTCGGTCGGTATGGGTGGATTTGCCTGAATAAAAGCCGTAGGTTTCGCGGATTTCAGGCAGCTTTTCGGATAGGTTAAAGCCTGTTCCGTTGCCGACTTGTTGCCATAACCGGCGGACGGTGTCGGCATTTCTGCCGCTTAAATCGAAGATAAAACGTTCGAAATTCGAGGCTTTGGAAATATCCATGGAAGGGCTGGACGTTACAAAAGTCTGGGCGGTAGTGCGCGGACGGTATTCGCCGCTGCGGAAAAATTGGTCCAATACGTCGTTTTCGTTGGTCGCAACGATGAGACGGTCTATCGGCAAGCCCATTTGTTTGGCGATGTGTCCGGCGCAGATATTGCCGAAGTTGCCGCTGGGGACGCAAAAGCTGACGCGTTGGTGGTTGTTGTCGGTGGCGCGGAAGTAGCCGGCGAAGTAGTAAACGACTTGGGCAACGATGCGTCCCCAGTTGATGCTGTTGACGGTGCCGATGTGGTAGCGTTGCTTGAAATCGGCATCGTTTTGTACCGCTTTAACAATATCTTGGCAATCGTCAAACATACCTTGCACGGCGATATTGACGATGTTGTCGTCTTGCAGGCTGAACATTTGGGCGCGTTGGAAGTCGGACATTTTGCCTTCGGGGGAAAGCATGAAGACGTTGATGCCTTTTTTGCCGCGCAGGGCGTATTCCGCGGCAGAACCGGTATCGCCGCTGGTTGCTCCTAAGATGTTGAGTTGTTTTCCTTCTTTGTTTAATACGTATTCAAACATATTGCCGAGAAACTGCATCGCCATGTCTTTGAAGGCGAGAGTGGGGCCGTTGGATAGGGCTTGGATTTTGATGCCGTCTTTCAGGGTGCGTACGGGGGTGATTTCGGCCGTGCCGAATGTATCGGCGGTATAGGTGCGCGATACGATGTCGTGCAGGTCTTCTGCGGGAATGTCGGGAGCGAACAGGCTGACGATTTCAAATGCAAGGTTTTTGTAGCTGAGATTGCGCCAGTTGGAGAGCATGATGCCGTTTACTTGGGGATAGTGTTCCGGCAGCATCAGGCCGCCATCGGGAGCCAATCCCATGAGGAGAACTTCGCTAAAGGTTTTCGGTGCGGTTTGGCCGCGCGTGCTGATGTAGTTCATGTTCCGGTTCCGAGAGTTGATACGGTAGGCGCAAAGCGCGTATTATCTTTCAGAAACGGTATTGCCGACAAGCTGCCTGAAAGTTTGTTGTGCGTTGCTGTGTCGTTGTTTCTTGATTAAGGCTGCCTGAAAGATGATTCACACGGTTTGGTTGGACGGTATGGCGTTTGCCTACCGCAATGAAAGTATGCAAAAACCGCCGCAAGTTGCGGTATCGGTTGGCGAAACTTCGGCTGCTGCGGTATTGCGTGCGGCTGCTAAGGGGTGCGCTACGGTGTGGGGCGGCGATTTCCACAATGCCAAACAGGTGTTGGCGGCTGTGAAACGTCAGGCATACCGCAAGCCGAAAACGGGCGATACGCCTGCGGATACGTTTCACCGTTACCGTTTGGCGCAATCGCAACTGAGCCGTGCGGCCAATATGCTGTTGGTGAGAATTGAAGCGGGATACCGGTTGGATTTGCCGCGTGCGCCCGATGTTCAGGCAGCCTTGTCCGAGGTGTACGGCAGCGAGTGCAAAGGACAAACCTTTTTGCTTCCGCTTAATCAGCTGCTCGGTTTTATCGGTGCGCACGAATGGCATAAGAAAGGAGTGGACATTCCTGCTTTGGAAGGGAAAATCCATGTGCCTTTCGGCGTGTTCTCGCCTTTGCGCGGAGAATATTTGGATTTGGTCTTGCAGGCTGAGCTGCCCGGACATTTTGCAACGGCGGCGGATATCGGTACGGGCAGCGGCGTGTTGGCGGCATTGTTGGCCAAACGCGGCATAGGGCATATCACGGCAACGGATAATAATCCGCGTGCGGTCGCCTGTGCCGAGACGAATATGATGCGTTTGGGTTGGCATGAACGCGTTACGGTGATGCAGCAGGATTTGTTTGCGGCGGGGCAGTATGACTTGATTGTCTGCAATCCGCCGTGGCTGCCTGCAAAACCGACTTCGGCGGTGGAAACGGCTTTGTATGACCCGAACCATGCCATGTTGAAAGCGGTGTTGCAGCGTGCGGCGGCGCATTTGAATGTGGACGGGCAGTTGTGGATAGTGATGTCGGATTTGGCGGTTCGCTTGGGTTTGCGCGGCAAAGAGGATATAGGGCGATGGACGGATGAATACGGCTGGCAGCTTGTGCGGCAATATGAGACGAAACCGAAACACGCTAAGGCGGCAGATGCGGATAATGTATTGGCATTTGCCCGAAATGCGGAAAAAACGTTTTTATATGTTTTGCAAAGGAAATGACGATGCAGTGGCAAATTACTTCTGTGTTGCCTGAAGGCGAACCGGACGATGCCGGCTTAGAAGCTTATGCCGCGCCCCAGCTGATAGCAGGGGCAACGGAAGACGGACGTTTTGTGTTTGATGCGGTATATGCGGCAGAATGGCAGCAGTTCGTTTTGACCTTAATGGAAGTGAACGGAGAATGGGGTTTTGTCGAGAAGGAAAAACGGCTGTATCCGCAAAGCAGGCAGGAACTTTTGGCGGCGGTTGCCGATTTTCAGGCAGCGCCTGAAGCCGTTTTGTCGGACGGGATATAAACGGCGGTTCGCAGCGAAGGTGTTTTGATGAAATCGATGCGTTGCGGTATGGATTGACGGGTATCAGGTGTGATGCTGCCTGCAGGTTTGGCTGCCTGAACGATGAGGGATGTCGGTTGCCGAAGAAATGGAATTTGAATGCAAAATAGAATTGTGGCGGTCGGCGGGCTTGGTATAAAGGCTGCCTGAAAACGGATAACGGTTTTCAGGCAGCCTAAATACATGCGCTGGGTTTGAATTCAGGCGAATGAGAAGAGAAGGCTGTGTCGCACTGCTTGGGGAATGTCCGCCTGCTTTCAGGCAGCCTGATGAATATATTGCCCCGTTTATTGCACCGTTGCATCGGTTTCGGAAAGCAAGCCGTTATGCGGTTTGCTGCGGTTTGTCATTGTGTACGGCCTTTGTTTCATTCGCTGCGGTATGGCGGTTGTACGCTTGAATGCGGTTATGAACGGCTTAATGTATCGAGTCTGCCTGAGATTTCTTCCGCCAGTTCCAAATAGGCTAAAGTGCCTTTTGCGCTCGGGTCGTAATCCAATGCAGGCAGTCCGTGGCTGGGCGCTTCGGCAAGGCGGATGTTACGGGGGATGACGGTTTCAAACATTTTATCGCCGAAATGTTGTTGCAATTGCGTGCCGACATCTTGCGACAATCTGCTTTGATGGTTGTAGAGCGTACGGACAATGCCTAATACGTCCAGTCGGGTGTTGACGGCGGTACGGATTTTGCGGATGGTGGCCAGCAGGTCGCTAAGGCCTTCCAGCGAATAGTATTCGCACAATACGGGAATCAATACCCAATCGGCGGCAACCAGGCCGTTTAAGGTCAGCAATGTCAGGGTGGGAGGACAGTCGATTAAAATTAAATCATAGTCGTTCAGAAGCGGCTGCAAGGCATTTTTCAGACGTATTTCGCGGGCGATTTCCTGAACCAGTTCTACTTCTGCGCCTGCCAGGTCGCGGTTGGCGGCGATGATGTCGTAGCTGTCGGAAGTGTTGCGTAAAACCGCTTGGCGTGCATCGGTTTCGCCCAGTAAGACATGATAAATGCCGTTGCGGATGCTGCTTTTATCTATGCCGCTGCCTGTGCTGGCATTGCCTTGAGGGTCGAGGTCTATGAGCAGTACGCGTTTGTTTTGGCTGGCAAAAGAGGCGGCGAGATTAACGGCGGTGGTGGTTTTGCCCACGCCGCCTTTTTGATTGGCAACGGCAATGATAGGGGTCATGTTTCATCCTTGTTTGGGGCGCATCAGCACCATGTGGCGTTCCGCACTGAGCGTGGGAACAGTGAGTTTGTCTATTCGGTAAACGTCTATATCCGCGGGCACGTTTTCCAGTTCTTCGTAGGGATAAACCCCTTTCATGGCAGCCCAATATCCGTTCTCATTTAACAGATGTTTGGTTAGCGCAATAAAATCATGCAGCTCTGCAAAGGCGCGACTGGTAACCACATCGACTTTTTTGTCGTGTATGGCTTCTACGCGTGCGCTGGTTACGCTGACATTTTTCAATCCCAATTCAATAACCGCTTGCTGTAAGAAAGTGGTTTTTTTGGTGTTGGCATCCAATAAGGTGATGTCCAAATCGGGGCGGCAAATGGCAGTGGGAATGCCCGGCATGCCGCCGCCCGAGCCTACGTCCATTAAGGTTCGGGCCGCACTGACATAAGGCAGCAGGGTGAGACTGTCCAAAATGTGGTGGCTTATCATTTTGGTTTCGTCACGCAGTGCGGTGAGATTGTAGGTGCTGTTCCATTTTTTCAGCAGGGATACGTATTCGAGCAGCAGCAGTTGTTGCGTGGCGTTTAAGTCAATGTTCATGGCTTCGATGCCGCTGCGCAGTTGCGTTTTATGGTCGGTCATAATTATCGATTAACAGGCGTAAATTATAGATACTGCTAATAATAAAAGAAGGTGTGGCGTATTGCTGTGAAATATATTAACGGGCTGCCTGAAAGTTTTTCAAGTACTTTTTCGCGCATGGCTGCCTGAACGGTTTGAGTGTTTTCAGGCTGCCTGAAACGGGATTCAAATAGCGGATTCAGAAGTCTCTCCTGTGCGGATGCGGATAACTTCTTCTACGGGAAGGATAAAAATCTTACCGTCTCCGATTTTGCCGGAACGTGCGTTTTCAATAATGACGTCAATGGCGCGCTCTATCTGCTCATCGGGCAAAACGATTTCAATCTTGACTTTGGGTAAAAAATCCACTGCGTATTCTGCACCGCGGTAAATTTCGGTGTGTCCTTTTTGTCTGCCGAAGCCTTTGACTTCGGTTACGGTCATGCCGTTGATGCCGATGTCGGTTAAGGCTTCGCGTACATCATCGAGTTTGAACGGCTTGATAATGGCTTCTATTTTTTTCATGAGTTTTCACCTGATTGCATTTTCAAGTAGGTTTCAGGCAGCATCATAACGCGGATGAAGGCGGTTGGACAATGCGCCTTATCCGGATAGGGGTTTTGATATATTTACAGTAGCCGAAACAATGGCATTTTCGATACACAAATATTTCCGGTCTTTTCCGGATTGCCGGATTGGAAAATTAAAATCAATTTCTTCGATTTTATTCATTTTTATTAGGAAAAATAATGAAATAATTAACTTTTTATTTGATTGAATACCTTAATTGTTCTGGGAGCCGTTTCTGCATGCGGGGATTGTATTTAGAGCATCTACGTAAAAAATGCGCTGTTTTGCCGATGATATTTGCTTGAAATAAAGCTTTTCCTTTGCAGATAACATAAGAAAACGTTATCATACCGACTGTTTGAAACTGTTAAGCCTAGATAGTCCGCAAACGGATGTAACCGTGTCGGCGGAGAGGGAGATAAATTTTGAAAACCAATACAAAAATTGTCGTTACTTCCTTATCGCTAATGAGCTCCGTCGGTGCGTTTGCCGGCATGGGCGGTTTGAATGTACAGTCTAATCTCGGAGAGCCGTTTTCAGGCAGTATTACGATAACGGGTAGTGAAGCGCAGGCTTTGTTGCAGGGTGGTAAGTTGGATGTTTCCGGAGGAGATATCCGCGGAACGGTTATTCCGCAATCCAACGGCAGTGTGATTGTCCGCTTGTCTTCAAGCTCAAACATATATGATCCTATCATCAATTTTTCTGTAACTGCCGGTGCCCAGACCCGGCAATATAGCGCCATGATTAACCCGATGGGGTATCGTCAGCCCGCACCCGTAGTGCAGCAATATTCAACGGTTAATAAACAAAAAATACAATCGGTTGAAACAAAAACCAAGACTGAAATGCCGGAGGCTGTGAAGCCTGCCGCTCACGCGCAGTATCATAAAGTCAAACCGGGTGAAACCCTGTATTCAATTGCCAAACATTACCGTCCGCATAATATGAGTGTTCAGCGTGCCGTGAGTGCTTTGGTGGCGGCTAACCCCAATGCATTCCGCAACGGTGATCCGGCTCAAATGTATCAAAATGCCACTCTGTATATTCCGAGTGCATCGCAATGGCAATCTTATGCGGAGGCAAAACGTAAACCTTCGGTTGCGAAGCGTACGCCTAAGGTTGTTATTCCTAAAGAACAAATCAAATCTCAACAAGATGCTGTTGTTGAGAAAAAAGCAGACCGGCCGAACAAACCTGATGAAACTAAAGATAAGGTTGTCGTTAAAGCTAAACCTGAAGTTAAACCGGCACCTGTAGAGACCAAGCCGGCATCAGAACCTGAAATTGCTTCGATGAAACCTGCTCCCGAACCTAAACCGGTATTGCCTCCGGTAGTTGGGAAACCGGTTGAATCGCCTGTGGCAGAGCTTCCCAAACCTGATGAAAAAGTGGAAGCTAAGCAGCCTGAAATGCCGAAAGTCGAGAAGCCTGCTGAAGAGCCGGTTGTATCAACTGCTTCCGAGCCTAAGTCGGAAACGGTTGGAGAGATAAACACGGCTTCTGAACCGATAGCGGAAATTGCATCTGATGTGAACGATGTTGTTTCCAGTGAGGCCAATATACCTGTTCCGGAAGTTCCCGAACCCGTAGTGCCCAAGGTTGAAGCAACGGTTGCCCCTCAGCCTGTTGAAGAGGATGTGGACTGGCTGAAGATGGGTGCTTTGGGTGCCGCGGGTCTTGCTGCATTGGGTGGCGGTGCCTATCTACTTAGCCGCCGCAGAAGAAAAGATGAAGACGAAGATGATGGATACGATGATTCCGAAATAGAAGATGATGAAATTCCTTCTTCTGCGGTAGGCAGCGGCTGGAATGCACCTTGGAATCAACAGGAAGATACAGTCTTTGATGATACTTCCGATTTTATCCCTGAGTATGGACATGTTGAGGATGAATTTGCCGTACATGCCGAACCTGTCCAAACTGACAGTATAGCTCCGGAAACTGTTGTCGAAAGCGAATTTGATACGGCTGTTAGTAAGAAATCTTCTTTTGACCTGAAGAGTTTTGAACCTGATTTACCGCCGGTTGCCAATACTGCTGCGGCTGATAGTGAAGATTGGGACTGGCTGGCTGAAGACGTTATTAGTACGTCCGGGTCTTCTTCTGACGCTTCCACTGTGGTGGAGTCTGAAACCTTTGATTTGGCAGATTTCTCCGATGATGCTTTAGCATTAAATGAGAATGAGCAGCAACAGATTTGGGATGATTTTGCAACTATTTCTCAAACGGTATCAAAAGAAGATGCGCAGTATAGTGAGAAACAGCAGATAGCAGAACAACGACCGGCTCAAGTACTGGAAGATGTTCATGCTGTAGAAACTGTCCAGCAGGTTGATTCTGTTATAGAAATGATGGAAGGCGACTTGGAAGAGGTCGGCGAATTCATGGAATTCCAATCAACCGAGCAAGCTGAACCCGTCTCTTCTGGTGAAATACATGATGAGATTCTTCTCGATGATATTGTTGAATTTGATACGGACAATATTGTTGATGATGAGCCCGTTTCGGTACAAGTTGCTGAGGAGGTTCGAGACACTGCCCAAACAGTTTTTGAACCCGATGAAGACGATATGCTGTCGTTTGATTTGTCGGATTTGACCGATGATACCGAAACAGGTGAAGAAGTTGTTACATCTGTTCAGGTTGCGGAAAATGTAGAAGAGGACTTGTTGGTATTCGAAACAGACGAATCCTCACATGATAAAGATTTTGAAGTACCGAGCGTAACATCATCCGCATCGGAATTGCTGGATATTTCTGTTGAAGATGATATTTTGGCAGATGTTTCTGTATCCGATAATGTGGTTCCTGATAATCCCGTTTTGGATTCGATATCGGTATCTTACGCTCCGAAGCCTGTTGATGACGCTTTGCTGGATCTTGCGGAATCCCATCATTTTATGGAGGGCGAAGATGTAGGCTTCGTTTCAGAAGCGGTTGGTATGACCGAACCTTTGGAAGCGAAATTGGAATTGGCCAAGATGTATTTGGAAATTGACGATGCGGTTGCTGCGCGTGAAACTTTGCGCGAATTGATTGAGGAATCAAGCGGTAGTGTGCAGCGTCAGGCGAAAGAACTATTGGATGAGTTGGGTGGTTGATTAGCCCTATAGATGAGACGGTAGTGTGCGGAATGCAGACTACCGTTTTTTATATGAGATAGGCAGGAAAAGAGAGTGTGTTTTTTGTTACAATGATTTTGTGTTGTACATTCGGTAGTTTGGACGTTTGCAATGTTCTGTGCCTGCCTGAAAAATTGACGTTGCGTGATTTGGGATATGAATTGTAGGTTGTTGATTCTGATGTTACGGCTGAAATTGTATTCATTTATTGATTTTTAAAATAATATTTGCTACGAGTGAGAAGATAGGGTCTGTTGAGAGACAGCTTGATACTATGGTATGCGGAATTTCTTGAGAATGATGCAAACAGTTATATCCGCGGTAATCGATATTTCTGATAAATTATGATATATCAATGATTTGACTAATATAAATAAAGGATATGTTCATCTAGATGAATGAAAAACAGGCGGGATTTATGCGGTATGTATCATGTGATGCGAAAAAAATCAGTATATTAAGAAATATTATTCTGATTTTGATTTTATTTTACATCAGCATATACACTACATTCCATAGAATGAGTGACTACGACAATGTCTATCAAACTGCCGCGCAGTGGTTGGATGGCAGTCCTTACCGCTTGGATTTTGATGTGGAAATGGAACGTTTCGTTATTCCGCGTCCTACTGTGGTGTTGAAAAATGTCCGTTTAGTGGATGAGAAAGGTATGCAAGTTGCGTCTGCGGGTGAAGTCCGTATCGGCGTGGCATGGAAGAGTGTTTTCAGGCAGCCTGAAATCGAGAAGTTAGTAGTTCGTGATGCTGCGGGTATATTGCAGTATGACCCTGAAAGCGGTTGGAATATCAGCCGATTGAAGCGTGGGTTGGATGATGGACAGGTAATGCGTTTTAACCGTGTTATACTGGAAAACAGCAATTTTGTGCTTCGATACGGGCAAAATCGTTTTATTCTGAGTAATTTCCATCTTAAGACGAAGCGTGAAAGCGGCAATTACCGATATGGTTTGGAAACCGATGTATCGGGTTTTCAGTGGCAAGGCCTGACTTTTCAGGCGGCGGGAGTAGCTCAAACCAATCAAAATGAAGTTATTCTGCCGGATGCGGCCGCACATTTCACTTTTCTCGAAAATAGTCATCAGATTTCAGGCAGCGCACGCGCATCGCTGCGTCTGGGCAGCGAAAAAGCCGATATTTCTTCTCTGAATATCAAGCTGGACAGTAAACAGCCTGCCGTTCATGTCGATGCTTCGATACAGAAAATTCTGCATAGTTTCCAGCAAACGCAATTCAAAGGCATTGATTCGGTATTGACCGATTTATCAGGCAGCCATATCAGGCAGGTGGGTATTCATGCGGCCGATATGCAGTGGCGGGACGGCGGCTTGGAAAGTCCTGAAATCAGCACTGTTGCGCATGTCAATACTCCTGCATACGGCAGTTTTGACATCAGAGCCAACGGCAAAGGCAGTTGGCATGTCTCAAACGGATTGTTGTTAGAAAATTTTGAGTGGCAAACCGTGCCGAATGATGTTTCAGGCAGCCGTCCCGTTTTCGCTTCGCAATGGGAAGGGACTTTTGCGCATCAAGGAGATAACCGATGGACCTTGAAGGCAAAAGGACTGTTCGACCGACAGCCTGCAGCATTGTTTATCAAGCGCGACAACGATACGGTAAGCGGCCAAATCGAATTGGCCAAATTGAATTTGCATGATTACTTGGACAAACCGGCTGTATACCGACACGCTTACCCTGCATGGTTGTCCGATAACCGAAAACTGGATATGGATGTGAGAATCGGCGCATTGGAATGGTCGGGCGTGTCGGTGCGCAATATCCGCAGCAAGTTGTCGGCTGATGCGCAAAACATTCGTTTTGCCCCGTTGTATGCCGAATTGTATGGCGGTGCCACGCAGGGGGAATTAAGCGTTCGGAATGCACAGCCCTTGGTTTACCGCTTAAACCAGCGGGCACGTAATATCGATATCCAGCCTGCTTTGCAAGACGTGTTCGGTTTCAGCCGTGTACGGGGGCGTGCGCAGATGACGGTTGATATCGGGGCGCAAGGCAGTACGCGTGAAGAGATGTTGTCTTCTCTTTCAGGCAGCCTGAAAATCGATATCAGTGAAGGTGCTTTGCGAGGTATCAATTTAAGCCAAAAAATGAAGCAGCTGTTTCGGGGTGAAACCGTTCGGCATGAAGCGGAATCGGAAACTGCGTTTAACCGTTTTTCTCTGACTGCCGAAATGAATAATGGCGTAAGCCGTAATCACAGCTATGCCAAGATTGTCAGCCCGCAAGCCGATTTGGAGAGCCGGGGAGAAGCGGATTTGTTGCGCGGGGAAATCAGGGAAGATGTTTTAATCAGCCGGAGCAGCCAATACACTCCGCTTCCCATCCGTATCAGCGGCAAAACGTCAAGACCTGTGTTTGCCTTGAATTATCGGAAAATTACGGAAGGTTTGGCGAGTGATGAGGATAAACAAAGAGCCGTCAGCGAAGCGTTGAAACAGCAATGGCAATGGTTGCTTCAGTAGCGGTTTTGATATTTTTTAAATCAATCGTGCCGGCAGTTGTTTTGATGAAAATGGCGTGATTACGGAAGCCGTAACAGGATTATGGAGAGTTCGAGATATGTTTACAGGTATTGTACAGGGTATGGGCGAAGTGCTTGAAATCAGGCAGCCTGCGCCTGATTTTCGCAGCCATATCGTTTTATTGCCCGAACATATGGCCGACAATCTGCAAATCGGCGCATCGGTTGCCCACAACGGCTGCTGCCTGACCATTACGTCTATCCGCGGTAGGGAGGCGGGTTTCGATTTGATGGCGGAAACTTTGGCAAAAACCAATTTAGGCAGCCTGAAAGAAGGCGATGCGGTGAATTTGGAACGTGCGGCACGTTTCGGGGACGAAATCGGCGGCCATACGATGAGCGGGCATATCATGTTGCAAACCGAAATTGTGGAAATCAAGCGGAGCGGGCATAACTGCACCGTATGGTTCGGGCTGCCTGAAAGCATCCGTCCCTATGTGTTGGGCAAAGGCTTTATCGGCTTGGACGGCTGCAGTTTGACTATCGGCGATGTGCTGCAAGATTGTTTCAATGTCCACTTAATTCCCGAAACATTGCAACGCACCTTGTTCGGACGGCGTGAAATAGGAGACCGTATTAATGTCGAAATCGATGCGCAAACGCAAGCCGTCGTGGATACCGTTCAGCGTATTTTGGCACAAGGCATTGTTGCAAATCCGTGATGTAAACAGTATGGCGGCTTATTTTGCGGGCTGCCGTTTTTTTCAGGCAGCCTGAATATGTTTTCACCTTCCATACTTTCACTTTATTTCATTGCAGGCAGCCAAGACTGTCGGCATATACCCGGCAATAAGGTGCAAAACCTGTTGTCGCTGTTGGAAAAAAATTTGCAAAACGGCATCAGTTGTTTTCAGTTTAGGGAAAAAGGGCAGGGCGCATTGCGCGATGAAGCAGCTATCCGATTATTGGCGGCAGAGTGCAGAAGTTTGTGCCGTCAATATAGCGTGCCTTTTGTCGTCAATAACGATGTGCCGCTGGCAATATCGGTCGGAGCAGACGGTATCCACGTGGGACAGAAGGATATGCCTGTGGCGGAAGTGAGAAAACTGTGCGGCGACAAAATGTTTATCGGACTTTCTGTCGGCAATATGGCCGAAGTTTCCGCAGGCTTGGACACCGATAGCGATTATTTCGGCATAGGGCCGATATTCGCCACGCAGTCTAAAGACGATGCCGCCGCCGCAACAGGATGCGGCTTGATTGAAAATATCCGTAAGGCAGGCATTTGCAAACCGCTTGTCGCGATAGGCGGAATTGATGCGCATAATGCCGGAGCTGTCCGTGCGGCAGGAGCGGATGGTATCGCCGTGATTTCCGCATTGACGCGTGCGAGTGATGTGAAGGCAGCCGTTAGACAACTGCTTGCTCAAGAGTGAGTTATTTTTAGGGGGTTGAAGAGCCAAGATGGACATCATATGGGCAATGTCAGGCTACAGTAATTTTTAGATATGACTGCTACAAGTTTGGACACAAATCGGACACACTTTCAGGCAGCCTGAAAAATAAAAACCGTCTAAACGATTGTTTAGACGGTTTGAATTTGGTGGGTCGTGAGCGATTCGAACGCTCGACCAACGGATTAAAAGTCCGCTGCTCTACCGACTGAGCTAACGACCCGAAAAGAAGGCGGAATTATATGTACCGCCTTTGGGTTTGTCAAGTGGGGCTAATGGTCTTTTTTGCTCAATGTGAAACCGGTAAAACCGGCTATCAGAGTAAGCAGCAGACACAAGTAGCAAAAAAACGCAAAAGGCAGATACGATAAGGTGGGAACATCTAATACTTTAGCGATGAATACACCGCATACGCCCCAGGGAACCAACGGGTTAATTACTGTGCCTGCGTCTTCCAAAGTGCGGGATAGATTGCGCGGGTGCAGGCCGAGTTTTTCGTAAACCGGTTTGAATGTTTCTCCCGAGAGCAAGATGCTGAGATATTGCTCACCGATGAGTACGTTTACGCTGACGGAAGTTAAGGCCACTGAAAAGGTGGCGCGTCCCGCGCTGATGAGAAAGCGGCGCATACCGTCTAAAAATGCGGGAATCACGCCCAGTGCAAACAATAATCCTCCTAAGCTGAGCGCCAAAATCACAACGGTTTGGGTGAAAAACATACTTTCCATGCCGCCGCGGGATACCAAACGTGCGATACCTTCGCCTGCCGTTTCGCTGCGAAAACCGCCGAAAAACCAGCTGCCGAGCTGACCGAAATTAGGGGAAGAGTGGAAAAAAGTAATCACGACTGAAAGCGCGATGGTTGCCATCATAGTGGGAATAGCACTGATTTTGCATAAAGCCAAAATCACCATTAGCGCAAAGGGAATAAGCGCATAGCCGTGAATTAAACCGCTTTGCTCCAATTGGCTGCGTAATGCCATTACTTGCTCCAGGCTGCCCGAATGAACGGCAGGAACTGCCCACACGAATGCCGCTGCACTTAAAACCAATGCGGGAACAGTGGTGTAGCTCATGTTTTTGATGTGTTCAAACAAGTCCACGCCGACCGTTGAAGCGGCAATACCCGTAGTGTCGGAGAGAGGAGACATTTTGTCGCCGAAAAACGCACCTGAAACAATGGCCCCGGCTGTAATGGCGGGGGCTGCCTGAAACGCTTCCGACATGCCCATAAATGCCACTCCGACTGTAGCGCATGTGGTCAGGCTGCTGCCGATAGACACACCGATAACGGCGCAGAGCAAAAATGCCGACAAATAGAAAAATTCAGGTGAAATCAGGCCGAATCCGTAGTACATCAAAGTAGGGATGGCACCGCTCATCATGAGTGCGGAAACCAATAATCCGATGAAAAAGAAAAGATAAACCGCTCCCATGCCTTGTTCTACCGATGCAGCCATTCTGGATTGCATTTCGCGCCACGAGATGCCGCGCAGCATTCCGTAAATCACCAATAAAATCAAAGCGGCGGTAATGGAAAGATGCGGCACCCATTCCAGCGCGATAATGGTGAAACCCATCAGGAAAACCGATGCAGCCATAATGGCGCAGGCTTCTTTCAAGGAAGGATTCAAAAGGGGGTGTTTGGATAACATAACACGATACCTAAAATTTAATGTGTAGCTTAACTGCTTTATTTTAGCAAATATTTAAATATTTTAACAATACTTGATTTTCATGATGGGTAACGAATGACGCGGGCGGATAGGTATGGTTTGCTTGGGGGTATTCTGGGGGATAGGGGAAGTGAGTGTTTAGGGAAAGCCGTGTGTTGCATGATAAAGAGAATGCCGGCAGTCGGATTGATTGCATAGGGTATGCGGCAGAGATGGCGTGCAAAGCAGAAACGTGTTTTGATTTCTATATGTTTTTCATATCCGCCAAGCGTAAGCAGCCAAGCCGAATGATTGCTGCCGGCAACCGTCATGCAGGAAAATATTTTGTTTCAGGCAGCCTGACTGGTTGATAACAAGGCAGTCAGCTGCATGGTTGTTTCATTTTTTTGAGAAAGTTTTGATGAACAGGGCGTACCGCCTGCGCGCGCGCTTCATCAATGGCAGCCTGAATTTTTTGCGGTTGGGTAGGATATTGTGCCGCTATGGCTGCCGTGTCGATACTTTGGGCGGCGGCCAGCACTTCCAACCAATGTTGCCGTTGCGGATAAGGGCTCTGCTCTTTGCCCAACCTCCCTTGTGCATCTGCCATGCACACATTTAAGGCTGCCTGAAAGCGTTCGGGACGGCGGAAAGCATCGGTTTCGCGCAGCAGTTTTATGATTTTGCCTGCTTTTTTGATATTTCCGATTTGGTGCAGGCGGATATGGTAGCGGCATACCAGTTCGGCCAATTCCGCACAGGCCTTGGGAACACGCCAGCGTTGGTTAACAGAGCGCACAGGGTCGATGCCGCGTATGTCGTGTCCGATGTGTTGCGGCAGAATATCTTTAGGAGTGAGTGCCTTACCTAAATCGTGGAGCAGGGCGGCATAGCGTTCGGGTAAATCCAATTCCATATCGGCGGCACGCTGCAATACCGTCAGAGTGTGGATGCCGCTGTCGATTTCGGGATGGTATTCAGCGCATTGCGGCACGCCGAACAGCGCGTGTACTTCAGGCAGCAAAACTTTTAATGCGCCGCATTCTTGCAGAATTTCTATCATTCGGCGCGGTTGTTTTTCCATCAGACCTTTGGCAAATTCCTGCCAAACCCGCTCGGCAACCAGTGCATCGGTTTCCCCGTTTTCCACCATGTCGCACATGAGTGCCATCGTTTCGGGAGCAACTGCAAAACCATAGCGTGCGGCAAACCGTGCGGTACGCAAAATGCGTACCGGATCTTCGGCAAAAGCGGGGCTGACATGGCGCAAAATGCCTTGCTCCAAATCGCGTTGCCCGCCGAAAGGGTCTATCAGGCAGCCGTTTTCATCTTGCGCCATGGCATTGACGGTTAAATCGCGGCGCATCAAATCCTGTTCCAAGCTGACATCTGCCGCAGCGTGGAAGCAAAATCCGCCGTAGCCTTTGCCTGTTTTACGTTCGGTGCGTGCCAATGCGTATTCTTCGTGGCTGACGGGATGGAGGAACACGGGAAAATCTTTGCCTACGGGAGTGAATCCCTGTTTCAGCATGGTTTGGGCATCCGCTCCGACCACTACCCAATCTCTGTCGTGAACTTCCAAACCCAGCAGGCTGTCGCGGACGGCGCCGCCGACTAAATAAATCTGCATAGTGGCATTATCCTTGAATGAACAGGTTGTATTTTAAATCCGGTTTGAATGAATGATATTTTCGTATCGTGTGGCATAAAACATTTCAGGCTGCCTGAAAAAACAGAATTCGGATAGAAAAGGATTTTTTCTCCGTTACGTCATATCTCCAACAAATCCTGTTTCAATGCCAAGATGGCGGCGGGTTCGTTGAGCGAGGGGGCGTAAACGGAAAACACGTCTTCCACGCGGTCGCCTAAGGTGAAGATTTTGGCATGGTGCAGGCTGATTTGGTGGCGGGAGAAAATTTCTGTGATGTCCGCCAATAGGTAGGAACGGTCGGCGGTGATGATTTCGATGGTATGGCGGTGGCCTTCATCGTTGGAAATATGCACATGGGGGGTGAAAGGCAATATGCGCGCGCGGCGGCTGGGCTTGGCGGTGCTGTTGGTGTGCTTGGGTATATTGCCTTGAATAAATTGTGATAGTTCTTTTTCTATGGCTGCCTGAATGCGTGCGGCGTCTTGTCGGGTGCTGTTTTCAGGCAGGCGGATGATGAAGTTGTCCAAGATGTAATCGTGTGCGGTGATGAAGGCTCTTGCGGCGGCAATATCGGCGTGATGGCGGCTGAATAGGCGGCACAGGCGTGTAAACAGGCGTTCGCCGTTAGGCATATACACTAAGATTTGCAGGGTGGTGTGGTCGTGCAGGGGGCGTATGGCGCAAGCGGGTTGCCGGGGGTTGTCAATCAGTTGCGATAGCTGCCAGTCGCTTGCGGCTTCGGTGTATCGGGCGAAATAGGCTTCGCCGAGTGCTTGGAAGAGTTTGTGTATGTTTTTTTCGCTGTATCCCTGCCGTAGCAGAAAATGTTTGGCGCTGTCGCGGCGGCTTTCGGGGATAGGGGTGTCGTGTCGTCCGATAAAGTGTGATGAGGCTGCCTGAAAGAGTGTGTGCAGCAGTTGCGCTTTCCAGCTGTTCCAGATTTTGGGGTTGGTGCCGCGGATGTCGGCAACGGTAAGCAGGTAAAGTGCGCTTAAGCTGCGGTAGTCGGGCACTTTTTTGCAAAACTCTGCGACAACATCGGGATTTTGGATGTCTTCTTTTTGTGCGGTGGCGGACATCAGCAAATGTTCTTTTACCAGCCATGCTAGCAGGCGGCCGTCTTCTTCGCTGAGTGAATGGGTTTGTGCGAATTCCGATGCGTCATGTACGCCCAATTTGGCATGGTCGCCATGTCTGCCTTTGGCGATGTCGTGAAACAAGGCGGCCAAATAGAGTATGTGGGGGCGTTCGAATTCTGCCATGAGCGTGGAGGCGAACGGTATTTCGTGGCTGTGCTCTTCCATGGCGAAACGGCGCAGGTTGCCGATAACGGTGAGAATGTGGTCGTCAACGGGGTAAACGTGAAACAAATCGTGTTGGAGCAATCCGACAATGTTTCCCCATCGGGGCAGATAGCGTTCCAATACGCCGTAAAGATTGAGAAAACGCAGAATGTGGGTGAGTCCCCGACCGTTTTGGAAAAAACCGAGAAAGAAGGCGCGGTTTTCAGGCAGCCTGAAAGTGGCTGCATCGGCTTTGCGGGCGGCCGCCCACCAGCGGCGCAGTGTTTTCGGTGCGATGCCGTTCAAGTCGGGGCGGCTTTGCCATACACTGATGATTTCGAAAAGGGATTCGGGATGTTTGTCGAACAGGTCCAAATCGGTGGCGGCGATTTTGTTGCCGCTTTGAAAGTAGCGTTCGTTGATGGGATGTATGCTGTAGGGCAGGCGCGACCACACTCTTTGGCGCAACATCGGAATCAATATGCCGTTGAGCTGCATAACGGTTTTAACCGTGCGGTAGAAACGGTGCATCAGTTTTTCTATGCCTGCCTGTTTGCTTTCGGCTTGGATGTGTTCTGACAATATGCCTTGGAAATCAAATAATAATCTGTTTTCATCACGGTTGGCGGCTAAATGCAGTTCGATGCGCATACACGCCAAACGGCGGTGGCTGCCGCGCAATAAGCCCGCTTCGGTGCGCGTCAGGATTTTTTGATGCATCAGGCTGTAAAAATCGGGCGTTAAATCCTGTACTTGTGCCAGCCACATCATGGTGTGGATATCGCGCAGGCCGCCCATGCCGTTTTTGATGTCGGGTTCCAATACTAATGCGGGTTGTTTGGTATGGCGTTGCTGCATTTCCAGCAGTTTCCGCTCGATGAAACCGACCGTGTCGCGTTGTTGTTTGAAAGCGGATAGTGCTTGTTGTGCCAATGCGCAATCGCCGTACAGAAAACGTGCTTCCAAAAAGGCGGTGTCGGCAGTTAAATCGTGTTTTGCGCTGTCGCACAAGTCTTTCAGGCTGCCTGATTTCAAAGCGGGAGTTAAGCCGATGTCCCACAGGCTTTGTACCAGTTGTTCGATGCAGACTTGTTCTGCTTCGCTTAGCCTGTCGGGGGCGATAAGCGCCAAATCCACATCGGAATGGGGATACACTTCCGTACGCCCGAAACCACCCGTTGCCAGCAGACACAACCGGCTGCCTGAAAAATACTGTTGCCAAAGGACGGATAGGGTTTCTTCCAAAGCGGCTGTATAGGCTCGGAAAAACGCTGTCGGCCGGCGGTCGGACAAATAGGCTTGTACGGCTTCTTGCTTTTTGCCGGCAAGTGCGGTGCGGAGTGCGGATAGGTCGGACATGGCGGAAGAGTGCGGTTAAGGGAAGGTTGCGGCGTATGGTTTTCAGGCTGCCTGAATGTTGGGAATGGATGGTTCGGAGCCGCTACATCGGTTTCAGGCAGCCTTATCCGATATGGATGGTATTCGAATGTGCGTTTCAAAATGCCCGTCTGCTTGGATTGTAATAAAAGCGGCCATTGCCGCTTTGATTTTTTCAGGCTGCGCGGCTTAATATTGAATCAAAACGGCGCCCCAAGCGAAACCGCCGCCTATGCCTTCCAAAAGCAGGGTTTGGCCGCGCCGGATTTTGCCGTTGCGGATGCCGCTGTCCAATGCCAAGGGAATGGAGGCGGCAGAGGTATTGGCGTGTTCGTCAACGGTAACAATCACTTTTTCCATGCTCAAACCCAGATGTTTGGCGGTGGCTTCGATGATGCGGCGGTTGGCTTGGTGCGGCACAATCCAGTCGACTTGTTCGGGCGTGTAAGAGGCTGCCTGAATCACTTCGTCGGCTACCGCAGAAAGCTGTTTGACCGCAAATTTGAATACTGCCTGTCCGTCCATTTTGACAAACGGGCTGCCTGAAATCCGCCCGTTTTCCATTTGTGCGGGCACTTTCAACAAATCCAGGTGCGCGCCGTCGGCATGCAGGCGGCTGGCTAAAATGCCGGGTTGTTCGGATGCGCTCAGCACAACGGCACCCGCACCGTCGCCAAACAATACGCAGGTGCTGCGGTCGTTCCAATCCAGAATGCGGCTGAAAATATCCGCACCAATCACTAGGGCTTTGTTTGCCATGCCGCTGCGGATGTAGGCATCGGCGGTGGTGAGTGCATACATAAATCCCGCACACACTGCCTGTATGTCGAAAGCGGGGCAGCCGTTGATGCCGAGTTTATGCTGAACCATGGTGGCGGCGGAGGGAAACTGCATATCGGGCGTGGTGGTGGCGACAATAATCAGTCCGATTTCTTCGGCATCCGTGCCGGCAGCCGCCAGAGCACGGCGTGCGGCTTCAACCGCCAAATCGCTGGTTTTTTCGTTTTCTGCGGCAATGTGGCGGGCTTTGATGCCTGTGCGGGTACTAATCCATTCGTCCGAAGTGTCGATGCGTTCGGCCAAATCGTTATTGGTAACGCGTTGGGCGGGAAGATAGCTGCCGGTGCCAAGAATATGTGAATAAATCATGCGGTTCTGCCTTTTATTGGGAGGTAATGGTAAATTGGGCTGCCTGAAAATTTATTTGCGTTTTTTGCGTTCTCCGGGCAGCGGCATGTCTGCCCATTTGAGAATATTGGCGACTTCGGCGGGGTTTAATTCGTAGAATTGTCCGCGTTTCAGGCGTTTGGGCAAGCCGATGGGGCCGAAGCCGACACGTACCAAGCGGCTGACGGTCAGCCCGAGACTTTCGAAAATCCGCCGCACTTCGCGGTTGCGTCCTTCTTTAATGATGATGTTATACCACTTGTTGGCACCTTCGCCGCCTTGTTCGTAGATGCGTTCGATTTTTGCCCAACCGTCTTCCAGCATAATGCCTTCCGTGGTGAGCGTGTTCATCTGCTCGGTGTTCAGGCTGCCCAATACCCGCACGGCATATTCGCGTTCTACTTCAAAGCTGGGGTGGGCAAAGCGTTGTACCAGTTCGCCCGATGTGGTCAGAATCAATAAGCCCGAGGTGTTGATGTCCAAGCGTCCGATAGCGACCCAACGGCTGCTGGCGGTTTGCGGCAGGCGGTCGAATACGCTGATGCGCCCTTGAGGGTCGTCTCGGGAGACGATTTCGCCTTCCTGTTTGTAATACAAAATGATGCGGGGCAAACGGTCTGCCCATTTGAGTTTGATGGGGTTGCCTTTTACCGTAACTTGGTCTTCGGGGGTGATTTTCATCCCCAGTTCGGCGATGCGGCCGTTCACGGTTACCCAGCCGTTGGCAATCCATTCTTCCATTTCGCGGCGCGAACCTACGCCCGAGGCGGCCAGGACTTTTTGCAGACGTTCCGCTTCGATACGGCTCAAGTCGGTGCGTTTTTCTTTTAAATCGCGTGAACGTTCCTGAATTTTTTGGTTGGGTGCGCGTACCACAAGTTTGCGTGCTTTGGTAGCGCGTTGTTTGGGTTGCGGCTTGGCAGTTTCGGATTTGCTGTTTTTTTTCAGGCTGCCCGAAACTTTGGCGGGCGCGGTTTTTGTACTTTTTTTGCTGACGCCGTCACGAAATTCGCGTTTGCTTTTGCTGTTTTTGTGGGTTGGCATTTTTATCCTCGTATCGGTTTTGTATAGTGCGGAAGAATAAGGCGGGTTCGGACGGTTTCCGTACAAGCGTATGAAGGTTTGTCTGAGAGTTCGGATTGCCTATTCAGGCAATCAGATGCGTTTCCTGTGTGGTATTGCGGCTGTTGATGACCCGTTTGCCCGATATTTTCAGGCTGCCTGAAACAAAATCGGCCACTGCTTGGGGCAGGATTTGATGTTCCACTTTCAAGACCCGCGCCGCCAACGTATCGGCGGTGTCATCGTCCAAAACCGGTACGACGCCTTGTGCGATAATCGGGCCGTTATCCAGCTCGGCAGTGGCAAAATGTACCGTGCAGCCCGCTACGCGGCAGCCTTCTTCGATGGCGCGGCCGTGTGTGTGCAAACCGGTAAAGGCGGGCAATAGCGAGGGATGGATATTGATGAGACGGTTTTCATAATGACGGCAAAATTCGGGCGTTAAAATCCGCATAAATCCTGCCAGCAGAACCAAATCGGGTTGGTAGCTGTCGATTTTTTCCATCATCGCACGGTCGAACGACAAACGGTCGGGATAGTGTTTGTGGTTTAAGGCTGCCGTTTCGATGCCGTGTTCCGCCGCCCATGCCAAACCGGCCGCATCTTCTTTGTTGGACAATACTGCTGCAATTTTGGCATCGGGGATGTCGGCTTTTACCACAGCCTGCATATTGCTGCCCCTGCCTGAAATCAGGATAACGATATTTTTCATAAGGTTTATTCACTTTAAACCGCTGCTGCGGATTGGCTTTTCAGCTTTGTTTGGTCGATTTCTTCTGCCTTGCCGTACTGCCGCAACGGTTGTAAACGGTAGGTGCAAAAGCGGACATTATCGTTTCCTTAGTCTTAAACGGCAATGCTTTTCTGAAACTTTTCCTTGACCTAAATCGAAAAGCGGCTATAATCGCGCGTTCATTTGAAGCCGTCGTCTCCGACCTAAGTCTGCCGCACGCAAAATGGTGCGGCTTTTTTGATGGTGTCTACAAGATACCTATCTTGATGAGTGCAGGTTGTTGCCGATGTATGGGCGTTGAAACCGCCGGCAACCTTGCCGTTATTCTGTACAGTACTTCAGGCTGCCTGAAAGCTGACTTAATTCGATTATCTTTTATTTTACTTTTGCCCGTGCTGCCTGAAATGTTTTCAGGCAGGCTGTTGCTGTATGTATTTAGGAAAACCATGACCATTCACTTTGCCGATTTAAATCTGGATAAAAACCTTCTTTCCGCTCTGAAATCCGCCGGTTACGAAAGCCCGACTCCTGTTCAGGCGCAAGCCGTGCCGCCCGCTTTGGAAGGACGGGATATCAAAGCATCGGCGCAAACCGGTTCGGGCAAAACCGCCGCTTTTCTGCTGCCGACACTGCAACGCCTTTCGCGCCGCAGCGATAAGCCCGGCAAAGGCCCCCGCGCTTTGGTGCTGACGCCGACACGCGAATTGGCGGCGCAAGTGGAGAAAAACGCGCAGATTTACGCACAGAATATGAAATGGTTCCGCACGGTTACTTTAGTCGGCGGTTCGTCTTTCGGCCATCAAATCAAAGCCATCAGCCGCCCAATCGATTTGATTGTGGCGACACCGGGCCGTTTGATGGATCATATGCGTTCGGGGCGGATTGATTTCGACCGTTTGGAAGTGTTGATTTTGGACGAAGCCGACCGAATGCTGGACATGGGCTTTATCGATGACATTGAAACCATTGTGGCCGCCACGCCCGCCAGCCGTCAAACTTTATTGTTTTCCGCCACTTGGGACGGTGCGGTCGGCAAATTGGCACGCAAACTGACGCGCGACCCCGTAGAAATTGAAATCGAACGTGAAGACAAACACGGCAAAATCGAAGAGCAGCTGCTGTATTGCGATGACAAAAACCATAAAAACCGCCTGCTTGACCATATTCTGCGCGATGCCAATATCGACCAATGCGTGATTTTCACTTCCACTAAGGCGATGACCGAAGTGCTGGCAGACGAGCTTTATGAAAAAGGTTTTGCCGCCAACTGCCTGCACGGCGATATGCCGCAAGGTTGGCGCAACCGTACGCTGATGGACTTGCGTAAAGGCCGCTGCAAAATTTTGGTAGCCACCGATGTGGCTGCGCGCGGCATTGACGTGCCGACCATTACCCATGTTATCAACTACGATTTGCCCAAGCAGGCGGAAGATTATGTCCACCGCATCGGGCGTACGGGACGTGCGGGGCGCACCGGTATTGCCGTGAGTTTTGCCGAAGTCAGCGAATACATGACGGTACACAAAATCGAGCGTTACATTGACCGCAAGCTGCCTGAAATAGTGGTTGAAGGCATGGAGCCGACCCGTAAGCGCAATAAAAATGCCGAACGCAAGGGACGCGGAGGCAAGCCTGCATGGGGCGGTAAAAACAGCGGCGGCCGTTGGAGTAAAAACGGCAACGGCCAAGAGAAAAAGCCCTATGGCGCACGCAAAAGCGGGGGCTTTAAGAAAGATGGATTGAAAAAAGAAGGCTTTAAAAAAGAAGGGGTGAAAAGCCGTAAACCGTATTAATGCGAAGGCTGCCTGAAAACGTGTGCAAACCCTGTTCAGGCAGCCTTAAGGATAATGAAAAGCCGGACAATAAGAGCTTGGAAATTTATCATTGATTTCAAATGATATTTGGATTATTGCTGCCGAAATGGTGCATTTTAGGGCTGCCTGAAATTTTTCAGGCGGCGTTTCGACTGTTATCAGCCCCGCAATTACGGGCTACCTGAGAGAGCATGATGATGAAAAAAGTTTATATCCGTACATTCGGTTGCCAAATGAATGAATACGACAGCGATAAAATGCTGTCGGTTTTGGCGGAGCAGCACGGCGGCGTCGAACAAGTCAGCGAACCGGAAGAGGCTGATATTATTTTGTTTAACACCTGTTCCGTGCGTGAAAAGGCTCAGGAAAAAGTGTTTTCCGATTTGGGGCGTGTGAAACACCTGAAAAAAGACAATCCGAATCTGATTATCGGTGTGGCAGGCTGTGTGGCTTCCCAAGAGGGCGAAGCGATTATCGAGCGCGCCCCGTATGTCGATATTGTTTTCGGCCCCCAAACTTTGCACCGTTTGCCGAAAATGATTGTGGATAAGGAAACATCGGGTTTGTCGCAAGTGGATATTTCCTTTCCAGAAATTGAAAAATTCGACCACTTGCCGCCTGCGCGTGTGGAAGGCGGCAGTGCGTTTGTTTCCATTATGGAAGGCTGCTCCAAATATTGCAGTTTTTGCGTGGTGCCTTATACGCGCGGCGAAGAATTTTCCCGCCCTTTGAATGACGTTTTAACCGAAATTGCGGGTTTGGCGCAACAAGGCGTGAAAGAAATCAACCTGTTGGGACAAAACGTCAATGCCTATCGCGGCGAAATGGACGGCGGCGAAATCTGCGATTTTGCGACTTTGTTGCGCATCGTTCATGAAATCCCCGGCATCGAGCGCATGCGTTTCACCACCAGTCATCCGCGCGAATTCTCCGATGCGATTATCGAGTGTTACCGAGATTTGCCGAAACTGGTTTCCCATCTGCATTTGCCGATTCAAAGCGGTTCCGACCGCGTATTGGCGGCGATGAAGCGCGGCTACACCGCTTTGGAATACAAATCCATCGTCCGCAAACTTCGCGCGATTCGTCCCGATTTGTGTCTGAGTTCGGATTTTATTGTCGGTTTTCCGGGCGAAACCGAGCGCGAGTTTGAGCAAACGTTGAAACTGGTCAAAGACGTGGCGTTTGATTTGAGCTTTGTGTTTATTTACAGCCCGCGCCCCGGCACGCCCGCCGCCAATCTGCCCGATGATACCCCGCACGCAGAGAAAGTGCGCCGTTTGGAAGCCCTGAACGAAGTGATGGAAGCGGAAACCGCCCGCATCAACCAAACCATGCTCGGCACGGTACAGCGTTGTTTGGTAGAGGGCATTTCCAAAAAAGACCCCGACCAACTGCAAGCGCGTACGGCTAACAACCGCGTGGTGAATTTTTACGGCGATGTATCGCTGATTAACCAAATGGTTGAGATAGAAATTACCGAAGCATTTACGTTTTCGTTGCGCGGTGAATTGGTGGAAGTGTGAAATCGCAAAGGCTAGGTTCTTATGATTATCAATATTTGTATAATTAAGAAAGAGAATGTTAAAATATGCTTCCTTGTTTTGGGAGATTGAAAATGAAAAAAATCGCTTTGTTGGTAGTAAGTGCAATTTTGTTGACATCCTGTGCCAGCGCAGGCAATACGAAATTGAAAAATATTACAATTGAACAAGTTAAGCAACATATTGTTGAGGGCAAAACGACAAAAGAAGAGGTTGAAAAATTGTATGGCTCACCAGACAGTGCGAGTTTTACCGAGAATGGTAACGAAATTTGGACATACCGCTATAGAGAAGCAACATCTCATGTAAGCAACTTTATTCCTGTTGTCAGTATTTTTAGCACTGGGCAAACAGTGAAGACTAAGGAGATAATAGTGCTGTTTAATCAAAATAATGTTGTACAGCGTTTTACAATGCGCAATTCCGACAGTGTGGAAAGAGCAGGTATTTTTGGTAAATAGTTAAAAATATTCTCTGTAGTTGTATGGCTGCCTGAAAATTTTTTCAGGCAGCCATTTGATTGCGCAGCCAGCGTGCGGCTTGGGCGATTTCGCCAGCCAGTAAGCCGACAGGGCCGGTTTGTGCATAAGCCAGTATTTCGGCGGCCGCACCGTGCAGCCACACCGCCGCTTTTACGGCTTCATTGGTAGCGATGCCTTGTGCCATCAGGCTGCCTATCAATCCGGACAATACGTCTCCGCTGCCGGCAGTGGCCAAGCCGGGGTTGCCGCTGTTGTTGGTATAGACCGTGCCGTATGCATCGCAAACCAAGCTTTTGCGTCCTTTCAATACCACGGTGCAGTAATAACGGCTGGCCAATTCGCGCACGGCCCACGTTCTGTTGTTTTGAATATGCGGAATACTGGTGCCTAAAAGATAGGCGGCTTCTCCCGGGTGGGGGGTCAGAACCAAATCCCTGCGCGTTGTGCGTGTGAATAGTTTGGGATAGGCGGCAAGCAGGTAGGTGGCATCTGCGTCCAATACCAATTTGGGATAGTTGCCTTTCCAAAGAATGTTTAAAATGCGTGCTGCGCTTTCGTTTCGCCCCATGCCGCAGCCTGCTATCCAAATGTCGATATTGTTGCGGTAAACCAGTTTCGCCGCCGTATCCAGCATTAATTCGGGCGTGCGTTCGTATACGGGTAAAGGCAGGGTGTCTTGGTTAAATCCGATAATGACTTTGCCGCAACCTGCGTAAAGTGCGGCTTCTCCTGCCAGCAATACGGCCCCGCACATCCCTTCCGCACCGCCGACAATGCCTACTGTGCCGAATGTTCCTTTATGACTGTTTTTGGGGCGGGGCGTGAGCAAACAGGGATGCCGCGTTGCCGCATAATTGCGGTATGCTTCAATGTCGGGTAAAAAGTAGTGAAAATTCATATTGATAGCCAGTTATCTTATGTACGTGCAACGTTAATTTATTTTAACATGATTTAGTTAAAAAGTTTATCGATTCCTTCGATAAATGCGCCGATGGAGGATGTGGATATGATGGCAACGATAAATAGAACGCGCCGCATGGTTTTGGCCGCCGCCGCATGGTTTTGGCTGCCTGAAAGCCTGATGGCGGGGACGCAGCAGGAAGAAACTTTGGCCGATGATGTGGCTTCCATTATGCGCCGTTCTTTGGAACATGCTTCCCCGCCCCGCTTGGTTTTCGAACACGCCATCGAAGGGCAGCGTTGGCTGAATGCGATGTCTCTGCGTTTGGCACAATTTGTGGATAACGAATTGTATCGCCGCCGCTTGCTGACGGCGATACATTATGAAGCCAGCCGTGCCGGCTTGGATGTGCAGATGGTTTTGGGTTTGATTGAAGTGGAGAGCCGCTTTAGACAATATGCGGTGAGTACGGTCGGGGCGAAAGGTTTGATGCAGGTCATGCCGTTTTGGCAGCGTTATATCGGCGATGAAGCGCACAATCTTTTTGACGTGCGAACCAATCTGCGTTACGGCTGTACGGTGTTGCGCCATTATGTGAACGTGGAAAACGGCAATCTGCGCCGGGCATTGGCGCGTTATAACGGCAGTTTGGGCAGTAATAAATATCCCGATGCGGTGATTGCGGCTTGGCAAAAACATTGGCTGTGGCATTGAGGCTGCCTGAAAGTTCGGTTTGTTGCGCAGTATCGTTTAGGCAAAGCGGTTTTTCAGGCAGCCGTAGCGATTGCAAAGCCCGGCTTGCCCTGCGGTATCGTTTTGTTTTTGAAGCGATGATGGAGCTGCTTGATATTGTAAGCTCCGATTATGAGCTGACATAGGCGAAAAACCGAAATATAAAATCTCCCAAACGCTTATCATGTTTAAGGTTTTTTCATGAATATCGCCGTTTTAATTGTCTTAAAGAATTGGCTTCAGCGGCTTAAAAGCTTTCCGTATATTTTTTCTTAAGGGCTTATTTGAAAGTTCGGTTTGTTGCGCAGTATCGTTTAGGCAAAGCGGTTTTTCAGGCAGCCGTAGCGATTGCAAAGCCCGGCTTGCCCTGCGGTATCGTTTTGTTTTTGAAGCGATGATGGAGCTGCTTGATATTGTAAGCTCCGATTATGAGCTGACATAGGCGAAAAACCGAAATATAAAATCTCCCAAACGCTTATCATGTTTAAGGTTTTTTCATGAATATCGCCGTTTTAATTGTCTTAAAGAATTGGCTTCAGCGGCTTAAAAGCTTTCCGTATATTTTTTCCTAAGGGCTTATTTGAAAGTTCGGTTTGTTTGCAGCATCGTTTTTGGGAGTGGTTTTTCAGGCAGCCGTAGCGATTGCAAAGCCCGGCTTGCCGTGCAGTATTGTTTTTGAAGCGATGATGGGGTTGCGTGATACATTGCAAGCTTTAATTTGGGAGCTGATATAGGCGCAAAACCAAAATAAAGGGCTGCTTTATGGCACGTGCGAAGGCAATCTGCCGCCGTTGCCCGTTTGATGGTGAAGTACCCAAGTCTTTATATCAATTTAATGAAACGCCGGTTTAAATTAATCCGATGTTTTTTTGGAAAACCCATCCGTCAATCCTTCTGTTTTGATGACAGAATGGTTTTGAAACACGCGGGATTGAATATTCCGAAGCGCGGGAATGTGTCGGTAGAAATAGAGAGATGATATTTACTTTTCAGGCAGCCTGAATAGGCTGAGAATTTGTCGGTAGGGATAAATCAATGGAGATGATGTTTACTTTTCAGGCAGCCTGAATAGGTTAAAAATTTGTCGGTAGGGATAAATCAATGGAGATGATGTTTTACCTTTCAGGCAGCCTGAACAGACTAAAATTTACCGGGAAAACTTCGGCAGGGATAACTCCAGCGTACTCTTGTTGATAGCCTTTTCTTGCGGTTGTTTCGATACCCTGTGCAAGAATTTCAGGATTGATTTTATCGAATAAAAAAACCATGTCGTCTGACGGTTAAATATCAAACGGCATGGTTTTACTTTTGAAAACAGATTGCCTGCATATTCGGGCAGACACTCTGTTTCGGTTTCAGGCAGCCTTATTGGGCGGCAGGTGCGGCAGCGTTGCCCCAAGCGGCAGGATATTTGTAGCCTTCAAAGCGGGTTTGCGCGTATTGTTTGAATTCTTCCGAATGGTATGCCGCTTCTACGTCTTGAACCCATTTTTTGCCGTTGTCGGCGCTGCGGATGGCAGACCAGTTCACATAGGCAAAGCTCGGCTCTTGGAACAGGGTTTCGGTCAGCTTCATGCCTGAAGACATGGCGTAGTTGCCGTTTACAATTGCAAAATCAACATCTTGGCGGCTGCGCGGCAGATTGGCGGCTTCCATCTCTACCAGTTCGATGTGTTTGGTGTTTTCGGCAATATCGGCTTTAGACGCTGTTAAAGGGTCGATATTGTCGTTCAATTTAATCCAGCCCAATTCGTCCAGCATCACCAAAGCGCGTGCAAAATTGGAAGGGTCGTTGGGTACGGACACGGTGCTGCCGTCGCGTACTTTGCTTAAATCGTCCAGTTTGCCGGGGTAGAGACCCAAAGGAGCGGTAGGCACTTGGAATACTTCCATCAAATCCAATTTGTGTTCGGCTTTGAAGCTGTCCAGATAAGGTTTGTGTTGGAAGATATTGATATCGATGGCGTTTTCCGCCAGAGCTTTGTTGGGCGTTACGTAGTCGGGGAATTCGGTGAGGCTGACTTTGTAGCCTTGTGCTTCGAGCATGGGTTGGATTTTTTCGCGAACCATATCGCCGAAATCGCCCGGAGTGGTGCCGAAACGGATTTCGGTTTTTTCAGTGTTTGCGGAAGAAGCGGGTGCGGCAGTTTGTCCGGCTTGGCCGCCGCAGGCCGCCAGCAATACGGCCAAAGCGCTTGCCAAAGAAAGTTTGGTCAAAACATTCATGAATTATCTCCAAATTAATCAAATAATTAATCAACTAATTAATGCCCCTGTCCAAGGGGCACTGCAATCAGTTTAACTGAAAAAGAAGTTTCTGCAAAGAAGGTTGGAGTTATATTGCATATGCTTAAATATTATTATGTAAATTATCTGATTTTTCCCTTTCTTTTGAGACTTTAATAATGAAAAAATTCTCAGGTGTTATCACTGTTGATAAACATGGCGGAAAAATCTGTTTTAATGATGTATCGAGTATAGCCAACAGTTCGTTTGGGCGGGTAAAAGACATGAGACAGGCTGAATATAATCGATTGCGTGAAAGTGTTTGCGCAAGTCGGATTTTTTGCCATTCGAGATGGATATAAAGATAATTTACACGGATGTTAAGATTTTTAATAAAAATTGTGTTAAAGTGGAAAGGTAATCTATTTTTTTGCTTGGCAGGAGTTTCTAATGAATAAAATCTTCCGCGTGGTATGGAATCAGGCTTCGCGAACTTGGGTGGCTGTGTCGGAATTGGCCAGAGGGCATGTGAAATCTTGCTCTTCGGGAGAAGGAGCTGATGTCGCGGCGGGAAAAACCGAAAATTATGTGAAGCTTACTGCGCTTTCTGTGTTGTTGATAGGGGCTAATTCGGCTTTGGCGGCTTCCGTTGTTGCGGGGAGTGAAAAAGGAGATCCGACAAATGTTACTAACTACAAGACTCCTAGCAATAAGAATTATAAAAATGAAACCACGACAGGTGTTTATGGCGGCGGAGAAGTGAAATCATTGGCCGTAGGTGCAACCAGTGAGGCTATACAAGGGGGTGTGGCTGTAGGAGATAAGGCCTATGCTTCCAATTTGAGTGTGGCGGTAGGTTCTTATGCGAATTCGCTCCAACTCGGTGGCGTTTCAATCGGCACTGCCGCTTCTGCAAAAGCTACTAACTCTTTGGCGATTATGCGTCAGGCGGGTGCGTCAGGAGACTACTCAATGGCTATCGGTACGGCGGCGAATGTGGAGGGTTTGAGTGCGATAGGCTTGGGCAAAAGTGTTAAAAGTTCAGGCAGGCGTGCGATTGCCATAGGCGGCGAAGATGTGGATTCTCCCGGTTATGCATACAGTGATAACAATAATACGCAGGCTACGGGCAATGATTCGATTGCGATTGGTGCCAAAGCGCGCGCTTCGCAAACGGAAACTATCGCATTGGGACATAGAGCCAGTGCATCGAACATCGGGGCTGTGGCGTTCGGCGCGGGAGCTGCGGCCACACATGACCATTCGGTTGCCATCGGTTCGGGAGCGCAAACTGCTGCGGTTTCTTCTGTGAAAACTTATAGTTTCGCCGATGATTCGGCGGCGGCTGTGAATCCTACCGACTCGGAAACGGGTGCCGCCAATAGTGTGGTGGGTGTGGTTTCTGTCGGCACGGCAACGCAAAAACGTCAGATTAAACATGTGGCGGCGGGCGAAGTGTCGGCCACTTCTACCGATGCGGTGAACGGCAGCCAACTGTATGATGTTGTTCATAATGTGGGCTTTAATGTTTACGGCAACGGTGCGGCTTCTGTTTCGCGTATCAATAACAACGGCGCGGTTAAATTTTTAGACAGCGAAGATAAGGATAAGCTGATTACGTCAAAAGTGGAGGACGATGGAGCAAATTCGAAAATCCGCTTTAATGTCAAAACCGGTACGATTACCGCTTCAAACGGTAGCGCATCAGCAGGCGGTGTCGGTTTGGCCAAATCTTCGGAAGTGGTTGATGCCGTCAATAAATCGGGCTTCACTCTGCAAGCCAACGGTGCGAATGACAGCTTTATTGCCAACGGCAATACGGTGAATATTGCCGAAGGCAAAAATATCAATGTATCCAAACAAGCCAATACCATTACCATCAAAACGATAGATACGCCGAGCTTTACGAGCGTAACGACCAATGATTTGACGGTGAGCAGAAATTCGAATCTGAAAAACATTACCGTTGCTTCAGGCAGCACCATCAATATGGGCGGCAATGTGATTTCGGGTGTCGGCAATGCGCAAAATGCGACTGATGCGGTGAATAAAGGGCAATTGGATGCGGCCGTAGCCAACGCCAGCGGAAGCTGGAAATTGGGCGTTAATAATGACACTGCAACGGCAGATATCAATAAAACCAATAATACGGTCCGTATTCAACAGGGTACTAATATCAATGTCAGCCGTAACGGCAACAATATTACGGTGAAAACGGTTGACAGCCCGACATTCGGCGGCACCGTTACCGCAGGCAATCTGACTACGGGCGGTACGTTGAATGTCGCCGGCAACAGTACTTTGGGCAATACTACTGTGAATGGCGATTTGGCCGTTGCAGCCGGTAAAAAGGTTAATTTGAATGGCAATAAAATAACCGGCTTGGGCAGTGGTACCAACGGCACCGATGCCGCCAATATTGATAATGTCAATAGTATTGTTGACGGCAAGATTAATACCTTAAAAGCAGGCGGTTTGAAATTCGGCGGTAATAAAGGCGGCGTGATAACCAAGCCTTTGGGAGAGCAGCTGGATATTGTCGGCGGAGGCAGTGCCACTTCCTCTGATTTCAGCGCAAAAAATATCCGCACGAATACTACGAACGGTAAAGTGTTGATTGAAATGTCAACCAAGCCCGAGTTCAGCGAAGTTACGACAGGCAATCTGACCGTAACGGGCGATACCAAGCTGAAC
>JASBYJ010000002.1 GCA_029984035.1 Conchiformibius sp.
GTCCATAGGAGAAGTGTTTGGCGGAAAAATAGTCCGTGCACGTACGGTTATGCACGGCAAAGTATCCAAAGTCCATCATAACGGCATGGGAATGTTCAGAAATATCCCTTCTCCGGTGTCTTGTACGCGTTATCACAGTCTGGCAGTGGAGCGCAGCAGTTTGCCCGAGAGTTTAACCGTTACGGCCTGGACGGACGATGGTGAGATTATGGGATTGAGACACCGTAATTACCCGATTGAGGGCGTACAATTCCATCCGGAAGGCCTGCTGACTGATTATGGGCACGATATGCTGCATAACTTTTTAGAAGAATTTTCAGATTTTCAGGCAGCCTGATATTGTGGTTGCTTTATCAAGAAATCGATTGATTTTTCCCGAGAAGGTACAGTTGGCACTCGCCCCTATGGCTGGCATTACCGACAAACCTTTCAGGCAGCTTTGCCGTTCATTCGGTGCGGATTGGGCGGTTGGCGAAATGATTACCGACAATCCTTCGCTGCAGCATACGCGCAAAACCCTGAACCGCCGTAATCGTGACGGTGAAGAAGGTGTGATAGTAGCTCAAATTGTGGGAAGTAATCCGCAGCAGCTGGCGGATGCGGCGCGATATAATGTGGACTGTGGTGTACAAGTAATTGATATTAATATGGGATGTCCTGTCAAAAAAGTATGTAATGTGCTTTCAGGCAGTGCATTGTTGCAAAACGAAGCGTTGGTAGCAGATATTCTGAGCAGTGTTACCCATGCTGTAGACGTACCGGTTACGTTGAAAACACGTTTGGGATGGGATAGCAGTAAGAAAAATATTTTGCTGATTGCCAAAATGGCAGAGGAAGCAGGTATTGCCGCCCTTGCTATCCATGGCAGAACGCGCGAACAGATGTACAGCGGCAAAGCCCAATACGATTTAATAGCAGAAGTCAGGCAACAAATCAGCTTGCCTGTATGGGCGAACGGCGATATAGACAGTCCTGAGAAAGCAGGCGATGTACTCAAGCAGACCGGTTCGCACGGCTTGATGATAGGACGTGCCGCACAAGGGCAGCCATGGTTGTTTGCCGATATTCGCCATTATTTGGATACGGGAGTGATTCCGCCCTCTCGGAATTTTCAGGCAGCTTCCGAAATGGTGTTGGCGCATATTGCGGCGATTCATGATTTTTATGGTGAACAGGTCGGTGTGAGAATGGCTAGGAAGCACATTATTTGGTATCTGTCACGGCTGCCTGAAGGTGTGCATTTGCGCAAAAGCCTGATGGAAATCGCAACTCCCCATCATCAGCTTGATGAGTTGCATCGATTTTTGGAGAGTGCTTCGGAATATCATACCTACTGGCCGAGGGCGTATTGAAACAGGCAGCCGTTGTGGAACGGCTGCCTGAAAAATTGGCGTACCCGACTGGGATCGAACCAGCGACCTTCAGCTTCGGAAACTGACACTCTTCCAACTGAGCTACGGGTACGTAAAAGAGGCGCAAGGATACCTGAAAAAGGGTATTTTGGCAAAAAATCCTATTGTTGTGAATTTTGCTGTTGTGCCCGTATGAAATTGTTGGAAAACACAGGTGGATTTCAGTATAATTCGGAAAATTATCGTTAATATAAATTAACAAAACTGGAACATTTTATCCCGCTATCAAAATCGGTGAGGCAAATTCAATGAAACGTTTTCAATATAAATCCCAAGGTTCTGCAATCGTAACACTGCTGGGCGGTTTGGTTATTTTGGCTGCTGTACTTTTTCTGCTGGTGAAATTGGCATTGAGCGGCTATGTAAACGAATCGGCCGATAAAGATATGACCGAAACGCGTATCAAACCGACCGGACAATTGGCTGTCGGTGCCGCACCTGCTCCTGCGGTTGCAGAAGAGGGGGGCGAGGGTGCCGCTCCTGTTGCGGGACGTGGTGCGGAGGTTTTCGAACAGTCTTGTAAAGCCTGTCATGCTGCTGATGCACCTATTCCTTTCGCACCTAAAATTACCAAAAAAGCTGACTGGGCTCCGCGTATTGCCAAAGGTGAAGCGGCTTTGTTTAAGAGTGCGCTGGAAGGCTTCCAAGGGCCTGACGGCGGTTTCATGCCTGCCAAAGGCGGTAATGTCAGTCTAAGTGATGATGACGTGAAAGCCGCTGTACGCTATATGGTGAAACAATCAGGCGGTTAAAGCGGCAATATGATTTTAACGCAAGTGTTTTCCGGCACTTGCGTTATTGTTGTTTCAGGCAGCCTGAAAATATTATTTTGGGCGGATAAATAAAGGAATCGTGATGACAGCTACTTTGATTAACGGTAAAGCCGTTTCCGAACAGTGTTTGCAAGAGGTTGCCAAACAAGTTGGCGAGAGGGTTGCGAAAGGGCTTAGAGCGCCCGGGCTGGCTGTGGTTCTGGTTGGTGATGACCCTGCCAGTGCCGTATATGTGCGCAATAAGAATGCAGCTTGTGAAAAGGTGGGATTTCGTTCCTTTTCCTACACCTTGCCTGCGGATACTTCCGAAGAAGAGCTGTTGAATTTGATTGACGAGTTGAACCATCACGCGGAAGTGGACGGCATATTGATTCAGTTGCCGTTGCCTGCGCATATGGACAGCCAGCATATTTTGGAACGTATCCGTCCGGATAAAGATGTAGACGGCTTCCACCCGTACAACGTCGGACGCTTGGCGGTGAGAATGCCTCTGTTGCGTCCGTGTACGCCCAAAGGCATTATGATGCTGCTGAATGCATACGATGTATCCGTGCGCGGAAAAAAAGTGGTGATTGTGGGAGCCTCGAATATTGTGGGCAGACCGCTTGCTTTGGAAATGATGCTGTCGGGAGCAACGGTTACGGTTTGCCACCGTTTTACCGAAAACCTGCCTGCGGAAATTGCTGCTGCCGATATCGTTGCAGTGGCGGTGGGCAAAGCGGGACTGGTGAAAGGCGAATGGATTAAAGAAGGTGCGATTGTCATCGATGTCGGCATCAATAGATTGGCGGACGGAAGTTTGTGCGGTGATGTTGAGTTTGAAACTGCTAAAGAGCGCGCCTTAATGATTACTCCCGTTCCGGGGGGCGTGGGGCCGATGACGATTGCCGGTTTGATGGAGAATACCCTGCAGGCAGCAAGACATCATGACTAAGTGTCATTTGACGGATGGATGTAAATGACAGGCGGTGAACGCTTTGATTTTTATTTGCCCTGTTATTGCTGTTTCAGGTGCGCGGCTTATTGGCGGTTGGAGCCATGGAAATGGGTTACCCATATTTCATTCGATTTCTGCTGCTTAATAAGCACCGCACCTTCTTACATTGTTTGGGATGCATCGTAACCATAGGGTTCAAACAAGCGGCTATGATGTTTTTTCTTCAATGCAAATTTGATGTTAAATAAGCTCTGCTGTCAGGGCAAAGACAACCACTTTGCGCTAAAATGGCAGCCTTGTTATTTTTCAGGCAGCCTATCATGTCTTTATATGAATGCATCCGTCCTTTGGTTTTCCAACTAAATCCCGAAGTTGCTCACGAATGGATTTTGAAACAGCTCTCCCGCGCCGAGCGTTGGGGGGTGTTGCCGCGAGTGAATGCCGATACGGCAGCGGTTACGGTGATGGGTTTGCAGCTGCCCAATCCGGTCGGTTTGGCAGCAGGATTGGATAAAAACGGCGAATATATTGATGCTTTGGCGGCATTGGGCTTTGGTTTTATCGAAGTCGGAACGGTAACGCCGCATCCGCAAGAGGGTAATCCCAAACCGCGTTTGTTCCGTGCGCCCGAGCATGAAGCCATTGTCAACCGCATGGGTTTCAATAATCACGGCATAGACCGTATGATTGAGAATATCCGCCGTTCGCGGTTCACAGGTGTTTTGGGTATTAATATCGGTAAGAATGCATCCACGCCGATAGAGAATGCCGTTCAAGACTATTTGATTTGTCTGGAAAAAGCCTATCAATATGCCTCTTATATCACTGTAAACATTTCATCGCCCAATACCCAAAATCTGCGCTCTTTGCAGGGAGGCGGAGAATTGGAGCGTCTGTTGGGCAGCCTGAAAGAAAAGCAAACCCTATTGGCAAGCAGTTATGGGAAATATGTACCGTTGGCAGTGAAAATTGCGCCCGATTTGGATGAAGCGCAGATTGCGGAAATTGCAGATATTGTTGTGCAAAGCGGTATAGACGGCATCATTGCTACCAATACCACGATTGATAAATCCGTTTTAGGTGCTTCACCATTGGTGCAAGAGGCGGGCGGTTTGAGCGGCAAACCTGTGCGCGAACCGAGTAACCGCGTGCTCTCTGCCTTGGTAGCGCGTTTGGATGGCAAACTTCCTGTTATCGGTGTGGGCGGTATTATGAACGGCAGCGATGCGCTGGAAAAACGGCGTTTGGGTGCGGCGGCCGTGCAGTTGTATAGCGGTATGGTATATCGCGGTCCTGATTTGGTGCGTGAATGTTTGAATGCCTTGCGTTAATATCATTCAAACGTGAAACGCTTTGAATAGTACAAAATGTTTGCACACGTTATGCTGCGGCTTGGACGGATGCGTGTGCCGAGTGTTTTCGGTAAAAATTTTGCATTGGCCAATACGGCGGTTTTTTACCGTTTTTCCATATTGTGTATGCATATCATGCACCTGCAGGCAGCCTGAAAAGGTTTCAGGCTGCCTGAAACAGAAAGAATCTTATGAAACCTACTATCGCTTTGGTCGGCAGACCCAATGTCGGCAAATCTACCTTGTTCAACCGCCTTACCCGTAGCAAAGATGCACTGGTGCACGATTTGCCCGGCCTGACACGCGACCGCCACTACGGACACGGGCGTGTCGGCAGCAAGCCTTATCTGGTTGTGGATACAGGCGGATTCGAACCTGTGGTCGACAGCGGCATCTTGCACGAAATGGCCAAGCAGACTTTACAGGCGGTCGATGAAGCGGATGCGGTGATTTTTCTTGTCGATGCGCGTACAGGTTTGACGCCCCAAGACAAAATCATTGCCGACCGTTTGCGTCAATCGCCTCGCCCCGTATTTTTGGCGGTAAACAAAGGAGAGGGCGGAAACCAATCGGTGTTGGCCGCCGAATTTTACGAACTGGCATTGGGCGAGCCCTATGTGATTTCAGGTGCGCACGGTGATGGCGTTTACTATTTGATTGAAGATGTTTTGGCTCATTTTCCTGAGGCGGAAGAAGCGGGGGAGGAGCCGAAACATCCTGTGTTTGCCGTGATTGGCCGTCCGAATGTGGGCAAATCGACTTTGGTAAACGCTATTTTGGGCGAAGAGCGTGTGATTGCGTTTGATATGGCAGGCACAACGCGCGACAGTATCCACATTGATTTTGAGCGCGAAGGCAAGCCGTTCACCATTATCGATACCGCAGGCGTACGGCGGCGCGGCAAAGTGGATGAAGCGGTAGAAAAGTTTTCCGTTATCAAAGCGATGCAGGCAGTGGAAGCTGCCAATGTAGCGGTTTTGGTGTTGGATGCACAGCAGGATATTGCCGACCAAGATGCTACCGTGGCCGGTTTTGCTTTGGAAGCCGGACGTGCCTTGGTGGTTGCAGTCAATAAATGGGACGGTATTTCCGAAGAACGCCGTAATCAGGTTAAGCGCGATATTGCCCGTAAACTCTATTTCCTTGATTTTGCGAAATTCCACTATATCTCCGCATTGAAAGAAAAAGGTATAGACGGATTGTTCGAAAGCATTCAGGCAGCCTATGATGCCGCCATGATTAAAATGCCGACACCGAAAATCACCCGCGTGTTGCAAAGCGCGATTGAGCGCCAACAACCGCCACGAGCAGGACTGGTGCGTCCCAAAATGCGTTATGCCCACCAAGGCGGAATGAATCCCCCTGTTATCGTGATTCACGGCAATTCATTGCACGCCATCGGCGACAGCTACACACGCTATCTGACGCAAACATTCCGTAAGGCATTTAATTTGCAGGGCACACCGCTGCGTATTCAATACAATGTCAGCGAAAATCCTTATGAAGAAACAGCGGAAAAAGTAAAAAACAAACCCTTGCGCCGTGTAACATTGAGCAACCGTATTGCTAAGCGGGAGAACCGTAAAGACGAAAAAGTACGCAACAGCGGCGGTAAAGTGAAAAAACGGCAGGTGAGTGTGAAGAAAAAATATACGGCTTGACATGAAAAACGGAAGAAGCTAGTTGTTTGAAGATAGGGCTGAGTTCCTAAATCTATTTATGATTGGTACAAAAGGCTGCCTGAAAAGGTTTCAGGCAGCCTTTTGTACGGATTATTAATAATTTTCTTCGTTTTAATAATAAGTTATTATTTTGATGCGAAGGATTATTGCCATATTGGAACTCTGGGGATAGGGAGATAATTAGGTATTGATATTTTAATTAGATACAAAATTGATTTGAACAATCATTCTGATGATGGTTTATTTATATATTTGATTTTTAATGAAAAATATGATTGAAGTGAAGATGTTAAAGGAAGCTTGACTAAAAGCTTTGTGTTTTGGGTTGGATATATAAAATTTTAAAATAGTTGATGAAGTTTAAAACCTCCATCTGATATTCAGATGGGGGTTTTAAACTTCAATCTAAACGGTTTTTAAGTTTGTTTTATTAGTTATATTCTAGGTAGCTTTAAGCAACCTGATTGCTGCTTTCTAAATTGCTGCCGGTTGCAGAACCGTACTCTTTCGGCGGGCTAGGCTCCTTACCTGCCATGATTTCTAAAACCTGTTCTCTGTCAATGGTTTCCCATTCCATTAAGGCTTTGCACATTATTTCCATCTTATCGCGGCTTTCGTCCAAAATTTTATAGGCCACTGCATATTGCTCATCCAGAATACGGCGGACCTCGCTGTCCACGGCTTGTTGTGTCTGCTCGGATATGTGTTGTGAGCGGGTTACGCTGCGTCCTAAAAAAACTTCGCTTTCGTTTTCGGCATATACCATCGGTCCCATTTTTTCGCTCATGCCAAAACGGGTAACCATTTCGCGCGCGATTTGTGTGGCGCGTTCAAAATCGTTAGACGCTCCTGTGGAAATACGTCCTACAAACAAATCTTCTGCGATGCGTCCTGCGAATAAAATGCTCAATTGGCTCAGCATTTGGTCTTTATACATACTGATACGGTCGCGTTCGGGCAGCTGCCAAGTCAAACCCAGCGCACGGCCGCGCGGCATAATGGTAACCTTGTGCACGGGGTCGGTGAACGGCAGGCTTTCCGCTACGATGGCATGTCCTGCTTCGTGGTAGGCAGTGGCGCGTTTTTCGTCTTCGTGCATCACCATGCTTCGGCGTTCGGGACCCATGTAGATTTTGTCTTTCGCATCTTCAAAATCTTTTTGGTCCACTTTTTCTTTGTTGCGGCGGCCTGCAAATAAGGCGGCTTCGTTAACCAGATTGGCTAAATCCGCTCCGGAAAAGCCGGGAGTGCCTCGCGCCAATATCGCTAAATTTACACTTTCGTCCAAAGGTACTTTTTGGGCATGAACTTTCAAAATTTGCTCGCGTCCGCGGATGTCGGGAAGCGGTACAACGACTTGACGGTCAAAGCGTCCGGGACGTTGCAAGGCAGGGTCCAGCACGTCGGGACGGTTGGTTGCTGCGATGACAATCACGGTCTCGTTGCTGTCGAAGCCGTCCATTTCTACTAAAAGTTGGTTCAAAGTTTGTTCGCGTTCGTCATTGCCTCCGCCCAAACCTGCGCCGCGTTGGCGGCCTACTGCGTCGATTTCGTCAATAAAGATAATACAGGGGGCATTTTTCTTTGCCTGTTCAAACATATCGCGCACACGGCTGGCACCGACACCGACAAACATCTCCACAAAATCAGAACCGGAAATGCTGAAAAAAGGTACGCCGGCTTCGCCTGCAATTGCTTTGGCAAGCAGGGTTTTGCCCGTACCGGGGCTGCCTGCCAGCAAAATACCGCGCGGCACACGTCCGCCCAAGCTTTGATAGCGGTCGGGGGCTTTCAGATAATCCACGATTTCCTGTACTTCTTCTTTGGCTTCATCGCAGCCTGCCACATCGGCGAATTTTACGGTATTGGTATCTTTATCCAATAATCTTGCGCGGCTTTTCCCGAATGAGAAGGCTCCGCCTTTGCCGCCGCCGGTTTGCATGCGCATGAAATAAATCCATACGCCGATGAGCAGCAATACAGGCAACAGGCTGACAAACAGACTGCTGAAAATACTTGGTTTTTCTTCAGGAGTAACTTTGATGCGGACGTTGTTTTCATCCAATATCTGCACCAGTTTGTCGTCTAAGGGCGCATTGGTTACAAAGGTTGATTTGGCTTCATCTTTGCGTTCGCCTTTAATGGTATAGCCTGCGGGCGAACCTTCCAGATTGACATGGCTAATCTCTCCGGAGCGGACTTGTTGTAGAAATTGAGAATACTCAATTTGTTGCGAATCGTTTTTTTCCTGCTGCATGGCGTTGATGCCGTAGAAAATCGCCATCAGCAATGCGCCCCAGACTAAAAAGTTCTTTAAGTTGCTTCCCACAGAAACAAACTCCTGTTGTGTGTTTAAAAAAATGAAAACGGATTGTATAACAAAAATGTTGTGTTGGGCTTTCAGGCTGCCTGAAAGTGAGCTACGTCCGTTTGTTTTTGCCCAGCAGATAGAGTTCGCTGGAACGGTTGCGCGAGGCGTCCGGTTTGCGTGTTACCACGCTGCCGAAATGTTGCCGCATCTGGCTGAGAAATTCCTGATAGCCTGAGCCTTGAAATACTTTCACCAAAAAGTTGCCGCCTGTTTTCAGGTGTGCCGCTGCAAAATCCAAAGCCAATTCGCATAAATAATAGCTGCGCGTTTGGTCCATGACGGCATTGCCCGCCATATTGGGGGCCATATCGCAAATTACAAGGTCCAGTGCGCGTCCGTTTAATAGGCGTTCAAATTCTTGTAATACTTCGTTTTCTCTGAAGTCTCCCTGTATGAAGGATACGTTGGCTATCGCTTCCATTGGCAAAATATCCAATGCGAATACTTTGCCTTGCGCTCCGACCAATTTGGCGGCAACTTGAGACCATGAACCCGGTGCGCTGCCTAAGTCGGCCAATACGGTGCCTGATTTGATGAGTTTGTCTTTTTCGTTGATTTCCAGTAGCTTATATGCGGCTCGGGCACGGTAGCCGTCTTTTTGGGCGCGTTGGACGTAAGGGTCGTTGACGTGTTCGTTCAGCCATGCTTTGGAAGATTTGGAGCGTTGTACCATGGTGCGTATTTTTCGTTATCGGGTGGTTTCAGGCAGCCTGATTGGTTTTCTGATAGTGAAAGTATTTGCTGCATAACAGTATCACAATCAGCAGTGCGGGCAGGCAGAGAAAGAGGGCGACATGGCTGAAATTCCAGCCTGCGTTGAGCATCCATGCACCTGCGAAACTCGACAAAATAGCGCCGATACGTCCGATGCCGTGCATCCAGCTGTTGCCTGTGGCGCGGGCATAAACGGGGAAGAAGTTGCTCGACAGTGCGTTCATGCCGGTGCTGCCGCCGTTGAAACCGGCACCTACTGCGAAGGCGATAAGGCACATGATGTAGTATCCGCTGCCTGCCAGCCCCATGGCGGCAAGCATGACGGCGCCGAAAATATAGGCGGCAGAAAGTATGCGGTGTGCTTCGAATCTGTCCATCAACCAGCCGCCGATAATCGAGCCGAACGGTCCGCCGAATTGGAACATGGCGTAGATAACGGTTGCCTGTTGGATATTCATACCCGATTCTTTAATCATGGTGGGCATCCAACTGCTGAGCAGATACAGTAAAAACAGATTGAGAAAATATACGCTCCACAGTATCAGGCTGCCGAAACGGTAATAAGGGTTGAGTACGGTGGCTATAGGATTAGCTGATTGTTCGGTTTGATGCGTATGGTTTGCAAGGGTGAAGCGGGTATTGGGGCTGCTGCTGTTGGGGGCGCAACGTTCTACGATGGAGTGGATATCGGCTTGTTTGCCGCCTTTGTGCACCAAAAAAGTAAGGCTTTCAGGCAGCGTAAACACCAGAAACAGAGCCAACAGTAACGGTGTGATGCCGCCTAAATAGAACATACTTTGCCAGCCCCATGAGGGAATCATCCATGCGGCCAGAAATGCCCCGCCTGCTGCGCCCAGGGTGAAGCCTGCAAATACGATGGTGATAAGCAGGGAAGCGCGATGGGCGGGCGAGTATTCACGTACCAGTGCGGCGGCCATCGGCATCACGCCGCCCATGGCGAAACCTGCGATAAAACGATAGATGATGAATTGGGTTTTACTGTCGGCGGCAGATGCGAGCAAAGTGAACAGTCCGAACACTGCCACGCAGGCAATCAAAACTTTGCGGCGGCCGAAGCGGTCGGCCAGCGGCCCGATGGCCAATGCGCCGAAGGATAAGCCGAATAGGGCGGCCGATAATACCGGTGCCAAGTCGCTATGGCTCCATTGCCATGCTTTTTGCAGTGCGGGTGCGGTAAAACCCATCAGGGCGACATCGAAACCGTCCATCACGACTATGAAGAAGCAGAGAAAAACAATCCATTTTTGGTAAGTGCCGATAGGGCGGCTGTCCAATAGTGCGCGGACGTCTAGAGTATTTGTTTGATTCATAATAAAGTGTTATTGGAAACAATCTGTAAAACTCACGTTTGGAGGCTGCCTGAAGAGCGGAACAAGATGGTTCCTGTGGTGTAAAGCGGAGCATTGTAAACGTTTTGAGTGATTTCAGGCAGTTTGTCTGCAAGGCGGCAGATTAAACCGGGGACAAACCCTTGTGTGCCAATGAAACCGCGGCGGCCTGCATACACAGCAGCAGGCAGGCAACACCCGTCCAACCCCAAGCGGCGTATGCCAAGCCGCAGAGCCATGCGCCCAGCGTGCCGCCGCCATAGTATGCCATGTAATACAGACCCGATGCGAGAGAGCGTCCCTCTCGGGTGCATTGTGCAATAAAGCTGATAGTGGCGGCCTGAGTAATGAATACGCCTGCCGACATCAATACCAAGCCGGCAATGATGACAACCAGATGATGTGCCATCGTACACAATATGCCTGTCGCCGATACGCCGACTGCAATCATGACGGTATGCGCGTTACCTACGGCGGCGATGAGTTTTGCGGAAACGGGCGTAATAAACATACCGATAAGGTACAGGCCGAATAAATTGGCCAAACCGGCACTGTTCAAATGATACGGTTCGGCAGCCAAATGCAGATTGATATAAGTAAAACACCCTACCATGCAAAACAGGACACACGCGCCCAATATACAGGCGGCCAATAATCGGCGGTTGTGCATATGCCGCCGCAATACCGACAACGCTGCCGCAATATCCTTATTGGCCCGAAACCGGCGCGATTCGGGCAAAAAACGCCACACATACGCGGCGGCAAACAAACAAAACGCCGCCAAGCAATAGCATGCCGCCCGCCAGCCCAGCCATTCGCCCACATGCCCCGTAACAAAACGTCCGAGAAATCCGCCCAGTACGCTCGCAGTTACATACAGCGACATCAGCCGCGCCATTTTGCCGCCTGAAAACTCTTCGCCGATATAAGCCAGCAGCACTACCGTAATCCCCGGTATCGACAAACCTTGTAAAAAACGCATCACGATGAGCGAAGCGATGCTGTCAGAGAGAGCGGTTAAAGCAGTAAGTATGCCCAGCAGCAGCAAGGAAACCGCAATCACTTTCTTGCGCCCGAGCGCATCCGAGAGCATACCTGTAAACGGCGACAACAATGCAATGGCCAGAATCGTCGCTCCCACCGCCCAGCCTGCCTGAACTTCAGTGGCATGCAAATCCCGAACCAAAACGGGCAATATCGATTGCACCGAATACACCTGTAAAAAAGCGGCAATGGTGGTGAAGATGACGGCAAGGAGAAGAGGAAGCGTTAAAGGACGGGACATGATTCAGGCTGCCTGAAAGGAGGGTAATAAAATGATTTGCAGACGGATTGGAACCCCTTGCCAATCTGAAAAATATCGGTATTGATACGGAAGGACAGACGGAGGCTATTGTGCGGAATGCAGTTGCTGCCCAACCGGTTCAATATTTTTCAGGCAGCCTGTCGGCGTTTAGTATGCCACTGACCAAGCCAATTCTTCTCCTGCGAGCATTGGGACGACTTCGCCGTTGCCGAATGCAATGGTTTCGGGTATGCGTTGCGGACGTTTGACCAAGGTGAGCGTGTCGCTGTTTTCAGGCAGCCCGTAGAAGCGTGCGCCGTTCTGCGAGGAGAAGGCTTCCAGTTTGTGCAGTGCGCCTGCTTGTTCGAAAATGTGTGCGTATAACTCTATGGCGGTAACGGCACTGAACATACCCGCGCAGCCGCAGGCGTTTTCTTTGGCGTGTTTGGGGTGGGGGGCGGAGTCGGTACCTAAGAAGAATTTGTGCGATTGTCCGCCGGTGACCGCCGCCAGCAGGGCTTGGCGGTGACTTTCGCGTTTGATAATCGGCAGGCAGTAGTGATGCGGACGTACGCCGCCGACCAACAGGTGGTTGCGGTTGAACATCAAATGCTGCGGGGTAACGGTTGCGGCAAGGTTGTCGCCTGCTTGGCATACGAGTTCGGCGGCTTGAGCAGTAGTGATGTGTTCAAACACGACTTTTAATTCGGGAAGCTGCTGCAGAACAGGCTTCATAATCCGTTCGATGAAGGCCGCTTCGCGGTCGAAAATATCGATATCGGGGTCGGTTACTTCGCCGTGGGTGAGAAACAGAATGCCTTGCTTCGCCATTTCTTCCAACACGGGCAGGAGTTTGAACAAATCGCTGACGCCCGCATCGGAATTGGTGGTGGCGCCTGCGGGGTAGAGCTTGAAGGCGGCAATGCCTGCCGCTTTGGCCTCGCGTACGGTTTGGATAGTGGTTTTGTCGGTAAGGTAGAGCGACATCAGCGGTCGGAAGCTGCTGCCTTGCGGCGTGGCGGCTTCTATTTGGCGGCGGTATGCCAATGCTTGTTCTACGGTGGCGACAGGCGGTTTCAGGTTCGGCATGATAAGGGCGCGCCCCATTTGGCGGGCGGTGTAGGGGACTACCGATTTGAGGGCTTCGCCATCGCGAACATGCAGATGAAAATCATCGGGACGGATAATGGTTAGGGTTTGCATGGTATTCCTTATTTTCGTTCGATACGGAGAATGAATGTACCGTCTTGGTCTTGACTGCTTTCCAGCAGGCGGTGTCCGGTATGGCGGCAAAAGGCGGCGAAATCATCGGGTGCGCCGCTGTCGGTAGCCAATACGGTGATTTGCGTCCCGCTTTCCAGAGCGGCAAGAGCTTTTTTGGTGCGCAAAACGGGCAGGGGACATTTTAGACCGCGTAAATCCAATGTGTTCATAGGTATTCCTTGTTATTCAGGCAGCCTGAAAAAATACGTATGCTGTTTTGTTTACATACCTGATTGTTTTTTATACCACATTCCCAATCCGTAACACAGTATGCCGATACAGCCGCACAGGAAAAATACCAGGCCTTTTTTACGTGATTTCGGACAAAACCAATATATCGCCAAACTGAAGCTGAAGAACATGGCTGCCGCTATCCACGGCATTCGGGTGCTGTTTTGGTAGCTGTCCAGTGCATACACTTCGCTGAGTACGACATACATTTGCCATAACACGGTAAAGCCGATAAACAGAATGCCTGTCGTCAGAAACAGCGCGGCATAATCTGTGGAGGACATTTCTATTTCCTTATGTTGGGAAAAGGCTGCCTGAAAGCCTTTCAGGCAGCCTTTTGTGATTAGATATGGTAGGGGCGGGATAATTCGTGAACACTGTCCACCAGTATTTTGGCATGTTCGGGCGAAGCGAATTGGTTGATGCCGTGTCCCAGGTTAAACACATGGCCGCTGCCCGGGCCGAAGCCTTCCAAAATCCGTGCGACTTCTGCGCGTATGGCTTCGGGCGTGCCGAAAAGTGCGAACGGGTCCATATTGCCTTGCAAGGCCACTTGGCTGCCTACGCGGGCACGTGCTTGTGCGATGTCGCAGGTCCAGTCCAAGCCCAAAGCATCGGCTCCGCTTTGCGCCATGATTTCCAACCATTGTCCGCCGCCTTTGGTAAACAGTATGACCGGTACTCTGCGCCCTTCGTGTTCGCGTTTCAAACCGGAAATGACTTGCTGCATATAGCGCAGGCTGAATTCTTGGAAAGCGGCATGGCTCAATACGCCGCCCCAAGTGTCGAAAATCTGTACCGCTTGTGCGCCGTGTTCGATTTGGGTGTTCAAATAAGCGGTAACGGCGCGGGCATTGATGTCCAAAATGCGGTGCAACAAATCGGGGCGTGAGTACAACATGGTTTTGAGTGTACGCCAATCTTTGCTGCCGCCGCCTTCCACCATATAGCAGGCCAAGGTGAAGGGGCTGCCTGAAAAACCGATTAGCGGAACGCGTCCGCCCAATGCCTGGCGGATAGAAGAAACGGCATCGAATACGTAACGCAGTTTGTCCATATCGGGTACAGCCAACAATTCGATATCGCCTTCGCTTTGCAGCGGGCGTTCGAATTTCGGGCCTTCGCCGGTTTCAAAATACAAACCCAGCCCCATCGCATCGGGAATAGTGAGAATGTCGGAAAACAAAATGGCTGCATCCAAATCAAAACGGTCGAGCGGCTGGATGGTTACTTCGGTTGCCAATTCCACATTGCGGCATAATTCTAAGAAATTGCCTGCAAAAGCACGGGTTGCCTTGTATTCGGGCAGATAGCGTCCTGCCTGCCGCATCATCCACAAGGGTGTGTATTCCACGGGTTGTTTGAGTAGTGCGCGTAAAAAAGTGTCGTTTTTCAGTGTGGTCATGGTGTTTCCTGAAGTATGAGTGATGTGTGCGGATTGTAACACAAGGCTGCTCGGCGGTTGGGATTGGCGTTGCGGGTCTGTTGCGTTTGATTGGCAGATTAGTTTTTTGATTTGATTGGTTATTTTGATTTTTTTGTTATTGCTTGTCGCTGCCGGCATGGTTTGGCGGTTTTTGCAGACGTGGTTCCGATGTTTCGGCTGACCGCTCACGGACCGATTGGATTGATGCATTATCGAAATAAAAGTACGGTCGGATTGATTCGGCGTGCGGAGAGATTATGTTAGAAATATATTGCGGTAATCGTTATCGATATGCTGTCTGAAAATGAAATGGCGGGAATAAAGGTTGCCATATGCCTTTCAGATGCTGTTTGAAAAGGAATAGGGACTCGAGTATAAATGTAAATTTTTGTATGGATTTTTTTAGAGAGACTATAATGTTTTTACCCTGATTTTTTGGGGGTATGTTGATTCATAGGAGAATTTATCATGAAAAAAGTTTTGTTTGCAGTGGCCGCTTTGGCTTTGTCGGCAGGTGCTTTGGCCGATGCGGGCGTGTATGTGCAGGGAGATTTGGGTTCGGCGCGGATTGTAACGGATGATGATTCGGTCAGCCGTTTTAGTCCGCGTTTGAGTGTTGGTTATGACTTTGGCAACAATATTCGCGCCGCCGTAGACTACACCTACTATAAAAGTGAAAAATATAACGACCAATCTGCTGATGGTTGGGGCAAGGGTGAAACAAAATTCAACAGTATCGGCGCTTCTGTGTTTTATGATTTCCCTGTGCATGAGCAGGTGAAACCTTATGTAGGTGCGCGTTTGGGCGTTAACAAGGTGTCCGCTGAATACATTGATATTGACGGCAAAGAGAAATATTCAGCAAGTAAAACAGGCTTCGGCGTGATTTTGGGCGTGGGCTACAACGTAACCGAAAATGTAGCATTGGATGCAGGTTATCGCTACAATTATTGGGGTAATTATGGTGAAGAAGGTGAACGCTATAAATTCAAAAGCCACGAATTGTCCGCAGGCGTGCGCGTGAAATTCTAAGCCGAAGCAATGTTAAACCGCTTGAAATGCTGATTTCAGGCGGTTTTATTTTGCGGAAGATTCGCCGGTATGGAACGTGGCGGAAGAGCGGGGGCTAATGTGCGACAGGAAAAATAGGCGTGCGAATTATTTTTTAGATGCTTGGGCTGAGTAGGTTGCGTTTGCGTTTCAGGCTGCCTGAAAGTGTGATGCGGCAAGGATTGGGTCGGCTTGAAGTAGGGCGGATTGCTATGGCAGTCATGTTTTCAGCTGTTTGAAGAGATAACGGGGCAATTTAAAGAAGTCTTTCAGGCTGCCTGAATAGATGGGAGCTGTGTGTTTTGCGTGTCAGGCAGCCTGATAGTGCGGTATGTGTTCAGTTGAGTTTTTCCAGCTTGGCAAATTCCGTGTCCAGCTCTTTGATGCCCTGTTTGCCGAAATTGACGGTGAGTTTCGCGCTTGTGCCTTTATCCAGCGCATCGATAATGACGCCGGTGCCGAATTTATTGTGGCGGACGTTTTCGCCGATGCGGTAGCCGTGGAAATTTTGGTTTTCGATGCTTTCATAAGCGTCTTGGCGGATACGGTTCGGGCTGGCTGAAAGATGTTGCTGCCGTGCAAAATCGGATTGGGCGGGACTGAGATAGTGCATCAGTTCGGCAGGAATCTCATCGACAAAGCGGGAGGTGGTGCCGAATTGGATTTGTCCGTGCAGCATCCGTTGTTGCGCCATGCTGATGTAGAGTTTTTTGCGGGCGCGGGTGATGGCAACGTACATTAGGCGGCGTTCTTCTTGCAGACCGCCGCGTTCGTTGATGCTCAGTTCGCTGGGGAAACGGCCTTCTTCCATGCCGCTGAGAAACACGGCATCGAATTCCAACCCTTTTGCGGCGTGCACGGTCATGAGTTGTACGGCTTCTTGTCCTTCGGCGGCTTGGTTTTCGCCGCTTTCCAAGGCGGCATTGCTGAGAAAGGCGAGAATGGGAAAAGTAGGCTGTTCGGCAGCGTTTTCAGGCAGGGTTTCAAACGGGCTGTCTTCGGGTTTGAACCAGATGGCGGCGGTGTGGAGCTCGTCTAGGTTTTCGGTTCGTTCTTGTTCGGCGGCCTGTTTTTGGTTTTGGTAATGCCGGTAAAGTCCGCTGTCGTCAATGATTTCGCGCACCATGTCGGGCAGGCTTAATACGGGGGCTTGCTCGGTGAAAGTGTTGATGAGTCGGACGAATGCGGCGATTTTGACGGCTTTCTCCCCCATGCCGCAGGCTGCCTGCCAAAGGCTGCAACCTTGTTCGGCAGCGGCTGCCTGAATGTTTTCGATGCTGCGTGCGCCGATGCCGCGCGGTGGGAAGTTGATAACGCGCAATAGGGCGTTGTCGTCATCGGGATTGACGGCAAGACGCAGGTAGGCAAGGGCGTGTTTGATTTCTTGGCGTTCGTAAAAGCGCAGTCCGCCGTAGATTTTGTAGGGTATGCCTGCCTGAAACAGTTGTTGTTCGATGATGCGGGATTGGGCGTTGCTGCGGTAGAGTACGGCGATTTGGCCCAGCGGCACTCCGTCTTTTTGCAGGCAGCGGCTTTCTTCGGCAATGAAGCGGGCTTCTTCCAAATCGTTGTAGGCGGAGAGAAAACGGATTTTGTCGCCGTTCTCGGCTTCCGTGCGCAGGTTTTTGCCGAGACGTTCCTCGTTGTTGGCAATCACGGCGTTGGCCGCCTGAAGAATGTGCCCGACAGAGCGGTAGTTTTGTTCCAGCTTGATAGGACCGTCAATGTGGAATTCGCGCATCAGCTCCGCCATATTGCCGACATGTGCGCCGCGGAAACGGTAGATGGATTGGTCGTCGTCGCCTACGGCGAATACTGAGGCTCCGCCTCCTGCCATAAGTTTGAGCCAGGCGTATTGCAGCTTGTTGGTGTCTTGGAATTCATCAACCAAAATATGTCGGAAGCGGTTTTGGTAGTGGCGGCGCAAGTGGCCGTTATGTTCCAGCAGCTCGTAACTGCGCAGCATCAATTCGGCAAAATCAACAACGCCTTCGCGGCGGCAGATGTCTTCGTATTCGGTATAACACTGTACCAGCAGGCGGGTGTGCGGGTCGGATGCTTCTAAAACGGATGCGCGCAGGCCGCTTTCTTTTTGGGCGTTGATAAAACCCTGCAAAACGCGCGGATGCAGGCGTTCTTCCGCAATATCCATTTGCTTGAGCAGACGCTTGATGAGTGCGGCTTGGTCGGCAGTGTCCAGAATTTGAAAGGTTTTCGGCAGACCCGCATCTTGCGCGTGCAGGCGCAGCATACGGTGGCACAGGCTGTGAAACGTGCCCAACCACATGGCACGCAAATTGTGCGGCAGCATCGCGCTGAGACGCGCATACATTTCTTTGGCGGCTTTGTTGGTAAAAGTAACCGCTAAAATGCTGTGGACATCGGCCTGGCCGTTTTGCATCAGCCAAGCGATGCGTGTGGTGAGCACGCGGGTTTTGCCGCTTCCTGCTCCCGCCAATACTAAGGCGGACTGCGGCGGCCAAGTAACGGCGGCAAGTTGTTCCGGATTGAGACTGGAGAGAAGATTGTTGTCGGAGTTTTGAAAAAACATATAGATAGGCTTTCAGGCTGCCTGAAAAACGGTTGGAATTGTAGGGTTTTTGTCGGATTCGGACAAGTTGTCTGCGGGCGGATTTGATTTTCTTCAAATCACACTTGCAAAAACAAATGAACAACACTATCATTTGCATTGTCATTCTTACAATGAGTCCGATAGGAGTACGCTATGTATGTTTGTATCTGCAATGCCGTAACCGACCGCCAAATTCAGGAAACTGTGGCAGCGGGGGCATTGTCGCTTACGGATTTGAAAGACCGATTGGGTGTGGCGTCGTGTTGCGGCTGTTGTGCGGATTTGGCTTCGTCGTTTTTGGCAAACACTGCGGGTAAAGCCAATATGGTTTCCCCGATTACGGTGGAGCATTGAGTTTGTAGATAAACGGCTGCCTGAAACGGCAGCTTCATTTTGCGGGAAGCGGCGCTAACGTATATATTCCGATTAATAGTAAAACAGCATACTTCCTGCGAGTGGAAAAAAGGCTGCCTGAAAAGTTTTCAGGCAGCCTTTGAAGTTCATATCAGCGGATATTTTTACTTTTCTCTTTGTGTTGCAAAACGGCGCGGTCCAGCTTGTCTATCAACGCATCGATGGCGGCGTACATATCGCTGCTTAAAGCTTCCACATGCAAATCTTTGCCGGCAAGATGTACGTGCGCGGCGGCTTTATGTTCCGTTTTTTCCACAGACAGGGTGATGTTGGTATGGATAACATCATCGCTATGGCGGTTGATGCGTTCCATTTTTTCGGCAATACGGTTTCTGATAGCATCGGTTACTTCGAGATGCAGTCCGGTGATTTTCAGATTCATAGTGCTGACTCCTTGAATGGGTTCGGTATTTTGCTGTTTATGCAATAAACCGAACAGGTTGGGAAATTGCCTGTTTCAGGCAGCGGAAACTCGAGTGTATCGATTGTTTCGGTATGCTTGATATGAATTTTGAAGACGGCGGGCAAAACCGGTAAACAGCTTTGGATATCGGACACTGTAATTTTCCGGTTTAATCGAATGCTAATTGCGTCTTCTTTCCTGCGCGGGAGGGATATTAAGCTGTTGTCTGTATTTGGCGACCGTCCTTCGTGCAATATGTATGCCCTGTTTTTGCAGGAAATGGTGAATGTCATTATCGCTCAAAGGTTTGGTTGCATCTTCATGAGCAACCATTTGGGCTAAAACGGAACGGATGGCATTGCCGCTCAAGCCTTCCTCGTCATTGCTGCCCGTGGCATTCTGGCTGAAAAAGTAGCGCAACGCAAACAATCCTTGCGGGCAGGAAAGGTATTTGCCGCTGACTGCCCGCGAAATGGTGGATTCTGCCAATTCCAATTCGGCCGCACAGTCTTTCAGCAGCATCGGCACTAATCCGATTTCTCCGAAAGTGAAAAAATCTTGCTGTTTTTTAACGATATATTCCGCAACCCGTAATACGGTATTTTTGCGCAGCTTTAAAATTTCTATTTTTTGTTTGGCTTCTCCCGCGCATTCTTGCCATGCCGAGTCGCCTTGTTCGCCGCTTTCTTCCATTAAATCAGCTATTTCTTGATTTACCCGGATATGCGGCCATGCTGCTTCGTTACCCGCCGCTTTCCATATATTGCCCTCACGGAATACTTCCACGTCGGGTCTGACGTAAACTGTGCTTTCGCCGCCCGAAAATCCGTATGCGGGATAAGGGTGCAGTGAAGAAATGATGTCTAATGCCGCTTTGATGGTCGCTGCCGACATTTCAGGCAGCGCTTTATGTATGCGGTTGACACTTTTAGGGGTGTTATTGTTGTTGATTTTGTCGAGATGGTGCATGGCAATCAGTGCGGCGCAGCGTCTTTCCGCACCGGCGGGCAGGCGGCTGATTTGATGCAGCAGGGATTGGCTGAGATTGGCGGTGGCGATGCCGGGCGGGTCGAAAGTCTGCAAAACTTCTAAGGCTGCGGCAAGATTTTCTTCCTCAAGCATCCATTCCAAAGGAGTGTGCTCGATAATTTCTTCCAGAGTTTCGGTGAGATAGCCTTTATCGTCCAGAAAGTCAATCAAAATATGGACATGGGCGGCTTCCGACGGCGAGAGCGGATGCTCGCCCACTTGTTTGTGCAGATAGGCGTGCAGGGTTTCTTCTTCCGCCACATTTTCCCAGCTGTTCTCGTCATAATCCGACTGTAAACCGAGTTTGGATACGGAAGCGGTAGGCATGCGCGGCATATCGCCGTGCATCGGCTCTTCAGATTCCACTTTCTCCAAAAGCGGGTTTTCAGCCAGCCAATCTTCCACTTCGCGCTCAAGCTCTATGCCCGACATCTGCAGTATCCGCAAAGACTGCTGCATGGTATGGCTGAGCTGCTGGGTTTGTTTGAGTTTTAGCTGGAAATCGTTTGTTCCACTCATAAAATCGGACGGAAAATGTTTTGGAAAATACCTTGGGCATATAAGGTGCGGTCAATATTGAACGCTTATATCATATCGGCACGATATCTTGTTTTCAGACATTTTCAGGCTGCCTGAAAGCCTGATTGTCCGTTTTACCGGAGCATTTTTTCAATAGGAAAAATTCTCGCCCAAATACACGGCGCGTACTTGCTCGTTGTTCACCAATTCTTCGGGTTTGCCCGATGCCAATACCGTGCCTTCGCTGATGATATACGCCCTGTCACAAATCCGCAGTGTTTCGCGGACATTGTGGTCGGTAATCAGCACACCGATGCCGCGTTCTTTCAGAAACACGATGATTTTCTGAATATCGGTTACGGCAAGGGGGTCTACGCCTGCAAACGGTTCGTCCAACAGGATAAAACCGGGCTGCATGGCCAATACGCGGGCGATTTCCACCCTGCGCCGCTCGCCGCCCGATAATGCGGGAGCGGGGCTGTGGCGCAAGTGGGTGATATTGAGTTCGTTCAACAGGCGGTCGGTTTCGGCAGAAATGGCGGCATTATCGTCCAACCTGATTTCCAAAATGGCGCGGATATTTTGTTCCACCGTCATTTTTCGGAAAATAGACGCTTCCTGCGGCAAATAACCGATACCTGCACGCGCACGTTCGTGAATCGGGCTGTGTCGCAGCTCTTTGCCGTCCAAGGTAATGCTGCCTGCATCTGCGGCAATCAAACCGACTATCATATAAAAACTGGTGGTTTTGCCCGCGCCGTTGGGGCCGAGCAATCCGACCACTTCGCCTTTGCGGATTTCCAAAGAGAAGTCTTTGACCACTTGGCGCTTTTTAAACGTTTTCTGCAAACCCGAAACGCTGAGTGTGGATACTGTATTCATAGGTTTATTGTTTTTCTGTCGGTTGGATAACCACGCTGATGCGTTTGCCGCTTTTATTGCCGCGCACTTCGTAGGTTTCGGTACGAGTGTTGTAGCTGATGCTTTCGCCTTTTACCACATCTCCGCCGCGTTTGATTTGGGCATTGCCGTTAAGCCGGACGACATTGGTCAGCGAAGAATATTCCACGCGGTTGCCTTGCCCTTCCACATAGCCTTTATTTTCAAGTTGTTGTCCGAAACGGACAGGATTGCCCTGGGCCGACATGGTTTGATTGCCGTTTTTATCTTGCGATACCCTCACGCTTTGCGCCTGAATATTCAGGCTGCCTTGGCGGATAAGCACATTGCCGGAAAACACGGTCGTTTGATTTTTTTGGTCTAAAGAACCTTGATCCGCTTCAATGGCAATGGGTTGCTTGCGGTCGCTTTCCAAAGCACGGGCACTGAAGCTGCCTGAAAGCAGCAAGACGGCCGATAACAAGCGAATAAAGTTATTTTGGTTCATAAATCAAAGCTTTCACTCTTGATGGCAGATTGAGTTGCCCGTTTTTGTGGTCATAGCGTATGCCGTTGGCAGTGCCTTGAGACAAGCCGTAATTAAAGGCAACGGGCGCATCGGTGCTGACGGTTTCGCTTTGCACGTCAATGATTAAATAAGTAGTAGTCATGGATGCGGCAGGTCGCGCGGCATCAGCGGCTTTGTTTAAACGCACATTCTCTTCAAAACGGATTGTTTTATTGTCCAAATCATATCGGGCGGTTTGGGCATTTACGCGATACAGTTCTTGTCCTTTTGAAAGCATTTGCAAATCGGGCGATTGGAAATGTACGGTTTGTTGTTCGGGTAATTGCCATGCCTTATCGGCGGTGAGTTTCTCTTTCAGGCTGCCTGAAAGGTCGAAGCGCGCGCCTTCCAGTTGTGTCATCAAATACTGCGGCTCATCGGGCGGCAATTTGGTTTCCTGTATTTCCACTTCGCTGATGCGCCCCAGCCATGCGCTCAAGCCGCCCAATATCAAAGATAAGGCTAAAGGGAAAACCAAACCTTTCAAACGGCTCATTTCAAATATTCTTCCAAAGCGGCCTGCAGTTTGTCTTGTGCAAACATAATCAAATCGCACACCTCGCGTACTGCGCCTTTGCCGCCGCGGTGGGCGGTGGTGTACACGGCATGCCATTTGACGAAGTCATGGGCGTTGGCAACCGCTATCGGCATGGCGCAGCGCGTCATGACCGGCAAATCGATGACATCGTCTCCCACAAAAGCGCATTCGTCTTGCGATACGCCTGCTTTGCGGCACAATTCGATATAAGCTTCTTTTTTGTCTGCCACGCCGTAAAAATAATGGCTGATGCCGAGCTGTTGGGCGCGTGCGGATACTGCGGCGTCATTACGCGCGGTGATGATGGCCGTTTGTACGCCGCTGTCTTGCAGCATTTTGATGCCGTGGCCGTCTAAGGTGTTGAATGCCTTGATGACTTCTCCGTTGCTGTTGATAAACAGCTGCCCGCCGGTTAAAACGCCGTCCACGTCCATAATCAATAATTTGATGCGGCGGGCCCGTTCCAATAATTCTTCCGGAAGATGTGTAAACATAGAGTCGTTCCTTCGTTGCGGCATCCGGTTTCAGGCTGCCCGAACAATCTTACGGCGCATATTTTAACAGATTTCCCCGCTTCGTTTCAGGCTGCCTGAAAAGCCGAAACCGCCGATATGGAAATACTGTCCGCTTCAATCAAACGATATGCGGAAACGGCTTGTTTTGAGCATATTGCGGCAAGCGGCGAGGGAAAACGTTATGGTGTATTTGCAACATATCCCCCGTATTTTGCAGGCTGCCTGAAAGACATATCCGTTCATCGGTATGGCTGCTTTCGCGCGTTCAGGCTGCCTGAAAGCCGTTGCGATACGCTATAATGCCGCCGTTTTTCTTTACTTTGCAAACAGGATACCATCATGATTGACCCGATTGCCGCCCTATCGCCTTTAGACGGACGTTACGCCGCCGCAACAGAAGCACTGCGCCCGATTTTTTCCGAATACGGATTGATGAAGGCGCGCATTAAGGTTGAACTGGAATGGCTCAAATCTCTTGCCGCCGCACCCGAAATCAGCGAAGTGCCGCCGTTTTCCGAACAAACCTTGTCTGAAATCCGTTCCGTTATCCAAGGGTTCTCCCTGCAACAGGCGGCCGAAGTCAAAGCCATTGAAGCTACGACCAACCATGATGTCAAAGCCATTGAATATTGGTTGAAAAAACGTTTTGAAAACAATTCGGAAATCAGTAAAGTAAACGAATTTATCCACTTCGCCTGCACTTCCGAAGACATCAATAATCTGTCGCATGCGCTGATGTTGCGCGAAGCGCGTGATGCCGTATTGCTGCCCAAATTGGCCGATATCGCCGCCAAGCTGCAACAGTTGGCACACGGACTGTCCGACTATCCCATGATGAGCCGTACCCACGGCCAGCCCGCCACCCCGACTACATTGGGCAAAGAAATCGCCAACGTGCTCTATCGTTTGCAACGCCAAATCCGCCAATTGGAGCAACAGCAATTTCTCGGCAAAATCAACGGTGCAGTCGGTAACTACAACGCCCATATGGTTGCCTATCCCGATAAAGACTGGGAAAGCCATTGCCGCCATTTTGTCGAAAACGCATTGGGACTGACCTTCAATCCCTACACCATTCAAATCGAACCGCATGATTATATGGCGGAATTTTTCCAAACCCTCAGCCGTATCAATACCGTTTTGATAGATTTCAACCGCGATGTATGGGGCTATATTTCGTTAGGTTATTTCAAACAGAAAGTCAAAGCGGGAGAAGTCGGCAGTTCTACCATGCCGCATAAAGTCAATCCGATTGATTTTGAAAACTCCGAAGGCAATCTCGGTATCGCCAATGCCGTACTCGGCTTCATGGCGGAAAAACTGCCCGTTTCCCGCTGGCAGCGTGACCTGACCGACAGCACCGTATTGCGTAATATGGGTGTGGGCGCAGGCTACACCCTGTTGGGTTGGACGGCGCACCTGCGCGGTTTGGACAAACTGGAAGCCAACGCCGCCGCGCTCGATGCCGATTTGGATGCCACTTGGGAACTGTTGGCAGAACCGATTCAAACCGTGATGCGCCGTTACGCCGTCCCCCAAGCTTACGAGCAACTTAAAGAACTGACGCGAGGCAAAGACGGCATCACGCCCCAATCCCTGCAAACCTTCATTCAAGGTTTGGCTGTTCCGAACGAGGCCAAGCAGCAGTTATTGGCACTCACTCCTGCGCTGTATATCGGCAAGGCCGCGGAATTGGCGAAACGGATTGGATAGTCGGCGTGTTAATGAAAAAGCTGCCTGAAAAATTTCAGGCAGCTTTTTGTTTTTAGAAAATAGTCAGAATATTTTTTAATGATTTTAAGATATGGCCGATTGGTTTTCGGCTTGTTAAGCCGAAGCTGCATATCGTTCACACTTTTGTCTTCAGACTGCGGCGGTACGACGATTGATTATGTGCAGGTTGGGAGTGAATTGCTGCAACGAAACAGGCTGCCTGAATCGCTTTCAGGCAGCCTGAAGTGTTTGGGTATGCCGCTTGAATTTGTCGGGTTTGCGTTTAGGGTACGGGAATGTATGCGTTTGTACGGTTTGCAGGCCTGGAATCTTATATAAAGAAAAGGCGTAGTCAATATTTTTACGGTACCGTTTCGACGCATTTCATGGCATGCACACAGACTGTTTTAATTTTAATGTACCGGCATTTTGTTGTTTGGCAGGTAGGTATAACCTATGTGTAGCGAAACCGGTTCAATCGGCAGAAAGTGTCGAAAATACGCGGAAATAGTCGGGGAAAGTTTTGTGCGTGCATTTGGGGTCGTTGATTTCAATAGGTACGCCGAGCAGCGAAACCAGTGAAAAACACATGGCTATGCGGTGGTCGTCATAGGTGTCGATGCGGGCGTTCGGTGTGAGCTGCGGCGGCGGAGTGATGCGGATACTGTCGGGGCGTTCTTCTACGGCGGCACCGACTTTGCGCAATTCTGTCGCCATGGCGGCTATGCGGTCGGTTTCCTTAACGCGCCATGAGCCGATATTGCGCAGAGTGCAGGGAGCATCGGCGGCGAGTGCGACAACGGCAAGGGTCATGGCTGCATCGGGAATGTGGTTGGCGTCCAAATCAAATGCGCGTATGGCTTGGTTGGGTCGGCGTGAAACTTGGATGAAGTTGTCGCCCCATGCGACATCGGCGCCGATTTTTTCCAATTCCAATGCAAAGGCGGTATCGCCTTGAATGGCGTGCCTGCCTATTCCTTCTACTTTTATCGGAACGCCCGACAGCAGGCCGGCGGCAAGAAAATAAGACGCGCTGGAGGCATCGCCTTCTATATGCAGGATTTCGGGGGAAGTGTAGCGGCTGCCTGAAGGAATGTGAAAGCTTCGGTAATGGTTGTTGGTTACGGTAACGCCAAATTTTTCCATTAAATTCAGCGTAATATCTATATACGGCTTGGAAATCAGTCCGCCTTCTATCTGTATTTGGTATGCGTTGCCCGTGAGAGGCAGGGCCATCAGCAGTGCGGTGAGAAACTGGCTGGAAACATTGCCTTTTACAGATAGGATGCGGTTGCCGTTGTCGTGAAAATGGCCGATGCGTAGCGGCGGGTATCCTGTTTTGTCCGAATAGCGGATATCGGCGCCTGCATTGAGCAGGGCATCGACCAAATCGCCGATGGGGCGTTCGTGCATGCGCGGGATGCCGTGCAGATGGTAGTCGCCGCCTAAAACGGCCAAAGCTGCGGTGAGCGGGCGGAAGGCCGTGCCTGCGTTGCCGAGGAACAAGTCGGCAGACGGTTGCGGGAAGCGTCCGCCTTGTCCGTGTACGTTCAGGCAGCCGTCAGCAGTGTGTTCTATCGGTATCCCCAGCGTGTGCAGTGCTTCGAGCATACGTTCGGTATCGTCCGAACGAAGCAGGGAGCGGATTTGGCATTGGTTGTGGGACAGGGCTGCAAGCAGCAGGCAGCGGTTGCTGATGCTTTTCGAGCCGGGTAGGGTGATAGTGGACGGCCGGACGCTGATGGGATTGAGGCGGATGAATTCGGTCATGATATGCGGGAAGGAGTGCAATGGGTCGGGGAGATATTTCAGGCTGCCTGAAAGAAACTGCCGCATTTGTTATAAAAGCAAATGCGGCAATAGTGTTTTAAGGTTTGGATAAAACCAGAGCGACAAACAGGGCGTTGCCTTTGCGCAGAATGAGCAGCGGAATGTTTTGTCCGGCAGCCGACATGGCTTGTTTGAATTCTTCCTGATTGTGTACCGGTATTCCGCCCACTTCGGCAATCACGTCGCCGCGCATCAATCCTGCCCGTGCGGCCGCGCCGTGTGCTTGGCGGATAACCAAACGGTTGCCGTTGTAGTTGTTTTCCACGGAAATCGTCATGCCTGCTTCGGGAAACTCGAATGTGTCGATACGGCTTGATTCGGGTTCGTATTTGTTGTAAGGCATATTGTTGTCTTCGCCTGCCGAGGCAAGCGTTACTTTGAGTTCTATGGTTTCACCTTTGCGCCATACGCCTAAAACCACTTCTTTGCCCGGCGCCATAGCTCCGATTGTCATGGGCAAGTGGTTGGAAGAGCGCACTTCTTCGCCGTTAACGCTTCGGATGATGTCGCCTGCCTGTAAGCCGCCTTTTTTGGCCGGGCTGTTGGGCAGAACCTGTGAAACCAGCGCACCGGTGGGTTTGTCCAAACCGAAAGATTGCGCCAGATTATAGTTCACTTCTTGGATGATAACGCCCAATTGTCCGCGCCGAACGGTGCCCGTGGTTTTCAATTGTTCCGCTACGTTCATCGCTATATCAATCGGAATGGCAAAGGAAATGCCCATAAATCCGCCGCTGCGGCTGTAAATTTGCGAATTGATGCCGATGACCTGGCCTTTTAAGTTAAACAAGGGGCCGCCGGAATTGCCCGGGTTTACCGCAACATCGGTTTGGATAAACGGAGTGTATTGTTCATAGGGCAGGCTGCGGTTTTTGGCGGAAACAATGCCGGCGGTTACGCTGTTGTCAAAACCGAAAGGTGCGCCGATGGCCGCCACCCATTCGCCTGATTTTAATTCGTTGGGGTTGCCGATTTTGGCAACGGGCAAATCATCGGCTTCGATTTTCAGCAGGGCGATGTCGGATTTCTGGTCTTTGCCGATGAGTTTGGCGGGGTATTCGCGTTTGTCGTTCAAAGTTACCCTGATAGTGTGTGCGGAAGACACCACATGTGCGTTAGTCAGCAGATAACCATCGCTGCTGATGATAACGCCCGAACCGAAATTGGCCGTATTCCTGTCGTCTTGATAAGGATCCATCGGCAGCATGCGGCGGAAAAGGTCGGCAAAGGCGTCTTCACCCATGTCGCTTCCTTTATTGTCTTCCGGTATGGTTTGGATGTGTACCACCGCGCCGCCTTCACGAGCCACCAATTCCGTAAAGTCGGGCAACAACATGCCTACCGTGCCGTCTGTTTTAGGCGGTTCTACTTGGGTAACAAAAGCATCGTTTTGCTTTTCCGTATTCTTTTCGCTGCCGCCCCATTGGCAGGCGGACAAAACCAATACGGCCAGTAATGCACTGTTGCGGATGATTTTTTTCATAACTGTGATTTTCCTGTCGAATATCAATCTAATAAGAACAATTCCTTGCCGTGTGCTTTCAACCATGCCGCAGCACTATCGGTATAGGGGGTGCAACGGCGGAGCATTTTCCAGAAACCGGTGCTGTGGTTCGGGTGGACCAGATGGCAGAGTTCGTGCCTGCATACATAGTCCTGCACGTATTCGGGTGCGCCTATCAAACGCCAGTTTAAACGGATGCCGCCAGTGCTGCGGCAGACACCCCAAAAACTTCCGGCGCGGCTTAATGCGGTTTTGGCGGGATAAAGCTGCAACTTGCGGCTGTGTGCCGCCAGTTTGGGCAAAAGTACCGCAGTTGCCTCTTGAAACAGATAAGAGCGCAACAGAAGGCGTTGCCGTGCGGTGTCGTATTGTTCGGGCAGCCTGAATGTGGTTGCGGCTGCGTCAAAAAACAAGTCCGGTTCGGAATGAACGGCGATGCGGCAATGTCGTCCCATAAACCAAATATGTTCAGGCAGCGTTTTGGTGTCGGGAAAATGGGCGCGGCTTAGGGCTTTTTGCAACAGGGAGGTGTGTGCGTCCAGCCACTCGGTTAATTGTTTGCCGGTCAGCCAAGGCGGTATGCTCAATTGCAAACCGCCGCTTCGGTGTGCGCGGATAATGATGTTTTTCTTGGCGGTGCGGCGGATATGCAACGCTATCGTGCTGCCTGAAAGCGTGTATTGTACAACGTTCACAGGATTTATTTCTTTAAAATATAGCGGCGGACGGCGGCGTTATGTTCTTGCAGGTTGTGGCTGAATTGGCTTTTGCCCGTGCCGTCCTGACGTGAAACGAAGTAAAGGTATTGCGCATCGGAAGGATGTGCGGCTGCCTGAAGGGCGGCACGTCCAGGGAGTGCTATCGGTGTGGGCGTCAGTCCGTGGCGGGTGTAGGTGTTATAGGGGGTGTCGCGTTCTAAATCGGAGCGGCGGATGTTGCCTTGATAGGCGTCGCCCATGCCGTAGATAACGGTAGGGTCGGTTTGCAGACGCATATTTATGGCAAGGCGGTTGCGGAATACGGCGGAAATGTCGGCCCGGTCTGCGGCGTGTCCGGTTTCTTTTTCAATGATGCTGGCCATAATCAGCAGCTCGTAGGGAGTTTGATAGGGTAGGCCGGGTTGCCGTGTTGCCCATGCTTGCTCCAGTTCGCGCTGCATCAGGCGGTAGGCTGCCTGAAAAATTTGGATGTCGCTGCTTTCCGCGTCAATTTCGTAGGTGTCGGGGAAAAACATGCCTTCGGCGGCAAGCGGTGCGGCATCGGGTGAGATTTTGGCCATGAGTTCTGCATCGCTCAGTCGGGCAGTGTCGTGGCTGATGTTGTCGGTATCGTTGATGATACGGCGCATTTGGGCAAAGCGGACGCCTTCCGGAATCTGAATACGGATTTTGTCGGGAGTGTGTTCGTGCAGCAGCGTGAGAATCTGCCAAGCGGAAAGATTGTCGGGAAGTTTGTAGCTGCCGCTTTTGAGGGTTTCGTGCATACCTGCGGCATAGGCGGCTGAAAGCAGGATATGGCGGCTGTAAATTCTTCCGTCTGCTTCCAGCTTGCGTGCTACGGCAGACATGCCCTGACCTTTGTTGATGTTGAGTTTGTAGTCGGTGCCGTTGGTTTTGGGGGCGAACAGCAATGCGGCATAGATTGCCGCTGCTGCCGTGACGGACAGCAATAAGAGGCCGAACAGTCGTTTAAACATGGTAATACCGCTTTCAGGCAGCCAATCGGGAGCGGTCATTATAGAGAAATATCAAAAAAATCTGCAAATAAAAGTGCGGTTGTGGCATAATCCGCGCTTCGCCTGCCCGAAGGGGCGGGTTTCGGAGTTTGCGGCGGTGCTTTGCGCACTGTGCAAACTTGTCTGCCGCAAGGCGTGATTTTAATTTAGGAATATAATCAAATGGCTCTGACCGTAGAACAAAAAGCGCAAATCGTCAAAGATTTCCAACGCAAAGAAGGCGATACCGGTTCTTCAGAAGTGCAAATCGCGCTGCTGACTTTCCGTATCAACGACTTGACTCCCCATTTTAAAGCCAACCCGAAAGACAAGCACAGCCGCCGCGGTTTGCTGAAAATGGTGAGTGCGCGCCGCCGCTTGCTGGCTTATCTGCGCCGCACCGATGCGGATACCTACCGTAATGTGATTACCCGTTTGGGTCTGCGCAAATAAGCTTGGTTGCTACCGAAAAGGCTGCCTGAAAACTTTTCAGGCAGCCTTTTATCTGAATGGATTGTTTGACATCAATTAACGTTTTGGCTTTCTTTAATCGGTTAAAATGTCCGCTTTCTTTTTTCAGGCAGCAGAATCTGTCTTTTACCGGCTGTTTACGCAATGAAAAAAAAGCTCACTTTACTATCGTTCTGCATGGTCTGCCCGTTGTGTTTTTGGATGGGCGGTTCGGTTTATGCCGCTCCGAATCCGGAAGAGGAGGATTTGTTGGGCGGATTTATCGCTAAGCATCAGTTGGGTTCTCCGCAAAACGAATCGGCGGACGGGCCGGCCGAAGGTATGGAAAAAGCGGATTTGGGCGAGTTTATCCGGAAGAACGTGAAAAAAGATGATGAGGGGCGGGTACCTGCCGGCAGCGGCAAGCCCATTAGTAAAAAAGATGCGGATGATGTGATTGCAGGGGCGATGGGCTTTTTGGGCGTGGCATACCGTTTCGGCGGTACAACGCCTTCCGGTTTCGATTGCAGCGGTTTTATGCAGTATGTGTTCAAACGCACGCTTGCCATCAATTTGCCGCGCACTTCGGCCGAACAGGCGACAGTCGGTGTGGCTGTGGAACGTGCGGATTTGCAGCCGGGCGATTTGGTATTTTTCCGCACGCAGGGCAAACGGATTTCCCATGTCGGGATGTATGTGGGCAACAACCGTTTCATTCATTCACCGAGAACGGGGAAAAGCATTGAAATTTCTTCGCTTTCGCAAACATATTGGGATAGCCGTTATGCTATGGCCAGGCGGGTGAAGCGTCATGATGCCAAATCGTTTGTGAAAAAATAGGTTGTTGAAATTATGCCGCGTCCCGATATGCCGAAATGGTACGATGCCGATGGGCAACCCGTTTCCTGTACCGAAAAAATCAAGGTGATGAACCAGAATATGGACGAGCTTTATCAGATGGCTCAAGATGCGTTTGAAGATGCTTTGCTGATGGGTTGCACGGAAGGGCAGCTGCGCGATTATTTTGCCGAGTTGATAGCGTCTGTGGAAAACCCTTATGAATAAATCGGTCGGGTTTTCCATCTATCTATAATAAACAGTCGGGCTGCCTGAAAGGTTCAGGCAGCCTGAAACGCGGACGGAAGATTATGCAACACAGACAAATTATTCTTGATACCGAAACCACCGGTTTTGATGCCGATTTGCCGGACAATCCCGACCGCATTATCGAATTTGCCGGTTTGGAAATGACGGCGCGGCAGTTCACAGGAGCCAGCCTGCATTTGTATATTCATCCGCAGCGCGATATTCCCGAAGCGGCAGCGGCGGTGCACGGCATCACTTTGGAGCAACTGGAAGGAAAACCTGTCTTCGCCGAAGTGGCGCAGCAGATTTTTGATTTTATCAAAGGCGCCGAACTGATTATCCATAATGCGCCTTTCGATACCCGCTTTTTGAATGCGGAATTCAGGCGGGTGGGGCTGCCTGAAGTGGAAACGGTGTGTACGGTTACCGATACTCTGGCGATGGCGCGGCAGCGTTATCCGGGGCAGAAGAATTCTTTGGACGCTTTGTGTACCCGTTTGGGCGTTGACCGCAGCAAACGGGTATTGCACGGCGCATTGATAGACTGCGAACTGTTGGGCGGCGTATATCTGTCGATGACGCGCAGCCAGTTTAGTCTGACGGACGGTTTTGAAGAGGAGCAAGACGGTCAGGCGGCTTTTCAGGCAGCCTCTTCGGCGCCTTCAGAGCGTCCGAAACATTTGAAAGTAGTGATGGCGAGCGATGAGGAAAATGCCGCACACGAGCAGTATCTGGACGGTTTGGATAAGGCTGCGCCCGATGGCTGTTTGTACCGTAAAAACGCGGATGTGCAGGCATGAAATATACGGTTTTGATTCCTGCTGCGGGCAGCGGAAGCCGTTTTGGTTCGGTTGTGCCGAAGCAGTATGTTTCTGTGTGCGGCAAACCGGTTTTGCAGCATACCTTGGATTTGTTTGCCGCCGATGAGCGGATTGGGCGGATTGCCGTAGTGATTTCGCCGCAGGACGAATGGTTTGACGGATGCATCCGCTTGCCGGCGCATGCGCTGGTGTTTCGTAAAGGAGGGGACAGCCGCGCCGAAACCGTTGCCAACGGTTTGGCTGCTTTGGCGGATAGGGAACCTCATTTGGCTGAAGGTTGGGTTTTGGTGCATGATGCGGCGCGCTGCTGTTTGCCGCGAGAGGCTTTAAACCGCTTGTTTACCGCAATCGGACAGGGTGCGGACGGGGCAGTGTTGGCGGTGAAGGTAACCGACACGGTGAAATATCAGGACGGGCGGCAGCGTATCAGTCATACGGTGCCGCGTGATGCTTTGTGGCAGGCGCAAACACCGCAAGCGTTTCCTTTTGCTCTGTTGCGGCACGCATTGTCGGCCGTGCCTTTGGCGGAAATCACCGATGAAGCATCGGCAGCGGAGCGTTTGGGTGTCCGCCCCTTATTGGTGGAAGGCGACAGCCGCAATATCAAGCTGACCCATTCGTCTGATTTGTCTTTGGCGGAGTGGTTGCTGCAAACGCAGTCGGGCGGGTGAGAGTTTAGTGGTCATAAAGGCTGCCTGAAAGTTTTCAGGCAGCCTTTCGTGCTATCGGATGTGGGGACGAAGCGATGCATTGTGAAAATCGCGCCGGCCGTTACCCTCTCAAGCGGCGTGTTATCGAATGGTGATGAAGTGATGTATTGTGAAATAAGCGGGTAGGCTGCCTGAAAACAAACTTTGTTATCGAATAGTAGTGAAATGATGTATTGTGAAGTCAAAAACACGCTGCCGTTGCGGATTGGGAAGTTATCGAATAGTGATGAAATGATGTATTGTGAAGTGCACATGGTTGGCAACACCCAAAGACAATAGTTATCGAATAGTGGTGAAATGATGTATTGTGAAGTCTAGATTAAACCGTTAAGGAACAGCGATGAGTTATCGAATAGTGATGAAGTAATGTATTGTGAAGTAAATCATTCAAACAATACAAACCGTCTTCAGTTATCGAATAGTGATGAAGTAATGTATTGTGAAGTTTTAGATTTTAAAATGCGTTTGCAGGCGGAGTTATCGAATAGTGATGAAGTAATGTATTGTGAAGTGCTATTTAATGTGTTTCTCTGCCAATGAGCCGCCGAGTGTCGGTTGGACATCAAAAAAGCCCGCATATTTGCTGTAGTGGCTTGGCCGACTTGCTTTTTCTGCAACTTTTTTCTCAGCTGCCCTTTGAGCTATTGGGAAAATCCATGCTGTTGGCCGGTTCGGGCAAAGCGGCTTTTGTGTCCGAATTGAACGAAATCTTTTTTAAAACCTGCTTTTGCCCGTATTTTCGCCGGTATTCTGTCTGTCTGTTTACTTTTGTCCGTATTGATAACATTATCTTTGATTGCTCAAAATCGAAGCGTCTCAAATCTTGCTTATCTAAATAGAGACTTTTAGGGTTTATCTGCGCTATCGCAAACTTCCGCAGCACGGCTGATGATGTTTCGTTTGGCTGAATTCGCCTGCTGCCAAGCAGCTGTCGGCGGGTAGCCGTACAAACTCGAAAGTGTCTGTTTTTCAAGGTTGTTGTCGATTACATCGGGACTGATGGCGGATTGATATCGAGAGCCGTTACTATCGAGAGCTGCCTGAAACTATCAAGCCGATTTCATTTGAACCCAAGAATATGGGAATAAACGGAATCGGCTTGATGATTTGCATAGCTGCCTGAAGGCAGCTTTATTCGGCTTTGTAGCCTTTGGTTGCAAAAAATGCGATGTAGGCATAGCAGGCGGCGGGTATCAGATAGGAGATGAGGTAGTCGTCGAATCGGGTAACGATGTCGCCTTGCAGCAGCGGAACGAGTGCGCCGCCGACAATGGCCGTGCAAATCACGCCCGAAGCATCGGCGGTGAATTTGCCTAATTTGTGGGTGGCTAAAGAAAAAATGGTCGGGAACATGATGGAGTTGAACAAGCCGATGGCAATCAAACCGTATTGGGCAACCATCGCTTTGCCCGCATCGCCTGCAACTACGACGGCCAGCAGCAGCGTCATGGCAACCGAAGCGTTAAACAGCAATACTTTGTTTGGCGCAAAGCGGCTCAATACGGCGCTGCCCAAGAAGCGTCCCACCATCGCGCCGCCCCAATACAGGGTAAGCAGTTTCGCACCGGTTTGATGGTTGATAACGCCGTTTGTGAGGTGGTCCATAGTGAGAATGTATTGGCTGCCGATGGCGACTTCCGCGCCGACATAGCAGAAAATCGCAATGGCACCCAATACCATGTGGCGGTATTGGAATACGCTGGTTTTGCCGTCGTGTAATTCTTCGCTGTCGGCTTCGGCGATTTTTTCGGCGGCCGGCAGCCTAATCGCGGCTACGGCAACTGCCAGTAAAATCAGGAATCCGGTCAGGCCCAAATACGGCATTTGCATGGTTTGCGCGCGTTGTGCCGCACTCATTTGTTCGGCGGTGTCTTTCAAAATGAACAAAGCACCGACATAAGGTGCGATGGCGGTGGCAACCGAATTGAATGCCTGCACCAATGTCAGCGTTGCGGATTCTTTGCCTTTGACGGAGAGCAGGGTAACGTAGGGGTTGCCTGCCACTTGCAAAAAGGTAATGCCTGTCGCCATGACAAAGAAAATCGGTAAAAACACATAGAAATACATGGATTTGTCGGCACCGCCTTCAGGAATGGCCGCTGTAGCGGGGTAGAACAGGAAGGCTCCCAACGCCGTAATCAGAAAGCCGACAATGACGGTGCCTTTATAGCCGATGCGGTCTATCACTTTGCCGGCGGCAAACGACATAAAGGCATACGCCGAGAAAAAGGCGGTTTGCGTGAGCATGGCTTCACGGTTGTTGAGTGCGAACACTTCTTTTAAATGCGGAATCAATACATCGTTCAGGCAGGTAACAAACCCGAGCATGAAAAACAGGGAGGCCAATACACTCAATGCCAGCGGATTACCGCGTGCCGATGCGGTGTTTTGATAGGAGGTCATCAGGATATCCTTTTATTGATATGGATTTAATTTCTTTGTTCGATATTGCCGAAGTTGCGGGCAAGTTGAATATAGGGTGGAAAACGGACTGTTTAATCCAATCTGTGTCCGTTTTCAATGCGCAAGCGCGGGCTGTATCATACTCTTAAGCAGGTAACTCGGGAAATGTCTTTGGGATGCAAGGGAGATGCATCAAGTCGGCCGAACTGTCAATTTGCAATGACTTTTTATATAAAATGATATTTCCAGACCGGTAACATTTAAAGCTGCCTGAAATATTTCAGGCAGCTTGATTATTTCCCGTCCGTTTTTGTGGATTTGAATTGCTTCAGATAAATTAAGCAGCTTATGAAGAAGATGATGCTTAAGGCGGTTTCCGTTGCTGCAAACAACTTGCTGATATGGCTCTTATCGGATAGACGCATGATGCCTTCGGTAAAAAACATCATAATCAGCATCGAGCAGTATTGATAGGTGTATATACGGCCGGACAATATGCCGCGCAGCGGCAGCATCAGTGGCAACAGTTTGATGAAAAGCAGCCAGCGTCCCGTATGCAAAGGAGCGTACAGGCCGTCCCAAATCAAAGTGAGAACAATCAGCAGCAGCCATGAAATTTGTGCGGCGCGGAGGCCGTATTGGGGGTGCGGGTGTGTTGCGGTCATCGTTTGGCTCTTGAAGCAGGCTGCGAAGGCTGCCTGAAAGGAAATCCGTTTTCAGGCAGCGGGATATTGCCGGTTTTCGGTTTAGAAGTATTTGCGGTAGATGCGGTTGTATGTGCCGTCTGCTTTCACTTTTGCCAAACCTTGGTTGATTTGTCTCAATAGTTCGGTGTCGGTTTTGCGTACGGCAAAGCCATATTCTTCTTTGGGTAGATTGGAATCAACAATCAAACGCAAGCGGTATTGTTTGTAGCGGTTTCGGTAATAGCGCATCGGACCGATATCGCCCAGACTGCCCGCACTATCGCCGCGCAAGACGTTTTTTACCGTGAGCCAAGTAGTTTCGGCATAGAGAGGAGAAGCCTGGTAGTCCGGCAATAAGGCATCGGAAGTAGTGCCGGATTTAACGCTGACTTTTTGGTTTTTGAGGTCATTAAAGGAATAGATGCCTGATGTTTCTGAAACCAACAGGGCTTGTTCGGATTCAAAATAGGGTTCGGAAAACAGCATATTCTACTTACGTTTCTCAGTGATGGTGAGCCCTGCGCTAATGATGTCGGCCTGTTTGTTTTCTAGGGCGTTGAAAATGCCCTCCCATGTGTGGGCGGTGAAGCTAAGCTTGAAACCTTGTCTTTTGGCTATTTCGGTGAGCAAGTCGTGCTCAAATCCGCTGACATCGCCTTTTTCGTTGCGCATGATGAAAGGTGCGTAGCTGATTTCGGATAATACGCGGTAGGTTTTTGTTTGGGCGGTTTGCGCCGTTTGGGAGGCTGCCTGAAGCGGTAGCAATGCCAATAGTGCGCAGGAAAACAATGCCGTTTTTTTCATGATGTTCCCTTTGGGGTGGGGATTTAATGAAATATAGGTATTTGATGGCCGATATCACGTTAAGGAAAATCAGTGGCGGACTTCGGTTGCGTATCACAAGCGCGGCCAATTGGCTTCGGATGGTACGGCGGACACAATTGATGCTTTACAGGTGCAAAACGTACGGTTGCGTGCCATCGTCTGATTTTTTCCAATATTATGATATATAAATAAAATAATGCGTTTTATTGGGGCGGAATGCTTGTATAGTGGCCGCCCCAAAAAGCGGCCTGATTGCGGCAAGCATATTTAATCTTGCCCTATGACTTATGAGAGTGCCTGTGTTGAGGAAAAATGTTGCGATAAACAGGGTAAACTCCGTCGTTACGGGTAGATTCGGATAAATAGGCTGCCTGAATCTGAATTTAGTCGCCGCTGACATTTAAAACCGGTGCGGCGTTTTCTTCGCTGAGCAATACGGTCATCATATTCGTAACCAATTTTGCTTTTTCGCTGTCGCTCATATTGACGATACCGCGTTTTTCCAGTTCTTCCACTGTGCCGCCTACCATGGAAATGGCTCCGCGAACCAGTGTCCGGCGTGCCAGGATAACGGCTTCTGCCTGTTGGCGGCGTAGCATGGCTTGGGCGATTTCGGGGGCGTAGGTGAGATGTGTGAAGCGTACTTCATCTACGGAGATACCTGCTACATTAACGCGTTCTTGCACCATTTCCTGAAGCTGTTCGAGAATTTGGGGAGAATGTCCGGTCAGGCTGTCGGTGCTGCCGTCGTTGGTGTAGGGGTGGTGGGTTGCCAGCGCACGTAGTGCGCCTTCGCTTTGCACTTGCAGGAAATAGTGGACGTTTTCTACATCCAATACGGCCGCAGCCGGATTGGCAATGTGGTAAACGATGGCGGCGGCGATTTCAATCGGTGTGCCCGAAGAATCGTTGACTTTTAAAGTTTCGGTAACGTAGTTGGCTGTTTTGAGCGATACGGCTTCGGTTTGGTAAAACGGAATCAGCCAGTAGAAACCGGCATTGGGCAGAATGCCCGAGTATTTGCCGAACAGGGTGCTGACCAGTGCGGTATTGGGTTGGATGATACGGAAACGTGTGAACAAATACGCAATAGGCACGGCGACAGGTGCTGCCATGAGTTCGCCTGAGAAAACTTCTTTGGCCAAGAATACACTGATGATGATTAATACTGCTAAAGCGAAAAAACCGTTCAAGTGCGGCATGGTGTATTTTCGGCTGTGCGTTATGCCCATGATGAGTCTCCCGTATTCATTGTTTCAGATTGTTGCCTGGCCTGCGATGCTGCGATAATTCAAATCGTTAATAAAAGTTAATTATCGTTAATAATTGTATTTCAGGAAGCGTATTCTATGCCTACTTTATCCTGCTTGCAACTGTGTTTTCAGACAGCATATTGTTACGGTAATTTCAGGCAGCCTGAAAGAGCGGGGTTAAGAGGTGGCTGCTGAGAGATATAGTGCTTGCGATTTGAAGACAGATTGGAACATATTGAATTGAGTTGTTCATTTTATTGGAAAAAACGGTTTAAGGCTGCCTGAATCTCTGCGTTTTCCTTTAGAGGGCGGATGCGGTCAAAAAGGGTTTCTGCCTGCGGGTAGGCTTGTTGCATCATGCCCAGCCATTGTTTCAGGCGTGCGGCGGGGTATCTGCCGTTGTCTGTATATTGGCGGCATAGTGTGAAAAACAGTTTGACCCAATCGCCGATTTCTTCTTCAAACAGGGCTGCCTGAACGGGTTTTCCGCTTTCGTATTGCCGGATTTGCCGTGCCAAATCGGGGCGTATCACGGCGCCGCGCCCCAGCATGATGTGGCGGCAGCCGCTGATTTGGCGGATGTCGATATAGTCTTGCAAGGTGAATACGTCGCCGTTTGCGGCAATGTCTATTGCGGCGCGTTCGCGGATGGTGTTCAGCCAATGCCAGTGGGCGGGCGGTTGGTAGCCTTGTACTTTGGTACGTGCGTGGACGGTGAGCAGCGATGCGCCGCCTTGTGCGATGGCATCGGCGTTTTCCAAGGCCAAACCGGTGTCGTCGTAGCCCAACCGCATTTTGGCGGTGAGACGGATGTTTTCAGGCAGCCTTTGTCTGACGGTGCGGACGATGGTATAGATACGTTGCGGTTCTTTGAGCAATACTGCGCCGCCTTGGTGTTTGTTGACGGTAGGTGCGGGGCAGCCGAAATTGAGGTCGATGCTGTCCGCTCCGAATCGGACCGCCTGTATGGCGTTTTCCGCCATATTTTCAGGGTCGCTTCCCAGAAGTTGTACCGAGCAGGGCGTGCCTGCAAAAGTGCGGTTGGCGGTGGCGATTTCGGGAATGTGGCGTAACCAGGCGGGACGCGAGTGGACGGTGTGGGTGATGCGGACGAATTCGCTGACGCATTCGTCATAGCCGCCGATGCGGGTGAGCAGGTCGCGCATAACGTAGTCGCAAAGCCCTTGCATGGGGGCGAGCATCAGGCGTGTGGGTTGGGCGGTGCGTGGTGTCATACGGCGGATATTCGGGCAGTGAAACGGGCGGTTATTATAGCGAATTCAATATGAAACTGTTGTGATGCCGTTTGAGATGCGGATTGGGTATTTAAAGGGTGAATTGTGTCGTGTCGGCGATGTTGCAGGTGTTTCGGGTTTCAGGCTGCCTGAAAATCGCGGTGCTGCGCGGTAGGTGGTGAGATTTGGTGGGTATGTCATATGGGGCGGGTAAGTTTTGGTATGCGAATGTCTTGAATTTTAATGGAATTTCAAATTATTACGCAGTCGGAGACGGGTTCGGGGCAGAAGTTTTCCCATATCCCGTCCGTGTAGTAAAACAACTGTATCAATCGGCGGAAACTTGTTAAAATGTATCGCTGCTTGTTGTATTGTGTAATAAGCAGTTAGGTTGTAAATTCAACGTTTTTTGGTCATTACCATTTTTTTCAGGAGACAATATGGCGATTGAGCGCACTATTTCCATCATCAAACCCGATGCGGTAGGTAAAAACGTTATCGGTAAAATTTACAGCCGCTTTGAAGAGGCCGGCTTGAAAATTGTTGCGGCGAAAATGAAACATTTGAGCCAGACCGAGGCGGAAGGTTTTTATGCCGTACATAAAGAGCGCCCGTTTTTCAAGGAGTTAGTTGCGTTTATGACTAGTGGTCCTGTGATGATTCAGGTTTTGGAAGGTGAAAATGCCGTTGCCAAAAACCGTGAAATCATGGGCGCCACCAATCCGAAAGATGCGGCGGCAGGAACTATCCGTGCCGATTTTGCCGATTCTGTCGGTGAAAACGCTGTGCATGGCTCTGACAGCTTGGAAAATGCAGCGATTGAGATTGCTTACTTTTTTGCGTCTGTAGAATTGTGTCCGCGTACGCGCTGATAAATGTCGGGCGGGATTTTGTTATTCCGCCCGCATATGAAATCAAAATCGGGCTGCCTGAAAAGCCTTCAGGCAGCTTGGTATGTCGAAAAACAATCGAATGAAGACTAACCTGCTTGACTACAGCTTGCCCGCATTAACCGAATATTTGGCCGGAATAGGAGAAAAACCGTTTCGAGCCAAGCAGCTTATGCGCTGGATACATCAGGGCGGCGCGTCCGATTTTGATGCGATGACCGACTTGGCCAAATCCCTGCGCGCCAAATTGCAAACCCGCGCCGAAGTGGGCATACCCGCACTGATGGCGGCACAAGCCTCCAAAGACGGCACGCGCAAATGGCTGCTCGATGTCGGCACCGGCAACGGCGTGGAAACCGTGTTTATCCCCGAAACCGAACGCGGCACGCTGTGTATTTCTTCGCAAGTGGGCTGCGCTTTGGAATGCACGTTTTGCTCCACCGGTCGGCAGGGCTTCAACCGCAACCTTTCCGCCGCCGAAATCATCGGCCAATTATGGTGGGCAAACAAGGCTTTGGGCGTTACCCCGAAAAACGAGCGCGTGATTTCCAATGTGGTGATGATGGGCATGGGCGAGCCGCTTGCCAATTACGACAATGTCGTTACCGCCTTGTCCGTTATGCTGGACGACCACGGCTACGGTTTGTCGCGCCGCCGCGTTACCGTGTCCACATCGGGCATGATTCCGCAAATGGACAGACTGAAAGACGATATGCCCGTAGCCTTGGCGGTGTCGCTGCACGCGTCCAACGATGCCGTGCGCGATGAAATCGTGCCCTTGAACAAAAAATATCCGCTTAAAGAATTGATGGCTGCCTGCAACCGCTATCTGGCGAAAGCCCCGCGCGATTTCGTTACCTTTGAATATGTGATGCTGGACGGCGTGAACGACCGCGTGCAACACGCCCGCGAATTGGTGGCGTTGGTGAAAGATACGCCGTGCAAATTCAATCTGATACCGTTTAATGCATTTCCCAATTCGGGTTACGAACGTTCAAGTAACCATCAGATTGCCGTGTTTAAAGACATCTTGATGGAAGCAGGTATTGTTACCACTGTGCGGAAAACGCGCGGAGATGATATTGATGCTGCCTGCGGCCAATTGGCGGGTCAGGTGCGTGATAAAACCAGCCGCCAAATGAAGTGGCAACAAATTTATTTGGAGAAACAATAATGGCTTTAAAATCGCTTATGACTGTTTTGACGGTGTGCGGCAGCTTGTTGTTGTCTGCCTGTGTAACCGAGCAGCATGGTGTGTCCGTTGTGAAGCTGAAAAAAGTCAGCAGCAAGGAAAAAGCAGAAAATACCGCCAATATCCGCGCACAACAGGCGATGGAATTTATGTCGAGCAGGGAAACTTACCGTAATGCCGTAGAATCTATCGAATCGGCGGTGAAATACAACAGTCATGATAAAAATATCTGGATGATACGCGCATCTATTTACCAATATTTGAAAGAATACGATAAAACGGAAGAAAGTTTTCGGCGCGCTTTTGAAATAGATCCGGGATATGCGGAATTGAATAACAATTACGGCTGGTATTTGTGTTCGATTAAGCAGCAACCCAATCAGGCGATTCCTTATTTCGACAGGGCGCTTGCCGATACGACTTATGCTTATCCTGAAAGTGCCTATATGAACAAGGGCATTTGTTCGGCCAAAATGCACCAATACCACTTGGCGGACAGCTATTTCGAACGGGCGTTGCGTGCCAATCCCGAATATGTTCCCATCTTCAGGGCTCAGGCTCAGGCGAAAATGGATTCCGGAAATTTCAGCGAAGCAGACCGCCTGTTCAGGATGTATCAAAGCAAAGTACCGCAATTGTCGGCAGAAGATTTATTGATGGGGTGGAGAATCTCCCGTGCCAACGGTGAAACGCAGGCTGCCTATGAATATGAACAGCAATTGCGTATGAACCATCCTTATTCTGAAGAAACCGCTACACTCAATACGGAAAGCAGACTATGAGTAAAACATCAGAGAATAAAAGCTATACCGCAACGGAATTAGGCGAAATACTGCAAAAACACAGAAAGAAAAAAAACGTATCGGTAGGCGAGGTATCGGAGCGTTTGAAGCTGCCTGCGCGGCATATTCAGGCTTTGGAAAACGGCAGCTATGACGATTTGCCCGAACCTGTGTTTGTGCGCGGATTTCTACGCAGCTATGCGGCCTTTTTGGATTTTGACGCCAAAGAACTGGACGTATATTTAGACAATATCTTGCCTTTGGAAAAGGTAAAAATGGTAAACGAAACGGCAAATTCGGATTTTTCGGGCGGCAAACCCCGAAAACAGCTGCCTGAATGGGCATTTGCCTTAGCTGTTTTGGCCGTTCTCGGCGTGGCTTTGTATGCTTGGCAATATAAATCACAAAGCGAATCGGCTAAGCAAAATGAGACGCCCGCTATTGCCGCCATGCCTAATCAACAGGATTCTGCTTTGAGCGATAGCCACTTTGAAGTGCGTCCTATGAATGGCGCTGCTTCGCAAGTATCTGATGTGGCAGTATCCGAAGCGTCTGAACAGCCGCAGAATCTCTCACGGCAGGCTTCTGAAGAAAAAGGTTTGTTGGTTGTGCCGCGCTTCCGTTCTATGCTGACGGTTAAAGATAAAGACGGCAATGTATTGATTGATAAGATTGTTCCTGCGCGAAGCGAACACCGTTTTACCGAAGGTGCTCCGTTTGAAGTACGTGTCGGTTATTCTACGGGGGCGCAAATTACGTTTGACGGTGTTGAAGTCGACTTATCGTCAGCGCAACGTAACGGACGTACTTTAACCGTAACTGCAGGTCAATCTGCACAAACCGTTCAGGCAGCACAATGACCGTTCAACGCCGCCCCACACATCAGGTTCGGATTGAACACCTGACCATCGGTTCCGAAGCACCGATAGCGGTTCAGTCTATGACGAATACCGATACTGCCGATGCGCTTGCTACGGCGCAACAAATTAAGGAATTGGCGGATGCCGGTTCCGAGATGGTGAGAATTACCGTAAATAGTCATGAGGCGGCAGCAAAAGTGGCCGAAATCCGTAGCCGTTTGGACGATATGGGATGTAACGTTCCTTTAATCGGTGATTTTCATTTTAACGGCGAACGTTTGTTGGCAAGTTTTCCCGATTGCGCGCGGGCCTTATCCAAATACCGCATTAACCCGGGCAATGTGGGCAAAGGGGCGAAGGGCGATGAAAAATTTGCCTATATGATTCGCACTGCTGCCGAATATGGCAAAGCGGTGCGCATCGGTGTCAATTGGGGTTCTTTGGACCAAAGTCTTGCCAAACGTATGATGGACGCCAATTTGAAACTGCCCGAACCGAAAAGTCCCGACGAGGTGATGAAAGAGGCTTTGATTGTATCGGCTTTGGAATCCGCCGAAAAAGCCGTTGATTTGGGGCTGCCTGAAAATAAAATTATTTTATCCTGCAAAGTGAGCGCCGTTCAGGATTTGATTCAGGTTTATCGCGAATTGGGCGAGAGATGCCGGTATCCCTTGCATTTGGGTTTGACCGAAGCGGGAATGGGCAGTAAAGGTATTGTGGCATCTACGGCGGCATTGGCGGTTTTGTTGCAGGAGGGAATTGGCGACACCATACGCATTTCTCTCACTCCCGAACCGGGAAGCAGCCGTACCCAAGAAGTGGTGGTCGGACAGGAAATTCTGCAAACCATGGGTTTGCGTTCGTTTACGCCGTTGGTTACCGCCTGCCCGGGATGCGGCCGCACCACCAGCACGGTATTTCAAGAATTGGCACGCGATATTCAAAGCTATTTGAGACAACAGATGCCGCAATGGCGATTGCAATATCCGGGTGTGGAAAATTTAAATGTCGCCGTGATGGGCTGTGTAGTGAACGGACCCGGGGAAAGTAAATTGGCGGATATCGGCATCAGTTTGCCGGGTACGGGGGAAACGCCCGTAGCGCCTGTTTATATTGATGGTGAACGTGCGGTTACACTTAAGGGCGATAATATGGCGGCAGAGTTTTTGGATATTGTACAGGCCTATGTTCAGAGGGAATATGGCGAAGGCGGTAAGAAACGCAGGCAAAACCGTGTAATACCGATTCAGGCAGCCTGAAAAAATGGGAGCTTATGATGACTGAGACAACGCATTCTGAAATGGCCCCTTCTCAAAGTCATAACGGAATGGGCGATTTACAGGGCATGCTGCTGGAGTTGTATTTGAAAAACAATCCGCGCTTTGAGCATAATATTTTCATATACAGCTATTGCGGTGTAGTGGATGCTGTAACCAATCCGTTTCATTTTATCAGCGGGCCGTTGCCGCCCAATGTTAAGAAAAGTATTGTGCTGCAAAATCTTCCCGGCGGAGAAATGATGCAGGCGTTTATCCAACCTTATCGCACGCCTGACGGACAGCAGCAATTTAAAATCGAAAGCAGCGTGCTTTATGCCAACAAAGCAGGTATGGTGATGAAAATCCGTTTGGATGGCGAGGCGATTACCAAAACGGAAAAATACCGGCAATTCGCCAATCTGGCACAAAGCTTGTTGTTGCAATTCATTTGATTTTAACGCTGCCTGAAGTTTTCAGGCAGCCTAACTGTTTTATTATTTTATGTCGCGAAAAATTCAATCCGTAAAAGGCATGAACGACCTTTTACCCATAGAGCAAAAAGATTTTAAATTAACCGCCTCCTTCTGGCAGGCGTTTGAAGAAGTGGTGGCGCGTTGGACGTTGCGTTACGGCTATCAGCAAATTCGGACGCCTATTGTTGAGCAAACGGGGTTGTTCGTGCGTTCTATCGGAGAGGAAACCGATGTGGTCGGCAAGGAAATGTACACTTTTTCCGATAGTAACGACACGCTCAGTCTCAGTTTGCGCCCTGAGGGAACCGCATCTTGCCTAAGGGCGGTGGTCGAACATAATCTCACCTATGCCGCACCGCAGAAATTGTGGTATATGGGACCGATGTTCCGCCGCGAACGGCCTCAGAAAGGGCGTTACCGTCAATTTCATCAAGTGGGTATCGAAGCGTTGGGTTTTCCCGACCCTGATATTGATGCCGAAATTATTGCCATGTGCGCTGATTTGTGGCGCGAATTGGGAATCGCAGATTATCTGACATTGGAAATCAATTGTCTGGGCAACAGGGAAGAAAGGGCGGCGCACCGTACTGCGTTGGTGGAATATTTGCTGCAATATGAAACACAGTTGGATGATGACAGCCGCCGCCGTTTGCATACCAATCCGTTGCGTGTGTTAGATACCAAAAATCCCGATTTGCAGGAAATCGCCAACCGTGCGCCGCGTCTGATTGATTTTCTGGGAGAAGCATCACGTCAGCATCATGACGCATTCAAAGCATTATTGGACGGTTTGGGCATCGTTTACGTTGAAAATCCGCGTTTGGTGCGCGGTTTGGACTACTATAACCAAACCGTATTCGAGTGGACAACCGATAAATTGGGTGCGCAGGCTACCGTTTGCGGCGGCGGCCGCTATGACGGATTAATGGAGGAATTGGGCGGACAGCCGACTCCTTCCATCGGTTTTGCCATGGGAATCGAACGGCTGTTGCTGTTGGTGCATGAATTCGGCTGCCTGAAAGCGGATAATTCTCCTGATGTATATGTGATGCAGCAGGGTGAAGGCAGTACTTTGATTGCGATGCGCTATGCGGCGCAGTTGCGTGCGGCCGGATGGAATGTACTGCAACATTCAGGCAGCCAAAAGTTAAAAAACCAGTTTAAGCGCGCCGACCAGTCTAAAGCACGTTTTGCTCTGATTGTTGCGGAAAGCGAAGCGGCAAGCGGCAGCGTAACGTTGAAAGATTTACAAGGCATGCACGGACAAACCACCGTGCCCGCCGAACAGATGATTAACCAATTGAAAGAATGGAAAGCGTAAATGTCTTCACATCACGAAGAACTTCAAGAAATTGAAAATGCCAAATATTATTGGCATAACGGCGGCAAACAGATTTTTTCTGTGTTGTTGGTTGCGGCCTTGCTTTATTTGGGCTATGTCATTTACCAAAATCTCCAAGCCGAACGAGCCGATGCGGCGGCGGCATTGGCAGCGAAAGTCGAGAATAACGGTTCGGAACAATTGATGCAGTTGCAACAGAATTATGCAGATGATATTGCCGCTGCACAGGCTACTTTGAAAGTTGCCGCCGAACGGTTTGAGGCCGGTAAAACCGATGAGGCCGTTAATGCGTATCTGTGGGTATTGGCAAATCAAAAGGCTCCCTTGATTCAGGCATCCGCAGCACATAATTTGGCCAATGTATATTTGCAGCAGCAGAAATACGATGACGCTTTGAATATTTTGAATGCGACAGCAGTGGAAGAAGCATACCTGCCTTTGCTTGATGAAACGCGCGGTGATATTTATGCGGCGCAGGGGAAAACATCGGAAGCCAAACAAGCATATGAATCTGCTCTAACCGCGCTGCCTGAAGATTCGTCCGCACGCGAATTGTTGCAGCTAAAAGTCGATATGCTGTGATTCTTCAGGCAGCCTGAATCTTCATGCCGTGAGTTTTTAATAGGGAATATAAATATATATGACACATAAAAGCGTTCTCCAAACTTTGGCGGATTTGTCCGATTATGACGAACGTCAGCGTTTCGCCGTTGATGCCATGAGTACGGCATTGGATGAAGGCGATGCCGATACCGCGCGCAGTTTGGCCGAAGTAGTGGTGGGTGGTGATGAACCCGATGTTTGTTTTGCGTATGGTTTTCAAATGTATTGCCTGGACTGGCTGACTCATCATTACGGGCATCGCTATTCAGCCAGTGAAGACGGAAGCGGCGAAGAAGAGATCTCCTTAAAAGGATTGTTGGATTGTTTGTGGAAATACAAATGGATAGTATCCAAGTTGCCTTGTGATATTGCTTTGAGCAAGCAGGACATTGAAGACGCCAATGACGTGATGCGCGAACAATATGGCAATGTCGGTTTCAGTATGGCGGCTTTGCACCAAACACTCATGCACCAAAGCATCTATCTGGGCGACGAGGCATTGGCCAAAGTACATTTCAAATTATGGCAGGAGTTGGAGCGGGAAGAAAACGAAATGGGCGATTGCGAAGCATGCCAACAAAGCAGCTTGGTGGATTATTATCACTTCACGGGTGATTATGCCCGAGCGGTTTCCGCAGCCGAACCGATTGTTTCCGGTGCAATGCAGTGTGGCGAAGTGCCGCATGTTGTTTATTATCCGATTATTGACAGCTTAATCAGACTTCAGCGCAATGAAGAAGCGCAACGGCTTTTGGATAAAGCCCTTGCGCATATTACCGCAGAAGGAGAAAGGTTTGTAGGGCTCTTGCCGCAACTGATTCAGCTCAAACACTCTTTGGGTAAAAGCCATGAAGCGGAAGAGCTGTTGGATGAATACAGTGAAACGATTGTTTTGCATTGTCAAAACAATCCGTTTGTTTATTTGCAGTATTTGATTGCCGTAGCTCCTTTTAATACGGAGGCATTGGCCGTTGCACAACAACTGGCAGCCGATTTTGACCAGCGCAATGGCAATACCTATTATCAAAGCCGATTGGCTTGGTGGTTTAGAGCTGATACCGTCCACTAAATCAAGAAAGTGTTTTGAGATATGTATTTGTTAATGTTTTTGATACTGTCGGTGCTTGCAGCAGTTGCGGGTATCGGCATTTATAACCGTTTGGTTGCGTCAGGCAATGCTTACCGCAATGCGTTTGCACAAATTGCCGTGCAATTGCGCCGCCGGCACGATTTGATTCCCAATTTGGTGGAAACGGCTAAAGCCTATTTGGGGCATGAACACGATACATTATTGCACGTTGCCGCGGCGCGCAGTCGTGCCGAGAGCGGGTTGGTTGCCGCGCTGCCTGAAAATGCAGAGGCGTTGGCAACATTGGCTCAGGCCGAAGGTGCGTTGACCCAAGCCATGCGCGGATTAATGGTGCAAATCGAGGCTTATCCGGAATTACAGGCAGCTGCGAATATGCGTGCATTGTTTGAAGAAATCGCTTCCACGGAAAACAGAGTGGCATTTGCACGTCAGGCTTATAATGATGCGGTGATGCAGTACAATACACTGCGTCAAATGTTTCCCCATAATGTGATTGCGCGTTATTTCGGTCATCATCGCGATGCGCAGTTGTTGGAATTTATAGATGCGGCGAAATATGAAGAAGTGCCTGGAGTTAGGTTTTAAGCTTGTCTGAAAGGAACAACCGTTGTCCGGTTTGCCGAACAGCGGTTGTTTTTCTTTCAGGCAGCATATCGGGTCGGTGTATAGATGGATATTGATGGAAATACGGTCGGTATATGCCGTTTTCTATCCGGCAGCTAATGAAGATGATGGTATAAACAGTATGAAAAATGAATATTGCCTGTTATGGCAATATATGTAAGTGAGAAAATCATGGCAAGTGTTCCGAAAAACATCATAGTCGGTTTATCAGGCGGCGTGGATTCCAGCGTAACTGCCTATCTCCTGAAACAGGCGGGCATGAATGTGCACGGCGTGTTCATGCAAAACTGGGAAGATGACGATAACGATGAATATTGCAGTATCAAACAAGACTCGCAAGATGCGATAGCGGTAGCCGATATTGTCGGCATAGACATCGATATCGTGAACTTTGCGCCGCAATATAAAGACAAAGTGTTCGCCTATTTTTTGCAGGAATATCAGGCAGGGCGAACGCCCAATCCCGATGTGTTGTGCAATGCGGAAATCAAGTTCAAATGTTTTTTGGATTATGCTTTGCAGCAGGGAGCGGAGGCGATTGCAACAGGGCATTATGCACGCAAAGAAATACGCGATGGTGTCCATTATCTGCTCAAAGGCGCGGATAACAATAAAGACCAAAGTTATTTTTTATATCGTTTGCAGCCTTACCAATTGGAGCGTTCGCTATTTCCTTTGGGCGATTTGGAAAAAACCGAAGTGCGCCGTTTGGCTGCCGAAGCCAAGCTGCCTACTGCCGCCAAGAAAGACAGCACGGGCATTTGCTTTATCGGCGAGCGTCCGTTTCGAGAATTTTTGCAGCAATATCTGCCTACCGACAGCGGCAACATGGTTACGCCCGAAGGCAAAGTAGTGGGCAGACATATCGGCTTGATGTTCTATACCTTGGGGCAAAGAAAAGGCTTGGGCATCGGCGGGGAAGGCGAACCATGGTTTGTTGCGGGTAAAGATTTAACACGAAACGAATTGTTGGTGGTTCAAGGTCACTACCATCCTTTATTGTATTCAGGCAGCCTGAGCATGAACCGCTTGAGTTGGACCCTGCCTGAAAAACCTCGACCCGGACGTTACGGCTGCAAAACACGCTACCGTATGACTGATGCTGCCTGCGAATTGCGTTATACGGACGGGGATAGTGCCGAATTGTTGTTTGACGAACCGCAATGGGCGGTAACGCCGGGGCAATCGGCCGTGTTGTATGACGGAGAAATATGTTTGGGCGGCGGTATCATTACTGCCACCGATAAACGGCTTATTATCGGTTAATGGTGAAATATAGGATTAATCTGTATATGGATTGCTGTCGTGTGTATGGCAGCGGATATCGTGAGAACCCGAATATATGGCGCGTATGGCCGGCTGTTTGAGCTATGCATCGTTAGCGGAACGGTCATTGCGGACTTCGTATTTTCAGGCAGCCCGATGTAAATAACTAAATGATATTGCGCTTTGTTTTTAGCATGGCAAAGTTGTTGTTACCCCTCTCGGACAAGGAACAGTTTTATTGCGATGATTCTTCCCGATTTTTCTTCGCGTTTGATTGCTTGGCAAAAGCAGTACGGACGCCATCACTTTCCTTGGCAAACTGATGATGCATATTGCGTGTGGCTGTCTGAAATTATGTTGCAGCAAACGCAGACGGTTACAGTGGCGGAATATTATCCGCGCTTTTGGGCGGCGTTTCCTACTGTTCGGGATTTGGCCGCAGCCGAGCAGGAGCAGGTGTTGGCTTTATGGGCGGGACTGGGGTATTACAGCCGCGCCCGTAATCTGCATAAGGCGGCACGGCAGATAGTGGCGGAATTCGGCGGGACGTTTCCGCAACGGCGGACTGAGTTGGAAAAGTTGTGCGGCGTGGGCAGAAGCACGGCGGCGGCTATTGTGGCATTTGCGTTCAGGCAGCGGGAAACGATTTTAGACGGTAATGTCAAAAGGGTGTTGTGCCGCGTGTTTGCACGAGACGGAAACCCTGCCGATAAGCATTTCGAACGGCAATTATGGTTATTGGCGGAAAGTCTGCTGCCTGAAAACGGGGACGATATGCCTGCCTATACGCAAGGGCTGATGGATTTGGGAGCCACCGTGTGTACGCGCAGCAAACCTGTTTGCGAAATGTGTCCGATGAATGACGTATGCCAAGCGCGCAAAGAGGGAAGGATTGGCGAGCTGCCGCGTAAGAAAACGCCGTTGGCGATTAAGCAGCAAACGGTGTTTTGGTTATTGCTTCAGCGTGATGACGGGGCGGTTTGGCTGCAAAAACGGCCGCAAAAAGGAATTTGGGCGGGGCTGTATTGCTTGCCGGAAAGTGATAGTGCGAAAGGTTTGGCGGAATATGCCGGAAATTTTGCCGTACAAGCGGCGGATTGGGAAGAATTACCCGCTATTTGGCACAGATTAACGCACCGTTTGTTGGAAATTATTCCGTTTTATGTTCGCGTGCCGTGCAGTGAAAGGCTGCCTGAAAAAGTAACGGGACAATGGGTTTTACCTGCCAAGCTGCCTGAAACGGGTATGCCGAAACCGCTGCAATCTTTGTTGGAAAACGGTTTGCGCGTTACCCACAACATCTGTGGATAATTTTGTGGATGATGTCATAACAAACGGTAAATTCGCCGATAAATCAATTCAGGCAATCGGGTGATTAAAAAATAATCATCTTTTATAATATATTTAATTTTCAATCTGTTGTAAATAAATTTATTCTGTCAAGCTACAATCGTGCTTTTTTGAGTCTGCCAAAACCGGACATACCGCCTTCTCTTGAGCTATGTGGATAATCTGAAGAAAAGACAAGATATTTACACGCAAAGAGACTGTTTTGCCGCTTCTGCACTTTGGCTGGCCAGTGTGTCGGCGCGCTCGTTGCCGTCGTGTCCTGCATGTCCTTTCACCCATTGCCAAGTGATATCGTGTCGGGTGCAGAGTTCGTCCAGTTTGCGCCATAAATCTTCGTTTTTGACGGCGGTTTTGGCAGATGTTTTCCAGCCGTTTTTTTTCCAGCCGTGTATCCAGTTTTCCATGCCGTTTTTGACATATTGCGAATCGGTGCAGACGGTAACGGCACATCGGCGTTTCAATGCCGACAACCCTTGGATAACGGCGGTAAGCTCCATGCGGTTGTTTGTCGTATCGGCTTCGCTGCCTGAAAGTTCTTTTTCGTGTTTGCCGTAGCGCATCAGCACGCCCCAGCCGCCCGGACCGGGATTGCCTTTGCAGGCGCCGTCTGTATAAAGGTAAACCATATTGGGAGAATTCATTTGCCTGTCTGTATCTGTGTCAAATAGGGGGAATCGGTTAAAATCGGTGCGTCGGAGCCGCGATGCCGCCTGAAAACACCGCAGATTTTTTTACTGTTGCCGTGTTTGAAATGTTGCCGGGCATTGGATGGTACGGTATCTTGAACCAATGCGGCGCAAGGGTGTGGCGGTTTGAAAAATATGCGGTGCGCCTTTCAGGCAGCGGTTTGGTGTGATATGCTGTTGCGGTGCGGTGTTGTATGCCGTTTAGATTTTTTCTCCGAAGAAATTGTCGGCGGCATCTTGGAATAAATCGGCAAAACGGCTGTTTTCATAGCCCAGTCGCACCATTTCGTCTTCAAAGGCTGCCTGAACCTGTTCGGCCGCATTTTCGGCGATATCGGGCGGCAGTGCGCGCAGAAACCCTTTCAATGCGGCTGCCAATACGCGGTTTTGCATATTGAGAATGTCATTGCATTCTTCGAGATAGTCTAAACGGTTTTCCCAGTTTTCCATTGTTGCGCCCTTGTTGCTTGAAAAGAAGGGCGCATTGTAACAAATAGCGGCTTATGATGAATAAAACGGATTCTCCGATGTCGGAACAGATGGTATTTACTTTAGAAGAAAATGATGCGCAGACGGGCAGCGGTTGGGAGCGGCGGTTGCAGGATTTGCGCCGCCAGCAGGAAAGTTCTGCCGTGCCGCATCCGAAACCGCAGGCAGAAAAATTGGCGGTGTCGGCACGCCGCGCACGCGGCAGAACGGCGCGTGAAAATGAAAAGCTGCCTGAAGGCAATCGGCAGGTTCAGTCGCCCGGCTTTGGTGATGAGGAGTTGGATGCCGCTTATCGTGTTTATTTGCGCGAACGTGAAGCGCAGCATAACGAGAAAATGGCTGAAAATGTGCCTGTGGGCATCATGATTGAAGAAGATTGGCTGGCTGCGCAATCGGCTTTGCAAAGCGAGCGTAACCGCCGTTACCAAGAAGTCCGGCACAGTTTTGTCTGCCATCCCGAAAAAAGCGAAGGCAGCAGGATGCAGCCGGTTTCAGGCAGCCCTGCCGACAATCTGCCGCCTTATACGGTTCATGTGTACGACCTTCCTGATTTTCCTGCCGCGCGTAAGATTAAAATCATTTCCGAACAGGAGTTTGTGCAGGCGGTTCACGATAAATTGCAGGTGCATTTGAGTAATGCCGTGTCGGGTATGGTACGGCAGGCGGTACAGAAAAAATTGGCCACTTTGAGTTATGATTTGCAGGCTGTTTTGAATGAAGAAACGGGCAAGCTGGTGCAGGATGTGTTGGAGCACAATTTGGCGGCGGTGGTGCGAAACGTAAAAAACAGTTTGCTGAGAAAATAGTCTATAATCAGCCGCTTTCAAACCCATCGGAAAATGCGTTATGAGTATTCAAGAACAAATTAAAGAAGTGGTTACCACACACCGTGTCGTGCTGTTTATGAAAGGCAGCAAACAGTTTCCCCAATGCGGCTTCTCCGCGCGTGCGGTGCAGATTTTGCAGGCGGCGGGCTGCGAAGATTTTGTAACGGTGAATGTGTTGGAAAATGACGAAGTGCGTCAAGGTATTAAAGAATACAGCGATTGGCCGACCATTCCCCAGCTGTATATCGGCGGCGAGTTTATCGGCGGCTCCGATATTATGATGGAAATGTTTGAAGCCGGTGAGTTGCAGGAAGCTTTGAAGGCTTGATTGTGTTGCTTCATCCAAATGGTTGGAAAACCGTCCGAATGTTTCGGACGGTTTTTGTTTGGCTTTCAGGCAGCCTCGGGGTGCGGCACAGGGTGGCGGTTTGATGGAAACGGCATGGTGCGGCTGCGTTTGATGTGTGGGTGCGCGTTTTTTATTTCCTTATTGGTAATCAATGGGATGTAAGAAATCTGTTGCCAATTGTGAAAACGTTTTGCGGCGTTTCCAGAAGGAGCGGTGTGCTTTGCTTTTGAGGTGCAGGCTGCCTTGTTCGCAAATTATCCGCAGCTGTTTCAGGCTGCCTGAAACGATGTTTTGCCAAAGCGGTGCAAAGAAACGGGTATCCCAGTCGGCAAGCGTGTCGGCGTAGTGCCATGGGTCGGTGCAGCGTGCGAAATCTTCGGCGAATAAAACGGTTTGATGGATGTCGATATGCCGTTCCAAGCACTGTTGCCTCCATGCGGCGAAGTTTTCAGGCAGGGGGACGGTGTGCAGGCTGCTTTGTTGTGTCCATGCGCTGTTGCTGCCGATTAGGGCTGCCTGAAACGTATCCTCTACGGGCGGCGCGTTCCACAGCCATAAGCCGCTGACGGGTAGTTTGCCGGCTTCCGTGCGTTCTTGATTGGGGCTGCAACGGTTCAGCCACATGGGAATTTCGGTAGAAAGCTGCATCCATAGGCGCGGTTGCGTTTCGGTTATGAATAGGGAGCCGTCCAAGTGTTTGCCGCACACGGCGAACCAGTCGTCAATCTGCCATGTGGTTTTTTCAGGCAGCGTAACTTTCCACAAGTCGGCGCGTAGCGGCTCGAAGCGGGCATCATCGCCGTAAAGCCGGTTGAGACCTGCGCTGAACTCCTGTGCTTCTGCCAGGCTCAAATCGGGTACCGAACCTACGTAAATGCTGTGCATGCCTGCTTGTTGCCAAAAGGGTGAAGCGTACACTTGGTTTTCGGGCAGGCTGATGCGGTTGCATAGAAAACGGCTGTACAGACGGATGGTGCCGTTGATTTCGTGGTGAAAACGCCCGAACCGCACTAAATTGTCGAGAGCGGGCGTGTTGGTTGCGGGAAGGTAGGCAAAACGTGCGGGCAGCCAGCGGGGGAGGATAAGAGTCAGCATCGGGTTATTTCGCGTGTGAAGTTATTGGGTGGTGTGCGGGGTGGACAATTCTATACGGAAAACGAAAATTTGTTTATATGAGTATAAAGTCTGCTTTCTGCTGATGATAAGTCGATTCGGGTAATATGCAAGGTATTTTTTCGGAAATATTCATATTATTTATGAAATTTCGGATTTATTTTTAACATATTTTTAGACAATTTGGAAATTTTTTACCTTTAATAATCAAGGAATAGAGTGTTGGGAATCGGTAAGGCTGATAAACGGTATCGGAAAATAAAATTAGGCAGACATCGCGCAAACCGTTTAATGTTGCTTCAGGCGGCACACAGGCTGCCTGAAAAACAAGCAATTATTATCCATCGGCCATATTGGGAGGAACTGACATGCAATACCACATCGATACCCAATTAAATGACGAACAACGTTTGGCGGAAAGGATATTGAACCATCCGAAATTTCAAACTATGGCCCGGCAAAAGGCTTTGTTGGGCTGGTCTTTTTCCGTGATTATGTTTTTGGTTTATACGGGTTTTATTCTGATTATCGGATTGAAACCGGAACTTTTCGCCACTCCTGTGTCGCAGGGCGGCGTAACCACATGGGGTATTTACATCGGTTTGTTTATTATAGTTTTTTCATTTGTTATTACCGCGGTTTATGTGGTGATTGCAAATGGCAGATTTGAACAAATGACGCAGGAAGTTATCGGCGAAGTGAAGGAGAATAACCATGAATAAAACTATTCGTATGATGGCTGTATTGGCAGGTTTGTCGGCTTCAGGCAGCCTGTGGGCAGACGCTTTCAGCGGCGAGGTGCAAAAGCAGTCCACCAATTGGACGGCGATTGTGATGTTCTTTATTTTTGTGGGTGCAACTCTCTATATCACCAAATGGGCGGCATCGCAAAATAAATCCACCAAGGATTTTTATACCGGCGGCGGAGGTATTTCCGGTACGCGCAACGGTTTGGCGATTGCGGGCGACTATATGTCGGCTGCATCGTTTTTGGGTATTTCCGCGTTGGTATTTGCCCGTGGTTATGACGGTTTGATTTATTCGACCGGCTTTTTGGTCGGTTGGCCGCTGGTACTGTTTTTAGTGGCGGAACGATTGAGAAACTTGGGTAAATTTACGTTTTCCGATGTTGCGGCATACCGCTTCAAACAGGAACCGGTACGTATGTTTGCCGCCACTTCTTCGCTGTTGATTGTTTCTCTGTATTTGATTGCCCAAGTTGTGGGTGCGGGTAAGCTGATTTAATTGCTGTTTGGTTTGAATTATATTACCGCCGTGATTTTGGTCGGTGTGCTGATGGTGGTGTATGTGTTGTTCGGCGGTATGCTGGCGACCACTTGGGTACAGATGATTAAAGCCGTATTGCTGTTGGGAGGAGCGACCTTTATCTCGATAATGGTATTGAAACACAGCGGTTTTTCTTTGGAATCTCTGTTCGGGAAGGCGGTTGCCGTACATGATGGCGGACAAAGCATTATGGCTCCGGGCGGTTTGGTGGCCAATCCGATTGATGCTTTGTCGTTGGGACTGGCTTTGATGTTCGGTACGGCCGGTTTGCCGCATATTCTGATGCGCTTCTTCACCGTACCCGATGCTCGTGAGGCACGTAAATCGGTAGTGGTGGCAACCGGCTTGATTGGTTATTTTTATCTTTTGACGGTGATTATCGGTTTTGGTGCGATTATTTTCCTGACCAAGGATAATCCCCAATTCTTCAGCCAAGTGGTGAAGGAAGGCAAAACTGTTTATGAAATGATAGGCGGCAATAATATGGCGGCTATCCATTTGTCTTCTGCGGTGGGCGGCAATTTCTTGTTGGGTTTTATTTCGGCGGTGGCATTTGCGACTATTTTGGCGGTGGTTGCCGGTTTGACCCTATCGGGTGCTTCTGCGGTCAGTCATGATATTTATTCTTCCATTTTGCGCAAGGGCAAAGCCAGACCGCGTGAGGAAATGCGCGTATCGAAGGCGGCTACCGTAGCTTTGGGTATCATGTCGATTATTTTGGGACTGGTATTTGAAAATCAGAATGTGGCCTTTATGGTAGGTTTGGTGTTTGCCGTGGCTGCGTCTGCCAATTTCCCGATATTGATGCTGAGTATGTTCTGGAAAGATTTGACGACACGCGGTGCCGTTATCGGCGGATTTGCAGGATTGTTTGGTTCTTTGTTGCTGATTATTCTGGGGCCGACGGTTTGGGTGAGCGTGTTACACCAAGAAAGTCCGATTTTCCCATATGGCAATCCTGCTTTGTTTACGATTCCCTTGGCGTTTATCACCGCTTATGTGGTGTCGGTTACCGATAAGTCGGCTCGTGCACAGCAGGATAAAGCTGGTTTTCCTGCACAGTATGTCCGCTCCATGACCGGTATCGGTGCAGCAGGTGCGTCAGACCACTAATCTGAATTTGGATACGCAAACTAAAGCTGCCTGAAAACTTGATGGTTTCAGGCAGCTTTCTGACGATTGTTTCGGCCAGATGGCCGATAGCGGACGGGCTGCCTGAAAAGGCAGCCTGAAAATGTTTATAGATTGCGGAATTGAGGCAGCAGTGCCGGTATGCCGGGGAGAATGCCGATGGCCCACATGGTAAGGCATAAGATGATGAAACCCGCACCGGGTATCACAATCCTGCCCATCACGCCCAAATCCGAGCTGCGCTTTTTACAGCCGATGAGTCCCAAATTGTCCAACAGCATGGTAAGCGACCAGCCGAATACGGGATTGACCAAAGCGGAAGCGAACACGACTACGGCTGCCGATTGGGTGGTTTTGCCTTTGCGCGTCATTTCCATACCGGCTTCCAGCAGCGGTACATACACGCCGACTACCAAGGCAACGCTCAATACGGGCTGCCATATCGCCAAATCCATCGGATATCCCCAAATGCTGACGATAATGCACAATAAAGCGGTCAGTATTGCGCCTGCGGGTATCGGGCGTTTGGCGATGGCTGCGGGAACGATGTAGGTTCCCCATGAAGAAGTGAAATTGGCGCCGCCCAAGCCTGAACCGGCCGCCTGACGCAAAGCACAGCTAATCATAGTGTCGTCAATATTCATATGCACTTTTTCACTGCGTTCGGGGTAGCTGATTTTTTGGAAAACCTGGTGTCCGAGAAAGTCGGGCGACCACATGGCGGTTGCCAATACCGCAAACGGAAAAACGGCCAAAAAGCTTTCCAAAGTAGGCAAACCCATCATCCAGCCGGTGTTTTCGCCCCACCAGTAAGCAGGGCTGAGCGGCGGCAGGCCGGGTTCGGTTCGGAAGGAAAACGGCGCGCCCAGAATATAGGCGGTTACGCCTGCCAGCAAGCAGCCCAAAGGCACGGCCAGCCAACGTTTGTTCCAATGTTCCAGCAGGGCGTAAAGCAAAATGGTGCCTAAAACAGTGATGAAAGCAATATGCGGTTTACCGAAACTTTCCGCCCATGAGAACAGTTTGCCCACTTGTCCGGTGGTGCCGATAAAGCCCAGATACAGCAGCAAACCGCCGCATACGCCGTTGCCCGTCAGTTTTGCCATCAGGCTGCCGCCTTTGCTGATGCCGAGTATGAAACCGAATAGGGCGATTAACAAGCCGAATGCCAAAGGATGTCCGCCCGAAGCCACTACCAAAGGAATCAGCGGAATCAGCGGGCCGTGCGTGCCCGGCAGATTGGCAGAGGGAAGGAAAAAGCCGCTCAGCAATAAAATAAAGACGGAAGCAATCAGCAGTTCGTAGCGTACGTTTTCCAATACAAAGCCTTCAGGCAGCCCCAAAGGAACGGCAAACGCGGCTGCGACTGCACCTACCATAACGACTTTGCCGATGGTTCCCGCAAAGGCGGGGATAAAGTCTTCCGGCTCGAAGCGGTAGTCTCGGAAAGGCAGGTTGGCGCGCCAGCGTTTGGGCTGCATGATTTGCAGCTCGTGCTCAAGATAGGCATCGCGGCTGGCAAACGAAGAAGCGGGTTTATGCTGTGCGGAATATTCTGTTTCGGTATGCATAAGGATTCCTCTGATGTGTGTTGTTCTTGCTGTGCCGCAAACAGGCGCATTCGGGCGGCTGCCTAGCGGTGTTTACAGATTTTAACATAAAACAAGAGGAATTCATTATTTAAGTTAACAATTCAGAAAAACCGAACGCAGCCTAAATATTATTTGATAACGCTTTCAGGCAGTTCAAGGGTTTTCAGCCTGAGTGCATTCAGTAATACCGATACGGAGCTCAACGCCATCATGCCGCCTGCCAAGGCGGGTGTGAGCAAACCGAATGCGGCCAAAGGAATGCCGATGATGTTGTAGATAAAGGCGAAAAACAGGTTTTGTTTGATGTGTCTCAGGGTGGTGCGTGCGATAGTCAGGGCGTCGTTTAACTGCCGAAGCGAAGGACGCATCAATTCGATGTCCGCGCTGTGCGCCGCCGCCGCGCTGCTGCCGTGCACGGCAATGCCGATGTCGGCGGCGGTGAGTGCAGCGGTATCGTTGATGCCGTCGCCCGTCATGGCAACCGTATGGCCTTGCGCCATGAGCCGGCGTACTGCTTCGGCTTTGTCGCGCGGATTCATACCGCCGCGGATATCTTTGATATCAAGTTGTGCGCCGATGTATTCGGCCGTGCTTTGACGGTCGCCGCTCATCATGACAACGTGCATGCCTTGTTGTTGCAAATGTTTTATCACGGCGGCGCTGTCGCGTTTGGGCATATCCGATAATGCGAACGCGCCTGCCGGTTGGCCGTTTACGCAGACGGCGACAATAGAAGATTGTTGCCAAAGCGTTGGTTCGGCCAGATTTTCAGGCAGCCTGAAACGGCAAAAATCCATGCTGCCTACGGATACCGTGCCGATACCGGCCGCATCCGCGCGTATGCCTTGCCCTGCTTCGGTAACGGCGTTATCGGTAGGCAGCAAGGGGAGATTCTGCTCTTCTGCTGCCCGAAGCAAGGCGGCAGCGAGCGGGTGCAGCGAATGTTGTTCTACCGAAGCGGCCAGCTGTAAAAGATCTTGCGGCTGCCAATTGCCAACGGTATGCACGGCGGCGATACGGGGCTTGCCTTCGGTAAGCGTGCCGGTTTTGTCCAGAACGACCGTATCGACCGAGCCGGCACGTTCCAGCGCGGCGGCATTTTTGAACCATATGCCGTTGCGTACGGCTACGCCCATTCCCGCCATCACTGCCGCAGGCGTGGCCAAACCGAGTGCGCAGGGGCAGGCAACCACCAATACGGCAACGGCATGAACCAAGGCTTGGCCGGCGGAATCGGCAACCCACCAAGTGACGGCGAAGGTGAGCAATGCCGCCAGCATCACGGCGGGGACAAATACGGCTGCCGTTTTGTCCGCCAAGCGGGCAATCGGCGCTTTGCTGTTTTGCGCTTCGGATAAGGCGTTCATCATATCGCCCAACAATGTTGCGCTTCCCAAAGCATCGGCACGGTATTCGAGGCTGCCTGAAAGCAGTGCGCCCGCCAGCACTTTGTCGCCTTTGCGTTTGGCGACGGGACGGCTTTCGCCTGTCAGGTGGCTTTCGTCCGCCCATGCTTCGCCTGCCGTTACCGTGCCGTCTGCGGCAATCCGTCCGCCGTGTACGGTGCGTAAGGTGTCGCCTGCCTGAACCTCTGTCAGCGCTACGGTCTGCCAGCTTTCGTTGCGCCACATTTCCGTTTCGCGCGGCGTGAGTTGCAATAGCAGGCTTAAACTGTTCAGGCTGCTGTGTTTGGTGCGTTCTTCCCAGAATTTTCCCAAAGAAACAAATGCCAATACCATCACGCCCGCTTCAAAATACACTTGATGCCCGCCGTGTCCCGTCCATGCCATACCCAGCGAATACAGATAAATGGACAGCGTGCCGACCGATACGAGCACGTCCATATTGGCAGAACCCGAACGCAAAGCGGCCAGGGCGCGGCGGTAGAACGGCCATGCGAGCCAACACTGGGCGATAGTTGCCAATGCGATTTGCAGCCACAGGGGCGGCATAAAGGCATGGCTGCCTGCAAGCATGGCGAACATACCGGGTAGGAAAGGTGCGCTTAATGCCAATAGCAGCAAAACGCGCCATAAGGGGTATTCGCTGCGCGTGTGATTTTCGGGCGGCGGATTTTCTGATGGTAAGGCTGCCTGAAAACCTGTTTTGCCGATGATGCCGATTAATTCGGTGATGTCGGTGTGTTGTTCATCGAATGTGATGCGTGCCGTTTCGCCTGCGAAACTGACTTCTGCGTGTTTGATAAAGTCTTTTTTGTTTAAAACTTTTTCAATGCGGTTGGCGCAAGATTGGCAGTTCATGCCTTGAATGTTCAGGATACGGGTTTGCATGGCGGACGGGCGGTATCGATAAGTAGGTTGGTCGGTGCGGTCAAATGTTTTCAGGCAGCCTGAAAACCGTTTTATTTCATACAATCTGATTGGCAGGGCATCTGTGAATATTTCGTCCCATTCTCGTTTATTGAATGGTTGCAAGCTATGGGCAAGGCATTTCGGGCCATGATACTTAATTTCCTATTTACAGGCAGCCGTATCAATAAAGGGCGGCGCAGTGAGGTTTGTCAAGCCGAGTTTTTGCAGTCAATGCTTTGGGATGGCAAGCAGGCTGCCTGAAACTTTTCAGGCAGCCTTTGGCGCATGTTTCATTACCGTATGGTTTGGGCATGAACGAATCATCGTGCCTTTATCACCTGATAACGGTATTCCGTTGCGTTCGGGTGTCGCGGCAGAGCATCGGCTGAAAACCGGCAATGCCGAAGGACAACATCGCGTAGCATGGCAACATTTTATGGCAGAGCATCGGCTGAAAATCGGCAATGCCGAAGGGCTATGCGGACAATCCGTAATTGGATTGCAGCAGTGCGCAGGTTTTGCGTTCGCGGCCGCGGCGGCGGTTGCTGCGGCCGGGAATTTTGTGGCAGGCCTCTAATGCGGTGTCATCAACGGTATAAGTGTTTTTACTGTGTTTTTCGGACGGTTTGGACTTGCGTTGCTTTTCTGAGACTTTGGTTTCGTGGTGGGCGGCAGCATCAGGCTGACCCCAGCGTGGCTCGAAGCCTTCAATTTTGCTGACGGGAATTTCGTTTCCGGTTAATTCCTTAATGGATTCATACATTTTTTGTTCGTTCTCATCCATCATGGAGATGGCAACGCCGTCCGCTCCTGCGCGGCCTGTGCGTCCGATGCGGTGAACGTAGTCTTCGGCTTGCGTGGGCATTTCGTAATTGATAACGAAGGGCAATTCGGCGATGTCCAAACCGCGCGCGGCAACATCGGTGGCCACTAAAATACGGATATTGCCTTCTTTGAAGTTTTGCAGGGTTTCCAAACGGTTTTGTTGGGATTTGTCGCCGTGTATGGCTTGGGCGGACAATTTGCGCCGCTGTAAATCGCGTGCTACTTGGTCGGCACTTTGTTTGGTCTTGCAAAATACGATGACTTGCGGCATGGACAAGTCCACAATCAAACGCTCTAAAAGCTCGCGTTTCCTGTAGGTATCCACAGCGATAACGTGTTGTTCTACATTGGCATTGGTGGTGTTCTGTGCCGCCACTTCTACGGTTTCGGGGCAATTCATGAAATCTTGTGCCAGCTTGCGGATGGGTGGTGCGAAAGTGGCGGAAAACAGCAGGGTTTGGCGTTGCTTGGGCAGCATTTGCATGATGGTGCGGATGTCATCGATAAAGCCCATGTCCAGCATGCGGTCGGCTTCGTCCAATACCAAAATTTCCACTTTGTTGAGATTGATGTTTTTTTGTTTGACGTGGTCGAGCAGTCGGCCGACTGTGGCAATGACGATTTCGCTGCCTGAACGCAAATCGGCGGTTTGTTTGTCCATGTTCACGCCGCCGAACAATACGGTATGCCGCAAGGGAAGGTTGCGGATGTAGGCGGTGGTGTTTTGGTCGATTTGGTCGGCCAGTTCGCGTGTGGGGGTGAGTACCAGCATGCGTACCGGGTGCATGGCGGGAGAAGTGCTGGCGTTGGCGTAACGTTTGAGGCGTTCGAGTGCGGGCAGCATGAAGGCGGCGGTTTTACCCGTGCCGGTTTGGGCGGCGGCAAGAAGGTCGTGTCCCGCCAATGCTTTGGGAATGGCGGCCGCCTGTATCGGAGTGGGGGTTTCATAGCCTTGTGCGGTTAGGGCGGAGACGATTTCCTGTCCCAAGCCGAGAGCGGAAAAGGGATTCATGGTGGGTTCTTTCTGTATAGGGTAGGCTGCATGGCGGTCGGCTGCTGCGTATGGGCGTTTGGCCGTATGCAGTAATCACGGTTGAAGATAAGGTTGCTCCGGTTGGGGCCTTATCCTTTTGTATCGGTTGCAATGATTTGTTTGTCAATATCTTATAATGTTAAGACCGGTTTCGGTTCGGGAGAAAGGGTTGGCTGCCTGAAAAGGTTTTAGTTGTTGTCCAAACCTTCTTGAACCATTTGTGCGGCACGCAATAGGGCGCGTGCTTTGTTTTGGGTTTCCTGCCATTCTGCTTCTTCTTCCGAATCGGCTACGATGCCGCCGCCGCTTTGGATATACAGCTTGCCGTTTTTAATCACGGCGGTACGGATGGCGATGGCTAAATCCATGTCGTTGTTGAAACTCCAGTAGCCGACTGCACCGCCGTAAATGTTGCGTTTTTCGGGTTCGAGTTCTTCGATGATTTCCAAAGCGCGGACTTTGGGTGCGCCCGACAGAGTGCCTGCGGGGAAGGTGGAAGCGAGAATATCCATATTGCCGGTGTTGTCTTTCAGGCAGCCTTCCACATTGGATACGATGTGCATGACATGCGAATATTTTTCAATCACCATTTTGTCGGTGAGTTTGACGCTGCCTGAAAGGCTGATTCTGCCGACATCGTTGCGTCCCAAATCTATCAGCATAACGTGTTCGGCAATTTCTTTTTCGTCTGCCAGTAATTCGGCTGCGTTGCGTGCGTCTTGTTCGGGCGTGCTGCCGCGCGGTCGCGTGCCTGCAATCGGTCGGACGGTTACCGTGTTGCGTTCGCGTCTTACCAGAATTTCGGGTGAGGAGCCGACAACGTGGAAATCGCCGAAATCGTAATAAAACAGATAAGGAGAAGGGTTGAGTGTGCGTAAGGCGCGGTATAGCGACAAGGGTTTGTCGTTAAAAGGCAGGCTCATGCGTTGGCTGGGGACTACCTGCATGCAGTCGCCGGCAAAGATATAGTCGCGTATGGTCTGCACATAAGATTGGTAACGCGCTTTACCCGTGTGGTGTACGGGTTCTGTAGGCTTGCTGCCTAAAGAAAGCGGAATGGCTGCGCTTTGGCGCAATTGTTCGCGCAGCTCTTCCAAGCGGGCGCGTGCCTGTTCGTAACCGTTTGTTTCCGCAGGATTGGCATAGACAATCAGATAAATCTTGCCGCTCAGATTATCGACAACTGCCAATTCCTGCGACAGCATCAGCAGGATATCGGGCGTTTGCAGCGGGTCGGATTTTTCGGGGCGTTTCAAGCGGTGGGCGATGTGTTCGAAATAATAAATGCTTTCGTAGCCGAAATAGCCGACCAAACCGCCTGTGAAACGGGGAAGCGCGGGAATTTCGGGTGTTTTGAAACGGGCATGAAAGGCTTCGATAAAGGGTAGGGGATTGCCTTCATGGGTTTGCGTGAGCCGGTGGTGTTCATACACCTGCGTATGGCTGCCTGAAACTTTTAAATAGGTATGGCAGGGCAATCCGATAAAGGAATAACGCCCGAAACGCTCTCCGCCTACTACGGATTCGAGCAGATAGGTAAACGGGCGGTTGGCAAGTTTCAGATAGAGCGACAGCGGCGTATCCAAATCTGCCAACAACTCTTGCACCAAGGGAATACGGTTGTAGCCTTGTGCCGCCTGTTTGAGATATTCGGTTTTGCTAATCATGGCAGGAGCGGGTTAGGCGTTGAACAACCAGGGTTGAGCGGCTTGATGGCGTTTTTCGAACGAGCGGATTTCATCGGCATGTTGCAAGGTCAGGCCGATTTCGTCCAAACCGTTGAGCAGGCAGTGTTTGCGGTGTTCGGTAATGTCAAAGGAGAAAGTCTGGCCGCTTGGCGTGGTAACGGTTTGCTGTTGCAAATCGATATGGAGCCGATAGCCTTCGTTGGCTTCTACTTCCCGAAACAGCATATCAACCTGCTCTTCGTCCAATACAATCGGCAACAGGCCGTTTTTGTAGCAGTTGTTGAAAAAGATGTCGGCAAAGCTGGGCGCGATAATCGCACGGAAGCCGTAATCTTCCAATGCCCAAGGCGCGTGTTCGCGCGATGAGCCGCAGCCGAAGTTTTTGCGGGTGAGCAGAATTTGTGCGCCTTGGTAACGCGGCAGGTTGAGAGGGAAATCGGGGTTGAGCGGACGCTTGCCGTTATCCATGCCCGGTTCGCCGTGGTCGAGATAGCGCCATTCGTCAAAGGCGTTGGGGCCGAAACCCGAACGCTTGATGGATTTGAGAAACTGTTTGGGAATGATGGCGTCGGTATCGACATTGCTGCGGTCAAGCGGTGCAACCAATGCGTGTAATACGGTAAAGGCTCTCATGTTTGTTCCTTAATGTAGAAGAATGTGTTTTTAGGATATGCAGAAACGTATGCGGCAACGCCGGATTTTATTTGTGTTTCAGGCTGCCTGAAAACCGGTTTCAGGCAGCCTGAATACATTGGGCATCAGTTTTTGACGCGCTCGGTGGTGCTGCCTACCTCGTATTGGATGCGCTCCCAAGTGTCGGCATCTTTGGATACGCTGCTGCGGTTGTCTGCACAAGCTGCCAGGCCGCAAGCGATAAGGCCTAATACAATTAATTTTTTCATAATGGAATCCTTCTGGATAGGGTTGTCATTCGGTTATTGAAAACGATTGCCGGTACAGGGATGCCCTGGCATAGGCGGCGAAATGTTTCATGCAATATTTTAGCACTTTATTGGTATCAGGGATAAGTTGAAGTGGATTTTTAACTTATTCTTTTGCGTTGAGGAAATCGTTCACGCCATGTTTGCAGCGGACGAGCCGTTGCTCCAAAGTATTTTTCAACAATGCATCGTTTTGCGGGAGTGCTGCGCGTTCCGCCTCGTGATGCCAGAGATGATAGGCGATGCCGCCGAATTTAAGGTTGCGGCGAACCAAGCCGTAGTGAAACAGCCGTGCCACAAATTCGCTGTCTTCCCGTCCCCAGCCGACAAATTCGTTGTTGAATCCGTTCACTGCCAGAGCATCTGCTCGGAAAAATCCCATATTGCAGCCTTTGGTGGAATGGTGGTTGCGGTTGCTTCTGTGCCAAATCCAGCGGTTCAGGCAGCCGCAGCGAACTGCCGACAGACGTTTCAATATGCCGCCGCTCCACCAGTGCAGCGTTTCTTGGCGCTGCGCGTTACTGAGCATTTCTGCCGTTTTTTCGCGGGAAAGCAATACGCGCGAGCCTTGGATGAAACAGCCTTTTTGGGCTGCCTGAATGTGGTCGGCAATGAAATCGGGATGTAACACCATATCGCCGTCAATCATCACAATGTATTCTCCCCGCGCAGCAGCGAGTGCACGGTTGCGGCTTTGTGCCAAGCGAAAACCATCGTCTTCTTGCCAAATATGGCGCACGGGAACGGGTGATTGCGCTGCAAATTGACGAACCATATTGGCCGTTTCTTCGCCCGAACCGTCGTCGGCAATCAAGATTTCTTGAGGTAAAACGGTTTGTGCGGTTGCCGCATAAAGTACTTTTTGCAGGGCATCGGGGCGGTTGTAGGTGGTGATAATCAGGGAAACGGGCAGGGCGCGGTTATATTCGTTGAGCTTGGCATATTTATAGAATGCCCCTGCAGCTTGGGATACGGAAATGGTTAAACCGTCTGTACCGTAACGCCAGCCTTGTTTGAACAGATAGCTTTTAACCCATGCCGCCATTCCGTGCAACAATGCGCCGCTTGCGCTGCTGCGTTTGGTATGTCGGAATTGTTCGGCATACAGGCTGCTGTATTGCTGCATTTTATGAATGAGGTCTTCTGCACGGTCAAACGAATAATGCAGCAGGCTGCCTGAAAGCGGTATCACGTTTGCCTGTTCGGGGATAAGGAGGGTTTCGTGTACCGCGCGGTCGGAAAAACGGGTGAAATTCCGGTTATACAGGCGCGGAACGATGTCGGGATACCAGTTGCAGCCTTTAATCGGACGGCGGCGGTAGTGATTCAACCGCGATAGGGTGTAAATGTTTTCAGGCTGCCTGAAATCGGCGGCGGCAATCGATTGCAGCAGTTGCGGAGTCAGTACTTCATCACTGTCTATGCTGAGTATCCAATCGTTGCGTGCCAACGCCGCAGCGCGGTTTTTCATGGCGCCGAATCCGTCAAATTCATGATGGCGGATGCTGACATTCGGATAGCGTGCGGCAATATTCAGCGTTTGGTCTGTCGAACCGTTGTCCAAAAGCAATACTTCATCGAATGAAGCCAGTGCGTCCAATACTTCTTTCAGGCAGCGTTCGGAGTTTTTGGTCAATATGGTGGCAGTAATGGGGAGGGGAAGGGAGGTATTCATGATTTTAGGTAGTGGCAGATAAGGGTTCACTTTATTATCGTTTGAGTAATAGCTTATATGGTTGAGAATAGGGCTTGTTTACAAAATTGTTTCCTGTATTTTCTCTAAGCTAGTAAGTGGCATATCAATATTCAAGATGTTATCTGTTTCGATATACCTCAGCACCGGGTAGCACCTAATTACTCAAGATTGCACAGATTTATTGCCCCAATTTTTCAATGGCTACACCTGTTTTTTGAACCCCTTGCCCTAATTTTTCTGCCCCTTTTTTTAGTACTGTTTCGGTTTTATCTATATTGCGTGAAGTGTCGGATTTTACGCCGCTCCGCGTATTGGCACATGCGGATAAAGCAAATAGAGTTAAAGTGATGACGTAGATTTTTTTCATTATGTATTCCTTGATATTAAATGTTTCATCCAAGTGTAGAACGGCAATTGTATATTAGGTAATGATTATTATATGTTAAAACTATTTGTTTTATACGATGAAAATCAGTATTCAGTGTGCATGGGCGGTTGTGCTGTAGTATGAGGATATCGGTAAACTCGGTTACTGCCACTATTGTATAGTCGGATAAATACGTGCGTTTTCCATTGTTTCGTCACCCTTCGCAATTTCGGTTAACCACCGACAAACACTATACACCAATCGCAATCGCGATCAGAAAAAAAAGCTGTCCCGCAAACCGACATCGTACATTACAGGCAGCAAACTAAATTGAACGGTTTGAATGATTGTCCACCTTGGCGATTTAAACTCTTCAATATTATGAATACATTTATATTTCACCACAAATATCCAGGTATTCACAAAATATAAACCAGCTAAATCAGACCCATGCCGTTATCTAATTGAAATTGCCAATTTTTTGCATAAAAATGCCACAGTACCAACAATGCAAAAATAAGGTATTAAAAATAATCAAAAAATTTTACGTAACATTATGATTGACTTTACAGACAGCCTGAATGTTCGGCGCGGGCTACCTGAAAATCCCTATGATTTGACTGAAAACTACTACACCATCATTCCCGCACAGGCGGGAATCCTCCGCCGATTTTCGGCAAACGATGTTTTTTCCAACGCTTGTGCGGTTTTAACTTGGATTCCCGCATTCGCGGGAATGACGGCATGGTTTTCTTTTAAAAAAAACCGATGCCGTCAAAAATCCATCAATTCAACGCGCGGATATCGGTAAACCGCCCCGTTACCGCCGCCGCCGCCGCCATCGCCGGGCTGACCAAATGCGTGCGTCCGCCGTTGCCCTGCCGCCCTTCAAAATTGCGGTTGGACGTGGACGCGCAACGCTGCTGCGGGGCAAGACGGTCGGCGTTCATCGCCAAACACATCGAGCAGCCCGGTTCGCGCCATTCAAAACCCGCGTCCAAAAAGATTTTGTCCAAGCCTTCGCGTTCCGCCTGCGCTTTCACCAAGCCCGAACCGGGGACAACCAGCACCCGCGACACGTTCGCCGCCTTGCTGCGCCCTTTCGCCACCGCCGCCGCTTCGCGCAAATCTTCAATGCGGCTGTTGGTGCAAGAGCCGATAAACACGATGTCCACCGCGATTTCGTTCAAAGGCGTGCCTGCCTGCAAACCCATGTATTGCAAAGCGCGTTCCATGCCGCCGCGTTTGACGGGGTCGCTTTCGGCGGCGGGGTCGGGAACGCGTCCGTTTACGTCCGCCACCATTTCGGGCGACGTGCCCCACGTTACTTGCGGCTCGATGTCCGCCGCGTCAAAACGGTAAACCTTGTCAAACTGCGCCCCTTCGTCCGAAACCAGCGTGCGCCAATACGCCACCGCCTTGTCCCAATGTTCGCCTTTGGGCGCAAACGGACGACCTTGCACATAATCAATCGTGGTTTGGTCGACCGCCACCATGCCCGAACGCGCCCCCGCTTCAATCGCCATATTGCACAAGGTCATGCGCCCTTCCATGCTCAAGCCGCGCACCGCTTCGCCGCCGAATTCAACGGCATAACCCGTGCCGCCCGCCGTGCCGATTTGCCCGATGACGTACAAAGCCAAATCCTTGGCGGTAACGCCGTTTTTCAGGCTGCCTGAAACCTCAATCAGCATGGATTTGGACTTTTTCGCGGTAATGCACTGCGTCGCCATCGTGTGTTCCACTTCCGAAGTGCCGATGCCGTGCGCCAACGCACCGAACGCGCCGTGCGTGGACGTGTGCGAATCGCCGCACACCACCGTCATGCCGGGCAAAGTCGCGCCCTGCTCCGGCCCCATCACGTGAACAATGCCCTGCCCTTCGTCCTGAAACGGAAAATACGCCAACGCGCCGAATTCCTTAATATTGCTGTCCAGCGTGTCCACCTGCAATTTGGCAATCGGGTCTTGAATGCCCGCTTCAATCTCGCCGGTGGGAACGTTGTGGTCGGCGGTGGACACGATGCTGCCGATGCGCCACAGTTTGCGCCCCGCCAGTTTCAGCCCCTCAAAGGCTTGCGGGCTGGTTACTTCGTGAACCAGATGGCGGTCGATATACAGCAGCACGGTGCCGTCTTCTTCTTCGCGGACGATGTGGCTGTTCCAAAGTTTGTCGTAAAGGGTTTGTGCCATGATGTTTTTCTGATTGGTTAAGAAATGATAAGACGGATTTTAGGCCGAATTGGACAAAATTGGCAAGAAAATGTTTCGATGTTTTGTTTTTGGTTATTATTTTAGACATATTGTCTATTTTTATTGAGGAAAAAGCTGCTTTCAGGCTGCCTGAATGCTGTTACAATGCAGGCCGTTACAGATGTTCCGATAAGGAAATGCATAATGGTTGCGAAACAGTTTTTTGAAGATTTGTCCTCCAAAATCAGCGAAACGCTTGCCAACAGCCCTGCCAAAGATATTGAGAAAAACGCCAAAGCCTTGCTGGGCAGCGCGTTTGGCAAAATGGATTTGGTAACGCGCGAGGAATTTGACGTGCAACAGCAGGTGTTGATTAAAACCCGTTTGAAATTGAGCGAGCTGGAAGCGCGTTTGGAAGCTTTGGAGACCAAGCTGAATCCGCAGGCTGCTTCCGAGCGGGCGGACGCAGAATAATAGGCTGCCTGAAAGCGGTTTGCTCTGTTTGTCTGGTTGGAAACGGCACGAACGCGGGGCGATAGGGTTTTTCTGTTTGTGCGGCGGTTTGACGTGCAAGCGGATGGATTTGCCGCGAGTTAAGACCGACCCCTTAAACGGGCGGTTGTGTAGTGCCGTATGGACGGATAGGATTTGTTGAAAGGCGGCGTATGAGTTTTGCGGTGGTAAACAGCCGTGCTTTGTGCGGCATGAATGCGCCGTTGGTGGAAGTGGAAGTGCACTTGGCCAACGGCTTGCCGCAATTCAATATCGTCGGGCTGCCCGATACCGAAGTGAAGGAAAGCCGCGACCGCGTGCGCGCCGCGATTATCCAGAGCGGTTTCGAGTTTCCGGCCAAGAAAATCACCGTTAATCTGGCGCCGGCCGATTTGCCCAAAGAATCGGGCCGTTTTGATTTGCCGATTGCGGTTGGGATTTTGGCGGCTTCCGCGCAAGTGGCGTGCGATGCTTTGGCGCAATACGAATTTGCAGGGGAGTTGGCTTTGTCGGGGCTGTTGCGGCCGGTGCGCGGCGCTTTGGCGATGGCTTGGCAGGGCAAACAGGACGGGCGGGCATTTGTTTTGCCTGCGGATAATGCTTCTCAGGCTGCGGTGATGGAAGGCATTTGTGTGTACGGTGCAGGCAGCCTGAATGAAGTGGCTGCGCATTTGAACGGTGTGGCTCCGCTTGCGCCTCAGGCGGTGCAGGCTTTCAGGCAGCCTGAAAAGTCGGACGGGCTGCCTGATTTGCGTGATGTGAAGGGGCAGCATACTGCGCGTTTGGCTTTGGAAATTGCGGCGGCGGGCGGACACAGTTTGTTGATGGTAGGCCCGCCCGGTACGGGGAAATCAATGCTGGCGCAACGTCTGCCGTCGATTTTGCCGCCTCTGGAGCAGGAAGAATTGGTGTCGGTGTGGGCATTGCATTCTTTGCTGCCGCAGCACAGACAGTTGTTCGAGCATCGCCGTCCGTTTCGTGCGCCGCACCATACCGCCAGTCCCGTGGCTTTGGTAGGCGGCGGCAGCGACCCGAAACCCGGGGAGGTTTCTTTGGCGCATCACGGCGTTTTGTTTTTGGACGAGCTGCCTGAATTTGACCGCAAAGTGCTGGAAGTGTTGCGCGAACCTTTGGAAAACGGTGAAATCCATATTTCCCGCGCAACCAGGCAGGCGGTTTTCCCTGCGCGGTTTCAATTGGTGGCGGCGATGAATCCTTGTCCTTGCGGCTATTTGGGGCATCCGTCCAAACCTTGCCGCTGCACGCCCGAAAGCGTGCGCCGCTATCGCGATAAAATCTCGGGCCCGTTGTTGGACCGTATCGATTTGGCGATAGAAGTGCCGGTATTGCCTGCCGAAGATTTGACGTCCGCACAAGCGGGGGAGAGCAGCAGAGAAGTGTTGCGGCGCGTTTTGGCGGCGCGGCAGTTGCAGCAGCAGCGTCAGGGCAAAACCAATGCGGCTTTGTCTCCTGCCGAATTGGATACCGCAGCTCAGGTTTCGGAGGAAGCCAAGCAGTCTTTGGCGCAGATGTTGGAAAAATTATCGCTCTCCGCACGCAGTTTCCACCGCATTTTACGGGTGGCGCGAACCATTGCGGATTTGGGAGGAGATGAAACGGTAAACCGCAGCCATGTGTTGCGCGCAGTGGGTTTCAGGCGCGCTTTATAATGCTTTTCAGGCTGCCTGAAAGCCGTACCGTGTGAAGCCGCTAGATTTGAATTTCAATAACCTGTCCTTTGAAAACAAAAGGATGGAAAATACACATACACAATGACACCATATCCATTTACACGCCGCCGTATATTGCAGGTTTCATGCTTGGCAACGGGCGGTATGCTTTTAAACGCTTGCGCTTCAAACAAGCAGACCACGATGATGAGTAACGAACGCTTTTTACCCCCTATCGGCCAAGCTGTGGCGGACGGCAGCCATTCCATGCGCATTTTTGCCTCTTCCGGATTTTGCGAAGATGCCGATCGGGTGCAAAACGGCTTGAATTTGCTGTATCGGGCAGGGTTTTCCATCAGTAACTACCAAGCCGCTTACCGCCGCTATCAGCGTTTTTCGGGCAGCGACGGCGAGCGTATTGCCGATTTGCAGGATGTCGCCACGGGCAAAGCGGCCACGCCCAAAGTTTTGATGGGTACGCGCGGCGGTTACGGTGCGGTTCGGATGCTGCCCCATATCGATTGGGAAAGTTTGGCCGCCAGAATGCGCGAACGGCAAACCTTGCTGTTCGGCTTCAGCGATGTTACCGCTATTCAGGCAGCCTTGTTGGCAAAAGGCGGTATGTGCAGCTTCGCAGGGCCGATGCTGTATAGCGAGTTTGGCAAAAATCCGCCCGATGCCTACACGATGGACAGTTTTATCCGTACCGTTTCATCAGCGCAAAGCACCGTATCGGCCACGCAGGCGCAGCATCGGCAGGTACGCGCTGCGGAAGGGATTTTGTGGGGCGGCAATTTAAGCGTGTTGGCTTCCCTGGCGGGGACGCCTTATATGCCGCGTATTAAAGGCGGGATTTTGTTTTTGGAAGACGTTTCCGAGCAGCCCTACCGTATCGAGCGTATGTTGCAGACTCTGCATCTGAACGGTATTTTGCGCGAACAGCAGGCGGTGTTGTTGGGCGATTTCCGTATGGGCAATATACGCGATGCGTATGACGAAAGCTATGATTTGGACAGCGTGGCGCAAACGGTTGCCCGTGCCGCCGGCGTGCCTGTGTACAGCGGCTTTCCGTTCGGACACATCGCCAATAAAACCACTTTCCCTTTAGGAGCGCACGCCAAATTGGAAGCGGACGGTTTCGGCGGATACCGTGTGGTTTTCTCCGATTATCCCGTATTGGATGCGGGCGTGTTAAACCTGAATGCATTAAGGCTGCCTGAAGCCATGCAGGTGCCGGCTGCCGAAACTTCTGCGGAATTGTAGTTATGTCTCTTTACCACGTGCAAAATTTAGCGGTGCAGGCTTTTCGTGCGGTGGCGCAAGGGCGGAATTTGTCTGACGAGTTGTCGCGCATTCTGGCTGCCGAAACGGATTTGACCGTGCAAGACAAAGGTATGTTGCAGGACATTGCTTATGGTTGCCAGCGGTTTTCAGGCAGCCTGAAATTTATGTTGGGCAAATTGTTGAGCAAACCGATAGAGCAGCCCGTATTGGAAGCCTATTTATTGGTTGCCCTTTATCAGCTCAACCATACCCGCAATGCGCCGCACGCCGTAGTCAATGAAGCGGTAAACCATATCGCCAAAATCGGACGCGGACAATACCGCTCGTTTGCCAATGCCGTGTTGCGCCGTTTTTTACGCGAAAAAGACAAACTCAACGCGCAGTGCAAATACGATGATGTGGCGCGTTACAATATGCCCGCGTGGATGCAGAAAAAGCTGAGTACCGAATATCCCAAGCATTGGCATAATATCGTTACTGCTTTCCAGTCGCACCCGCCGCTGACTTTGAGGGTAAACCGCCGCCACTGCACCGCAGAGCGGTATCTGTCTTTGCTGGAAGAGGCGGGTTTGGATGGCAAATTATTAGATGATTACGCCGTTCGCCTTACCCAAGCCGTCCCCGTTGCCCAATTGCCGAAATTTGACGAAGGGTGGGTGTCGGTACAGGATTTCGGGGCGCAGCAGGCGGCTTATCTGCTTAATCCGCAAAACGGCGAAAATATTTTAGATGCCTGCGCCGCACCGGGCGGTAAAACGGGACATCTGCTCGAATGGGCGGATTGTCGGGTAACTGCGTTGGATATTGATGAGAAACGTTTGCAAAAAGTGCGCGATAATCTCGACAGATTGGGTTTTCAGGCAGCCTTGCACTGTGCCGATGCGCGGGATACCGAAAAATGGCATGACGGCGTTTTGTTCGATGCCGTACTCGCCGATGTGCCGTGTACCGCTTCGGGTACGGTAAAACGCAATCCCGACATCAAATGGTTGCGCCGTCCCGACGATGCTGCTAAAACGGCGCGGCAACAGGAAGATTTACTCGATGCCTTGTGGCAAACCTTGAAACCGGGCGGACGGATGCTGTTGGCAACCTGTTCGCTGTTTGAAGAAGAAAACCAATTGCAATGCCGCCGTTTCCTAAGCCGTTGGCCTGATGCGGCGTTGCGCGAAGAAAAAACGGTTCTGCCCAATGAAAAACAAGACGGATTTTATTACGCGCTGCTGGATAAGCGTTAAGCGCGTTTCTTGCCGCTTCAGGCTGCCTGAAAAGCTTTCGGGCAGCCTTGCGGCGTTGTGTCTGGCATTATGGCTGCCGTTTGGCGCGCATGCTTCCGAAGGTATCAGCCCGAGCCGTTATCAGGCGAAAATTACTGCCGAAGGCAGATTGTCCATCAGCAGCCGCTTCCACATTACGCTGCCTGAAGCGTTGCAAGATGCGCTGCAACAGGGTATTGCCCTGGATTTTGTCCTGTCCTACCGCTTGGAGCGTCCCACTATATTGGCATACCGATTTAAAATCAGCCAGTTGATTGGTGCGGAAAATACATTGGGCTACCGCTTGTCTTTCCATCCTTTGACCAACCGCTACCGCGTGAGCGTCGGTACTTTTTCCACTGAATACAACCGCTTGGAAAGTGCTTTAAAGGCAATCGGGGCGATTGCCAACTGGGAGGTATTTGCCAACGGCACGTTGGGCGATATCGAACCCTCTGATATTAAGGCGCAAATCCGTTTGAATTTGAGTACCGACAGACTGCCCAAGCCGTTTCAGTTGAATGCATTGACTTCGGACGGCTGGGATTTGGATTCGGGTTGGCGCGATTTGGACATCCAGTGATGCGCGAAAAGTTTTCAGGCAGCCCCGCCGTTGGGCAGATGAGGGCGGTTGTATGGTCGCCGGTAGGTTGTTTATATTTTAGATTCTGTTTATGCAACGCTTTTTGATTATCTGCGGTATCTGCTCGTTTGCCGTGCTGTATTTTCTCACCAGCGCCACCGACAGCAACAGCCCTTTGTCTCCTTATTTTTGGGTGATTGTTCTCACTGCGGGTGCTTTGGCTCTGTGTTTGGCAGCGATTGTGTTGCGCTATATCCTGTATGTGATGCGCGATAAGCGCAACCGCATATTGGGTTCGCAGATTGCGCGGCGTTTGGCGGTGATGTTTACCTTGATAGCGTTGTTGCCTGCGTTGTTTCTGTTGGGCGTGTCTGCCCGTTTTATTTCGCACAGTATTGATTCCTGGTTCGGCGATGACACCCGCGAAGCTTTGGAGCGCAGTTTGCAGTTGAGCAAAACCGCTTTGGAACATATCGCGGAACAAAATCTGAATGAAGCGCGCATTTTTGCATCGGGTGTGCATTTGGAGCGTGACGCCGCCAAAATATTCCAAAGGGCTTCGGAATATCAGCCGTTGGCCTATTGGGCGGAATGGAACGGCGTTTATGTTTACGGGCGTGCGGATAAGGAAAACGTGTTTGATTACTGGCTGTTGTGGGATGTCGAACGCGGTGCGGCGGTGAAGGAACACAATCCCGGCCGTTTGGGCGGGCCGGAATGGGATAAGGCGGATACTGCGGAATGGCATCAGGCAGGCGGTAAAGCGTTCACCGAAAGTTTAAACGGCAGTTTATACAGCAGCGGCTGGCTGATGCTGCCTGAAAGCGGTGGTTTGGCCTTGTTTTTCAGGCAGCCTGTGCCCGAGCGTGTGGCGCGTGATGCCGTGTTGATAGAATCGGCACGCAGCAAATATGCCGAATTGTCGTTTGCACAGAAAGGTTTGCAAACCTTTTTCCTGATTACGCTGTTGATAGCGGCTGTGTTGGCCATGTTGTTGGCTTTGGCGGCGGCACTGCATTTTGCCCGCCGTTTTGTCGAACCGATTTTGTTGCTGGCGCAAGGTGCGCGTTCGGTAGCGCAGGGTGATTTCAGCGGACGGATTCCGATTGTACGCCGAGACGAATTGGGCCAGCTGGCAGGTTTGTTCAACCACATGAACGAACAATTGGCTATCGCCAAGCAGTCTGACGAGCGGCACCGCACCGAACAGGAAGCGGCCAGACATTATCTGCAACGCGTATTGGAAAGCTTGAGTGCGGGGGTGGTCACTTTGGATGCTTCAGGCTGCCTGAACACCTTTAATCCTGCCGCTCAAGATATCTTGGGGGTGGATTTGACTTCCCTGATTGGTGCCAATCATCGCGAGTGGGCAACGTTTTCAGTGCAACATGCCGCTTTGTCGGAATATTTTTCCGTGTTGACGGCGGCTCAGGGAGATGAAAAACCCGTAGAGGCGGATTACCCGTATCGGGAAGGCAAACGCATTTTGTTGGGCAAAGCAGTGAGGCTGCCTGAAGAAAACGGCAGCGGCTTGGTATTGGTGTTCGACAATATCACCACATTGGTTCAGGCTCAAAAAGCAGCGGCTTGGGGAGAAGTGGCGAAACGGCTGGCGCATGAAATCCGCAATCCGCTCACGCCGATTCAGCTTTCCGCGGAAAGACTGGCTTTGAAGCTGCAAGACCAATTGGATAGCAAACATTTAAATATTTTAAACAAATCAACCGATACGATTATCAAACAGGTGGCTGCGCTCAAGGAAATGGTGGAAGCCTTCCGCGATTATGCGCGCGCACCGTCATTAAAATTTGAAGAAATCGATTTGAATGCTTTGGTAGAAGAGGTTTTATTGCTTTACGAAAGCGGCACTTGTGCTTTTCACGCGGAATTGGATACAATGCAAATGTTGTTAAAAGCAGACACTACGGCCATGCGGCAAGTGTTGCACAATCTGTTTAAAAATGCCGCCGAAGCAGCGGAAAGCGATGAGAATCCGAAAGTCTGCGTCCGCACCCGCGGAGAAGACGGAAAAATCGTATTAACCGTTTCCAATAACGGCAAGCCGTTTAGCAATGACATGCTGCAAAACGCTTTTGAGCCTTATGTAACGGACAAACCCAGCGGTACGGGCTTGGGTTTGCCCGTTGTCAAGAAGATTGCGGAAGAGCACAACGGCTGTATCAAATTGGAAAATACGGTAAACGGAGCGCAAGTAACCATCATTTTGCCTCGGGCTGCCTGAAGGCGTTCCGGTAGTGAAGAAACGGTGCGAACTTGTTTCGAGGCCCGATGAAAGCCGGCGGGCCGATATTTTCAAAACACGTTTGCTCTTATCCGTAATGGGCGCGTGTCCGTACGGGAATGAATGCAGTGTCAGGCAATATTGCTGTATGTTCGACTATTTTGTGAGAAAGACCCTAGATGAGAAGCACCGACATCCTGATTGTAGATGACGAAATCGGTATCCGCGAAGTTTTACAGGAAACATTGGAAGATGAAGGCTATTCCGTATCACTTGCAGAAAATGCCGAAGAAGCGCGCCAATTGCGCCGTAAGGCAGAGCCTGCGTTGGTACTTTTGGATATTTGGATGCCGGACAGCGATGGTGTCAGCTTGTTAAAAGAATGGGCCACCAACGGATTGCTGACTATGCCGGTGGTTATGATGAGCGGACACGGCAGTATCGATACGGCAGTCGAAGCCATTAAAATCGGTGCGTTTGATTATTTGGAAAAACCGATTACCCTGCAGAAATTGCTGGATGTGGTAGCCAGAGCGTTTAAACATAAAGAAAATCAAAACAAAGTGCCCGATACCGCCCGGTTTGGCAATAGTCCGGCGATACAGGAAATGGCGAAGCATCTGGAAAAAGCCTTATCCTGCAACGGCTCGGTTTTGTTGCTTGGGGAAACGGGCAGTCCTTTTGAAGCGGTGGCAAAGATGTTTCGGCATGAAGGCAAGCCATGGGTAGAACCCGTTAAAGCCGAACATATTGCTGAAATGCCTTTGGAATTGCTTAATAATGCAAACGGCGGGGTTCTGTATTTGGGCGATATTGCCCAATACGGCAAAAACATACTCGGCAGCATCGGTATTTTGTTGGAGAAGTCAGTACGCCACCATATCCGTATTGTGTGCGCCAGCAGTGTGCCTTTGCATCAATTGTTGGAAGGCGGCTGCCATGATGCGCGTTTAAACAATCTGTTGTCCACTCTGTTGATTCATCTGCCGCCTTTACGCCGGCAGAGTGAGGATATTCCTTTGCTGTTGGAACAAATTCTGCATGAATTGTCTGATGAATACCAGCATGTCCGGTTCAGCCGTTCGGCAGTTGCCAAGCTGTGTCAATATCATTGGCCGGGTAATTTGGAACAACTGCGCAGTGTCGTGAAAAGCTTGGTGTTTAATGCCGAAAGCAGCGAAGTATCTGACGGAGATGTGGTAGAAATCTTGAGTCAGTTCGGAGGCGAGGAAAAAACCGCTGATGAAGTGAAAAGCGGTTTTAATTTTAATCTGCCTTTGCGCGAATTGCGTGAAGAATTGGAACGTGCATATTTCGAATATCATATCCGCCAGGAAAATCACAATATGAGCCGCGTTGCCCAAAGAGTTGGTTTGGAGCGTACTCATTTGTATCGCAAACTTAAGCAATTGGGTATTACGTTTACACGCAGAAGCGGAGAATCAGTTAGGTGAAGTAAACTGAAATACCGTATCGCAATTCAAGCAAAAGCCGCCCGAATCATTCGGGCGGCTTTTTGCATCTGCATTGAGTGCTTGCCGGTATTTCAGGCAGCCTATGTACAAAGTTTATTTCTTGGCAAAACCTTTGCTTTGCACAAAGGGCAATACTTCGGGGCGGATTTCCGTGCAGAGATTGTTGCGGATTTGGGTTGCCCAATCCAAATCGATATTGCTACGGTTTTTGTAGTATTCGCGTACGGTTTCGTTATAGGCTTGCAAATCGGTATCGGCAGCGGGGCGGTAGGTGTTTTCGGATACGATGACATCGGCGGGTAGGCGGGGACGTTGTCCGGGGTCGTGGTCGGGATAGCCCAAGCACATGCCGACTATGGGAACGACGCCGTGCGGAAGTCCGAGTAATTCGGACAGTTCGGCCATGCCGTTGCGCAGGCTGCCGATGAATACGCCGCCCAATCCGAGTGATTCGGCTGCCAAGAGTACGTTTTGCGCCATGATGCCGACATCTACCGCTCCGGTAAGCAAAACTTCCGTCCAGTCGATTTGGGCATCGGGTGCGAAATGCAGATGGCGGGCCGTGTCGGCACAGAATACGAGAAATTCGGCGCAGTTTTCTACATAGTGGTGGCCGAGTTTGCCTTGGTAGGCGTTGGCGCAGATATGGCGGATTTGGGTGCGTTTGGCTTTGTCGCTGACGCGGATGATGCTGACGTTTTGCAAAAAGCTGGAAGTGGATGCCATTTGCCCTGCGGCGATGATGCTGTCGAACACTTCTTTTTCGATGGGCTGTTCTTTGAATTTGCGTATGGAACGGTGGTTGAGGGCGGTGGCTAAGGCCGGTTGGCTGTTGAGCATGTCGGGTCTCCTGTGTGGGTGGTCGGGTAGGGGCTGCCTGAAAGCGGAAAAACGTTTCAGGCTGCCTGAAAGATGCTGCCGTCTTGGCGCAGCAAGACAGGCGGAGCATTTTCTTCAATCACGGCGCGGGTAACGCGCACGGTTTTGACTTCTTTGTAATCGGGCAGGGCATACATGGTTTCCAGCAGGGCGCGTTCTACAATCGAACGTAGGCCGCGTGCGCCGGTTTTGCGTGCCATGGCGAGTTTGGCAATGGCGTGAAGCGCATCTTGTTCGAATACCAATTCTGCGCCTTCCATGGCGAACAGGGTTTGATATTGTTTGACCAAGGCGTTTTTCGGCTCGGTGAGAATGCGGACTAATGCGGCTTCGTCCAATTCCGCCAAGGTGGCGATAACGGGCAGGCGTCCGATCAGCTCGGGAATCAAACCGAATTTAATCAAATCTTCGGGTTCTACCGTAGCGAACAATTCGCCTACCGCAGCGTTTTCATCTTTGCTGTGTACGGTCGCACCAAAGCCGATGCCGCCTTTTTCCGTGCGTTGGCGGATGACTTTTTCTAGCCCTGCAAACGCGCCGCCGCAGATAAACAGAATATTGGACGTGTCCACGCCCAACAGTTTTTGGTCGGGGCTGCGGCGTCCGCCTTGCGGTGCCACGTTGGCCACCGTGCCTTCGATGAGTTTTAACAAGGCTTGTTGTACGCCTTCGCCGGATACGTCCCGTGTAATGGAAGGGCTGTCGCTTTTGCGGGAGATTTTGTCGATTTCGTCAATATAGATGATGCCGCGCTGGGCTTTTTCGATGTCGCCATTGCAATTGCCCAGCAGCTTGGTGATGATGCTTTCCACGTCTTCGCCCACATAGCCGGCTTCGGTGAGCGTGGTGGCATCGGCCATGGCAAAGGGCACGTTCAGTTTCCGCGCCAGTGATTGCGCCAGCAGGGTTTTGCCCGAACCGGTAGGGCCGATAAGCAAAACGTTGGATTTGGATAGTTCTACGCTGTTTTCCGCTTGCGGCTGGCGCAGGCGTTTGTAGTGATTGTACACCGCTACGGCGAGGGCTTTTTTGGCGGTTTCCTGTCCGATAACGTGGTCGTTGAGTTGGGCGACCAGTTCGGAGGGAGTGGGAAGGGGAGTATTGTCGGTGTCGGAATGGGCTGCGGCAGGCGTTTCGCCGTGTTCGAGCATGACGGCGCAATCGGCAATGCATTCGTTACAAATATAGACTTGGTCTTTGCCTTCTACCAAATGTTGCACTTCGTCTTTGGTTTTGCCGCAAAAAGAGCAGCTGTGCGGGTGTTTCTTCATAAAAACTTTCTTTAATTGGCTGTATGGTTCCGCGCGTGCGTTGATGCGCGAAGTATAAGTGCTGCACTGCAAAAACACAATTTTGCAGGCAGCCGATTGCCGGAGCGGCAGAGTGTGTCGGTTGCCTGCCGTCATGCTGCGTAAGGAAATGTGAAGCTGTCTTGCTGCAATGTTAGCTTTCTGTAATAATCGTCAAACCCATGCAGGAGAGACGGTTGGGGCGCGGCGGGAAGTTCAGGCTGCCTGAACCGCACCGAAGGCGCAGATACCCTTAAATCGCTCAGGTAAAAGGACTGCTGAGGTATCCATTCATCTGGAGAGCGGCGCACACTTGCGTCCACCGAAGGGGCTAAGGCGGTTGCAGGCAAAGCAGTGCGGCCGCTGAAAATCTCAGGTATCAGGACAGATAGGGTTGCTTGAAGCGGTATAGCCGTTTCAGGCAGCCTTTTTTATGTTTTACACTCAGCGGAGAATACTATGACCGGCCTCAAAACCACCCCTTTCAACCAAGCCCATAAAGATGCCAACGGCAAATTGATAGACTTTGCCGGTTGGGAGCTGCCTATTCATTACGGTTCGCAAATTCAGGAACACGAAGCCGTACGCACCGATGCCGGTATGTTTGACGTATCGCATATGTTGGTTACCGATGTTTCAGGCAGCCAAGCCAAAGCCTTTTTCCGCAAACTGCTGGCGAACGATGTGGCCAAACTCGGTTTTGTCGGCAAAGCCTTGTATTCCGCCATGCTCAACGACAAGGGCGGCGTGATAGACGATTTGATTGTGTACCGCACCAACGAAGCCGAAACCCAATACCGTATCGTTTCCAACGGTGCCACCCGAGAAAAAGACAGCGCCCAATTTGCCAAAATCGGCGCGGAATTCGGCATTACGCTTACACCACGTTACGATTTGGGCATGCTTGCCGTGCAAGGCCCCAAAGCCATCGACAAACTGCTCGCCGTGAAACCCGAATGGGCGGACACCGTTAAAAATCTCGCCGTATTCCAAGGTGCCGATTTGGGTAACGATTGGTTTGTCGCCCGTACAGGCTATACGGGCGAAGAAGGCGTGGAAGTGATTTTGCCGGCCGCAGAAGCCGAAGCCTTTTTCAAAGCCCTTCAGGCAGCCGGCGTGCAACCCTGCGGCTTGGGCGCGCGCGACACCCTGCGCATGGAAGCCGGTATGAATCTGTACGGCAACGATATGGACGATGACACCAGCCCCTTGGAAGCCGGCATGGGCTGGACGGTGGATTTGAAAGACGAAAACCGCGATTTTGTCGGCAAACCCGCTTTGGCGGCGTTGAAAGCAAAAGGCGTTGCCGTAAAACAAGTCGGCTTGCTGCTGGAAAAAGGCGGCGTATTGCGCGAAGGCATGGAAGTGCTTACCGATGAAGGCAAAGGCATCACTACCAGCGGCGTGTTTTCACCCAGTTTGAAACAGTCCATCGCCATCGCCCGCGTGCCCAAAGCTTTTGAAGGCAGCACTGCCAAAGTGCTGATGCGCGGCAAAGAAGTTGATGTGCGCGTATTGAAACTGCCTTTTGTACGAAACGGGCAAAAACAGTTTGATTGATGCGGTGCAGGCTGCCTGAAACGGTTTTCAGGCAGCCTGATATAGATGGATTGGAAATATGGTGAAAAATCTATTTCGCGCATTATGGTTGTCGCTGCTTGCGGCCTGTAACGGACAAATACAAACGTCCCAATCCGCCGCTTCCTCCCCTGAGCCTGTTGCCGCTTCCGAGCCTGTTGCCGTTTCTGATACTGCGCAAACCAAAGATACGGCACCAAGCTTTGATGTGTATTACTTGCACCCCGACCCGCAACTCAAACGAGCCCTTGCCATATTCGACCAAATCTTGGCAGACAAAACGGTCAGCAATACACATAGCGGCTTATTCAATATATCCGTTTGGGCGGCTCAGGTTTTACGCAGGCAGCCTGAACAAACTGCCGCATGGTGCGAATATTTGTATCCGCGCCACCAACTGCGTATTGCTCCGGTGATGTCTTTTGCCGATACGCCGGAGAGTAGAAAATGTTTGAACTCATTGGGTTTAAGCGATGAGGAGCGCAGTAAACTGGCAACACTCGGTAATATCGAGAGCATGATGGCCAAACCCATCAACGCGTTTGCCTTGGACGCGCGTTGGGCGAGTTTTTACGCCACCGGCAATCCCAAATACGTTCATGATATTGTGGATTATTTGGCCGCACACGCCGATGATTTTGACACCCAACCCGAAAAACCGACTATGGAAGATGCCGTCCGTTTGATAACGTTTAATGCGGCGCAATGGTCGTTGTCGTCCAATATGCGGCAATATCCCGACATCAACAAACTGGTAGGCGATTACCGCAATACGCTGCCTGCCGACAAACGCACTAAATTGGATAAAGCCCTTCAAAACGGCAAAAAATAATTTCAGGCAGCCTGAAACCGTTTTCCATCGGTTCGGAATATTATCGATTACGGTGCCGACCGCCTTCGATTGCATATTAATAGGCGTGTATGGTCCGTTCAGGCGTGAACGTCGTGCCAAACCGAATCCCCGCAAGAAGAAACCCAAATTATGAGCTTACAACTTTGGCTGTCGTTTGTTGCCGTTGCCGCGTTTTTGGTGATGTCGCCCGGCCCTAACGGCGTATTGGTGTTAAAAACGCTCGGCGCACACGGCTACAGTGCTTCGCTGATGAATATTTTAGGGCTGTTTTGCGCTACTTTCTGTCATGGCGCATTGGTATTGCTCGGATTGTCCGCGCTGTTATTCCATCTGCCCGGCGCATTTTTAGCCTTGAAAATACTCGGCGCACTGTATCTGTTTTATTTGGGCGTTAAATTATTAAAACAATATTTCCGTCCCGCCCAGGCCGCGCCGCCGCGCAAACGATTTTCGGGCGGTTTTCAGGCAGGCTTCGGCGCGTTTTGGCTGGAAGGTTTTCTCACCCAAATTTTAAACCCCAATGTTTCCGCCTTTTATCTTGCCGTTTTTCCCAGTTTTATTCCTTTCGGCAGTCCCGATGCCGTAGTGCAAACTCTGTTGTTGAATACCACCCATGCCGTGATTATCGCCCTGTGGTTTATCCTTTTGGCCGGCTTTAGCGCAAAACTCGCGCCCAAAATACGCGGCAGGCAGCTCGGCCGCACCCTAAACGGTCTCGCAGGGCTGGGTATGATTTACTTTGCTATGATGGTATTATGGATTGAGCCTCCGCATATCCCTGCCGTTTGAACATCAACAGGTCTTCAGGCTGCCTGAAAACTTTTCCCCACCCCGTTAAGGAGCAACCCCATGAAAACCCTCTCTTTCTACATCAACGGCGCATTTGACACCGCCTTCAACGGCGCGTACAGCGACGTGTTAAACCCCGCCACCGAAGCCGTCATCGCCCGCGTACCCGAAGGCAGCGCGGACGATGTGAACCGCGCCGTGTCCGCCGCCGCCGCCGCCCAACCCGCTTGGGAACGCCTGCCCGCCGTGGAGCGCGGCGCGTATTTGCGCCAAATCGCCGCCGGTATCCGCGAGCGTGCGGACGAGCTGACCGATGTGATTGTCGCCGAGGGCGGCAAAACCAAAGATTTGGCGCGGATTGAAGTTTTGTTCACCGCCGATTATTTGGATTATCAGGCGGAATGGGCGCGGCGTTACGAAGGCGAAATCATTCAAAGCGACCGCCCGCGCGAAAATATTTTGTTGTTCAAACGGCCTTTGGGCGTGATTGGCGGCATTTTGCCGTGGAATTTTCCGTTTTTCCTGATTGCGCGGAAAATGGGCCCCGCTTTGGTAACGGGCAACACCATCGTGATTAAGCCCAGCAATATCACGCCGATTAACTGCCAGATTTTCTGTGAAATCGTCCATCAAGTCGGGCTACCTGCGGGCGTGTTCAACGTGGTAAGCGGCGGCGACGAAGCGGGCGCGGCTTTGGCGAAACATCCGAAATTGGCGATGGTGAGCCTGACCGGTTCGGTGGAAGCCGGACGCGCGGTGATGGCGGCGGCCGCGCCGAACATTACCAAAGTGTCTTTGGAACTGGGCGGCAAAGCCCCCGCGCTGGTGTTGAAAGATGCCGATGTGGATTTGGCGGTGAAAGCGATTGTTGCTTCGCGGGTGGGCAATACCGGTCAGATTTGCAACTGCGCCGAGCGCGTGTATGTGCATCGCAGCCTGAAAGACGAGTTCGTGCAAAAAATCACCGCCGCCATGCAGCAGGTGCGTTACGGCAATCCCGCCGAAGCCGAAGCGGGCGCGTTGGAAATGGGGCCTTTGATTGAAGCGCGTGCCGCCGAAAGCGTTGCCGCGAAAGTCGCCCGCGCGGTGGAACAGGGTGCGACTTTGGTCTGCGGCGGACAACGCGCCGAAGGCAAAGGCTATTTCTTCCAGCCCACTGTTTTAACAGATGTTCGCAACGATATGGACATTATGCGTCAGGAAATCTTCGGACCGGTGCTGCCGGTGGCCGTGTTTGACGAATTGGACGAAGCGATTGAATTGGCAAACGATTGCGCGTTTGGCTTGACCAGCTCGGTTTACACCAGCAATCTGAACGAAGCGTTTTACGTTACCCGCCGTTTGCAGTTCGGCGAAACCTATATCAACCGCGAAAACTTTGAAGCGATGCAGGGTTTCCACGCCGGTTGGAAACAGTCGGGCTTGGGCGGCGCGGACGGCAAGCACGGTTTGGAAGAGTTTTTGCAAACGCAGGTGGTTTATCTGGAAACGGATATTTAATAAAAACAATGTTGTGATGTAAACGTCAGGCGTAGCGGTAATGCCGTTTCGCCTGACTTAAGCGAACATTTTAGTTATTTTAGGCTCAAATTTTAGTTAGGAGCTGTAATAATGAAAAAACTGTCAAATAGTCGTATTGATAAAGCTGGAGAAGCTCTAGCATCAGGAGAGTTGATTAATAAAGACCCTATTAAATATATTGAATTAGAAGATGACTTTGACCAATACCGCCAAGAGCATTTGCAACCTCTTTCTGAAACAACCATTGAAATTCAAAAAATGTTATCAGATTCCGATACAGAATACTACATTGCACAAAGACTTAAAAGAAAACCTCAAATTATTAGAAAGCTACAAAGATTAAGCGTTCGCTTGCGGCAATTGCAGGATATAGGGGGATGCAGAATTATTGTACCTAAAAATAAAGATGTAGACAGCTTACTAAACTTCTTCAAAGAAAAATCAAAACAAGAACTTGGGTTTGAGATTAAAAAATATACTGATTATCGTGAAAAGGGGCGAGACGATACAGGATATAGAGCTTTGCACTTAATAATGGAAAGAAACAACAGAAGTCTTGAATTGCAAATTCGCAGTAGAATTCAACACTATTGGGCTGAAAGCATAGAAAGAACCTCTGTACTCTATGGCAACCACTTAAAAGAAAAAGAGGGCGACCCTTTAGTGATTGAGTATTTTAAGCACCTATCAGATATATTTTATGAAATTGAATCAAATAGAGAACCATCTACAGAACAGAAGATTAGGCTGGAACAGCTGCGAGAGCAGTGCATGAGAATTATTCAACAATCTGGAAGAAAAGAAGTTTTTGACAGTTACGTTCATGAAGGAGTCATTAAGCCACTCATAGAAAAAGAAAGACAAAACAACACTGGTTTAAATAATTGGATTTTGGTTTTTAATTGGAATGAAGCATCTTTTGTTACATGGGACATTGTTTCTAGAAAACCTGAAGAGGCTGTTCAGTCATATATTAAACATGAAAAAGATTATCCTTCCAAAGATGGATTTGAAGTGGTTCTGATTGGTTCCTCTGATATCCAGTCTGTTCAGAAAACACATAGCCATTATTTTGGGTTAGAGAAATATGAAAACATATTAGAAACACTTGAACAATCTATCCAAGTATTTTCAAGGTCAGTAGATATTGATATCGGTGCTAGAAAAATTCTAGCAGCTATGGTACGACATCGGTACTGGGGTAGCAAAACAGTAAAAGCAGAAACTTTAAAAAATCATTTTTGCAAAGGAATATTTGGCTTTGATGATTCATTAAAAACACTTTTTGACAAAGGGTATATCAAACACGGTAAAGACAAAGACTTTTCACTAAATCTGGAGAAAAAAACAGAAATTGATTCCTATTAATGAGTTTATCTGAAAACCGATATTTAAGTTACAATAGAGCCTTTCAGGCTGCCTGAAAGCCGCTTTTCCCCACTTTCACAAATTACGGAGAACAAACCATGAGCAATATTCCCGCCGATTTGAAATACGTTGCCAGCCACGAATGGCTGCGCCCCGAAGCCGATGGTACGGTAACGGTCGGCATTACCGAACACGCCCAAGAATTGTTGGGCGACATTGTATTTGTCGAGCTGCCCGAAGTCGGCGCGAACCTGGCCGCCGAAGAGCAGGCGGGCGTGGTCGAGTCGGTCAAAGCCGCGTCCGATGTGTACGCGCCGATTGCGGGCGAAATCGTGGCAATCAACCAAGCCCTGATTGACGCGCCCGAAACCGCCAACAGCGACCCCTACGGCGAAGGCTGGTTCTTCAAAATCAAACCCGCCGATGCCGCCGCTTTGGACGGCTTGTTAAGCGCGGAGCAATACGCCGCCGAAATCGGTTAGTTTCGTTTGATAAAGGCTGCCTGAAAAGTTTTCAGGCAGCCTTTTTGCTGGCGTTTTGTTATATTGGATTCTTTATTATTTTGTTTTTATTATAAAATATTAAGATATGATGTGATGTGCAGGCCGGTTGTGTTTGACTGCGTTTGTATGTTCTGAAATATTGGTCTTCGGTTTTCCGTTTTAACTGTCTCGTATAAAATGGATGCACTGTTTGTGTTGAACCGAGCCTTGATGTTTACTGTGTATGATGGCTGAAAACTATTGCCAGCGATGTGTTTGTTTTTTGTGGCTTACGGCTGTACAAATCTTATTCTTCATGCAGCTTCTTGATAAGTGCTGCCTGAAAAATGACGGCAAACAAACCATCCGAGAATAAGGGGCTGCGGTTGTAATGTTTTTGTGGGTCTGATGAACAGCGACCGTTTCGGCATCTGCGGTTTGTCGGGTTGATGCGTCAGGATAATAGATGGAATCGCGGCGCAATATTTTGAAGCGGCCGTTTAAGAAGCGGCCGTTTAAAATGCATGATTATCCATGCGACAGTGCAAAACCGAGCGGAAAGTACGATTAACTAAGGTGCGAACAAGCAAGATGTAGCCGCTGGGTCCATTAATATTCCGATTGACCGTAACCTGCAAAAATCCTTAAAACGTATGCGCCGCCCGATTTCAGAACGGAAACGGCACAATCCCGATATCCGGTGAATATTGCGAAAGCCATTCGGTCGGTTGCTACGACAATTGGCGGCAATCAATATATGCCGAAGTTGGAATAGGGTGATGCGTATCGGTTTTTCAGGCAGCTTCTCATGATTGGGATGCCGATGCAGGACAGTTTGGGCGGCAATCGTTTTCAGGCTGCCTGAAAATACCTGCAAATCATTGCCGGCAGCCGCTTATTTTGGAAGACAGGATTGATGACTAAAAAAAACGATGCCCTTTCACGTTTGATACAGGCCTTATGCGCGCTGCCCAATGTCGGGCCGAAAACCGCGCAACGTATGGCGCATACGCTGTTGCAGCAGAAACGTGCCCAAGCCGCAGAGTTGGCCGATGCTTTGTCGCAGGCATTGAAATTGGTGAGGCATTGCCGAAGCTGCCACACTTTTTGCGAAGGAGAGTTGTGCACCATTTGTGCCGACGAGAGACGCGACCGCAAGCGGTTGATGATTGTGCAGATGCCCGCCGATATTTCGGCGATGGAAGCGGCGCGTTGTCATGACGGTTTGTATTTCGTATTGATGGGCCAGGTGAACCCCGTTCAGGATATGGGATTGGAACACATTGCGCTTAATGAGTTGATACAGCGGCTGCAACAGAGCGATGTGGAAGAAATCATTATCGCCACTTCCTTCACCGCGGAAGGCGATGCCACTGCCTATATTTTGATTGAATTGCTGAAAGACTTGCCCTATAAAATCAGCCGGCTGGCAAAAGGCATACCGCTTGGCGCCGATTTGGAATATGTGGATGCGGGCACTTTGGCGGAAGCGGTGTACCGCCGCAGTAAGGCTCGGGAATGAAGTGGATATATCGGAGCGTTCGCAGCTCGTTGTGGCTGTGTTTGCTGCTGCTTCCCGTTCAGGGTAAATCGGAAGAAGCGGCGAAGATGTTTCAGGCAGCCTCATCGGAGCAGTACCGGCTGCCTGAAGGTAATGTGTTGGAAGATGAAAACTGGCTGCTGCATGCGGGCAAGTCTTTGGGTAAGCGCCCGGAATTTGCAGGAAAAGAAGTGTATGTTTTTGAAAAAATACATTTCTTTAACGGTGTCAGACCTCGTATCGAATTGGCAGTTTTGTTGCCGCACAATGCCGACCGTGTGCAGTTTTATCTCTATGAAAACGGAAAATGGCGAGATAACGGCTGGGAACAAGCTGTTTCAGGCAGCCTGAAAGGGCATACGTTTGCGCTATCCAAAGTCGATTTCAGGCAAGTATCCGATATTGCCGCGAAATGGCGCAACAAGGCGAAACAGTTGAATGCAGTGGAAACCGAGCCTTATTATGTCGCCTATGTTTTTTTGCCCAAGCGGAAAAAATATTTTTGGCATACGGCGACATTGGAAGCATTCGGTGCACAATACTATCTCAGTTTTCATGAAAACGGCAGCGTGTGGGAAGATAAGCGTTTGTCGGGTAGGAGTGCCAATAGTGATAATTGAGCAGAGACGATGAAAAAAGTGGAGGATAACACTTGTGCAATAAGCAACCTGCTGCAAGAAGAATCGACATGACACAACGGGAACTCAATCTAATGGAATCTGGGCTTCCCTAACACCCAATAGGAAAGTTTCTGATGTGGTTTCGCAGTTTGGATACAAATCGGACACACTTTCAGGCAGCCTGAAAAATAAAAACCGTCTAAACTATTGTTTAGACGGTTTGAATTTGGTGGGTCCGGTGGGGTTCGAACCCACGACCAAGGGATTATGAGTCCCCTGCTCTAACCCCTGAGCTACAGACCCGTTTGCAAAAACAAGCTGCGTATTATAAGGCAACTATCACACTGCTGCAAGGCGGCGTTATCGTCATGGCGGCCTGTAAAACAGGTATAATGCGGTGCTGATTGTTTTGTTTGACTAGCTCCCGCCCGCAAGAGCTATCGGATTAACCGGTATGATTTTCAAAAATAACTCTTCAAAAGATTCACAATATTCCCTAAATAAGCCGACTCCGGAGCAGAGGGGCGGAAAACGCCGTCTGCAGCAGAAAAAAGAAACCGCTCATCGCGTGAGCCCGGGTAGCGGGAATGTGCGCGGGCAGTCGGAGAGTTCCGCCGTGCAACGCATATCGGGTAAGGAGAGTGCTTTAAAAACCGATGCGCTATGGCTGTTAATGTTCATTTTGTCGGTTTATGTACTGCTGTGTTTGGCAGGTTTCAGTATGAAGGACCCTTCTTGGTCGAGAGGTATTCCCAATCTGGGGCAAACCATCAATTTCGGCGGTTTGGTAGGGGCTTATTTATCGGATGTGCTGTATTACCTGTTCGGTTTGTCGGCATTCTGGCTGCCCGTTTGGGGGGCTGTGTGGTTATTCCGTAATTTCCGCTTTTTGCGCGATGAGTCCGCCAAGCCTTATGTGATGCCTGTCGGGTTGATGGGTTTGACGATTGTGTTGTTGTGTACTTCGGCTTTGGAAAAATTGGCGCTGTATTCGTTATTGGAGAACCGTTTTCCTGCCGGCGCAGGCGGTTGGATAGGCGGGGCGGTATCGGGTGCTGCGTTGTATTTTCTGGGTAACGGCGTGGGTGTGTTGTTGCTCTTGGTTTTTTTCTTGTTGGGTTTGTCGTTGCTGTTGCAAATCTCGTTATTGGATTTGCTCGAAGGCTTGGGCTCTCTTTTGGAACGTTTGTTTGACCGATTGTTTGGCGACCAAGATAAAATGATGCAGCCTGAATGGTTTGCCGATGCGAAAACGGCGGTTAAACGCAAAACGGCAGTCAAGGCGCAACATATTGTTGCGGAACCCGTTCACAAACCTTTATCCAGTAGCAGTAACCGTAAAAAAGGCAAAAAAAACGCGTGTGCATCACAAAACCATTCCGTTCAGGCAGCCGAACTGCAACAGCAGCAAACGGGCGGCTACCGTTTGCCTGCCGCTTCGCTTTTGCGCCTGCCTGAAGGAGATGTGGAACCTGTCAGTGCGCAGATATTGCAGGAAACGGCTGCTTTGATTGAATCGCGTCTTGCCGAATTCGGTATTCGCGTTCAAGTAGTGGGTGCGACAACAGGGCCTGTTCTGACCAGATATGAGATTGAGCCGGCAAAAGGCGTAAAAGGCAGCCAGATTGTCAATTTAAGCAAAGATTTGGCTCGCTCTTTGATGGTGCAGTCGGTACGCGTGGTCGAGACTATTGCAGGCAAAAATACGATGGGTATCGAATTGCCTAACGATATCCGACAAGAAGTGTTGCTGCAGGAAATTATGGTTTCCGATGTGTTTGCGACTGCCGCTTCCAAGCTGACGGTGGCTTTGGGTAAAGACATTGCGGGTATTCCGGTGGTGGGCGATTTGGCGAAAATGCCGCATCTGCTGGTGGGGGGAATGACAGGCTCGGGTAAATCGGTAGGCGTGAATGCGATGATTTTATCTATTCTGTATAAAGCGGCGCCCGATGAAGTGCGCTTTATCATGATAGACCCGAAAATGTTGGAACTGTCGGTATATGAAGGCATTGCACACTTGCTTTGCCCCGTGGTTACCGATATGAGGGAAGCGGGTAATGCGCTCAATTGGTGCGTGGCGGAAATGGAAAAACGCTACCGTTTGCTGTCGCATATGGGCGTACGCAATTTGTCGGGCTACAATGAGAAAATTCAGGCAGCCAAGGCGGAAGGAAAAAATATTCCCAATCCGTTCAGTTTGAATCCCGATGAGCCGGAACCTTTGGAAAAATTGCCGCAGATTGTGGTGGTTATTGACGAATTGGCCGATTTGATGATGACCGAGAGAAAAACAGTGGAAACCCAAATTGCACGCTTGGCGCAGAAAGCACGGGCGGCGGGCATCCATATGATTATCGCCACACAACGGCCGAGCGTGGACGTGATTACCGGTTTGATTAAGGCGAATATCCCCACCCGTATTGCCTTTACCGTACAAAGCAAAATCGACAGCCGCACGATTCTTGACCAGATGGGAGCGGAAGATTTGCTTAAATATGGCGATTTGCTGTTTATGCCGCCGGGCGTGGCAGAACCTGTGCGCTTGCAGGGAGCGTTTGTCAGCGATGAAGAGGTGCATAATGTAGTGGCCTTCGTGAAAGAGCAGGCCGCTCCCAATTATGTAGAAGGCATTTTAACCGGTGAAGCGGCTCAGGAAACCAATAAATTTATCCATCCGGCGGCGGCCGGGCAAAATGCAGACGAATTGTTCGACCAAGCCGTACAATTTGTGGTGTCCAGCCGTAAAACCTCTATTTCGGCTTTGCAGCGCCATCTGCGTATCGGTTACAACCGTGCCGCCAATCTGATGCAGGCATTGGAAGAAGGCGGTATCGTGTCGCCGCCGGATTCCAGTGGCGTGCGTAAGATTTTTGCAGTAGAGCCTTAAAGTATAGTGTTGGTTTGTAGGAAATAATAATGAATGCGTTTGCTCAGGCATTAAATGCCGCTTTGAATTATGCCGTTGTCAGCCGCCAAGTGTCTGATGAAGGCGAAGCGGTAGGTTTTCTGTATCGTGAGGAGCCTGCTTTTGAACACGACAGCGGCTGGCGTTTTTTCAGCGGTGCGGAAAGCGATGAATACGCCGATAATCCGGACCATTTCGTTATGATGCCTTTGAATAAAGTTACCGAGCGTTATCCCGAACTTTTGCCGCTCATGCAGTACAGCGAAGGCGCGTGGGAATGGGACGATAGCGCGGAATGTTTTGTAGCGGCGGGCGATTGGCAGCCGCAATGATATTGTGCGGCTTGAAGGGCGCTTGTGTTTCAGGCTGCCTGAAAAGCAGGTTTGTTGCGAGAAAGATAACGATGAAAACTTTTACTCCTAACCGTAACGGTAAAAACTTAAAAATCGGCATTGTGCAAGCCCGTTTTACCAATGAAGTGGGCAGCGCCATGCTGAAGGTGGCATGCGGAAAATTATTGGAATTGGGCGTGGCCGATGAGGATATTACCGTTGCTACCGTTCCCGGTGCTTTGGAAATCGCTTTGGTTTTGCAGAACATGGCGGCTTCCGAGCAATACGATGCTTTAATTGCTTTGGGTACGGTGATTCGCGGCGAAACCTATCATTTCGAGCTGGTGTCCAACGAAACGGGTGCCGCCATTACCCGAGTGGGTTTGGATTTCAATATCCCGATTGCCAATGCGGTTCTGACTACGGAAAACGATGAACAGGCGCATGCGCGTATCCGTGAAAAAGCGCAGGATGCCGCAGTGGTTGCCGTTGAATTGGCGAATTTATTGACCGAATTGTCGGAAAACGATTAAAACAGGAAACGCGATTATGAAAATGTCCCCCCGCCGCCGTTCGCGCGAGTTTGCCATGCAGGCTCTGTATCAGACTTTGATAAACCGCAAAGCCAGCGTGCCTGAAATTCTCAGCGGTATCCGTGCAAGCAGCGGTTTCCATCAAGCCGATGCCCAATTGTTTGAACAAATCTTTTTAGGCGCGCATGCCGAGCGTGTGGAATGTATGCAGCTTATCCGTCCGCAGCTTGACCGCGATGAAAATATGGTCAATCCTGTGGAAAAAAGCATTTTATTAATGGCGGTATATGAGTTGAAAGCGATGCCGCAAACGCCTTATCCCGTCGTTATCAACGAAGCGATTGAAATCACCAAAACGTTTGGCGGCTCCGACAGCCATAAGTTTGTCAACGGCATTTTGGATAAATTGGCCGCCAAGCTGCGTCCGAACGACCCGAAACGTGCCTGATATTTTTCAGGCAGCCTGAAAGCGTATTGATTTAAGGAGTTTGAATATGAAAGTGCCTTCTTTAAGCGTGCCATTGTTTCTGATTATTTTCGGCTCGCTTTGGTTGTTAAAGACTTTGGCATGGCTGCCTGATTCTTCTACGATTATTGCCGCCATCTTGGTGGCCGCCGGTGTATTGGTTTTCATATTGGACGGAATCAATAAGCAGTCGGTGATTTCCGCGCCTTTGCTGATGTATATCGGCGGCGTGATTTATGCGGTTGATGCTTATGGTTATGCTGCCAAACCTTTGATTGCATTCGGTATGATTTTGCTTGGCTGCTTGATGCTGATTGCACGCAGCGATGCGGTTCCACCCAAACGTCCGAAGAGCGAAAGCTGATTTTCAGGCAGCCTGAAAGCATCACTGCATTTTTTCAGGCTGCCTGAAACGGATGGTCATCAAAGGGCTTTGAATTGTTCCGGCAGTCTGAGAGCGGCTTATTCGGAGTGTGTAGAATGAATATGATTAAAGTGGCCGTTGTGGGTGCGACAGGTTATACGGGAGTAGAGCTGCTGCGCCTGTTGGCGCGTCATCCGAATGTGGAAGTGTGCGCCGTAACCAGCCGTAGTGAGGCAGGCGTTGGTATTGCCGATTATTTTCCGTCTTTGCGCGGCGCGTACGATTTGCAGTTTCAAGACCCTGCGGCGGCGGATTTAAGTCGGTGCGATGCCGTTTTTTTCGCTACTCCGCACGGCGTTGCGATGCGTGATGCGCCTGCATTATTGGCAAAAGGGGTGCGGGTGGTGGATTTGTCGGCAGACTTCCGCATACGCGATATTCCGACTTGGGAGCAGTGGTACGGTATGCCGTTTACTGCGCCTGATGCTTTGTCTGAAGCAGTGTACGGTTTGAGCGAGCTGAACCGCGAAGCCATCAGAACGGCGCGGTTGGTGGCCAATCCGGGCTGTTATCCTACCTGCGTGAGCCTGCCTCTGTTGCCCTTGCTGCGTGCTGATGCGCTGCTGCCTGAAATGCCGATTGTGGCCGACTGTAAATCGGGTGTGTCGGGTGCGGGACGCAAAGCGGCGGTGGGTACGCTGTTTTGCGAAGCGGGCGATAATTTCAAAGCCTACGGCGTGTCGGGGCACCGCCACTTGCCTGAAATCCGTCAAACCATTGCTTCGCTGCAAAAAAATGTGGCGGATAAATTGATTTTTGTGCCGCATCTCACTCCGATGATACGCGGTATGCATGCGACTACTTACGTTCATTTGCAAGACGGTGTTTCTCCGCAAAATTTATTGGAAGAATTTTATTCAGGCAGCCCTTTTGTGGATATTATGCCGCCCGGCAGTATGCCCGAGACGCGCAGTGTGCGCGGTGCGAATGTTTGCCGTATTGCCGTGCAAAAAGCGCCGTATGACGCAGGCAATGTGTGGATTTTGATGAGTGTTCAGGATAATTTGGTCAAAGGTGCGGCGGGGCAGGCGGTGCAAAATCTGAATATTATGTTCTCCCTGCCTGAAACGGCCGGATTGGACGCCGTGCCGTTGCTGCCCTGAACGGATACGGCGAAATGCGTATGCTGCCTGTTTCAGGCTGCCTGAAAGAGCGAGATGGAAGAGAATTTGCTGAATGAGGTGAAATGGGATAAGGACGGTTTGTTGTGTGCCATTGTCCAAGATGTTTATACCAAAAGAGTTTTAATGGTGGCGTGGATGAATGAGGAGGCATTGCGTCAAACCGTTGCGACCGGTTATGCGCATTATTACAGCCGCTCGCGCCGCAAGCAGTGGATGAAAGGCGAAGAATCGGGACACAGGCAAAAAATATGCAGCCTGCATTTGGACTGTGACGGCGATGCCGTGTTGATGCAGATAGAGCAGGCGGGCGGTATTGCCTGCCATACCGGCAGGGAAAGCTGTTTTTACCGCGAATGGAACGGACAGGCATGGCAGGTGCGCGATGCCGTATTGAAAAGCGAGCAGGAAATCTACCGCAAGGACGGGGTATGAATACACGTTGGCAGCGTTTTAAGCTTCAGGCGGGCGTGTGGCTGGTTGAGTGCTTGTTGCGCTTGGTATTTTTAAGCTGCCGCAAAACTTATCCTGAACAGAAACTGCCCGAGCAGGGGTCGGTAGTGGTGTTTTGGCACGGGCGTTTGGCGTTTATGTGTTTTGTGTACAAACACTTGTGGGATAACAAACGCAAACGCGGCAAAGTAATAGTCAGCGACCATAAAGACGGTGAAATCATCACGCGCGTTATCCGCCGTTTCGGTATCGAAACGCTGCGCGGCAGCAGCTCGAAAGGCGGTGCCAAGGTATTGATTCATGCCTTAAAGGAAATCAAAAACGGCACCGATATTATCATTACGCCTGACGGGCCGCGCGGGCCGCGCCACAGCGTTGCCGATGGTGCGGCGGTGATTGCCCAAAAGCAAGATTGCGCCGTTTATGTGCTGAACTATGAAGCAGACCGTTTTTGGGAATTGAGAAGTTGGGATAAGATGATGATACCCAAACCTTTTTCCAAAATCACTTTCGGACTTTCTCCTGCGTTTAGTGTGGCGGGCATGGATTTGGAACAGGCCGGACAGGAAATCCAAGCGCAAATGTGGCGGCAAAGCGTACGGGACGGCGGCAAAACCGTTGCCGAGCATCAAGCCGATTTCCATGAGAATCTGCAATGGTGGCGGCGTAAACACGGCTGTGCGGACGAATAGGCCTTACATTGGTTTGCAAGCGTGTACCGGCCAGAATGTCGGGTATTGAACTTTTCAGGCAGCCTGTTTGGATAGGCAGGCTGCCTGAATATATCTAATGAAATCCATATTAATTTAAAGCACAAAAGATGCTTATGCACAACCTGTGCTGCTGGTAGCAAACTTTTACGATTATTTCTATTGTGGCGGATACTATGGCGGACATACTGACCCAACTTCAGAATACCATCAATTGCCGTAAAAACAGCGGCACGGAGGAATCTTATGTAGCACAATTGCTGCATAAGGGGCAGGACAAGATATTGAAAAAAGTGATTGAAGAAGCCGGCGAGGTTTTGATGGCTTCCAAAGACGGCGATAAACAGCATGTGATATATGAAACGGCCGATTTATGGTTTCATAACATGGTGTTGTTGGCTCATCACAATATCGGCGTGGAAGAAGTATTGTCGGAATTGGCGCGCCGTCAGGGATTGTCGGGGCTGGCTGAAAAAGCGGCGCGTTCTCAGGATTGATGCGGTGTAGGTATGTTGTTGCACAATATCTTGCCGTTTGCACATATGTTGTTGAAAAACTGTGTCGGCGAAGGCGGTTTGGTTGTGGACGCAACGGCAGGCAAGGGAAACGACACTTTGTTGTTGGCGCAATGCGTCGGTTCGGGCGGCAGAGTGTGGGCGTTTGACATTCAGGCAGCCGCACTGTCGGCAACCGACAAACGTTTGCAACAGGCAGGCGTGCGCGACAGGGTAACGCTGGTGCAGGCGAGTCATGCCGATATGGCGGATTATGTGCCTGAAGGCATCAGTGCCGCAGTGTTTAATTTCGGCTATCTGCCTGATGGCGATAAGAATATTACTACGTGTGCGGAGAGCAGTGTCCGCGCGGTTGCCTGTGCATTAAATTTGTTGAAAACGGGCGGGTTATTGGTGGCGGTTCTTTATCGGGGGCATCCGCAAGGGTGCGATGAGGCGGCTGCCGTTTTGGATTTTGCCTGCGGCTTGCCGCAACAGGGATTTCAGGTGTTGCGTTACGAATTTGCCAACCGTAAAAATCACCCCCCGTTTTTATTGGCAATAGAAAAGACGGCTCATGATACAATCAGGCTGCCTGAAAGCCTGACAGATAAAAGGTGAGATATGTTGCAGCAATGGCTTTGCGTGTGTGGCGGGGCGGTATTGGGCGCAAGCGTACGTTGGCTGTTGGGCTTGGCATTTCATGCCTCGTCTCCCTCTTGGGCATGGGGCATACTGGCAGCGAACGGTTTGGGGTGTTTGTTGGCGGGCGGGGCATTGGCATTGAATATTTCTGCTGCCGGTAGGGCATTGTGGATATTAGGATTTTTAGGCTCGCTGACCACTTTTTCTGCTTTCTCGGTGCAAGTGCTGGATAACTGGCTTTCCGGGCGGTATCTCCACGCTCTTACATTGTTCTTCCTGCATAATTTTTGCGGATTGATGTGCGCTGCAGCGGGGTTTTACTGGGTCGGAAAATATTGGGTAAAGTGAGAATTTCGGGTATCGGATAGCGGCATGACGGGCTTGATGTTGCTCCCGAACGCATTTTCCTTTGAAATATAGAAATCCGTTTCCCGGCAGTGATAGAGAATATCGTCAGGCATCAATATGCTGTGGAGCGGAATGTTGATTTACGGCAAGGTGCCGTAAGGTAAGTTGTTGTACATTTCCTGCCTGCCATTGTGGCAGTTTGCATAAATTGTGTTGTTTTTGTTTGTCGATTAAGGTGATAACGATGATTGAATATTATCTTCCTATCAAACACTTGCATTGGCTGTTTGTTGCCGTCAGTTTGATTTTGTTTAATGTCCGTTTCTTTTTGCATACCTATAAGCCCGATTTTAAAAATACTTTCTGGCTAAGAATGGTTCAGCACAGTAATGACGCGCTTTTGTTGTTTGCCGGTATGACCATGATGGTGATTACCGCACAGATTCCTTTTGTCGCGGCATTGTGGTTGGGCTTTAAACTGTTGTTGGTGCTTGTATATATCGCTTGCGGCTTTTTGGCGATGTATTCCGAACCGCGCAGCAGAATGGCTTGGATATTTTACGCTACGGCCATGATTTCGGCGGTGGTGATTATTTGGCTGGCACATTGCAAAATCGCTCCGGTTTGTGATTTTACCGTTTGGGTTTGATGAATGATGCGTGCTACGGTTTATTTGGAAGGTCAGGAATATATTGCATTGTGCGATTTATTGAAACTTTCCGGTTTGGCGGAAAGCGGCGGTCAAGCCAAGAGCTGGATTGCGGCGGGCTTGGTGTGCCGTAACGGCGCAGTGGAATTGCGCAAAACGGCCAAAATCCGTAGCGGCGAAATCATAGAATTCGATGGTAATCTGTTGGAAGTGGCAGATGGATTTGATAACGGATACGCTGCCTGAAATGCCGCGTATGCCCGAAGAATGGGAATGCTGCGGCAGCTGGTGCGGCGATAGTTGCGTGTATGAAATCTACCGCCGCGAAAAGGAAGAATATATGGAACAAATGCGCATGATTGCGGAATTGAAAGGAGAAAAAGGTTCGCAATAAAGCGTTTGGATACCGGTTTTAAGATATTGGACATATGGGGCTGCCTGAATTTCAGGCAGCTTTTTTATTGCGGAATATTCGGAAATATATTTTCATATAATGGGTTGGTCGATAAGGATGATTTTATTCGGTTGTCGTAAATTGCTTGGGCTGTTCGGGATAAGTTGCTTATTCGGATAATTGATTATCCGAATATCGAATTTTTTAATTGTTCACGGTATGGTTAGCAGGAGAATTGAGCTTGTGATACAGGTTGTGAAACCTGTCGTGAAGGATAGCGTTCGGTCAATTATTTGATTGTATCCGGTTGAATTTTTTTAGGCGCGCCGCTGTTTGAAGAAGTTTTGCAGCAGCAGGCGTGCCTTTTTATCGAGAATACCGCCTTTTACGGCTGTGTGGCTGTTGAGTGCGGTATTGTCAAACAGATTGATAACGCTGCCGGCCGCTCCTGTTTTCGGCTCGGCGCAGGCGTATATCAGGCGGCGGATGCGTGCTTGGATAACCGCGCCCGCACACATACTGCACGGCTCTAAAGAAACGTATAAATCGCAATCACTTAACCGGTAGTTACCGATGATTTGTCCGGCCCGTTGCAGGGCGAGGATTTCGGCATGGCTACCGATATGGTTGTCTGCAATGCAGCGGTTGTAGGCGCGGGCGATGATTTCCCCGTCCCGTACAACTATTGCGCCTACGGGTACTTCGCCTTTTGATGCAGCCAGTTCGGCTTGTTCTAATGCTGCCTGCATATGGGTTTCCATCACGGTTTGCGGCGGGAACGCGGCAACGGGCGGCGTGTTTTTCAGCTGCTCTGCCCAAAAAAGGCGTTCTGACGGGTTTAATTCTTGCGGTGTTTTCAGGAGGCTGAGTGCGACCAATTGCCAGTAAACGCTTTGGGTAACGCTTAATCCGCTGTTTCTAATGAGTAAGAATGCTTTGTTGGGTGTAAAGGTTTGTAAATCGGCAATGGTTTGAATGCCCTGACCATTCAGGATATGGATGACTTTGGGGGCAAGCGGCGGTGTGGCGAGCGACTGATGCAAATGCAGGGATGGTGTCATGGCGGGGGATTGGGATGGATTTCGTGCTGCTTAAACGTATTGACGTGTTCGGGTGTTGAGTGGGCGGAGCGTTTTCAGACTGCCTGAAAGTGAAAACGTGCGATACGGCAGCAGGGTTGGTAATGGGGCGGGGTGTCGTCAGGCGGGTTGGAAGTCTTATCGCGCCGCCGTTGTCGAATCATGTTTAGGTAGGCTGGCGCTTGTATCGACAAAGTCTGTTGCGATGGCAGGCTGCCTGAAAAGCAAGTTGTGTTTAAAGGCGTTGTCTGTAGAAAGTAAAACGCAGCAAATGATAGGCTGCTTGGAAAGGAATTTGTATTTAAAGTAGCGGTACATTGTTTCACATAGTTTTGGTTTTTAGTCGCATGAAAGTGTCGGCGGGCAGTCCGTTTTGCGGTATTTCAGGCTGCCTGAAACGATATTGATACTGTTTAAATGGCTCTGCTTTTCAAAAAGATGGATGCTGCAATGTGATTTAATAAAAAATCATTTTTTCCAAAATCTTATTGCAAATCCGCATTAAAAGAAAACGTTTTTACACAATCTATTTGCAGTGGTATCAAGCCAATCTTACAACACAGTCATTTGAATTCAAGCCGCCTTTCGGCATGGTTTATCCGAAAACATCGGATTTCGGTGGATAAAGGTTTTGTCGGGTATCACTTGGCTTTCCGGCTGCCTGAAATCTTGTGTAAGGGACTGAATGGTAGCGATGGAGCAGACAGTGCTTTCAGGCAGCCTGAACGCTTGTATCGGGGATATGGGTAAGGCTATATCCGCAGCGGTATCGGTTTTCAGGCCTTAAAAAGTTTGCGTAAGGGGCGTTGGCCATTCGGCTTGCCTTGCCATAGTGGTTTCAGGCGGTCTGGAAATAGGGGAGCGGATTGTCGGGCGTTGCCCGTACCGCCTACGCCATCGAGTTTCAAGCGGTCTGAAAATAGGGTAACGGATTGTTAGGCATCAATCTTTTTATGTTTCAGGCAGCCTGAAAAGTTTTTCTATTACACGGATATTCAGGCAGCCTGAAAAGTTTTTCTATTACAACGGATATTCAGGCAGCCTGAAAAGGTACGATGGTTATGCTTTGGCCTGCGGCGGCGGAAAGTGCCTGGTTGAGAACGGCAAAGAATTCGCTGCTGTCGCGCGTGGCCAGCCATTGTCCGTTGGTGCGGGCAAAGTGGTAGCCGCCGCTTGGAGCCGCAATCCATAATTCTTGGTTGGGTGTGTGGCGGTTGACGATGATTTGTGTGCCGTTTTCTGCTTCCAAAGTCAAAACGTTGCCTGAAAGCAGGCAGTCAAATTCCAGCTCTTGTCGGTCTATTTGGTCTTGGATGTGTTCAAACAGGGCATCGGTGTGGAGTAAAAAATCGGTTTCGGTTGTCATCGTGATAAAATGCGGCGTTTTAAAAACGTGCATTGTGCCATTTTTCGGGCTGCCTGAATATGAAAAAACTGTATTTGTTTGCTTTGTCTGCCATGTTGACCGCCTGCGGGTATAAAGGCGGTTTGTATTTGCCTAAGGAAGGCGATTCCAACCGTTTCGGCGTGATTCAGACGGGAATGGATTTAAACCGGCCGGAGAATGCGAAACCGCAGATGGAGCCGCAACCATGAGCGAGTATTGCGAACGGCCGGCTTATACCGCTTTGGCAAAAGAATTCGGGACGCCTCTGTATGTTTACAGCAAGGCGGATTTGGATGAGGCTTTGCTTGCTTACCGCTCCGCTTTTTCGCAGCTGAATCCTTTGATTTGCTATGCGGTTAAGGCAAACGGCAATCTGAGTATTCTGCAATATTTTGCCGGTTTGGGCTGCGGGTTTGATACGGTATCGGGCGGAGAAATCGCACGGGTGCTTCAGGCGGGCGGCAGTGCGGATAAGATTATTTTCTCGGGCGTGGGCAAAAGCGAAGCGGAAATGGTATTTGCTTTGCAGGCAGGGATTAAATGTTTTAATGTGGAAAGCCTGCCTGAATTGGAACGTTTGAATGCCGTAGCGGGACGTTTGGGCAAAGTGGCGCCCGTATCGTTGCGGATTAATCCCGATGTAGACGCGCAAACCCACCCTTATATTTCCACCGGTTTGAAAGCGAATAAATTCGGTATTGCGATGAGTGTTGCCGAAGAAGCCTACCGTTATGCGGCTGCTTTGCCTCATGTTGCGGTAACGGGAATTGACTGCCATATCGGTTCGCAATTGATTGCGCTTGAACCTTTGATTGAAGCGTGCGAGCGGCTGTTGCACTTGACAGACCGCTTGGCGGAGCAGGGTATCGCGCTGCAACATATTGATTTGGGCGGCGGAGTCGGTATTGTATATCGCGATGAGCAGCAGCCCGATTTGGTGCAATATGCCGATGCGGTGCGGCGCTTGTTGGACGGACGCAAACTGGATTTGATTTTGGAACCGGGCAGGAGCTTGGTAGGCAATGCAGGTGTGTTGCTGACTAGGGTGGAATACGTCAAGCGCGGCGAAGAGAAGAATTTTGTGATTGTCGATGCCGCGATGAACGATTTGATGCGTCCCGCACTCTATCAGGCTTATCACGCCATAGAAAATGCCGAAGACAAAGGGCTTCCCGAAATAGTGGCGGATATTGTCGGACCGGTGTGCGAAACAGGTGATTTTTTAGGCAAAGACCGCCGTATTGCCGCCGAAGAAGGCGATGTGTTGATAGTGCGAAGTGCCGGTGCGTATGCCGCATCTATGGCAGGGAATTACAACACGCGTTGCCGCGCCGCCGAAGTGTGGTTGGACGGTAGCGGAGCGAGATTAATCCGCCGCCGCGAAACGATAGAGGATATGCTGGCAAACGAGTTGTGCTGTTTCAGGCAGCCTGAAAGGGATAAATAATGTTTGCCGCGGTGAGACGCGGACAGGTATGCCGTTGGCTGCATTGTTGCGGAATGGAAACGTAAGTGCGGCAAAAATTTACAATGCATTCGGGGCGGTAACATAAATAGCGTTATCTTGATATAATTAACGCTCTCTATTACACAAATTTTCTTTCAGGCTGCCTGAAAATGATGCGGCCTGTTATGGTGAACGCTGGGAATATTGATTATGAGCATCGGTTTATTGCGGGTTTTGGCACAAAGAAAACTGGTTTCGCAGGAGCATATTGAAAAATATCAAGCTGCATTGAAAGAATCCAAGCCGGTTTTACCGATGATTTTTGACGATAAAGTCATCTCGCCCGAAGCATTGGCGGAATTGTGTTCCACCGTATTCAATTATCCTTTGCTGGATTTGCATTTTTTCCCGCGCAGCAGCATTGTCGGCGATGTGTTGGATGAATTGCAGATGCAGGCATTGCGTTGCGTTCCTATTTTCAGGCGCGGTAAAAAAATCTTTTTGGCAGTATCCGACCCTACGCAAATCCAGACTTTGCAAAAAGCTTTGTTTCCCAGCGGATTGACCGTAGATTTGGTGGTGGTTCGCGATGACCAGCTTTCCACTTTGTTGGAGTGGTTCGGCCAGAGTAACGTCAGTCTCATTAAAGAAATGGGCATGGATGCCAGCCTGACGGAATCCCAGGCAAAAACCATGATTGTGGACGGGGAAGAAGAGGAAGACGGGCCGGTTGCACGCTTTATTCAGAAAATCCTGTCTGATGCGCTTAATGCGGGGGCGTCCGATATTCACTTTGAATTTTATGAATTTATGGCGCGGGTGCGTTTCCGTGTGGACGGGCAGTTGCGTGAAGTCGTGCAACCGCCGTTGCAGCTGCGCAGCCAATTGGCATCCCGTATCAAAGTGATGGCGAAACTGGATATTTCTGAAAAACGTGTGCCGCAGGACGGACGGATTCAGTTGCAGTTTTCCAAAAACGCCAAAGCTATCGACTTCCGTGTCAGTACCATGCCGTGTCTGTTCGGCGAAAAAGTGGTGATGCGTATTCTGAATTCCGATGCAGCCAGCCTGAATATCGACCAGCTCGGTTTTGAGCCGTTCCAAAAAGAATTGATTCTAGAAGCGATTAACCGTCCTTACGGCATGGTGCTGGTAACGGGCCCTACCGGTTCGGGTAAAACCGTCTCTCTCTACACCTGCCTGAACATTCTCAACACCGATGATGTGAACATCTCCACCGCCGAAGACCCCGCCGAGATTAACCTGCCCGGCATCAATCAGGTCAACGTGAACGACAAACAGGGCTTAACGTTTGAGGCTGCCTTGAAAGCCTTTCTGCGTCAGGACCCGGACATTATTATGATTGGTGAGATTCGCGACTTGGGAACGGCCGACATCGCCATCAAAGCCGCGCAAACCGGCCACATGGTATTTTCCACCCTCCACACCAACAACGCCCCCGCTACTTTGTCGCGGATGCTGAATATGGGTGTCGCCCCGTTTAATATTGCCAGCTCGGTGAACCTGATTATGGCGCAGCGTCTGGCGCGGCGTTTGTGTTCCGCCTGTAAAGAACCCGTGGAGCGGCCGCCCGAACAGGCTTTGTTGCGTTCGGGTTTCACTAAAGAGGATTTGGAGCAAGAATGGACCATGTATCGCCCTGTGGGTTGTGATGCGTGCAAAGGCAAGGGATATAAGGGACGCGCTGGTTTATATGAAGTGATGCCGATGACGGAAAAAATGAAAGCGGTGATTATGAGCGGCGGTACGGAAGTGGATATTTCCAATATTGCCTACGAAGAAGGTTTGGTGGATTTGCGCCGTGCCGGATTATTGAAAGTGATGCAGGGTATCACTTCTTTGGAAGAAGTTATCGCTACAACTAACGAATAAAGATTAATCAGTTAAAAGGAATTGAGAATGGCTGCTGCAAAACCTGTTAAAAAAGTGTCTGTTGCGAAACCCGTGCAACGGGAAAAGGGAAACAGTTACCAATTTGAAGGCCGTAATCTGCAAACCGATTCCGTTGTACGCGGCGAAGTAGTGGCTAAAAACGAGGAAGAAGCCCGTCAGAAACTGTCGCGCAGGCAGATTAAGGTAATCAGTTTGGTTAAGATGAAAAAATCCAAATCCAAAAAGATTACCCAAGCGGATATTACCGTGTTTACGCGCCAGCTCTCCACTATGATGAAAGCGGGTCTGCCCTTGATGCAGGCGTTTGATATCGTAGCAAAAGGCCACAGTAATGCCGCTATGACACAAGTTTTGATGGATGTGCGCAATAGTGTCGAACAAGGTAACTCGTTGGCGCACTCTTTTGAAAAACACCCGAAATATTTTGATAAATTTTATTGCAATCTGGTTGCGGCAGGCGAAGCGGGCGGTGTATTGGAAAAACTGTTGGACAAGCTGGCAACTTATAAGGAAAAAACGCAAGCCATTAAGAAAAAGGTAAAAAGCGCATTAACTTATCCGATTGCCATTATCGTTGTAGCGGTAGTGTTGATTATTGTGATGATGATGTTCGTGCTGCCTGAATTCGGTAAAGTTTACGAAAGCATGAATGCAGAACTGCCGCCATTGACTCAGTTTATGATGAATATTTCGGATTTGTTTGTTGCCTATGGCTGGATGATTATTATAGGTTTGGTTGCTTTGGTGGTGGGTTTGATTAAGTTCTACCAAAAATCGTTTACCTTTCAAAGGCGTGTGGATGCAATGCTTTTGAAGCTGCCTGTATTCGGCGATATTGTTCGGAAGGCGACTATTGCACGCTGGGCGCGGACGACTGCCACTTTGTTTGCTGCAGGTGTTCCTTTGGTTGAAGTATTGGATTCCGTTGCCGGTGCGGCGGGCAATATTCTGTATGAGGAAGGCACCCGTGAAATCCGTTCCAAGGTGAATCAGGGTATTTCTTTGACATCCAGTATGCAGGCTACCGATTTGTTCCCGAATATGGTGGTGCAAATGGCATCTATCGGTGAGGAATCGGGTTCGTTGGACGATATGCTCAATAAAACGGCTGAATTTTACGAGGATGAAGTCGATAGTGCGGTTGCCATGCTTTCTTCTTTGATGGAGCCGATTATTATGGTGGTATTGGGCGGTATTATCGGGGTGATTCTGGTAGCCATGTATCTGCCGTTGTTCAATTTGGGTAATGTGATTGGCTAAATGATGGCGATGATTCTGGCATTACTTATCGGTTTGATTATCGGCAGTTTTTTAAATGTGGTTATCTACCGTTTGCCGGTGATGATGGAAAGCGAATACAACCGTATGGCCAGGTTGCAATTGGGCATGGAGGTTGAAGAGGAGCCGGTATTCAATCTGATGACTCCGCGTTCTCGTTGCGGGTCATGCGGTGCTGCTGTTCGGGCATGGCAGAATATTCCGGTGATTAGTTGGCTGCTGTTACGCGGCAGATGCGGCAGCTGTTCGGCTAAAATTGCCGTGCGCTATCCTTTGGTGGAATTGCTTACCGGATTGTTGTTCGCTGCGATGGCATGGCAATACGGAGAAACTTATATCACAATCGGAGCCTGTCTTTTTACCGCCTATGTGGTTGCACTGACCTTCATTGACGCTGATACGCAATTGCTGCCCGATAGTCTGACTATTCCTTTGGTATGGCTGGGACTGTTATTCAATTTGATGACAGGGTTTGTACCGTTGCAATCGGCAGTGATTGGAGCAATGGCAGGCTATATGGGCCTGTGGAGTATTTATTGGCTCTTTAAGCTGCTCACCGGTAAAGAAGGTATGGGCTACGGCGACTTTAAAATGTTGGCAGCCGTAGGTGCTTGGTTAGGCGTTTTCATGCTGCCCGTTGTCGTATTGGCGGCGGCAATAGTGGGAATTGTTGCCGCATTGCTGAAACGGTTGTCTAAAGGCCAGCCTATGGCGTTTGGCCCCTGTTTGGCCGTGGCGGCTTGGTTTGTTTTTCTTTTTCGCGAACATGTCGGTGCAGCCGTGAATTGGTGGTTGCACGCATCGGGATTTTAAATGACGGTTTGGGTAGGTTTAACCGGAGGAATAGGCAGCGGCAAAACTCAGGCAGCTGCCTGTTTTGCTGATTTAGGCATTCCCTTAATCAATGCCGATGAACACGCCAGACTGTTAACGGAAACAGCGGATAGCGATGCTTTGAAGGCAATATGCGAAGTATTCGGTATGGCAGCGCTGACCGTTTCAGGCAGCCTCAATCGTGTTTATATGCGTGATTTGGTGTTCACTGATACCGATGCGCGGCAGCAATTGGAAAATATACTGCATCCTTATATTTTTGATTCCATATGCCGACAGCAGCAACTTGAAAGCAAAGCCGTTTACGGCATTGTTGAATTGCCTACGCTAACCGAACACCCTGTCTTCCGACAATTGATACACAGGATTTTATTGATACAGTGTCCGCAAGCCGTCCGTATCCGGAGAGTGATGCAGCGCAGCGGGTTGACAGAGGAACAAGTGCGGTTGATTATGGATGCACAAGCCACCGATGCGGAACGAGCCGCACTGGCAGATGATGTGATAGATAACAGCGGCAGTATGCAAGATTTGCAGGCGGCGGTACGGCAGCAGCACAATACTTATTGCCGTATGTTGGCTGCCTGAAAAACAAGGAAATAAAAGATATGTTGTATTTTGAACATCCCTTAACCGAGCGTATCCGCAGCCTGATACGTATCGAGCATCTGTATAACCGTTTCAACCATACTGCGGCAAGTGAAGACAAGTGGTTGCATCATACGGCTTTGGTTACCTTGTTTGAAATGATGGATTGCTCTTCAAGAGCCGAATTAAAGCTGGATATTTTGCAGGAATTGGAAAGGCAACGCCAATCGGACAAAAATAAAGATAATCCCGAGATTTGGAATGCATTGCAGCAAGCTTCGCAAAATCTACAGGAAATCCAACAACGTTTTGGCCAGCATATTCGGGAAAACGAATGGCTGATGGCTTTGAAGCAAAGAATTTCCATTGCAGGCGGTACCACTCCGCTGGAATTTCCCGGTTATTATTTTTGGCAAAAACAGCCGGCCGAACAACGGCAGCAGGATTTGCAAAAATGGAGTTCGGGCATGATGCCAACTTGCCGTGCGGTAAAATTGCTGTTGGAAATTTTGCGGAGCAACGGTACCGAATTGGATTGTTGCGCCCAAAAGGGAAGCTATCAACATCAATCTTTGGATAAAAACACACATCTTTTGATTGTGAAAGTAGCGGCCGGAGAAAAGGTGCTTCCTGAGATGTCGGCAAATAAATATTTTACGCATATACGTTTTTTGCATGCAGACCAGGAAAATGTGCATGGTAAGGCGGCGGAAAAAGATGTTGCGTTTAAAATGACGGTATGCAGCTTGGATGCGAAAAACAATCGATAGCCCATAATAGCGGAGAGCCAAAGTATAAAAAGGCTGCCTGAAAACCTTTCAGGCAGCCTTGTTTTTGGATTGTTCATAAATCTATTTATGACAAATCGTTATGCTGCTGGTTGTGCCTGTATGTTCCGCAATTATAGCAGGTGTTCCGCAATTATTTGTTTTTGGGTTCCAGCGGTTGGATGGCTTTGTCGCGGCGGATGTAGCGTTTGGTCATTTTGGTGTCGGTATGTCCTAATTGCTGTTGGGCGGTTTCCAAGCTGTCGGCGCTTAGGTATTTGTCGGTGCCGCTTTTGGCGCGTAGGTCTCTGAATTGGCATTGTTTTAATTCTTCTTCCAGTTCGGGATGCTTGGCTATGGCGGCTCGGCGTATTTTGGCAAAGCGTTTGCCCATTGCATTAACCGTTAGGGTTTGTCCTCGCTTGTTGCTGAACAGGTAGGGGCTTGTCGGCTTGATTCTTTTGTCAATAATGGCTTTCAGGCTGCCTGAAACGGTAAAGCGTAATTGGGCTTGGGTTTTGTTTTGTTTGACGGACAAAATGCCGTCGCGGATATGATGCGTTTGTATTTTCAATACATCCGCAGGGCGCTGTCCAATCATGTAGGCGGTATCCATGATGTCTCGGGTGTCGGGGTCGGCGCATTCGTAGAGTATCTGATACAGATAATCTTCAATATAAGTATCTCGCGGCTTTTCGGTGTGGCGTTTGATGCCTTTTGCGGGATTGGGTCGGTCGGTGTATCCCCATTCTGCGGGTCCGCATAAAGTCCAAATGTGGCTGAATAGTGCGATTTCGCGGTTGGCGGCAACCGGTGCGTTTTTGCGCCATTTGAAATAAATGTTAATGTGTTGCGCTTGGATTTCGTCTAAAGGTGCGGGGTTGGCTCCGCCGAAAAATTCCAATAGTTTGTTGAGTTGGTATTGGTTTTCGCGGGCGGTTTTGGGTTGTTTGCGGGGGAGAATCTCTTTTTTGTAGCGTGCGGCGGCGTGGGGAAAGGTGATGCGTTGGCTTTTGGGGATTTTTTCCATTTCCAGCCGGGTCCATTGGCGGACGGCGTTCAGATAATCGGTGCCTAGGGGGATTTCTTTTCTGTGTCCGTTCAGGTCTCGGCTTTCGTAAAAGTAGTAGATGACTACTGCGCCGTTTTTGCGTTGGCGTTTGCGGGCGCGGATGCTTTTGGGGAGATTGTGGTTGACGGTGGCTTTGCGTCCCATGTTTTGCTCCTTGATAAGGTAAAAAACACGGGCTGTGCCGTGTTTAGGTGTTGATGTGGATATTGGGCTGCCAGGAAGTGGATGGTGCGGTTGAAGTAGGTAATGCGGCTTGGGTTTTGGGTTTGCCAACCAGTGTTTCTCTGGCAACGCGGGGATAGCCGCGTGCGTTTTCGTGAAAGGGTATGCCTTGCTCGCGTAGCTTCTCACGTTGCTTTTTTGCGGTTTTCCAACCGGTCAGGTCGCATAGTTCGGCATGGTTGAGAAAGGTGGTGCTGTGGGTTCGGGCGGTTTCGGGGATTTTCATGGAAGTTTCTTTCCAATAGTATTCAAAACAGTTGTTTGTAATGCTTCATTGATGTGGCTGTGAGTTGGGGCTGTTTTTATTTTCTATAAAAAAAGCAGCCTGTTTAGGCTGCCTGAAAAAAGTGGTGTTTATTCTCGGTAGTGAAAGCGCAGGGCTATCAGCCACAAGCCTGCTTCATCGGCGCGGTAGACAATGCGGTGTTCGGTATTGATGCGGCGGCTGTAATAGCCGCTCAGGCTGTGTTTGAGCGGCTCGGGTTTGCCCAATCCTTCGAAAGGGTTGCGCTGCATATCTTTGATAAGGGCGTGGATGCGTTTGAGTACGGCTTTGTCGGTTTGCTGCCAATACAGATAGTCTTGCCAGGCATCATCGGTGAAATGCAGCATCATTCGATTAACTTCCGAACAGTGGCGCGTCCTGCTTCGATTTCGGCTATGCCGCGTGCCAAACGGGCTGCCATGGCGGGGTTGGACAGTAGATAGGCGGTTTCTACCAGTGAGTTGTATTCGTCTATATCCAGCAAAACGGCGGCAGACGAGCCCGAACGGGTAATCAGCACCGGCTCGGCATTGGCCGATACCCTGTCTAAAGTGGCTGCCATGTTTTTGCGGAAATCGGATGCGTGAACGGCAAACATCAATCCATTCTCCTAATGAAGTGTACGTAATAATGTACAACAACCGGAGGCGGATGACAAGAGTGAAATAGAAAGGCAGCCCGCAGGCTGCCTGAAGGGTTAAACCTGATGCATCAGACAGGGGATTTTCGCGTCTTCATAGGGAAAGCCGACATAGTGTACCGCATGGCAGTAAGATGGAGCCGCGCGGCAATACGGGGGCGGTGATGGAATGGGTGGCAAGCAAGGGGGTGGCGCGGGGCAAAAGCGGTTTGACGCAGGCGGAACGGCATGTGAATGCGGCGATGATTCAATGCCGTATCAACAGGCTTTTAAGCCGTTTTGAGCGTGCCGCCGTGGAATGCGCTTACGGGGAAATGCGAAATTTGTATGATGTGGCTTTGATGCTGCAAATCAATGATGTGGATAAGGGTTTGCATCTGCCGGCGGATTTGGCGGCGCATATTTACTCGAAGGGGCATTTGCCTTGCAAAGATGTGGTTTTGCAAAGGTATCATATCTCGCCGCGTACGTTTTACCGCCGCCTTAAAGCGGTCAAATCTTGGATTGCACGCTATGAACAGCAGGCGTTTTTGAAATTGGAACGGGATTTTGCCGATGCGGGGATTGTCGGTGTGGAATTTTTTATTTATGGTTAAAAAAGTTGGAGTCGGATAATCAATGTATAAATATCATTTATAAGATAAAAAGATGGTAGCATTGTCCTGGATATTTAGATATGGAGATGGCTATGTTTAAAAAATTTTTCTTAGTATCAATGTCTTTAATAATAGCATCCGTGTCATTTGCAGGAACATTGACAAAAGATTTGTACCGTTCAGGAAATTCAAGCAGTCCATGCATGTACAACGTCAGAACGACTGACGTAACCATATTTAAACAGGGCGGTGCGGATTGGGTCAGAGGCAGGCAAGGCGGGATTTCTACTACAAGCGTAGTGCCTGCCGACCCGAAAAATTGCTGGAAAATTCCTAGAGGTACGGTGGTGTCGAACGATATTTATATTGTCAATGACAAGAATAATCATTGGGCATGGGCGCAGGCAAAAATATACCTTTGGCTGATTTTATCAAACTTATGGAAACAACCAACTCTAAATTTACCAAACTGAAATAAGAGTAACTGACGATGGAAAAAATTACTTTAACATTATTGCCCAAACAATTGGCTTTTATAGAACGTGCATTGGATAGTCAAATTAATGATTTCGAAAATAAGATTGCTTCCAACTCTTGCGATGAAGACGAGCTTTCCGATATGCAGAATGATTTGATTTTGATGAAGCCTACCTTGGAAGATTTAAGAAAGGCTAAACCGCGATAATGTTTGCAGTTGTCATTAACATTTGATAATGTGGCAGCTTTCCGGTATAAAAAGTGTATATTTCGGAGAAAGCTGCGTAAAAAGCGGTTTTCTCCGTTTTGCTTTGCAAAGCAATTTATCTGAAACGATTAAAAAACAAAAGCCGTTGAGCGGGAACTCAGCGGCTTTTTTGTATTTAACCCTTTATCGCACAAAGGATTAAAGATGTATGAAGTATAACCGAAAACACCAAGTAAGGGCAGATGGAAAAATGAATGCACAAGATGCCCGGATTGTCGGTAAGAGATTGGCCGATGCGGCTGTGATTTTTGCTACATTGACGGGATTGGCGGCCGTGCTTGCTGCTGTGGCGCAGTTTGTGAAGTAGATTTCATCGCGGCCAATTCTTTTCAGGCAGCCTGAAGCTGTCTTTTTTGTATCCGCTTTTCAAGGAAACCCTTATGGGCGAAACCAGTAAACGCCCTGTCGGGCGGCCAAGCCGATACAATGCAGAACAGGCCGGAGAAATATGCCGCTTGATTGCGCAAGGCCTGAGTTTGCGCGAGATTTGCACGCGCAAAGAGATGCCCGCATCCGGCACGGTGTACCGCTGGCTGGCGGAATATCCCGAATTTCAGGAGCAGTACGCGCGCGCACGCGAGGAGCAGGCAGACGGGTTTGCCGAAGAAGTGCTGGCGATTGCCGACCGCTGTCCGCCCGAAACGGGCGAAGTCGCCAAAGCCAAGCTGCAAATCGATGTCAGAAAATGGATTGCCGCCAAACTGGCGCCGAAAAAATACGGCGACAGATTGGACCTGTCCGCAGATATGCGCGTTAAAGTGGAAACCCGCCCGCTGGAAGATATTTTTCATTAGAGATTATGGCCAATCCTTATTTCAAACCGCTGATAAATAAAGCCAGATACAAAGTGCTTTACGGCGGCAGGGGCAGCGGCAAATCTTATTTTCTGGCGGAGCTGGCGGTCGAAGTCGCCCGCCGTATCGATACGGTGATTTTATGCGCCCGCGAATTTCAAGGCTCGCTGGACGATTCGGTTTACCAGCTGTTGGTGGAAACCATAGACCGTTTGGGCTATACGGCGGAATTCGACATACTGAAATCCACCATTACCCATTTGGGCACGGGGGCGAAATTTGTTTTTTACGGCATTAAAAACAACGTTACCAAGATTAAATCCATTCAGGGGGTCGGCATCTGCTGGGTGGAGGAAGCCGAAGCCGTTACCAAAAACTCGTGGGATGTGTTAATCCCGTCTATCCGCGGCGACAAACATGCGGAAATCTGGGTGAGCTTCAACCCCAAAAACATACTGGACGACACCTATCAGCGCTTTATCGTCCGTCCGCCCCAAGACAGCATTGTTTTAAAAGCCAATTACGATGTCAATCCGCATTTTGCCGATACGCCCCTGTTGGCGGATATGCTCGAATGCAAAGAGCGCGATGACGATTTATACCGCCATATCTGGCTGGGTGAGCCGGTGGCCGACAGCGAAACGGCGATTATCAAACCCAGCTGGATTGAAGCCGCAGTCAACGCCCATGTCAAATTGGGCTTTCAGGCAGCCGGACAGCGGATATTGGGCTTTGACGTTGCCGATGAAGGCGAAGATGCCAACGCTACCGTTTTGCGGCACGGTTCGGTTGTGCTGGATATGGAGCAATGGCGCGGCCAAGACGTGATTTATTCCGCCGACAAGGCCTATCTGTACAGCCAAGAACACCATATCGACAAAATCGTTTACGACAGTATCGGCGTCGGCGCGGGCGTGAAAGCCCAATTCCGGCGCAAAACCGGCAAAGTGCAAACCATAGGCTTTAACGCGGGCGGCGCGGTGTACAAGCCCGAAGCCAAATACACCGACGACAAAAAGAACAAAGATATGTTCGCCAACATCAAAGCGCAGGCATGGTGGGCGGTGCGCGACAGATTTTACAAAACCTGGCGTGCCCTCGAGCATGGCGACCGATACCCCGTTGACGAATTAATCAGCCTGTCGGCAGATATAAAAGACTTGGAATACCTGAAAGCAGAATTGAGCCGCCCCCGTGTCGATTACGACCAAAACGGCCGCGTCAAAACCGAAAGCAAGAAAGACATGAAAAAGCGCGGCATACCCAGCCCGAACAGAGCCGATGCGCTGGTGATGGCATTCGCACCGATACAGAGCGGCTTGAACATCAACCCCAAGATACTGAGCGGAATATGAGCAAGCATCAAAAAACCAAAGGCAGACGCAAAGGCCTGAACAGCCAAGCCATGCAGAGAGCCGTTTTCAGGCAGCCTGAAAAAGTGCGGCCGGTTTACGGATTGGATATGCCCGAACTCCCGTCATGCGTCCGCCCGAATCATGCCATAGCGATGGACGGCAGCCCCTTAGGAAACTTCGGGGCTGATTTCTTTTGGGGGACGGGATTTGTCGGTTATCCGCGCTTGGCCGAATTGGCGCAGATTGCCGAATACCGCAGCGTAACCGAGACCACCGCCAACGAAATGACCCGCCAATGGATAGAGATTAAATCCCAAGGCGGACAAGACAACAGCGAAGCCGTCAGACAGATTGAAGAATGCCTCGAGAGCTTAAATGCCCGCAGCATTTTCAGAAAAGCGATAGAAGCAGACGGCTTTTTCGGGCGCGGCCAAATCCTCATCAACATCAAAGGACACGAAAACAAGCAAGACACCCCCTTGCTGCTGACCGACAAAACCATACAAAAAGGCAGCCTCAAAAGCCTGGTCAATATCGAGCCGATGTGGACTTCCCCCGCCGTCTATAACGCAACCGACCCCGCGGCAAAAGATTTTTACCGGCCCAAGTCATGGTATGTCATGGGGCGGGAAATCCACGCAAACAGAATGTTCACGCTGGTATCCCGTCCCGTTCCCGACATGCTCAAGCCCGCCTACAACTTCGGCGGCGTCAGCATGAGCCAACTGATGATGCCGTATGCGGCGGCGGGCATGCAGGACAGAATAGGCGAATACAATTACGGCATGGAGTAAATTCTCATTGATGGGTTAAGTTTCATGGGCTTATAATCATGAAACTTAACTTGTTTTGCAGATGCTGAGAAATAAAAAAACAGTAAAGAACCTGTCAAAATAAAAAATCAATCAATACTCCTTTGAATTTTTAGAAAGTATTCTAAAGATGAAAATTAAAGAAATCTTACTGGCGGCGTTATTAATATGCTTGTCTGTTAATGCGTCAGCATTAACCTATCCGTCAGATTGTAAGAACAAAACACTTGAACGTGCTGCTAAGAAAAACGGCTGTTCTATTCAAGAAGGAAAAGGTCATAAGTTGGTATTCAAAAACGACAATAAGATTACCGAAATCCCAAATAGCGTTAAAAGTAATAACACTTGTCGTGCCATTATTAAGGTTTTGAATGAACAATGCGGTGGTTGAAATTGTGGACTGTACGCCCTGAGAATGATTTTTTTCTCTTGGAAAAACAAAGTGTTTATCGTACAAATGAAAATCTTGTTCCTAGTCACAGACTAGAGCCATATTACTGGATAGCTGAAGAATTACGCAAAAAAGTACCACCGCCGACGGGTGTGGGTTTGCCGGTTTGGGCGTGGTATCGGGCACACGGCTTAAATCAGATGAAACCTGATTTACGGAGAAAAGGTCATTTGCAGCATGGTGAACGTGGCGTAAGAATAGAATTTAATGCGCCTGAGGATTTGGTTTTATTAAGTAGTTTTGATAGTTGGCATGCAGTATTGAATAATCATTGTCTTGCGCTTGATGACAGTGAATACGATTATTATCAGAACTTGGAGCAGACTTGCCCCAAAGATATTTTTGAAAAAATCAAAAAAGAAAGTTGGTTGAAAATCTTTAATTTGGATTTGTTGGAGAATCCGGATACCTATGAAATCCAGGCCATATTATGGGAGTTAAAAATCGAATGGGTCAATAAAGTTGATTTTTTTATTGCCCGTTAAGTTCAATAGGATTATGAGGAAAAACATGATGAAAGCTGTAATGGGTGCCTTACTGCTGCTGCCTGCGTTGGCATTGGCTGACGGTATTTGTACTAATGCGGAAAGTGTTCCCGAATTCAACATATGTGCTATGGAATACCACGAAAAAGCGTTTAACCGTCTCACTAAAACCTATAATCAGGCATTGCGCAAAGCCCGCGACAGCGGCATGAGCGATGACAACGGTATCGATGCCGAGACCTATTTGAAAGAATCCCAAAAGCTGTGGTGGAAGTTTAAAGAACTCGACTGTCTGTCGCCTGTATGGAATTTCGGCAGCACGGCAATAGGAGCCAAAGAAATTTGCGAAGCCGACAAAGCCTATGCCAGAGAAAAAGACCTGCGTAAGAATTATTTGTCTGATTGATGCCGTTGCCGAAGTGTATGGTGGTTTAAAATGAAAAAACTGATATTTGCCGCTATTTTTGCCGTAGCATCATCATCTGCTTTGGCTTCCGCTTGTGAAAATTTGCCTGAATACCAAATGATTGAATGTGCAGATGAAGAAGAAAAGCAAGCAGTGGAAGAGCTGACAAAGGTGTATTGGGAAATTATCCGCGATGCCGATGATGCTTATGCAGCGCATTTCCTGAAAACGGCACGTTTGTGGCGCGAATATATCGAACATGAATGCTCCCCTCCACATGGGGCGGTGTCGGTTGGCGGGTTGGCCTATATTAAAATGTGTCAAAACGCAGCCATCAAAGAAAGGGTTCGAGAATTGCGCGCAAGGCGGAACTGAACTACTTGGGAATCATCGGCCTGAGTATTAAAGTCTCTCCATGAAATGGAGCATGATAATGATATGCCATTTAAATTTCGCAAATCATTTAAAATCTTGCCCGGTATCAGGTTGAATGTCGGTAAAAAACAGCCAGCCTGCCGATTTCCCACTGCAAAACAAACTTGACAAGGATGTAGGAAACATGTCGCGTCCAAGCAAAATCAACCAGCTGGAAAAATTAGAAAGAATGTACCGCAACGGATATATTTCCGAGTTGGAATATTTGCGCTTGAAGGATGAACTGTTGAATAGCGGGACGGCTCAAATACCCGAAGAGCCTTCAACCAAGAAAAAAGGCTGCATGGGTAGAATACTGCAAGTCATTGGGGTATTTGTTCTTACTTTTATTGTTATAGCCCAGTGCGGTATCGAGGAAACGAAACCAAGCCCTTCAAGCGCAGCATCGCAATCTCAACCTGAAACATCTCAATTTGAGCATAAAGAATCGGAATTCGGACCTGAAGAACTGAATCGGATTTTATGTAAAAAATGGACGGAAGGGAAAAAATTACCTCCAGCGAAAGAGGCAATACAGCAGCGGGCAGCATCAAAAAATATGTCGGTTGACGACTATGCGCGAAGCATCGGTTACGTCTATTTGGACACTTTAATCGAAGACGTGGCGATGTCGGTCGGTGTCGGCATGAAAGCAGAGGTTTTTCTTGATAAGAGAGAGCAATTCCCCGATGTTAATCGAGAAGATAGAAAGATGCCGCCCAGATGTTCCAAGCAAAATGAGAAAAGTAATGAATTGGACGATTTGTTTTAAAAATACGTTTTCAATCCCGCTTGTGTAAGCGGGATTTTTGTTTTATGATTGAGTTAAGAGGTGTCGAAACCTCCTTGTAAGCCGTCATCACAGCGGTTAATGTGATTTTTTTGCGTCCATAGATTTTGGGTTTCTCCTGTCAAAGAAGCGATAACCCATTTCCTTATGGCCGAGAGGGCGAGGAATACAATACCCGCAAGGGGAATAACTCCAGCCTACTTACAAGGTTTTCGAACCTCTTGGCCGCCCAATGGGGCAATTTCGAAAATATGTAAGGAAATCATCATGAACGCAATTCAAATTAACTTTGCCGATTTCGTGCAAATCCAAGCAGCCCAACCTGTAACCAATTCAAAATTTGTTGCCGAAGCCTTCGGAAAAAGACACGATAATGTTTTGTCAAAAATTGATGAACTTTTAACGCAAGTCCCTGATTATTTCAAGAACCTTAATTTTAAGGAGATTGAAATTGCCCGAACTAATAGCTTAGGTAAAGTGATAAACGACAAAGCCTACCAACTCACCAAAGACGGTTTCATGCTTTTGGTAATGGGTTTCACTGGCAAAGCCGCGATGCAGATTAAAATCGCCTATATCGAAGCCTTTAATGCGATGGCGGAGCAATTGAAACATCCCGTTTCAGGCAGCCTGCAAACCGACAAAACCAGCGCGGACGAAAGAACGGGGTTGCGTCAGGCGGTGTCTTTGTTGGTCGGACGAAAAGGGATTGATTATTCCGATGCGTATAAAATCGTGCATCAGCGTTTCAATGTGGACGGCATCGATGCTTTAAGCCGTGAGCAGCTTGCGCAAGCGGTGGCTTATGTTCACGCTCTGGCGTTGGATAAATCGCTGCATGGCGAAATACTGGATAAAATCGAAACCGAAGCATCGGTTTTAAGCCGATACGATTTGCAATACATCAAAATCTTGGCAACACACGTCCCCTTTATGGTGGGTTTTTACGAAATCGTCCGACCCGCCATACGGCATTTGAACCCCCGATTGGCAGGCAGGGCGCACGACCGTTTCGGCCACGCCCACATCGCCGCGCGGCATTTGTCCAGACGCTTCAAGCTGCCGATACGCAGCAGGGATGAAATCCGCCGTCTGTTGTCGGATTGACTTTAAACCCCTTCAGGCAGCCCGAACGGCTCATGTCGGACTGCCTGAAACCCAAGCGCGGCAATCGGCCGTAGCTTAATCATAAGGATATTGTCATGAAACATCCCCCGGTATCTGCCAACACCCGTCCCGTAGTGATGCAGCTTCAAGGCGAAGCGGGCAAGCGGGTGGCTTTGTCGGCCGTGCGCCGCGTGATGAAAAGCCATGCCAAAGAGATTAAAGCGTTGGCCGACAAATGATTACCTTAGAGCTGGTTTTGGCTGTTCATGATGCCATATTGGACAGTGAAGCGGGTTTGAAAGGCTCTGCCGATACAGGCAGGCTGGAAAGCGCATTGTCGCGTATCGATAATTGGCAGCAATATGCCGATACCCAAGATATTTTCGAGATTGCCGCACTTTATGCCGTTGCCATTGCCAAAGCGCACGCTTTTCCGGATGGCAATAAACGCACTGCGATGGTAACGATGTTGTCTTATTTAGACCTGCAAGGCGTTTCTATTGCGGTAAACTGCGGTTTGGACGATATTATGGTTGCCGTTGCGGCAGGGTATATCGGATTTAAAGAGCTCGCGTGTTTGTTGGCAGAGTTACAGATTGAATAATTCAGGCAGCCTGAGGCTGCCTTTTTTGTATCCGCTCTGAGCGGTTGGGAAACACACTATGCAATGGAACAGCTTAGGCATTCCCGATGTGCCGAACATGCCTAAAAACGCGGGCGATGCCTTAATCCGCTTCGACGGGGCGCGTTTGGTCAATTGGGTGTTCGGTGAAAAATGGGGCGTTTTCAACCAGCGCGGCATTCCCTTATTGTTGGCGGACAATGTCGCTTCGGTGAAATTCGAAAACAAATCGCAGGTATCCGCCGCGCCGGTGGAAAACGGCGCGTTTGCCGCTTACAACAAAGTGGCCGACCCGTTTAAGGCTTCGGTCATGATGACCAAAGCCAGCGGCGGAGTGGCGGAACGCAGCGCATTTCTGGCTTTGCTGGATACTTTTGCCCATTCCACCGATTTATACATGATTATCACACCGGAAGCGGTTTACCCGAACTGCGCGATTACCGGCTACGACTATATCCGCGAAGCGGGCAACGGGGCGCGTATGCTCAAAGTGAATGTGCATTTTCAGGAAGTGCGCTTGGTGAGGGCGGAGTATAAAAAAGTGAAATCCGAAGCAGGCAGACGGACGGGGGCAAGGTTCAAGCCAAAGAAGCGCCCAAAGCGAAGCCGCCGCGCCAATCGCTGATTATCAGAATACTGGATTTTTTCGCATCATGATTTACACCATTCCGATTTTAGATACGCCTTCCCAAAAACTCAGCGTGTCATTGGGCGGACAGGAAACGGATATCGCCCTGACGATGCGTTTTTGGAAAAAAGCGTACTGCTTGTGTCGGGACGATAACGTATGTATTCCCTCCGATGACATGAAAAACCGCTGTCAGCTTATGGGATATAAATTAATGTGTATCCGCCGATGATAATTGACGGCGCATTTCGCCAATAGATTGTTTGTAATCTGGATTGCCGAAAATGGCGGAACCGGCTACAAATATATCGGCACCTGCGGCGGCAACGGCGGAGATATTGTCGGCTTTAATACCACCGTCCACTTCCAAGGCAATCCGTTTGCCCGAGGAGGCTTCATATTCGTCCAGCAATGCCCGGGTTTGACGGATTTTGTTTAAAGTTTGAGGGATAAACGCCTGTCCGCCGAATCCCGGGTTAACCGACATCAATAATACAATATCTAATTTATCCAATACGTTTTCCAGTACTTGTACGGAGGTGGCCGGATTTAACACTAAACCGGCCTGTTTGCCCAAGTCTTTGATGAGCGACAGACTGCGGTGGATATGGCGCGATGCTTCGGGGTGGAAAGTAATGATATCGGCTCCTGCATGGGCGAATGCGGTAATCAGGTCATCCACAGGTTCTACCATTAAATGTACGTCAATCGGTACGGTGGCGTGCGGGCGCAGAGCGGCGCATACCATCGGGCCGAACGTTAAATTGGGAACGTAATGGTTGTCCATTACGTCAAAATGTATCCAATCGGCTCCTGCGGCGATAACATCGCGTACTTCTTCGCCCAGTCGCGCAAAATCAGCGGATAGAATGCTGGGGGCAATGCGGTAACGGTTCATGATAAATGCTTTTCATATGATTGATAGGGCGAGAATAAGCAGTTTTGGGCATATTGGCAAATTTTTCTGAGTGTCTCTGCGGGTTTTGTTTCAGGCTGCCTGAAAGAAAGTGGGTGTCCAAACGGATAGTGTATCGGTAAACAAACATGAAAGGGACTAAAACATATACCGACATACTGATTTTCTACTGTCCGGCTGGAGGATGTGTTAGCATTGCACGGTAAAACGGATGGTTTGCGCTGCATAATTCCGAGTGGGAATGATTGCGGTGCGGTTTCGTTTTATAGTTGTCGGATACTGGATGCGGTACGTTTTGCTTCAGTGTCTGATTGGATTATTTTTGATAAAGGAAACACATAATGGGACTTTTGAATTCTCTGTTGGGTACGGCTATTTCTGCTATGGTCGGCGGTAATAAAGGCGGACAAAACCAAGCCATGCAGTTGGTCATGCAGCTGATTCAACAAAACGGCGGCAATTTGGGACAGCTGTTGCAACAGCTGCAACAAGGCGGCTTGGCTGACGCTCTGCAAAGCTGGATTGGTACCGGCGCCAATGAGGAAGTGAGCAGCACCCAAGTTGAAAATGCTTTGGGCGGAAGCTTGTTTCAGGCAGCCGAAAAATTGGGTATCAGCAGCAGCGATGCGGGTAATCTGTTGGCACAATATCTGCCGAAAATCGTTGATACTCTGACACCCAACGGCACTGCGGCCGATGCCGATGGTTTCGGTTTGGATGACGTAGCACGTTTGCTGATGCAAAACTTCCTGAAAAAATAATCAGCTTGCAATACAGGCAGCCTGAAAAAGGCTGCCTGAAACGCCGACATCTGCCGTTTGGTTTGTGTGGGCAGATGTCGCTATGTTTTTTCAGGATTTCTTTATTGATGCGGACATGGTGCCGAATCAAGGCAAAAACGGTGGTTGGAATGAGCAGAAAATATTTTGGAACGGATGGCGTAAGGGGCGAAGTCGGTCAATTTCCGATTACGCCCGATTTTGTTATGAAGCTCGGTTGCGCGTTTGGCCGCGCGCTGATTAAGCATGACGGCAGCCACAAGCCATCGGTTATCATAGGTAAAGATACCCGTATTTCCGGTTATATGTTGGAAACGGCATTGGTGGCGGGTTTTACCGCGGCAGGCGTCAACGTTATCCAAACCGGGCCGTTGCCTACTCCGGGTATTGCCTATCTGACCCGCGCATTGCGTTTGGACGGCGGCGTGATGATTTCTGCTTCCCATAACGCTTTTTCGGATAACGGCATTAAATTTTTCGCAGAAGGCGGCGTCAAGCTCAGCGATGAGATGGAGCTTCTGATTGAAGCCGAGCTGGATAAAGAAATGCAGACCTTGCCTTCTGTGCAACTGGGACGCGCCAAACGCATCAGCGGTGCCGATGACCGCTATATAGAATTTTGCAAATCCACATTCCCAAACAATATGGATTTGCGCGGTTTGAAATTGGTAGTGGATACCGCCAACGGCGCAGGCTACCACACTACGCCGAAAGTATTTCATGAGTTGGGCGCGGAAGTGATTGAAATCGGTAATGAACCGAACGGTTTCAATATCAATGACAAAGTCGGCGCGACTTACACTAAAACCCTTCAGGCAGCCGTTTTGCAGAATGATGCCGATTACGGTATTGCGATTGACGGTGATGGCGACCGCCTGATGATGGTAGATAAAAACGGTGCCGTGTATGACGGCGACAAACTGGTTTATGTAATTGCCAAAGCCAGAGCGGCAGAAGGCCGGGATTTCGGCGGCGTGGTCGGCACAGTGATGAGCAATTTGGCTATGGAAAAGGCATTGGTGCATCACGGCATTAATTTTGTCCGCGCCAAAGTGGGCGACCGATATGTCTTGGAGCAGCTTACCCAACGCGGCTGGTTGTTGGGCGGCGAGGCATCGGGACATATTCTGTGCATGGACAAACACAATACGGGAGACGGTACGATTTCCGCACTTCAGGTTTTGGCGGCATTGCAGATTTTGGGACAAAAACTGCATGAAGCGGTCGATTGGCAGCCTTATCCGCAAACCATGATTAATATCCGTATTCAGCCGAACCAAAATTGGCAGGCAGCCTCTAAAGAAGTTTTGGCAGCAGTGGAGGCTGAATTGGGCGAGCGCGGACGTGTTGTTTTGCGTGCTTCGGGTACGGAACCGGTCGTGCGGGTGATGGTGGAAGCCGAGTTGGCAAGTTTGGCGGAAGAATCTGCCGAACGTATCGCCCAAGCTATCCGCGGGGCTGCCTGAACGGTTTAGGCGGCATGGTCGGCAGGCATTCCGTTTTGTATCGGAACGCAATACGCCGGTTGCGATTTGCGATAAAATGCCGCCTTATGGCCTGATTGCTCATGCTTGAAGAGAAAAATGCCGCAGGTAAACCGTTCCCCTTCGAGTAAATGATACTTGACGTTGCTTGATAGCGTTTCAGGCAGCGTTTCCTTTTAAATGAAACGTGGTTTGATACCGTCATTCCGAGTTCGGCATTTTCCGGCTGTCCGATTATTTTTACCGTAAATTTCCGCATTATGCTTACTTTCCTAGAACAATTCTTTATTCAATTCGGCTATTGGGCAGTGTTTCTCGTACTGGTTTTATGCGGCTTCGGCATTCCCATTCCCGAAGATGTTACCCTGGTGGCAGGCGGCGTGATTTCCGGTTTGGGTTATACCAATGTACACATCATGTTTGCAGTCGGTATGTCGGGCGTACTGGTGGGGGACGGCATTATGTTTATGCTGGGCAAACATTTTGGCAGCGATATTTTGAAATTCCGTCTGGTACGCCGCCTGCTCAATCCGAAACGCTATGCCCAAGTGCAGCAGAAATTCGACCGTTACGGCAACCGCGTATTGTTTGTCGCCCGTTTTTTGCCCGGACTGCGCAGCCCGATTTTTCTGACTGCGGGCATGAGCGGCAAAGTATCGTTTTGGCAATGGCTGTTGATGGATGGTGTGGCCGCTTTGGTTTCCGTGCCTTTGTGGGTGTATCTGGGTAGCTTCGGTGCGGAGAACAAAGATTGGTTGATGCGCAAAGTGCATCAATTCCAACACGGGCTGTTTTTTGCCTTGGCGGTAGGGGCGGCCTTTATCTGCTGGTATGGGTGGAGAAAACGCCAAAAATTGGTGTCGCGTAAAAATGCTTTATTGGAAAAACGCCGCCAGCGTAGATTGCTGAGGCAGCAGCAGGAACAAAACGACAAATAAAGAGCAGATTTCAGGCTGCCTGAAGAGTATTCGGGCAGCCTGAAATATTTTGTGGGATTGGAGCGGCCTACGGGCTCAGACGCAAATCGGGCGATAAACCGTTCGGGTTTGAATGGTTTAAATATTTTTCTATCGTTCATGTCAAGATTTTTACAGTATTGGTAGTGTGCGTTTGGGCTGCGGGGTAACGATTTGAACCGTTTTTATCCGATTGTGTCGGTTGTGTTATGCGTGCGCGGGATATTCAGGCAGCCTGAAAATAGAGACCGTTGCCGTCCGTGTGGTTTGGCTAATCGGTGCGGCGGTTGTTTCGTCCAACCGTCCGGCCGGGCCGATAAACGACACAATCCATTGCCAGGATATTGATGGCGCGATGATACTGTGTTGCCGGACTGTCTGGCACCGCGATGTCCGGGTGCGTTGCTGTTTCACCGATAATTGTCATATGGTTGATTGATATTAAATTAAAGTTTGCTATGTCTGTAACTGATTTTCCTATTCCATCCGCTGGCCAAAAAAACTTTTGGTCGGCTCTTTCTTCAGGCAGCCTGCCTTATCTTTTGGTGCAGCATTTGCCGCGCCGCCAAACCAAAATCATTCTGACTGCCGACAGCGAAACCGCATTAAGGTTGCGCGAAGCGTGGCATTTTTTCCGTCCCGAAGACAATGCCTTGTTTTTGCCTGACTGGGAAACGCTGCCGTACGAGCATTTTTCGCCGCATCAGGATTTGGTATCCGAACGCTTGTCGGTATTGTGGCAGCTGAAAAACGGTGCGGTGGATGTCTTGTTTGTACCCGTTGCCACCGCCATGCAGCGTTTGGCACCGATGACTTTCCTTTTGGCGCATACGTTTTGGCTGAAAGTCCGACAGCATTTAGACTTGGAGGGTGTGCGCGCTACTTTGGCGGACGCCGGTTATTCTGCGGTGTCGAATGTGGTGGCGGCAGGGGAGTTTGCCGTGCGCGGAGGCATTATCGATTTGTTTCCGATGGGCAGCGGGCTGCCGTACCGCATTGATTTGTTTGGTAATGAAATCGACAGCATCAAAACATTCGACCCCGACAGCCAGCGTACTTTAGACAATATCAATGAAATCCGTTTGCTGCCTGCACACGAGTTTCCTACCGACAGCGATGCGCAAAAAATTTTCCGCAGCCGTTTTCGTGAAGAAATCGACAGCAACCCTGCGCAGGCAACGGTTTACCGTGCCGTGGAAAACGGACAGTTCGGCGCGGGTGTGGAATATTACCTGCCTTTGTTTTTCGAGCAGGAATGCAATCATCTTTTTGACTATATCGGTGAAAATGCAGTTGTAGTGTGTACCGCCGATGTGCATGCCTGTGCCAACCGCTTTTGGTCGGATGTCAAAACGCGTTATCAGATGGCACAAGGAGATGATGCCTATCCGCCTTTGCCGCCTGAGCATCTGTTTTTGTCGCCCGACCGCTTTTCAGGCTGCCTGAAACCCTATCCGCAAATTTGGACGCAGGATAGCGTACGGCATAATTTGGGAGAATTGGCAGTCAACCGCCAATCCGAAGAGCCTTTATCGGCATTGCGGCAATTCTTATCCGACTTTGACGGCAAGGTTTTGATTTGTGCCGACAGCTTGGGGCGTCGCGAAACGATGGCGGCTTTTTTCAGGCAGCATGGCGTGCAGGCGGAATATGCGCAGGATTGGGCGGCATTTGTTTCAGGCAGCCTGAAGGTTGCTTTAACCGTGTCGCCGCTGGTTCAAGGTTTTGTTTTGCAAGATGAAAAAATAGCGGTAGTGACCGAAACCGAGTTATACCGCTATTTGGCGAAGCCGCGCCAACGCCGCCGCAAATATACCGCTGTTTCCGATACCGCATTGCGGGATTTGGCCGAAATCAACATCGGCGACCCTGTGGTGCATCAGGAGCATGGGATTGCCCGTTATCAAGGTTTGGTAAATTTGGATTTCGGCGATGGCGACAGTGAAATGATGCTGCTGGAATATGCCAATGAGGCGCAGCTTTATGTACCGGTTTCGCAACTGCATTTAATCAGCCGTTATTCCGGTCAGGCGCATGAAAACGTGCAATTGCACCGCTTGGGAACGGGCGCGTGGGCAAAAGCGAAACGCAAGGCAGCCGAGAAAGCGCATGACACGGCAGCGGAGCTGCTGAACCTGTATGCGCGCCGTGCCGCGCAAAGCGGCTTTCAGTTTTCGATTAATGAACAGGATTATCAGGCGTTTGCAGATGGTTTCGGCTACGAGGAAACGGAAGACCAGGCGGCGGCGATTGTGGCGGTGTTGCGCGATTTGACGCAAAGCAAACCGATGGACAGGTTGGTATGCGGCGATGTGGGTTTCGGAAAAACGGAAGTGGCGTTGCGTGCGGCTTTTGTGGCAGTGATGTCGGGCAAACAGGTGGCAGTGCTGGCGCCTACGACATTGCTGGTAGAGCAGCACGCTAAAAACTTTGCCGACCGTTTCGCAGATTTCCCCGTGCAAACAGCGGCTTTGTCGCGTTTTAACAGCAGCAGGGAAACCCAAAACATCTTGAAGGGTATGGAAGACGGCACGGTCGACATCGTTATCGGCACGCACAAGCTGGTACAAAAAGACATCCGTTTTCATAATTTGGGCTTGGTGGTGATTGATGAAGAACACCGTTTCGGCGTACGCCAGAAAGAACAATTGAAACAATTGCGCGCCAATGTCGATGTGCTGACCTTAACCGCGACACCGATTCCGCGCACATTGAGCATGGCATTGGAAGGCTTGCGCGATTTTTCCCTGATTACCACTGCACCGAGCCGCCGTTTGGCAGTGAAAACGTTTGTGAAACCCTTTAGCGAAGCCAGTATCCAAGAAGCGATTACCCGTGAATTGAAACGGGGCGGACAAGTCTTTTTCCTGCACAATGAAGTGGAAACCATTGAAAATATGCGCGACAAACTGGAAACACTGCTGCCTGAAGCGCGTATCGGCGTGGCGCACGGACAATTGCGCGAACGCGAGCTGGAACAGGTAATGCGTGATTTCTTACAGCATAAATTCAATATCCTGCTGTGTTCGACCATTATCGAAACCGGTATCGATATTCCCAATGCCAACACCATTATTATCAACCGCGCCGATAAATTCGGTATTGCGCAGCTGCACCAACTGCGGGGCAGGGTAGGGCGCAGCCACCATCAGGCCTATGCTTATCTGCTCACGCCCGAATATATCAGCCGCGATGCGCAAAAACGTTTGGATGCGATTGCCGGTGCAGACGAATTGGGCGCAGGTTTCAGCTTGGCCATGCAGGATTTGGAAATACGCGGCGCAGGCGAGATTTTGGGCGAAGGGCAAAGCGGGGAAATGCAGCAGGTAGGTTTTACCTTGTACACCGAAATGCTCAAGCAGGCGGTGCGCGAATTGAAAAAAGGGCGGGTGCCCGATTTGGACCGGCCTTTGGGCGTGGTGACCGAAATCAAGTTGCACAGCCCAGCACTGCTGCCCGAAAGCTATTGCCCCGATGTACACGAACGCTTGATTTTGTATAAACGTCTGGCCGCCTGCGAAACGCAGCAGGGCATCAACGATATCCATGAGGAACTGATTGACCGCTTCGGTTTGGCGGAATCCTATCCGCAAGTGCATACATTATTGGAAAGCCACCGCTTGCGTTTATCGGCCGAAGAATTGGGTATTGTGGCGATTGATGCAGGCGGCGAAGCCGTTACGCTGACTTTCGGCAAACATACTTCTGTCGAGCCTGCGCGTATCATTGCCTTGATGCAGCAGGAAAAAGGTTGGCGTATGGCGGGGGCCGACAAATTGCGGGTAGAGATGAAAACAACGGAAATTTCTGCACGCGTCGAAGCCTGCCGCAGGATTATGGGGCGTTTGAAAAACGGCTAGCGGATTGCCGAACCTTTGTATGACAAGATATGGTGTCATATGCCGAAAGATGGGTTTAATGCCGGACGGTTGGCGGTAGGCAGTGAATGGTGCGACAACTTACGATAGTTGATGAGATTGATTCTCATACAGCAAGCCGCAGACAGTATGGGCAATGTGGTCAGGCGAGCCAAGGCGGTATGAAAATTAAAAAGTATTCACTATGCAATCAATCCAAGCGGCTCCGTCAGTATGGACGCTGCTGTTTCAGGCAGCTTGAAAGCGGGCGGTGCTTGCTTTTTTAGCGTTTGGAATGCAAAATAGTGTTTTTACTCAAAACAAAGGCATTGCCATGAAACCGAACAAACTGTTTTTTGCCGCCGCTCTTTTGGGCTTGTCTGCCGCTGCTGCCGCAGCCGAAATCGAAGGACGTTGGCAAACCATAGATGACGAAACCAAAAAGCCTAAGGCTGTAGTGGAAATCCGATGCAGCGATAATGTCTGCAACGGTACGATTGTGGCCTTGTCCGAAGGTGTGCAAAACGTTTGTCCCGCTTGTGCCGACAAACGCCCTTTGATTGGATTGCGCGTGTTGAGCGGTTTGCAGAAACATGATGGCAAATATGAAGGCGGACGGATTTTCGATCCGAAAAAGAATAAAACCTATAAATCTACCGCTACCGTATCCGCCGATGGAAAAAGCTTAAACGTGCGCGGTTATATCGGTGTGTCCGCGTTGGGCAGGACGCAAACTTGGAAACGGGTGCAATAATCGGACTCTTGTAAAAAAGGCTGCCTGAAAGTTTTCAGGCAGCCTTTCTATTTCATGTTCTGCGACATATAATTAATGCTCTTTAATTTTCATACGGCCTTGTCTCGCTTTGCTGTATTGTCGATATTATCTACAGCTTGCCGCCTTGTATGAAAAATCAATCCCATCAACTAAGGTTTGCCGCGAGGCTTGTATGCTCAGAGATGTTCTTTATAGGGATAAGACAAAGCTGTGCCCGATTTTTTCTGTTGCAGATAATCGCGGTAGATTTCGCGTACTTCTTTGCGCAGCAGGAATAGGGCGATTAAGTTGGGAATCACCATGAAGCCGTTGAACATATCCGACATGTCCCATACCAAATCCACTTGTCCCAAAGTGCCCAAAACAATGGCAGCCAATACCAATACGCGGTAGGAAGTCAGACTGTTTTGATTGTTTTTAAACAAAAAGCGGATGTTGGATTCGCCGAAATAATACCAGCCGATGATGGTGGTGAATGCAAAGAACGTCAGACATACCGCCAGCAGTTTGCCGCCGAAACCGCCGAAGGCAATTTCAAAAGCCTGCTGGGTAACGGCCGCGCCTTTCAAGCCCAGTTTGGCCGCTTCTACATTGGCATCGGTGAGCAGGATAATCAAAGCAGTGGCGGTGCAGACCAGCATGGTGTCGATAAACACGCCGATAAATGCCGCCATGCCTTGTTGCACAGGGTGTCTGACATCTGCGGTTGCATGCGCGTGCGGTGTCGAACCCATACCGGCTTCGTTGGAGAACAATCCGCGTGCCACGCCGTAGCGGACGGCTTCTTTCATGCCGATGCCCGCCAAGCCGCCGCCTACCGACTCAGGTTTGAAGGCTGCCTGAAAGATGTGTTGGATCATCGGAATGATGTGTTCGGAAAATTGAAACAGCACAATCACCGCGCACACAATATAAATCACCGCCATCATCGGTACGACCAATTGCGTGAAGCGTGCGATACGGTTTACGCCGCCGATGATAATCAAGCCCGCAACAGCCGCCAACGCAATGCCGATAACCAAAGGCGGAATGTCAAAAGCCGGTGCGACAGTGGAGGCGATAGAGTTCGATTGCACGGCATTGCCGATAAATCCCAATGCCAAAATAATGGCAACAGAGAAAAATGCCGCCAGCCATTTGGCGGGATTGGCTCCGATTTTGGCGGAAAGGCCGTGTGTAATATAGAAAGCGGGGCCGCCGATATATTTCCCGTGGCTGACGATACGGTATTTTTGAGCCAACACCGCTTCGGAAAAAATAGTGGACATACCCAGCAGGGCAGACAACCACATCCAGAAAATCGCGCCCGGTCCGCCCGCCATAATCGCTGTGGCTACGCCTGCTACGTTACCGGTGCCGATTTGTGCGGACACCGCAACCGCCAATGCTTGAAATTGCGACAGCGATTTTTCATCGCGTTCGCCTTTTTTAAACAAACCGCCGAATACGGTAATAAAGCCGTCGCGGAATTTGGTAATCTGCGGTATGCCCAAATATACGGTAAAAAACAAGCCGATACCGACCAAAGCATAAATCAGGACATAACTCCACAATATGCTGTTGACCGTGCCGACAAACGAATGCAAGTGTTCCTGCATGACATGCTCCTTTGTAAGGTATGGTTACAGATAAGCAATAAGCCGTAAAGAAAACTTTACAAAAGTTCGCATTATGGCGTAGATGGGCTTGCGTTTCAAGAGAAGAAGAGAATTTCAAGGGAAGAAGGAAAAAACATTTCTCCGATGGTGATTGGGATGCCGGTAAAGGAAATGGAAAGTGAAACGGAAGAGTTATCTCGGATTATCCGCTTGGGGCATGGATACGGCAGATACCGTTGTGTGTTCGATGGATGTTTTTTTCAGGGTTGTCGTGAAGATAGGGAGGGTCTAATCGGTATCCGTTAAACCGTTGCTTTCGGTTTGGCTGTACAAGCACTTATATCTCTTTTTCAGGCAGCCTGAAATATCGCTTGTTTTAATAATAAGTATATTCTTAATAAGCGCATTTTGATAGATGCCAAACAATCAGGCTGCAAAAAAGTTGCCTGCAACAACGGCGTGTTCAGGCTCATCTGGTGTGCTAACTAACTAGTCACCCGCAAAAAAAGCTGCCTGAAAACAACGGTGTGTTCAGGCAGCCTGTTTGTCTGCGCGGCGGCAGACGCTGTTGTTTAAATCGGTATGCCGGCTTTTAACCGATGTGAAGCATGATGATGCCGATGCTTTTTTGAAGCGGGCAGTGCCGGTTATGACTTGAATTTGTCGGTCAGCGAATTCCAAACGGAGCGCAGCTGTTCTTTGGCTTGGGCATAGCTTTTTTCCAGAGCTTTTTCTGCTTCATCTGCTTTTGCACTCAAATAGTCGCCCGCTTCTTTCAGATTTTCTTCGGTATCTTTTTTGAGCTCGGCAAACTTGGCTTCTGCAGCATCGGTTTGTGCGGCAATGAATTGCTTGGCTTCGTTCAGTTTCAATTCGGCTTCTTTTTGCCATTCGGCAAATTTTTCGTCTATCTCGGTTTGGTCGGCCAATTGTTTTTTCAATTCTGCCAACTTAGCTTCCGCTTCTTGTTGCAATTCGTTGAATTTGTTTTTGGTTTCGTTGAGTTTGGTTTCAACGGTGTTTTTAATATCGTTGTCGTTCATGGCGTAACTCCTGAATTGAGTGGTGTGAAAGTGCGGATTGTAGGCCAAATTAGGTATTGCCGTAAAAATAAAACGGTTTTGTGAGTGTGTTTAAGTGTGTTGCCTGTTGTTTTTCAGGCAGCCTGAAGGGATGGGGGAGGTGTCTGCCGATAATGGTTTTATATTATCTTTTTGATTAATATTGTTTTATATGAAAGGATGGGAAAGATTTGAAGGCGGAAGTATATCGGCAGCCCGTTGTTCGGAATAAGAGCTTGATAGGGGCGCCGTATCCGAAGGTTCGGGCTACGGTATAATGCCGTTCCTGTTCAGGCAGCCTGAAAAGTTCGGGCGGCTGTGTTTTTAGGGAAACGCTATGGTTCAATACTCTCTTTTTGCTACCTGTCCGCGCGGTTTGGAAGCCGTGCTGGCCGGTGAATTGTCGCAATGCGGCTGCCGGGATATTCGGGTATCCGACGGCGGCGTGTCGTTTCGGGGCGGTTGGGAGCAGGTGTATCGTGCCAATCTGCATTCGCGTACGGCGGGAAGGGTATTGCTGCAAGTGGCGCAGGGGCGTTACCGCAATGAGCAGGACATTTACCGTTTGGCGCGGCAGGTGAAATGGCCGCACTGGTTTACGGTAGCGCAGACTTTTAAAATCAAAGCGGAAGGCAAACGCGCCCGGGTGAAGAGTTTGGATTTCTGCGCTTTGAAAATCAAGGATGCGGTTTGCGATGTGTTCCGCGAAGTTTCAGGCAGCCGTCCGAGCGTGGACAGGCACCGGCCCGATGTGCGTATCCGTGCGTTTCTTCGTGAAGACGAGCTGACCTTGTTTGTGGATACCAGCGGAGAGGCTTTGTTTAAGCGCGGATACCGTTTGGATACGGGCGATGCGCCTTTGCGTGAGAATTTGGCGGCAGGTTTGCTGCTGCTGTCGGGTTATGACGGCTCGCAGCCGTTTCAAGACCCTTTTTGCGGCAGCGGCACGATTGCTTTGGAGGCGGCGTGGATTGCTTTAAACCGTCCTGCGGGTTTGCTGCGCCGTTTTGCTTTTGAGCATTTGTCGGGCTTTGATAAGGCCTTGTGGGTGAAAATCAAGGCGGAAGGCCGCGCACAAATCAGACAAACGGCAGCGCAACCTATTGCGGCATCGGACCATTCGGCCCAGTTGGTGGAGATTGCACGTGAAAATGCGCGGGCGGCAGAAGTGGAGGAGTTTATCCGTTTTGATTGTTGCGATGTGCGGGAAGCGCGCCCTTGCGGGGACAACGGCATGATGGTGGCCAATCCGCCTTACGGTGTGCGTTTGGAAGAAGTGCAGACACTGCACCGGCTTTATCCTCAGTTGGGGAGCTGGCTGAAAAACCATTATGCCGGCTGGCAGATTGCTTTGCTGTCGGGCGATTTGGAGATGCCGAAATTGATGCGCTTGAAGCCTAAACGCAAAATGCCTTTGTTTAACGGTAAGCTCGATTGCCGCTTGTTTGTGCTGGATATGGTGCAGGGCTCGAATCGGTAAGGTATGCCTGACTTGCTTGGATAAACGTTTTTCAGGCAGCTTATGGTGTCGGGCGGCATTGGAGGGGCTTGCGAAAAACGGGAATACGATTGGAAAAACACCTGTCGGACAATTTGAGCCGACAGGCGTTTTTTATGCTTGGGCGTTTCAGGCAGCCTTCTTATGCAATGAGTGAATCCGCTTGATGTTTCATACTGTTTATCGCATATCGTTATGAGTAATCGCGGTTAATCATCTCGGCATGGCTTGTTTGTATAAAATGGAAATTTGTCAGGGATTTTCAGGCAGCGGATGTTTCCGCATGAGCTGATTGAATGTTTTGTGTCCGGCAGGCGTATTGCGTATGTAAGGACGGTCTTAATCAATTGCCGTGCAAAAGCGTTTCAGTGTACGCAAGTCGAATATTCCGGCGCGGCGATTGAAACGGGTGTCATTGTTTCGGAGAACCGGCAGCCGATATGCAGTGCAGGTACGAAATTTTTGACGCACGCAATCGAATCCGAACGGAAGCGTGGGATTCGGTGCGGTATCCGAAACCATAGGCTGCCTGAAAATGATTTAAAAGTTCTGTCGCAAGATTGGGTTGATATGGCTGCAAACAGATTGTGTGAAAATATTTTCTTTTAATTGTATTTTCAATAAGTTATTGATAAGTATGAATCCTTATTGAATCATATTGCGGCATTTATCTGATTTGAAAACAGAGCCGATTTAAAAAAACGGGCTGGCTTTGACCAGGCAGGCAATGTGCGCCCGTGCGCAAACCGCCAGGCTTCTGAGGTGGTAGCCCCCTTCCAATATCGAAACAATGCGTCCTTGTGCGTGGCGGTTGGCCGCCAGCATGATTTTTTTGGTCAGCCATTGGTAGTCGCGTTGGCTGAGATTTAAATGTCCGAGCGAATCGGCTTTGTGGGCGTCAAAACCGGCAGACAGAATGATGAGCTGCGGTTTGAAGGCTTCGAGTTTCGGCAGCCATTGCTCTCTGACCATGTCGCGGAATTCATCGCTGCCGCTGCCTGCTTTCAGAGGGGATTTGACGATGTTGGGATTGCTGCCGTGTCGTTTGGTGTCGGCAAAGGGATAAAGGTGCTGCTCGAATGACGACAATAACATCACGCGTGCGTCATCGCGGAAAATGTCTTCCGTGCCGTCGCCGTGATGAAGGTCGAAATCGATGATGGCAACGCGTTGTATGCGGTGTGCGGCAATGGCGTGCATGGCGGCGACTGCGGCGTTGTTGATAAAGCAAAATCCTGATGCTTTGTCGGCAAAAGCGTGATGGCCGGGCGGGCGGATGGCGCAAAAGGCGTTTTTCGCCCGTTTGTCCATAACCATATCTACGGCTTGCACCGCTGCGCCTGCCGCGTAGCGCATGGCGGTGGAGGTTTCGCGGTTGAAATAGGTGTCTTCGGCAATTTTAACGCTGCCTGAAACGGGCAGTTGGCTTTCCAGACGGGCGAGATAGCGTTGGCTGTGTACGCGGGAGAGCTGTAAGTCCGTGGCTTCACGTGCTTCGATTTTTTGCAGCAGCGTCCATAGGCCGAAGCGGCGTAAGGCCCGTTCGATGGCGATAATCCTTGCGGGGTTTTCCGGATGCTCTTTTTCGGTAAAACAGCTTTGGCAGGCGGGCGAGTAAATCCACGCGGTGCGTCCTTTGATGTCGAGCAGCCGCAATATTTGGGTGCGCCAATAGCGGTATTGGCGAAGCAGTAGGCGTACGGGGTAGAGTAGTAGCTGTTTCATGGCGGTGGAAGGTATTCGGGCTGCCTGAAAGTGTTGATGGTTGTTTGCGGCGGCGCGATGGCGGGTTGTGTTTGTTTATCGTTGTGCAATTTCGTTGCGGGTGCGTTCGATTTCGATACCGGTTTCCTGTACGCCGTTGAGAATGCCGGGTTTGGTAATCCGGAGTTTGAGTGCGAGAATGCGGGGAAATTCGGCAAACAGACGCTCGCAGGTGTGTTGAGCCAATGCTTCGAGAAGTTGGAAGCGGCATTGTTGCCATTCTTGGCGCAGCCACAGGCAGACTTCGCCGTAATGAACGCTGCCGTTCAAATCGTCATCGCTGCCTGAAAGCGGGGCGATGCCGATGTCTAAATCGAGTATCAGGGTTTGACGGTTTTGCCGTTCCCAAGAATATACGCCGATAAGGGTTTCGGCTTTCATGCCGCGCAGGAAAATTTTGTCCATCGGGGAAGCTTTCCGTTAAAATGACTGCGTTTAGGCCGCCGTTGCGGTCGTTCCGTTTGCTGCGTGTGAGCGGCGTATTGTAAAACGATTTGGGGAGTGTGGGTATGATTTGGGCTTTAATGGCGGTAGCGGCCGCTTATTTGTTGGGTTCTTTATCGACAGCTTTGATTGTGTCTAAATGCTTGGGTATGTCCGACCCGCGCACTTACGGCTCGGGTAATCCGGGTGCCAGCAATATGTTGCGCAGCGGCCGCAAAGATGCGGCAGCTTGGACTTTGGCGGGCGATTTGCTCAAAGGTTTGATTGCTGTGTCGGCTGTGCGTTGTTTGGTCGGCAGATTCGATTGGGAAGCCTATTGGGTGGGTTTGGCCGCTATTGCGGTGGTTGCGGGGCATATGTGGCCCGTGTTTTTCAGATTTAAAGGCGGCAAAGGCGTGGCAACCGCGTTTGGTGCGATTGTCGCGATGTCGGCATGGACGGCGTTTTGGTGCGCCTTGGTTTGGGCGGCCGTGGCGTTCAAGTTTAAAAAATCGTCTTTGGCCGCATTGGTTGCGGCGGCCGTTGCGCCGTTTGCCGCGTTTATCATTATCGGACATCCTTCTTGGGGTTGGTCTTTGATGGTGGTGTCGGCGTTGGTGGTTTGGCGGCACCGCGACAATATCCGCCGCATAAGAAACGGCAGCGAATTGTTGATTGATACTAAAGTGGTGTCGGAAGATGCGGCCGGAACGCAAGCCGCAGATACCGATAAAACATCATGATATTCAGGCTGCCTGAAACTTTTCAGGCAGCCTGAATCCGTATATAAGCCCCGTAACTCAAAACAGAGATGCAGTTTGATTGGACGGAACTCCCGATGGATACCCGCAAAACTTTAAGCCAATGGCTGGCATATTTGGAAACCGCACATTCCAACGGTTTGATTGATATGGGATTGGAACGTGTCGGCTTGGTAAAAGACAAAATGGGGCTGCATCCGCGCTGCCCCGTTATTGTGGTGGCGGGTACCAACGGCAAAGGTTCGGTGTGTGCGTTTTTGTCGCAAATATACCGGCAGGCGGGTTACAAAACAGGTACGCTGACCAGCCCGCATTTGCTGCGTTTTAACGAGCGTATTGCAGTTGATACGCAGGCGGTGGACGATGATGCCGTTGTGCAGGCGTTTGAACGGATTGAAGCGGCGCGCGGCGGTATATCCTTAACTTACTTTGAATTCAATACATTGGCTGCGGTGGATATTTTTATGCGCGCGCAGGTGGACGTGATGATTTTGGAAGTCGGTTTGGGCGGGCGTTTGGATGCGGTGAACGTGTTCGATGCAGATTGCGCGGCGGTTACTTCCGTTGATTTGGACCATCAGGCCTTTTTGGGCGATACGGTGGAACAGGTGGCTTTTGAAAAAGCAGGCGTGTTCCGCAGCGGTAAGCCTGCCGTGTGCGGCCAGTATCCGCCTCCGCAGTCATTGTTGCGCCATGCCGGTGAAATCGGCGCGGAGCTTGTGCTCTGTTCGCGCGATTTCAGTTATGAAAATTTGGAAAACCGACAATGGTCGTTCCGCTATCACCCTGTTTCAGGCAGCCTGAAAGCGAAAAACCGCAACGCTTTGCCCATTCCTGCTTTGCGCGGCAGCTATCAATTGGGTAATGCCGCTTGCGCTTTGGCGGTTGTGGAGAGTTTGTATTCCGTGTTGCCTGTGGATACGGGAGCCGTGCGGCGCGGTTTGCTGTTGGCTGAAAATGCAGGGCGTTTCCAAGTGTTGCCGGGCAGACCGCTCACGGTATTGGATGTCGGGCATAATCCGCATGCGGCGCGTGCCTTGCGGCACAATCTGATTCAGCTGCCGTTTGCGCAAAACCGCATTGCCGTATTCAGTATGTTGGCAGACAAGGATATCGACAGCGTGTTGGAATGTGTTAAAGAGCAGTTTGACGAGTGGTATATCGCGCCCTTGCCCGAGCAGCCGCGCGGTATGACGATAGAAGCCCTTCAGCATAAACTTTCTGCACACGGTATCGATGCGCAAACCGTGTTTGAAAATGTCGGAAAGGCCTATGAAGCCGCCTTATCTAGAGCAGGGGAAAATGATAGAATAGTCGTTTTCGGTTCGTTTCATACGGTAGCCGAAGTGATGTCGCTGCGCCAAAACGCTGCCTGAAAAGAATGAATAAGGATTGATGATGCAGAATTTCCGTGAAAACGGCATAAACAGCCAAGCTTTAAGTCCTGAACAACAACAGGAAATCGAGCGCGGTTATGAAGCCGTGCGCCGCCGAAACCGGCGCCGTTTGGTCGGCGTAACGGTGATTTTGTCGTTGTTTGCCGCCATTTATTTTGTGATAAACAGTGCCAAGCAGGCTCCGTTAACGCCCCAAATATCTCAGGCGGCAGAAGAGCAGGCGCCTTCGCCGCAGCAAACGCCGCCTGAAAGCGGACAGGACAATCAAGGGCTCACTGCCGAAGAAATGGCAGCGGAACCTGAAGGCGAAGCGGCGGCATCTTTTACAACTGCCGATGCGGTTGCAGAGACATCAGGTTTAGCAGCTTCCTCTGTTGCAACAGAGAGCGCAACGGAAAGCGAAGTTGCGACCGTTTCCGATACTGAGAAACCCGAGCAGCCGCTTGGGCAGGTACAGCCGACAGCCAGGCAGCCTGAAAGCGTTGTAGCTCAAACCTCTGGGGCGGAAACAGCGGAAACATCCAATGTGACAGACGGTAAAACGCAGGGGCAACAAGCTCTTGAAAAAGACCGTTTGGCAGCCGAAGAGACGGCGCGTTTGGCTTTGATGGAGGCAGATAAGAAGCGCAAAGAACAGCGCGAACGTATTAACGGTCAGCGTAAGCAAGGGAAGGCGGCTACCCAATTGGCGCAGGAAATATCTGCCGTATCCGAGAAAACGGTGGTGGAGAATCAATCTGAAACCGTTAAGAAATCTGAAACCGTTAAGAAAGAAGTCAAAAAAGAAATTAAGAAAGAAATCAAACAGGAAAGCAGGCAGGAAGTTAAGACCGCTGTTGCTCCGGTCAAGCAGCGTCCGGCCGCATTGGCTTCAGGCAGGTCGGTTCAGGCAGGCGCATTCCGTAATCCCGACTCTGCCCGCAATATACGCAAGCAGTTGGAAGCAATGGGTTATGTAGTGCATATTGATGAATTGCAAACGGCCAAAGGTACGCTGCATCGTGTCCGCATCGAAGCGTTTGCCAGTCATGAAGAGGCGGTTAAGGCGGTTGCGCGGATTAAATCGCACGGTATAGCGGCTTTTGTGATTGAAGGGCGTTAATGGAAATCACAGCATTCGATTGGGCGGCGTTGGGTGTGATTGCCGCCAGCATGATACTCTCGGCCATGCGCGGACTGGTGGGCGAAATTGTGGCGTTTACCGGCTGGATTGTTGCGCTGCTGGTGGCGAGAGTGTTTGCGGTAGGTGTGGCGGACGGTCTGCTGCCGCAGATGCAGCCCCGTTCTTTGGCGGTGGTGTGCGGTTTTGTGAGCGTCTATGTTGTCGCCCGCATCACGCTTGCTTTATTGTCGCGTTTATTGGAAGGGGTGTTGAAAACTGCGCATCTGAGCGGGGTGAACCGTTTTTTGGGTGCGTTGCTGGGCGCGATAAAAGGTGTATTGGTTATGGCGATTGCCGTGTTTTTATTGTCGTTTAGCGAGTTGCCGAAAACACAAGCGTGGCGTGATGCGCTTTCCGCTCCCTTTTTTGAGCAGTTGGTATTGGCTGCGAAACAGTATCTTCCATCATTTATCGCCGAACAAACCGCTTTCAGGCAGCCTGAAAAAGAACTGCGGCCTGACAATGGGCAGCAGAGCGTAAAAGAGCAATACTCCGAACAGGAGCAGGCGGACAAAAATGGCAATGTGTTGGAAACACAAGTTCTGATTCCAAAATCTATTCTTCCTTCGGAGTGATTCCATTATGTGCGGCGTATTAGGTCTGGTTGCCAATGAACCTGTTAATCAGTTGCTGTATGACGGTTTGCAAATGTTGCAGCACCGCGGTCAGGATGCGGCAGGCATTGTAACCACACAAGGCAACTGTTTTCATATGCATAAAGGCAAAGGCATGGTGCGGGAAGTGTTCAGAACCCGCAATATGCGTGATTTGCACGGTAATGCGGGTATCGCACACGTCCGTTATCCCACCGCAGGCAATGCGGGCAGTTCTGCCGAGGCTCAGCCGTTTTATGTGAGTTCGCCGTTTGGCATCGTGTTGGCGCATAACGGCAATCTGACCAATACGTCCGAGCTGTATGATGATGTTTATAAAAAATATCTTCGTCATGTGAATACGCAATCTGATTCGGAAGTGTTGTTGAACGTATTTGCACATGAGTTGCGCAAGGAAGTGAGCGGCAACAGCGACCCTTTCCATCTCAATGTGGACAATATTTTTAACGCGGTTCAATCTTTGCAGTCCAGGGTGCGCGGGGCGTATGGCGTGGTTGCTTTGATTGCAGGCTATGGTTTGGTGGCGTTTCGCGACCCGAACGGTATCCGTCCGCTGGTGTTGGGTAGGCATGAGCAAAACGGATACGTTTCTTATGCTGTGGCATCTGAAAGCGTGGTGTTCGGCGGCTTGGCATATGAATTGGTGCGGGATATCGCACCGGGCGAAGCGGTGTTTATCGGTTTGGACGGTACATTCCACAGCCGCCGATGTGCCGGCAATGCACGTTTGCTGCCTTGTCTGTTTGAATATGTTTATTTTGCCCGCCCCGATTCGGTGATTGACGGCGTATCTGTGTATCAGGCACGTGCAGAGATGGGCATTACGCTGGCTGAAAAAGTCAAACAGCAAATCGATATCGATGAAATCGATGTGGTGATGCCGATACCCGATACCAGCCGCCCCAGTGCAATGGAATTGGCACGCCATTTGGGCAAGCCTTACCGCGAAGGTTTGATTAAAAACCGCTATATCGGCCGTACGTTTATTATGCCGGGGCAGGCAACGCGCAAGAAATCGGTACGGCAAAAACTGAATCCGATTCCGAGCGAATTTGCAGGTAAAAACGTATTGCTGGTAGATGATTCGATTGTGCGCGGCACAACCAGTCGTGAAATTGTCGATATGGTGCGTGAATCCGGTGCGAAAAAAGTCTTTTTTGCTTCTGCCGCGCCCGAAGTGCGGTGGCCGAATGTGTACGGTATTGACATGCCTACGCGCGAAGAATTGATTGCGAATGGTCGGACTGCCGGTGAAATCGCTAAGGAAATCAATGCGGATATGTGTGTATTCCAAAATTTGGAAGAATTGGAAAATACTATCCGCAAACTTAATCCTGCTATCGAAGGATTTGACGATTCCTGTTTCAGCGGCTGTTATGTCAGCGGCGACATTGATGAAAACTATCTGCAGGCTCTGTCGGTAGGTAAAAAGCAGGCTGACAAACGCCCGCAGCCGAGCCGTATGGAATACAGCGTCAGCGTGGACAGCGAGGATGCGGAGTAAATCCGATTGTTCCGGCTGCCTGAAAGCTGCCGTGCCGTATGGATGCCGGTGTTGCGGCCGTCATGCTTTGCCTGACTGAAGTGTGAGAATAGATTGTTTGATTGAAAAGAAGCAGATATCCAGAATATTGACAGTATTTTCAGGCTGCCTGAAAGCTTTATCGTATGGTTTCAGGCTGCCTGAACGTTTATCTTCCGACAACCCGAGAATAGAAAATGGCTTTAATCGTACAAAAATACGGCGGTACGTCCGTAGGTTCTGCCGACCGAATTAAAAATGTTGCCAACCGAATTGCACGTACGCGTGCGGCAGGGCATGACGTGGTGGTGGTGGTTTCTGCGATGAGCGGGGAAACCAACCGTTTGGTGGCATTGGCGCATGAAATGCAGGAGTTTCCCGACCCGCGCGAGATGGACGTTGTGCTGGCAACCGGTGAGCAGGTAACCATCGGTTTGCTGGCGATGGCATTGAAAAATATCGGTGTGGAGGCCAAAAGCTATACCGGCTGGCAGGTGGCTTTGCAAACCGATAACGCGCATACCAAAGCACGTATCGAACATATTGACGATGCCAAAATGCGTGCCGATTTGCAGGCAGGCAAAGTGGTGATTGTGGCGGGATTCCAAGGAGTTACGGCTGAGGGCGATATTTCTACCTTGGGGCGCGGCGGTTCGGACACGTCCGCTGTGGCTTTGGCGGCCGCTTTGAAGGCGGACGAGTGTCAGATTTATACCGATGTGGACGGCGTTTACACTACCGACCCGCGTGTCGTGCCCGAAGCGCGGCGTATGGATACGGTAACGTTTGAAGAAATGTTGGAATTGGCGAGTTTGGGCAGCAAAGTGTTGCAAATCCGCTCGGTAGAGTTCGCCGGAAAATATAAGGTACGCCTGCGCGTATTGAGCAGCCTGCAAGAGGGCGGCGAAGGCACATTAATTACTTTTGAGGAAGACCAAAATATGGAAAGAGCAGTTGTATCAGGCATTGCCTTTGATAAAAACCAAGCCCGTATCAATGTGCGCGGCGTACCCGACAAACCGGGCATTGCCTGCCAGATTTTAGGCGTGGTTGCCGATGCCAATATTGAAGTGGACATGATTATTCAAAACGTGGGCAACGAAGATACGACCGATTTTTCGTTTACCGTGCCGCGCGGCGATTACAAACCGACTTTGGAATTGCTTGGCAGCCTGAAAGATACCATCGGCGCATCAGAAATCAGTGGCGATGATGCGGTGTGTAAAGTGTCTATCGTAGGTTTGGGTATGCGTTCGCACGTCGGCGTGGCTTCGCAAATGTTCCGCGCACTGGCGGCCGAAAACATCAATATTCAGATGATTTCTACTTCCGAAATCAAAGTATCTGTATTGATTGATGAAAAATACATGGAATTGGCTACCCGTGTTTTGCATAAGGAATTCGGCTTGGATAAGGCCTAAACCTAAAACCGATGGTGTGTCCCGAAAGCGGATGTTTTCGGACTGTGGGCTATGTTAGGCTGCCTGAAAGGCTTTTCAGGCAGCCTTTGGGTTGAAACGGTTTGCCGTGATGCGGTTGGTATTTCTTATGGGCAGTGTCGGTTCGGAGACGATTCGGTTGTGCTGTTTGCCGCACGGTAGGGTGAAAGGATTTTCCCCTGAAGTTGTCTGTTGTCCGTTGCCGGATATGAAAATCAATCCTATGGATGACGGTTTGTTTTGAACTGCTGTGTCATCGTCTTGTTTTGTCGGTTTGCATATGTTTTGCAATATGTGAAGCTGTTGTTTTTTTGAATGGAACCGGCAATTGAATGGAACCGGCAATAGGTGAAGGATGGCGAAGGGTATATTGCCGATAAAATGCTTATTTAAGCGGTGTCGGGCAAGTGGCGGTTCGGGATAGCCGTTGCTGCTTGAACGGTTTGATGGTTTGTCTCGATTTGTTGCGAAAGGAATGAAATGGTTTATTTGCTGATAAGTATGCTGTGCAGCGTATTGGTTTCGGTGTTGCTGAAAGTGGCCCGTTCGCGCGGTATCCGCTTGGCTCAGGCTGTGGCGGTGAACTATATTGCGGCGATTGTGCTGACTGTTGTTTTTTTAAAACCGAATTGGGCTGTGATGTCGGGCAGTGCGGCATCTGATTGGTGGCTGTTTGGTGCATTGGGTGTATTGTTGCCGACCGTATTTGTGATTATGGGTAGGGCGGCGCAGCAGGCGGGGATTGTTAAAGCCGATGCGGCGCAGCGTTTGTCGTTGTTTTTGCCGATTTTGGCGGCGTTTACATTGTTTGGACAGGAAGCAAAAACCAATAATGTGATTGGGTTGCTGCTGGCGTTTTCCGCTTTGTTTTGTTTGCTGTATAAATCTAAAGACAAGTCTTCAGGCAGCTTTTCCGAACAGGCCAAGTGGTTGTTGGGCGTGTTTTTCGGTTACGGCGTTATTGATATTTTAATGAAGCAGTTGTCGAATAAAGCGGCGTTGGCAAACAATTTGTTCGTTATGTTTGTAGTGGCGGCCGTAGTGATATTTGCGTATCTGATGGTGAAGAAAACACGTTGGAGCGTTTCGGATATTTGGGGCGGACTGTTGCTCGGCTGCCTGAACTTTTCCAATATCCTGTTTTATATCAAGGCGCATCGTGCGTTTCCGGAAAACCCTGCTTTGGTGTTTGCAGGTATGAATATGGGCGTGATTGTTTTGGGCACGCTCACGGGCGTTGTGTTGTTCAGAGAAAAAATCAGCCGTGTGAATGCTTTGGGGATTGTGTTGGCTTTGTCGGCCATCGTGTGTTTGTTTTATTGGAAATAATCCTTGCGAAGGTTTTCAGGCTGCCTGAAAGACGGTATATGCCGACTCAGGACGGTCGGTGAAACTTATCGTTTATAACAATACGGATTGGATGGGGCAGGGTGCTGTAAAAATACAGCACAATCGCCTAAAGCCATTTAAAATGGCATTCTTCTAGTAAGGTATCTGTCTCTTATGAAAAACAGAATTAACAATATCCATTTTGTCGGTATCGGCGGTTCGGGGATGTGCGGAATTGCCGAAGTGCTGCACAACTTGGGTTTCAAAGTTTCGGGTTCCGATACCGCGCAAAGTGCGGTTACACGCCATTTGGAGAGCTTGGGTATCCGTGTTTTCCCGGGCCATACCGCCGAACATATCAACGGTGCGGAAGTGGTGGTAACTTCCACTGCGGTGAAACACGACAATCCCGAAGTTCAGGCAGCCTTGGCCAAGCATATTCCCGTTATTCCGCGCGCCATGATGTTGGCGGAGTTGATGCGGTTGCGTGAAGGAATTGCGATTGCAGGCACGCACGGCAAAACCACGACGACCAGCCTGACCGCCTCTATTTTGGGCGCGGCGGGGCTAGACCCGACTTTCGTTATCGGCGGCAAGCTGACGGCGGCGGGTACGAATGCCAAGCTGGGTAAGGGAGAATATTTGGTCGCCGAGGCGGATGAAAGCGATGCGTCTTTTCTTTATCTGTCTCCGATTTTCAGCGTGATTACCAATATCGATGAAGACCATATGGATACCTACGGACACAGTACCGAGCGTCTGCATCAGGCATTTATCGATTTTGTCCACCGTATGCCGTTTTACGGCAAGGCGTTTTTGTGTATCGACAGCCCCCATGTCCGCGCCATTTTGCCGAAAATCAAAAAACCGTTTTCTACTTATTCCATCGAACGGGAAGCAGATATTTATGCAACCGATATCCGCACCGATGGAGCGCAAATGGTGTTTACGGTGAATCATCTGCATGGTGAGCCGTTTGAAGTGCGTTTGAATTTACCCGGCCGCCATAACGTTGCCAATGCTTTGGCCAGTATCGGTGTGGCGTTGGAATGCAAAGCATCGGTATCCGCCGTTCAGGCAGGCTTGAGCAGCTTTGGCGGTGTGGGCAGAAGGTTTCAGAGTTATGGCGAAATCGTGCTGCCTCAGGGTGGTAAGGCTTTGGTGATTGATGATTACGGCCATCATCCGACCGAGATGGAGGCCACTTTGGCTGCCGCGCGCGGTGCCTATCCGAATAACCGCTTGGTATTGGCGTTCCAGCCGCACCGCTATACGCGCACACGTGATTTGTTTGAAGATTTTGTTGACGTTTTGGCGCAAGCCGACAGTGTGGTATTGACGGAAGTGTATGCCGCAGGCGAAGAACCGATTGATGCCGCCGACAGCCGTGCTTTGGCAAGAGCTTTGCGTGTTGCCAGGAAAGGCGAGCCGATTTATTGCGAAGATGTGAATAAGCTGCCTGAAACTTTGTTGCCTGTTTTGCAGGACGGAGATGTCGTACTCACTATGGGGGCAGGCAGCATCAATAAAGTGGCGCAGGCTTTGGTGGATTTGAGCAAACAAGTGTAAAGATTGGTCTGTCAAAGGCTTTCAGGCTGCCTGAAAGTCGGATTATGAAAGAAGTAGCATATGCAGGATTTTGGTAAGGTTGCCGTATTGATGGGCGGTTTCTCATCTGAGCGGAACATTTCTCTGATTAGCGGTAATGCCGTTTTGGCTGCATTGCGCAGCAAAGGAGTTGATGCCCATGCCTTTGATCCGGCGGAAACCGAGCTGTCGGAATTGAAAAAACAGGGGTTTCAGGCAGCCTTCAATATTTTGCACGGCACATACGGCGAAGACGGTACGGTTCAAGGCGCATTGGAAGCACTCGGTATTCCTTATACGGGATGCGGTGTCTTGGCATCGGCTTTAGGTATGGACAAATACCGTTGCAAGCTGTTGTGGAGCGCATTGGGGTTGCCCGTGCCCGAATTTGCCGTATTGCATGACGACAGCGATTTTGCCGCAGTGGAGCAGCAATTGGGTTTGCCGTTGTTTGTGAAGCCTGCTGCTGAAGGCAGCAGTGTCGGCGTACATAAAATCAAGCAGACGGGAGAATTGTCGCAGCGTTACCGCGAGCTGCGCCAATCGGGATTGCACGGGGAGATTTTGGCAGAACGCTTTATTTCAGGCGGCGAATATACTTGCGGTGTTTTCCGCAGGCAGCCGCTGCCTTCCATCCGTATTATTCCGCAAACCGAATTTTATGATTACGAGGCGAAATACAACCGGGACGACACAGTTTATCTTTGCCCTTCCGATTTGAATGACGAAGAAGAACGGGAAATGGGCAAATTGGCCGTATCGGCTTTTGCCGCTATCGGCGGCGGCGATACGATGGGTCGTGTGGATTTTCTGAAAGATAAAGACGGAAAAATCTATCTCTTGGAAGTCAATACGTTGCCCGGTATGACATCACACAGTCTGATTCCGAAATCCGCTGCACAACAAGGGGTGGATTTTGCCGATTTGTGCGTATCTATTTTGGAAAATGCCTGCCATGGATAAATCGAACAGCGAAATCAAACGGTTTTTCGGTTGGATAGGCGTGTTGGCTTCCGCGCTTTTATGCTTGTGGATGCTGCTTATTTGGTTGTCGAACCATTCTTATTTCCATGTTAAGTCTGTCGATATCACACCCTCGGAAGGCAGTTTCCGCTATTTGGACAAACAAGAGATGTTTTCCCGTATCGTGCCATATTTGAGCGGTAGTTCGTTTTGGATAGATATGGTGCGTGCAAAGCATGAAATCCAAGGTATGCCTTGGGTGCGCGAGGTGGAGATGAGGCGTGATTTCCCTTCGGCGGTTCAAATTACCGTATCCGAATACAAACCTGTCGCCCGGTGGGTGCGCGATGATTTTCAGGCAGGCTTGGTAGGTGAAGACGGGAGTGTGTTTCAGGCCAATTATCAAGGACAATTGCTCGAGCTGGACGGCGACATCAGGGAATTAAGCAATATGCTGGAGCAATACCGCGCATTTTCTTCACAATTGAAGCCTTTGCGTTTGAAGATTCTGCGTTTACAATACACACCGCGTGCGTCCTGGGGCATGATATTGGACAACGGCGTGGAGTTGAAATTAGGAACAGAAAACGTGTCTGGCAGATTGGCGCGGTTTGTTGAATATTGGCCGCGTGAACTTGCTGTCAATGCGGAAAATATAGAATATGTGGATATGCGCTATCCGAAAGCGTTTGCCGTCCGCTTTGACAGCGGCACGCACAGAGAGAGACAGGCGGAAAATGTGCAGTTGGATGGGATAATTTATGAATGAAAATAAGTTATATGTAAGTGCGTTAGATGTAGGGACATCCAAAATCATTGCCCTGATTGGCGAAGTGGTTGAGGATGAAATCAATATTGTAGGTATGGGTCAAACCGAATCTCACGGTCTCAAAGCCGGTATGGTAACCAATATTGATGCCACCGCCCAATCCATCAGGCAGGCGATGGACGAGGCGGAACGCATGGCAGGCTGCAAAATCAACAGTGTCGTTACGGGTATTTCGGGAAACCACATCCGCAGTTTGAATTCCCAAGGCGTGGTCAAAATTAAAGACGGCGAAGTCAGCCGTGTCGATATCGACCGTGCCAAAGACACGGCCAAGGCGGTGAATATCCCGCCCGACCACCAAATACTGCATACGGTGGTTCAAGAATATATTATCGATAACCAACCCGGTGTGCGCCAACCTATCGGTATGAGCGGTGTCCGCTTGGATACGCGCGTTCACATCGTAACCAGTGCGGTTACGGCGTTGCAGAATATTCAGAAATGCATTAGACGCAGCGGTTTGGAAGTAGATGAAATTTTGTTGCAGCCGTTGGTAAGTGCCGATGCCGTTTTGACTGAAGACGAAAAAGATTTGGGTGTGTGCGTGATTGATATCGGCGGCGGTACGACCGATATTGCCGTGTATTTAAACGGTGCTATCCGGCATACCGCCGTAATTCCGATTGCAGGCGATTTGATTACGCGCGATTTGGCGCAGGCGCTGCGTACGCCTTACAGTGCTGCCGAGTATATTAAAATCAGCAAAGGTGCCGTACTCGCGGATTTGGACGGTTTGGATGAAATGGTAGAGGTGCCGGGCGTAGGAGAGCGTACCCCGCGTCAGATTTCGCGCCGAGTATTGGCGCAAGTCATCGGTCCGCGCGTGGAAGAGATTTTGGAATTGACGCAAAACGAATTGCGCCGTGCCGGTTTTCCTGAAGAGGTTTTGACTTCAGGTATCGTGATTACAGGCGGCGCATCATTGTTGCGCGGCATGGTGGATTTGGCGGAAGAAGTCTTCGGGCTGCCTGCGCGTATCGGTTTGCCTCAAGAAAACGGTACCTTGGCGGAACGTTTGCGCAATCCGCGTTATGCCACGGTTATCGGGTTATTGCATGCAGCGAAACTGCGTGCCAACAAGCATGGCAAAACTGCAGGTGTGGCAGCGCGTTCCATTGCTTCACACATGGAAGATGATGATTTAGTGTCCGGCGTATATAGCAAAGAACGGGCAGAACGTGCTCCACTCCTGAAGGATGTTATCGGCGCCGAATATTTACAGCTGCCTGAACCTAAACCGCGTACGGGAGAGAGTTTGTACAGCAGATTTATGACTTGGGTACGGTCCACTTTTTAACGATTTGCAAAAATAGAGATTTAAGTATTTCCTTGCCGTTGGTATCGGTAATCAGGACAGGAGTTTATACATGGATAATACGGTTTATGATTTTGTAGAAAGCGCTGCCGGTCATGCGGTGATTAAAGTAATCGGTATCGGCGGCGGCGGCTGCAATGCTATCAACAATATGATAGAAAATCCGATACACGGTGTGGAATATATCAGTGCCAATACCGATGCCCAGTCTTTGGAAAATAATGCCGCTTCCATTAAATTGCAGTTGGGAGCTAGCCTGACCAGAGGTCTGGGTGCGGGAGCCAATCCTCAGATAGGGCGTGATGCCGCTTTGGAAGATAAAGAAGCCATTTCCAAAGCGATTAGCGGTTCGGATATGCTGTTTATCACTACGGGTATGGGCGGCGGTACCGGTACCGGTGCGGCGCCTGTAGTGGCCGAGATTGCCAAAGAATTGGGCATTTTAACGGTTGCTGTAGTTACCCGTCCGTTTAAACATGAAGGTAAGCGCGGCGTAGTAGCGCAGCAGGGGATTGATTTGTTGAAAGAACAAGTTGATTCCCTGATTGTCGTTCCTAACGACAGGCTTTTGAGTGTATTGGGTAAGAACGTAACCGTTAAAGAAGCCTTCCGCGTGGCCAACGATGTATTGCGTAATGCCGTTGCGGGTATTTCCGAAATCGTTACCTGTCCCGGTTTGATTAATCTGGACTTTGCTGATGTGAAGAATATGATGACCATCACCGGTATGGCAATGATGGGTATCGGAGAAGCCAAAGGTTCGGACCGTGCGCGTATTGCTGTGGAGCAGGCCATATCCAGTCCGTTGTTGGATGACATCAGTTTGAACGGTGCGCGCGGAGTGTTGGTGAACATCACTACTGCGCCCGACTGTTTTGTATTGGATGAATACGAAGAAATTATGGCTGTGGTAAATGAATATGCCGCACCCGATGCGGAATTGAAATTCGGCACCGCAGAAGACGTATCCATGTCTGAAGATGCCATCCGCATCACCATTATTGCAACCGGCTTGAAAGAGCCCAGTTCCGTTTCCAGCGTTCCCCATACTTTCACGCGTGAGCATTCGGCATCACGCAACGGTGTGGAGACGCTTTTGATTTCAGGGCGCAATACGCGCCGCGTCAATTTGGTCGCGGAAGATTTTGCCAATCAATCTGTGATTGACGATTTTGAAACGCCTGCCATATTGCGCCGTCAGAATTACACGGAATAAATTGCGCGATTATAATGATTAGGCTGCCTGAAAAGTTTTCAGGCAGCCTTTTGTTTTTGGCGAATGATATCGCTCTTAAGCTGATGCGCTGTGTTCGGTACTATTTTTTTATTTGGCTGGGAAATAGTTGCATTGTGCTTGATTGTTTTGAATGTTACGCGAATCAGTTGGAAATGTGCTATCAAGGCCGATTGAAAAGCTTTCAGGCAGCCTTTAGTTTTAATTATCGCCGTTGGTGTGGCTGTTGAGCGTTGTTTGGCCGTTATTATGTTAAAAAAATAAACTGTTTATGGCAGATGGTGCGCATTTGTGATATGGAGAATAATTGTTGGTTGGCGGGAGCGGAAAACATCAAACATAGTGTGTAAAAAAGGCTGCCTGAAAACTTCAGGCAGCCTTTGTTTTGATGACAGTCATTATTGTGCGGCAGGGTTTCGCTCTATGCTTTCGATATTTTGGGTGTTTTCCTCATTTACGGCTTCGGCAACAGACGGACTGTCGTTGCTTGCGGATGTTTTTTGGATTTCGGCTATTTGTTTGCGTACTTGTACATCGTCTTGTGTGTAACGCTTCAAACCTCCGCCCAAAGCTTTGTATAAATCGGCCAGGTTTTCCATCAGTTTCAATTCTGTCGCGATGAGTGCGGCGTTGGCGTTGTAGCTGTTGCGCTCCGCATCGAGCAGTTCCAAGCTGCCTGATACGCCGTGGCGGTAGCGCAGGCGGGTGAGGCGCAGTACTTCGGAATAGGCTTTGGATTGTGCTTTGTCTGCGTCAAATTGGCTGTTGAAAGCGGCGCGGGCGACCAGTGCATCGGAAACGTCTCTGAAGGCATTTTCTACGGCGGCTTCATAGGCAACGATGGCTTTGTCGCGTGCAACTTTGGTGGCTTTCAAGTTTGCCCAGTTGCTGCCCCAGTCGAAAATGGGCAGGTGGATGCCGCCGCCTACGCCCCAGTTTTTTGTTCCGGCGTCAAACAGTTTGCTCAATTGGGTATGGGCGTGTCCGATGCTGCCGGTTAAGCTGATAGTGGGAAAAAATTGGGCGCGTGCCGCACCGATATTGGCGTTTTGCTGGCGCAAATCGTGTTCTGCGGCGCGGATGTCGGGGCGGTTGAGCAATACTTCCGAAGGCAGGCCTGCAGGCAGGTTGCGGATGGTGTATTGCTGCGACAGCGGTAATGCCGGGGGCAGGTCTTCGGGCAGGGCTTGGCTGATGAGCAGTTGCAGGCTGTTGCGTGCCAATTCGCGGTTTTTCACGGCGGCGGCATAGCTGCTTTTTGCATTTGCAATCAGTGCTTCTTGCTGATTGAGCGCCAATGCGGAAATGACGCCTGCTTCATGGCGCAGCTTGGATAAACGGTAGGTTTCCATGCGGGTGTCGAGTACGCGTTTGCTCAACTGCATACTTTCGGTAGCGGCAATTTCATTGAAATGGGCTTTGGCTACGGCGGCAATCAAGCTTAATTGCGTGCTGTCTCGCCCTGCCGCGGTAGAGAAATAACGTTGCAGTGCGGCGATGCTGGTGTTGCGTACTCTGCCCCATAAATCGAGTTCGAAAGAGGTAACGCCTAAGCCTACGCTGTAACTTTCGCCTATGGTGTCGCTGCCTGAAGATTGTCCGCGTTTTGCCTGTCCGTTGGCGGAAATGTTCGGCAGTCGTGCGGAGCGGCTGATGGCGTATTGTGCGCGGACTTGTTCGACATTGAGATTGGCGGTACGCATATCGGTGTTGTTTTTCAGTGCCAATTCGATCAGGCGGTGCAAACGCGGATCGGCGAAATAGTCTTGCCAGCCTACGGATGCTGCCTGAACGGTTTGTGTGTCCTGCATATCGTATTTGAAAGCAGAAGAGGGCAGGGCGACATCGGGTTGTTGGTAGCGCGGTGCCAGACTGCAGGCACTCAGTGACAGGCTGATGCATAGGGCTGTCAGGGTGGGTTTTGCTGTATTCATGATGTGTCTCTGTAGAAGTTGTTGTACGATTTCAGGCAGCCTGTGGCGTGTATAGGCTGCCTGAAATTTAGAGTACGGGATTTTCCATGTCGTCAAATAGATCCAATTCTTTTTGAATGGGACGTTTGTCTTTAAAAATACTGCGTACGGCGATATAAAACACGGGAACTAAAAATACTGACAGCAATGTGCCGACCAGCATGCCCCAAAATACGGCGGTACCGATGGCGCGTTGGCTGGCGGAAGATGCTCCCGATGCGATGTACATCGGTACAACGCCGAGAATAAAGGCAAACGAAGTCATCAAAATCGGACGGAAACGCAACTTGGCGGCACGCAAAGCAGCTTCGGCTGCGGATTTGCCTTGTTGTTGCAAATCTTTGGCAAATTCAATAATCAAAATGGCGTTTTTCGCGCTTAAGCCCATCACGGTAATCATGCCGATGCCGAAATAAATGTCGTTGCTGTAGCCGCGCATCCATGCGCCCAAGCCTACGCCTAAAATTCCCAAAGGTACAACCAGAACCACTGCCAGAGGAATCGACCAGCTTTCGTATAATGCCGCCAATACCAAAATCACGGACAATGCCGCCAAGCCGTACAACATCATTTGTTGGGCGGAGCCTTTGGCTTCTTCGCGTGATTGTCCGGCCCATTCCAAAGAAAAATTACCTTCCAGTTCGTCAACGAGGCGTTGCACTTCTGCCATCGCTTCCCCTGTGGTTTTGCCAGCAGCAGGTGCGCCGGTCAGCTGCATGGCAGGGTAGCCGTTAAAGCGTACGCTTTGTTCGACACCGCTTTCCCAATACATTTTGGCAAAGTTGGATAGCGGTACCAGTTTGCCTTGCGCATTCGGTACGGTGATGGCCAGGATATCTTCAGGCTGCATACGGCTTTGCGGCTTGGCTTGAACGATAACGCGTTGCAAACGTCCTTGATTGGGGAAGTCGTTAACATAGGACGAACCTAATGCTACGCCTAGTACGTTGTTTACGGAAGCCAAATTGATACCTTGTGCTGCGGCGGCGTTACGGTCTATCTCGATTTTGAGTTGCGGTGCGTCTTCCAAGCCGCTGGTACGGACATTTTGCGGATTAAACATCGGATTTTGACGCATTTTGCCCAATAATTCGTTACGGCGTGCCAATAAAACATCGTGTCCCGCACTGCTTCTGTCTTGCAGGTAGAAGCTGAAACCCGAGCTGTTGCCCAGCTCCATAATCGGCGGAGGATTGATGGCAATGGCAAAGCCATCGCGTACCGTACCCATCATGGCGCCGGTTATTTTACCTGCCACTGCTTCGGCAGAGCTGCCTGAACCGCTGCGTTCGGACCAGTCTTTCAGCATGGCAAAACCCATTGCCATGTTTTGACCGCTGCCTGAAAAACTGAAGCCCGATACGGTAATCAGGTTTTCGATTTCAGGCGTGTTGGCGGCGATGGCGGTTAGGGTTTCCAAGGTTTTGTCGGTGCGCTCCAAAGTGGCTCCGGAAGGCAGTTGGATACTGGTCATGACGAAACCTTGGTCTTCGTTGGGCAAAAAGGCGGAAGGCAGGCGCATCATTAATACGAATGCACCGGCAGCCAATGCCAAATACACGGCAAACATCGTGCCCGCGCGGCGCAAAATGCGGGCAATCCAGCCCGAATAAGTGCGTGTGCCGCTGTTGAATACGCGGTTGAACCAACCGAAAAAACCGCCTTTGGTTTGGTTGTGTCCTTTGGCAATCGGTTTGAGCAGGGTAGCGCATAAGGCGGGTGTCAGCGTTAATGCCAAAAAGGCGGAAAAACCGATGGCAAAGGCCATAGTTAAAGCAAATTGGCGGTAAATGTTACCGGTTGCGCCGCTCATAATCGACAGCGGAACGAACACGGAAATCAATACGGCGGTGATACCGATAACGGCTCCAGAAATCTGTTTCATCGCTTTAACGGTGGCATGGTAGGGCGACAAACCTTCTTCCGCCATAATCCGTTCCACGTTTTCCACCACTACAATCGCATCGTCCACCACAATGCCGATTACCAAAACCATGGCAAACATGGTCATGACATTGATGGACATACCCATATAGGAGATGGCGGCAAACGCACCCAGCAGGGAAATCGGCACGACAATCGTAGGAATCAGCGTGTAGCGGATGTTTTGCAGAAACAGGAACATTACCAGGAACACCAGCAATATCGCTTCAAACAAGGTGGACACCACTTTTTGAATCGACAGTTTGACAAACGTAGAGGTGTCGTAAGGCGCAACCCAGTTTACGCCTTGGGGAAAGAATTTTTCCAATTCGGCCATTTTGGCTTTAACGGCGGATGCGGTTGCCATGGCGTTACCGCTGTTGGACAGGGAAATACCCATGCCTGCGGTAGGCTTGCCGTTCAGGCGTGCCGAAGTTCCGTAGCTCTGGCTGCCCAATCCGATGTCGGCAACGTCTTTCAGATACACATTCGCGCCGCCCGTGGTGCTTCGCAGCATAATATTGCCGAATTCTTCTGCGGTTCGCAGCTGGCCTTGCGCCGTGATGGTGGCGGTGATTTGCTGGTTGCCGCCTGTCGGTTGCGCGCCCAGCGAGCCTACTGCCATCTGCATATTTTGAGAACGGATGGCGGCGGTAACGTCTGCAAACGAGAGTTCATAACTTTTCAGCTTGGCAGGGTCCACCCAAATACGCATGGCACGTTGCGCACCGAACAGATTGACCGTGCCGACACCGTTAATTTGCTGCAATTCGGGAATCACGTTGCGCGTGGCATAGTCGGACATTTCTTCTACGGAAACGGTATCGGACGTGAGCATCACCACCATCAGGAAGTTGGAGCGTGCTTTGGAAACGTTTACGCCGTATTGTTGTACGGTTGCAGGCAGCAGCGAGGTGACTTCCGACAGTTTGTTTTGCACGTTCATTTGTGCCAAATCTTCGTCGGTATCGGGAGTGAACGTCAGTTTCACGCTACCCATGCCGTTGCTTGTAGCGGAAGTTTCCATGTAGTCCAAACCGTCCACGCCGTACATATTGCGTTCGATTACGGCCAATACGCTGTCTTCCATCACCTGCGCCGATGCGCCCGGGTAGGTGGCGGTGAGCGTGATGGTGGGGGCGGCCACAGAAGGATATTGGGCTATCGGTAATTTGCTGATGCCGATAATGCCCGCCAGCATAATGAAGATGGCAACCACCCAGGCGAAAATCGGGCGGTCGATAAAGAATTTAGCCATGTGAATATCCTCTTATTATGCTTATTGGGCGGCTGAGGCTGCCTGAATATCGGTTTCGGCTTGGGAAGCCGCCCGAATGTCTGTATCTGCTTTGGAATGGGCTGCCTGAACGGGTGCGGCAGGCATATTCGGGTCTTGCCACTCTTGGGTACGCACTTGTTTGGCACCCATCATACCTGCAATCATGATGCCGTCCACAATCACTTTATCGCCTGCCTGAAGGCCTTTTCCAATCACCCAATTGCTGCCTTTCTGACCGGTGATTTCCACTATTCTGGGTTCCATGCCGTTATTTTGATTAACAATCAATACCGTATCGGCTTTGCCGCGCGTTACGGCGCGTTGCGGTACGACAAACGCATCGGGTGCGCCGGCAAGCGGCAGTTTGACGCGTACGTACATGCCGCTCATCAACAGATTTTCGGGATTGGGTACGGCGGCGCGGACGTTCACTTGTCCCGTACTTTCATCTACTGCCGCATCTACAAACAGCAAACGTCCTTTGTGCGGATATTCGCTGCCGTCTTCCAACTCGATTCCGACTTCGATATTGTTGTTTTGCGTACGCGAACCGTCGGCAAGCTGTCGGCGCAGCTTCAGCCAATCCGATGAAGATTGTTGGATGTTGACATAGAGCGTATCGGTTTGGCGTATGGTTGCCATATGGGTTTGCCCTGCGTTCACCAATGCACCTTCTGTTACGGCGGATTGGCCGATAACGCCTGAAATGGGTGCGGTGATATAAGCATGGTTTATGTTCACTTGCGCCGCGCGGACGGCTGCCTGCGCCGATTTGACTTGCGCTTCGGCAGAACGTTTCGCCGCAACCACAGCATCCCATTCCTGCTTGCTGACCGCATCGGCTTCGGCCAAAGGACGGTAACGCGACCAATCCGCTCCGGCTTTGGCAGAGGCTGCCTGCGCCGCCATCAAAGCTGCACGGGCACTTTCCAAATTCGCCGAATAGGATGCATCGTCCAGTTGGTACAGAGCCTGACCGGCTTTGACATAACCGCCTTCCGTAAACAAACGGCGCTTCACGATACCCGACACCTGCGGCACAATCTTGGCGGTTTGAACGGCTTCCAAGCGTCCCGGCAGATTGCTTTCCAAGACCACGTTCTCAGGCTGCACGGTTATCACGCTTACCATAGGAGGGGGCGGCATTTGACCTGCTTGTTGTTGCGCGTCTTCTTTTCCGCAGGCGGCGAGTGCCAGTGAGGAAACAATAAGCCAAACGGCTGTTTTTTGTCTTGTATAGTGTTTCATCGGGATTTTCCTATTGAATGAATATTATGAATGCCATATTGCCGTTCGGCGGTTGCGTAGCCGACGTGTTGGAAACTATTGTGTGTTTTGCTGTCCTAAATAGATTCGATATCAAACTGCTTTTGCCGTTTGCATACCGTATCAAAACCGTTAAGGCTGCCTGAAAATTAAAATTTCAGGCAGCTTTGAAAACGTGTTATTATACATACATGCATGAATGTTGCTAAAGATTTTTCATTTTTTCACACAAAAAACTTATCAGTCATCACAATATGCCGCCTGAACATCGGGAGGCGACATTGTGTTTCGGATAGTCTGAGATTTACAGGCTGCCTGAAACCTGTTCGGAACCGGAAACCGCCGCTATGAAAAAAACAAAAGCAGAATCCCTGCAAACCTATCAGCAACTGCTTGATGCCGCTTTGGAAATATTTTGGCGCAACGGAGTAACCCGTGCGACCTTGCAGCAAATTGCCGAAGAAGCCGGCGTAACCCGTGGTGCTTTGTATTGGCATTTTAAAAACAAGGAAGATTTGTTTGAGGCTTTGTGCGAAAGGCATTACGCTGCTTTCCAGCAGCGTTTTCAGGAAGAAAAACTGAATAAAGCCCCCGATGTGTGGCAATATTTGCGCGAGAGTATGTTGGATTTGTTTTTGCGTTTGGAATCGGATGCGGCGCAACGGAAGTTTTGCGAAATCATGCATTACAAATGCGAGCATACCGAATCCAACCAAACCATCAATGCATTGGTCAACCGCTACAACCGTTTTTGTGACGAACGGGTAAATCGCGCCCTGCAACTTTGCTATGAACAGGGCAGGCTGCCTGAAAACAGCGATATGGAATTGACTTCCGTATATTTGAAAAGCAGTTTTATCGGATTGCTGCACCGCTGGCTGGAGCGTCCGCAGGAATTCGGCATAAAGGGTACGGCGGAAAAAATCATTGATGCGGCATTGGAAACCATACAGCGCGGCGCGTTTGTAACGCATAGGGCGGCCAAATAAAGTTTTTCGGTTTGTTTGAAACAATACAGGGGGCTATGGCGGGCTGCATTAGGCAATAGATGCCATCAACAGAAAAACCACGGTAATTACCGTGGTTTTTTTTGTATCGTGAAGCCACGCGTGAAAAATACCAACTTTTTATGAAATAAATACTATCTCAATTTGTTTCACTCCGTGCAACAAAGTTGCAAAAACAAAACCACAAAAATGATTAAGTATCTTTTTTTGTGGTTTGGTTGCCAAGTTTGGGCAGGGTGGTTTCTCATTGGGATTTCACTACGTTCTTTACTCTTTTTCCATAACACGTCGGTGGTCGCTTTCTCTGGAGACAATATCGGCCAAATCATTGGGGCTGTATCTCCACGATTCTTGAAATCCGATGATTCGGGCGCAAAATTCGGAGCAAAACCATTTGCTCTCATCGTGTCGGTTTTTAAACAATACGCCCAAAGCACCGAACCAATCGTATTTTCTGCCTTTGAGCAGCTTAAAATCAGCCAAAACTTTCTTGTACAGCATCCCGCTTGTGTCGATAAGAATTAAATCCCACTTTTCTGCCGGCAAAGGCATGGTTTTTTGACGTACCCCGCCGTCTCTGAGACTGGCGGAATAGCACTCGTACACCGCTTCATCGTTCGGGTCGGGCATCATTTCCATACCGACGGCATTCAGGGGAATCGGACGGCCGAGACAGATTGCGATTTCGCAATGGCTGTACGGCCCGCGTGTAGTCAGACGGACTATGCGGTCGAGCAGTCTGAACAGTGTGGGCTTGATGCCTTTGCCGCTTTTGTCGCCTTTGTATAAAGCCAAATACACCTTACCGCGCATTTTCATTCTCCTGTTTGCCGGTACTTTTTAAGATTTCAGGCAGCCTGAAATCAAATTGAACGGCCTGCACTTCTTTCAGACTGCCTGCCTGTTCAATTCGGGTTTGCAACGCCTGCCGGTAGCCTACTACGGCGGCAGTGAGTTGTTCGAACTTCACGGCTTTTTCATAGGCTTTTTGTTTCAATAACTCGGCGGGAATGCCGCGCGATGCGGCGATCGTATCCAGTGTGGGTGTCGGGGCGTTGCGGTCTTCATGCCATGCATGTGCTTCCAATGCTTGCAGCGTCCATGTGCGCACTTCGAAATCAGGCAGCCTGTCGGCTCCCGAAACCGTATTGATATGGTTTTGCGCGGCGGCGTTCAGTGCAGCCAGCTTCTCCTGCTTTGCTGCCGCCAGCTGCTTGGCTTGGGCTTGGGCAGAAATACTCCACGCCTTGCCGTCCCATTCGTGATAACCAGAAGGGCGGCCGTCGGTAACGGTTAATTTCCCTTTCTCATCGACAATAATGGCTTTGCCTTCGGCCAGTGCGGCTAAAAAGTCATTGTGCTGCCCGTCCGTGATGGCAATGGCGTCGCTCGGGATATCTCGATGAAGGTCGGTGTGATAAAAGCCGCCTGTTTCTGGACTATATAAATAACTCATATTTCAATCCTTTTTGTTTAATTGCCGATAGCGAACCACCAACAGCTGGTGCTTACCGCCAAAGTGCTGTTGTGATAAAAGGTGAATTTGGTTCGGCTCAATTCTTTTGCGACAACGTGCGATGCGTTGGCCGAATGTGTGCGCTTCTCGTCTTCGGTTAATTGGACGCCGAAACAGGCAGTGGGAAAGGCAATCGGGAAAGTGATATCGGCGGTGCGGTCGTCAAATACCAAAGGCGTCTGCCCCCACTGCAAAATCAAACCGTTGGGCAATTTCGTCCAACCCGTTCCCGACAGCGTGCCGGTGAAGGATTGGCCGATTTTTTCTTCTACCCATCTTTGATACGCTACCTTCTCACCGGCGGCGGATACCGCAGGCAGGGAGAGATACACAGCCTTCTTCCCTTGCTGCTGGAAAACAAAATTAAAGCGGATGCTGCCTTCGGTATCGTTATTGGAATCCGGATTGAATTCCATACGCCAAACACCGTTCGCCACTTGGAAAAATACCGCAGGCCAACGGTTGGCAGGTGTCGGCGGAGGTGCAATGGTCAAATCTCCGTTGAAGGTTTGCGGACCGCTGTTGCCCAATTTGTCGTCGCCGATTTTCCGCCATGCGCGGTAGGCGTGATTTTCGGACTGCGCCCCCGTGTTGCGGTGGTAAACGACGGGTTCGTCAAACGGGATGTAGATTTGCTGGCCCTTATAGGCGGCAGGCAGCACCAACAGCGTTCCTGCTTTCGTAACGGGGTAATGCCGTGCCGTGGTGGCCGATGTATTGGCGGATTGATACCACACGCCCGTGTTTTCATCTGCCTTCAAATCGTTCAAATCTCGGTTGCCCAATGCTCCCCGATTCGGGAAACTGCCCGAAACGGCGGTGGCGATGCTTTCGGCCAGAATCTTGCCTTGTTCGGCGGTCAAGGCTTTATTTGCTCCTCCCGCAGTCAGGTTGTTCACCAATTGGACAATGCCGGCAACCGTAGTGCTCGCTTTGTCGATTTCATGGCTGTGGGTATTACCCGCCGCCGTGTTGGTCGAAGTGGCGCTAATCTTGGACGGTGTACCTAAGGACAGGGTCAGATGGTCGCGCAACACGCCGCCGCCCGTTAAACCGCTGCCTGCGCTCAGCTGGGTGGTTTTCAAAGCAAACTGCTGCTCGGCCAGAGTTTGGTTACGGCCTATACTTTCGACCGCTTTGGCCAGTTCGGTTTTAAGCCACAATGTGCGGTTGGCCAGCTGGCGCGGCGCGCGGTTGTCGATGCCGTTTTCTCCGCCCATCACGGGGTCGGAGGTTTCCAATTGGTAAATGCCCGTTTCCCAAGTCGGGGTTTCGCGTAAATTTGCCATAGTCGCTTTCCTTGTTTGAATTATGCGGTGCCGTGATTGAAACGGCCGTCCCGATAGGCCCGACCGTTGTGCCGTATGGAAGAGGCGCGGTAATCCAATGCCGCCAATACGCAGCGTGCGGGTGCGAAAGCCGCCAGCGTGCGCCGCAGCAATGCCGCCTGTTCGTTGCTGATGGGCGCGTTCATCACGATACGGTAGTGCGCCCATCGGTCGGAATGACCGTAGGCATAATCGCCGTTGCGGCTGATTTCGCCGTCATGCCGTTTGTTGCCCATGCCTTCGATAATCTTCACTTCGCCGAAACCCAAACGGCGCACGATTTCGCGTATAGCCCATGGTGTGCCTTTGTAGCGGTGCAGTTCGTATGCGCCTTTAATCAACCTGCGCCTTGCGCTGTCGCTTTCGGCCAGCCAATAGCTGTCTTCTCCCAAAATGCTGCGGCTCTCTGCCAACAGTTTCAGATGTTCGGAGGCAACCAATTCCACCAGACGCGGCATCAAAACCGATACGTCGATATTCCGATAACGGCAACCTAAATCTGCCAAAGCCTTAAAACGGCGGTCGCGTTCAATGATTGGTGCGTAAGTCAGTTCAGCCATCTTGCTGCTCCGCCTTAATGCTGATGCGGACGGATGTGCATCTCGCCCATTGGTTGGGCCGGATAACACGCAAAGTCGGCTCGGTTAAATTCACGTTGTAAACTCCGTCCACTTGCAGCACTTTCTGAATATCCAACGGTACAATGTCGCCACCGAGTTTTTCACGTCTTTGGTTTTCGTATTTCGCCCATGCGGTTTCGGCGGCGGTTTGAACTTCCGGCGAGTTCGCACCTGTAAACAGTACCAATTCCGCATTCAGCGTGTAATCCACCGTTTCGGGCGCGTTCACAATCACGCTATCGCACAAAGGGCGTTTCTTTTCACCCGACAATTCGCTGCGGACTTGGGCAATCAATTCGTCAGACGGCAAGCCCGTTTTGGTTAAAATGGTTACCGCCACCGTGCCGCCAATTGCATTGCCTTTGCTGTCGCCGGCATGGGCAACATGGACATCGCAAATCGCCGGCGATACCGCCCGCGCCCAATATTGATACGCTCCCACACTGCCGGCCACGCTGAAACTTTCAGGTGCAAGCAATACGCGCCCGCGGTAGGCATCATCGGATTCTGTATCCACGCCGCCTGTGGGAATGCTGATGTTTTGCGCGGCGATGCGGTTTGCGCCTGTTAATGCCGTCTGAACGGTATTGATTTGCCCAACCGCCCAACCGTTGCCGCGTGTGCCGGTTTGGGTACACTCGGCTTGCAAATCTATTTGTGGACGGCTTGCGCTTAATTGACCGTGTTCAATCGTGCTAAAAACCACATCGCCCACTGCCACTTGTGTCCCCGTCGGGATATTGACTTCGCCGGCAAAATCGCTTGCCGTAAAACGAAAAGTGCAACGCGCCGCGCTTGCTTCCAGTCTTGGCGTGTTCACGTCATCGCCGCATAAATCCAGCATCAAACCTGTGGCAAAACGGACGTGCTGCTGGCGGTAGGCTTCGTTGATTTGTTGGCGTGTCAGCGTTTCACGGTAGGCAAATGTATTGATAAGCAAGCGTTCAATATGGGCAGGTTGCAGGGTTTTGCCTGTGCGCCGCTCATAATCGGCAATCAATTCAGCCAAAATTTGTTCGGAGTTATCGTCTACGATTTTGACGTTTTCGCGTTGCAAATCTTTCATATTCATGTGTTATTTCTCCGAATAAATTTGCGTTTGATACAGGCTGCCTGAAACATCATCTGCCACGCGCCACATTACAATCATGGCGGTATGCGGCGCATTGCCTTCAAACTGCACCCGCTCGACAATGGCGCGTTTTTCCCAAGTTTGGATTGCCAACACCACTTCGCGCACCACATTCGGGACAAAAACGTCTTCGGGCGTGTCCAAATAATCAAAATGATTGCTGCCAAAGTCGCATCGCAACACGTCCGCGCCTTTGCGCGTGGATAAGATGTTGTGTAGGCACAAATCAATATCCTCCGCACCTTGCGTGATACCGTGTCCGTGCGGGGCAAGTTGCCAATGTTTTGAAATGGGGGAGTCGTAATTCATGCAGCCATTATCGTTTCAGGCAGCCTGAAACGCTTTTAACGTGCATTAAAAAAGCCCCAAAAGTGCCGACATCGCAACTTTTAGGGCTTTTTGCAAAGGGAGATTTATTGCACGGAGCCGATTGGCGCACCATCGCCTTGCTCCATATGGGTATGGTTTTGTAACGAAATATTGCCTGCGGTAATGTCTTCTGTGGCGTGTAAGCTGCCTGTAATGGTTGCCGCGCTTGCGCCGCCGCCCGAACCTGACATACCGGCCGTGTAAGTCAGCAAACCGTTTACGGTTAAAGTTTTTTGCACCACGCAGTCCGCATCAATCGTTACCACGCCATTGGTTTTAACCAGCACACCGCCTGTCTTGCGGTTGTGCTGAATGCGCGTGCCGTTGCTGTATTGCAAAACGTGCAAATCATGGCTGGTTGCCGGTACGGGGTCGGCATCATTGTAAATCGCGCCCAAACACACACCGCTTTCACCGCGGGCGTCCAACAGGCAAACCGCCAATGCACCGACATCAGGCAAACAGTAAAACTGATTGCCGCCCGCTCCCAAAGTTATCACAGGCAGCCAATCCGATTGCAGATTTTCCAGCGCAGGCAACACCACGCGCACCGCGTGTTTTTTGTCGTCAATATCGGATACCGTGCCAAATTGCAGGGTGGCGGTAAAATTGTGGGTTTCAGGCTGCCTGAACATTTTGCTGCTCCGTTTCTTGGGCAAGGTATTCAATCATTTTGATTTCAATTTCGGTGGTGTACCCGCGCGAACGGCTCATATCGTGCCGTGCCTGTTTAATCAGATAACGGCCGCTGAATTTGCCGATTTGCTGCAATTCAATGACTTGCCCGGCTACCAGTAAGGCATTGCCAAACACGGTAATCGAACCGGCACAACGCTCTTCCTGCGCGTCCGCCAAAGCCGCATCGGCACGCGCATTGATTTCGTCTTGGCTTTCGCCTTTGTTGGGTGTGATTTTCAAGGTGTCGGCTGATGTTTTGCGTTTGGCATTCGCCCGCAACGGCCGGGTTTGGCGTGTGGCGGTAATCGGCTTTTTTTGCTTGGGGTCATAGCCCGTAACCACCGCTTTATCGGGCACGCCTTTGACCAAATCGCGCAAACGCACGCGCAACAGGTTTTCAGGCTGCATGATTAACACGGCTTCTTGTTTCGCCAATTCGCTGTTTTGCGTAAATACCAATTGGTCGCCGGCAATCTTAAATGTATGTCCGTATTGCTTGGCCAAGCGTGCCAAAAATTCTACATCGCGTTCCTGATATTGCGTGATGCGCCGGATTTTAATCGGGGCAATGCTGCCTGAAACGCTTAATTTCAGCCGTGCGGCAATCACTTTGACAATATCGGCAAGACTCATGTTTTCAAAAGGTTTGGCTTGCAAAGTACGGTTGGCTTTGGTAATGCCCGTGCTTAACGCTTTCAGGCTGACCGTATCGCCGCCGTTGTGATTGCGCTCCCACTCAATCTCGGCAATTTCAAAGCTGCCCCAGTTAATCAAACCGGTAAACCGGTCGCCGGCGCAAAGGCTCAATTTGTCGCCCTGTTCGGGAAACCACGACCGCAGCCAACGACCGTCCGCATCTTCAAATGCCACCTGCAATTCATCGGACTGCCCGCCCAAATAATCGGTGTAAGTCCACGACAACAAATAGGACGCAATGTCTGCCGTGATGTCTTTTTGCTCGTAAGTCAGCACAAAATCAGGGCGCGTTACGGGGTGCGAAGTCGGGTTCAGGCTGCCTGCGACCGAAGGAAGTTCCTGTGGGGAAAACATATTTATCATAAGGCAGCTCCCACCCCAACCCTCCCCCGTAAACAGGGGAGGGAGAATAATGCGCCGCAGGCGGCGGTTAATTTTGTCGCATCCATGGCGGCAATAACTCCTGATGATTTTGCGGTTTGGCCTCAATCACAGGTACAAACACGGTCAAACCGCTGGCAAACTGCTCGGCAAGCGGCAGATGCGGATTGGCGGCAATCAAGCGGTCAATCTCAAAAGCCGTGCCGTAGTGCTTGTGCGAAATCGTGTCCCAACGCTCGCCGTCTCGCGTGGTGTAAATCAAAACGCCGTTCATCAGCTATCCTTTCGCGTGGCGGTGAATGCCGTTAAAGTTTGCACGGCGGTTGCGCCGTTGCTCATGCTTTCTGCTGCCGCGTCCGCCGCATTTGCACCTGAATTGAGCCAATCGCCCACTTGTCCGCTCTCATATCCTGCACGCAGTTCGTCTATCGCATCGCCCAGCCGGTGCGCGGCTTGTTCGGATTGGGCAGCCAATTCGGCAACCGCTGCCAAACCGCCCAAAGTCTGCATGATTTCAGGCAGCCCGTTCAATTTATCCGACGCGCCGAGTGCCACGCCGACCGCATCGCCGACAATCTGCAACGCGCCCACAGGATCGCTTTTCAACTCTTTGGCAGCCTGCACCCATCTTTGCATTTCGCCGATTTCCTTTTCCGCCGTGCGATAGATTCTCACGGCTTTTTGCACGTCTTCTACAAGTGGGGAAACTTGGCTTTGTATGCTTTCAGGCAGCATCGCCAATAATGGGTTTCGGCTGCCTGCAACCATCGCCGGCGTGGGCAAAGGGTTGTTCGGGTCACCGACAAATTCGGTTAATTCCGCGTCCAATTCACGCGCGGCGGTTCTGCCCTTGCCGTCCGTTTGCGTGGTGCGGACGCTCAAACGCTTGATGACAAACCAGCCGGCAAACCGCCCCGAACCGTACACCAAACTCACCGCCTGTTGCGCTTCTTTGACCGCAATCAAGCCCTTGTACGCCGCGTCCACATCGCCCAGTTGCCAATGCAGTTTCATGCCCAAACGCAGCTCGGTCAAATCATTGCCCATGGCTTGCAAACGCGGTCTGCCTTTGAGTACATCGTGCTTGGCAAATGTGGCGGTGTGTGTTTCTTCCAAGTGGGTAAAACTGTTCAGTAATTCAAATTTCACATTGCCCAGTTGTGCAAACATCAATAGGCCCTCCGTTGTTGCTCTGCCAGCATTCTGTGAAACAGCGTTTCAAATTCGCGCAAACCGATTTGCAAAGCCGTTTCAATTTGTCCGACATCGCCGCTTTGTGCGTTAATGGTTGGGTTGAAATGAATGGTGATTGCACCGTTTGCGCCCATTGCTGCTTGCGTTGCGTGGCCGGCTCGTGCTTGGCTCAATGTGTCTGCATTGGCAGACAAGCGGGCGGACACATCGCTGCGAAAATCACCCATGCGTTGGGTAAAACGGCTTTTAGCTCCGCTCAAACCCGCTTCAAAGCCCGTTTTCAGGCTGGCTGCAAGTTGGCTGATTTTACCGACGGGCTTGTTCGCGCCTTGGTTTACACCGATTGCCAAACCATCGGTAATGTCTCCACCGTAGGCATGGAATACCCGACTGGGAGAATGGATTTGCATCGCACCCGTGAACGCACCTTTAATCCGTGCGCCCAAGTTCTGTATGGTTTGCACAGCCTCTCCGATTTTCGCCTTAATGCCGTTTACCAAACCGTCAATCAGCATTCCGCCAAAATTTATAAACTGTGCAGGCAGCGTGATGCCGAACCAGCCCAATACTGCGGTAAAGGCCGAATGGAAGGTCCCAATGGGCGACCACGCACTAATTAAGGCACTCAATTTGCCGATGAGCATTTGAATGAAGCCGCTCAAACTGTCAGGTAATTCAACACCAAAGAAATTCAACACAGCCGCAAATACTTGATAAAACCAACCCACAGGCGACCAATTTAAAATGGTCAGCGCAATATTGCCCAAACCGCTACTGAAAAACATCTGAATATTCAGCCACAACTGACTGAAAAAATACCCCAAATCCTGCCATAGCAATTTTGCCCCGCCTACTACCGCTTCCCAGCGTGTGTAAAGCAGATAAGCGGCGGTTGCCATCAACCCCAAAGCCATACCGATCGGGGTCGTCAGCAAAAAACGCCCCAATGCCCTAAAGGCTTGACCAAGCATCGGCAAAAAGCTGATGAGTACACGTCCTGAACGAACCGCCCAAGCAAAGGCCGCACCCATCCGTTTCAGGCTGCCTGAAACCAATGAGCCGATACGGGTAAAACCTGCAATCCATACTTTGGCTTGTCGCGCTGTTAGTCCGAACATACGCAATGCACTGATGGCGCGACCCATTTGGAACAAACGAAATGCCGCCGAAAAACGCGCCCACAAGCTAAAAAAGCCCGACATAACCGAACCGGTTTTCCAAAAAATACTACCCAGCCCGCTCAACATAAAGCGCACCGCCAAACCACCTGCTTTGAATGCCGCAAATCCTGCCAATGCCAAATAAATATTTTTGATTAAGCTCGGATGTGCTTGGGTAAATTGAATCAACTGCTCCATCAATGGTTTCAGGCTGCCCAACAGCTCATTAATGGCCGGCAGCATGACCGAGCCGATGCTGATTGCCAAATGCGCCATTTGGTTTTTAAACAACTGCCAGCTGTTGGCAGTCGTGGCACTGCGTGCGGCAAATTCCTTTTCCATGCTGCCTGCAAATGCAGGTTTGCCGTCTTGGCCTGTGTTTTTTAAAGCATCAATGGATTTTTGGTAGGTGTCTAAACTGCCTGCCAGCACCGCCACATCATCGGCATATTCCAAACCGAACAAATCCACCAACGCACCCATTTGCCCGTCTTTGGGCAGTTGGTTGATTTTGGCCAAAAAGTCCAGCAAAGCCTGTTCGCCGTTTTGGGCGATGTCGCGTTTGAGTTCTTGCGCCGAAATCCCCATTGCTGTGAGCGTGGCTTGGAATTTGTTGCCCTGTTTGTCGGCGCTCATCAGCTTGGTCAGCATACCGTTTATCGCCGTGCCGGCCACTTCGGGCGTTTTGCCCAATGAAATAAAGGCATTGGCAAGTGAAGCCGTTTGCAATTCGCTCAAACCGAACTGTTTGGCCACACCGCCGACACGACCCAAAGCATTGACAATGTCGCCGGCTTTGGCAGGGCTGTTGTTGGACAAATGGTTAATCGCATCGCCCAAACGCCCGATTCGGGCAATCGGGATTTGATAAACGTTTGCCAATTTCGCCATGCTGTCGCCGGCCTGTTCTGCCGACATATCAAAGGCCACCGACATCTTGGCGACGGTTTCGGTAAAGCCTGCGATGTCTTGTCGGGCAATGCCCAGCTGTCCGCCACTTGCCGCAATTTTGGCAAGCTCATTGGCAGACATCGGGATTTTATGCGTCATGGAAAGCAGTTGCTGTTCCATTTCTTTGAATTGCTGCGGCGTATCAAAGTCCACGACTTTGCGCACATCCGCCATGCTGCTTTCAAAGTCCATCGCAGCTTTGATGGGGACAAGCACCGCACCCACACTTGCAAATGTGCCTAGAGCTTCTGATTTCATTTGTTCACGCGCATTGCGGGCGTTTTCCAGTCTCATCTGACTGTGATTGCGCCAATTTTGAATGCGACTTAACGACTGAACAGAACGTCCAAGCTGTTCATGCTGCCGTTGTAGTCGCGCCAAATTTTGGCTGCCTGATTGCGTGGCTTGACCAATAGCACGACCCAACACATCATATTGGCGTTGCACCAATGTAATGCTTGCGCCTAAATGGTTTGTTCCGGATAAAATCGAGCGGATAGCACCGATTGCGCCACCTATGGTTGCGCCGATTTTAATGGCTATTGATAATTCCGCTGCCATGATTTATCCTGTTAAAATAGCTGTAATATTTGATGGGAGAAAAATAAAATGGCTTTTATTGGTGTATTGGCTTTTGTGTTTGGTGCGCTGGCTTTGTTGGCACTTATGGCCGGTATTCTGCACGGTATTTTTATGGGGATTTGGTGCTTAAAAGGTAAATAATGCCTTAATTTTTCAAATGCTTAACTTGGATTAAGGACGGGGCATGGCCGGTTTGGCGGCAGGCGGTTTAATCATTTATGGCATATTGGCGGCAATAACGTTGGGATGAGCGGTCGTTTCCGTATGTTGGATTGAATACCGCAGCCATACAAAACGAAAACGAATGCAAAAACTCATTAATTCAATGCGCTAAACCTTTTGATATTTCGCCTTAATTTGCCGATTGGCTTCATCCAGCCAGTCGGCAAATTCGTCTAAGGGCAATTCGTAAATGTCGTTCACACTCCACCCAAACCACCATGCCATATCCGCGCAGGCTGCCAGCAGTTCTTTATTCAGTTGCTGGGGCGTTTTGTGCTTCGTGTGCTTCGTCTTCGCTGCGAAAGGTGGCTTGAACCGCCTCCAAATCTTTCAAATCCAGCATATCCAAATCTTCGGGGACTAAGCCCGTCATGCGCGACACCAATGCCAAGCCCTGTTCGGCTTCATTGGCAATGTGCATCACCGCACGCAAATCGCCCACACGCGGACGGCGCACCGTTACTTTGTCCAGCATTTGACCTGTTGCCAAACGCACAGGGTATTTCAGCGATACCGTCATTTCGCCGTTGATTTCTTGTTTGATTTGTTGTGCTTGGTTCATTTTGTTTACCTTTTTAAAAAATGGAATAAAAAAAGAAAATGCAGTTTGTCAGGAGATTGCAGTTTAATTTCAGGCAGCCTGAAACGCTTTTAACGCGCATTAAAAAAACCGGTTATTAAGCTTTCCTTAATAACCGGTTTGTGGTTTCAGGCTGCCTGAAACTATGCACCGATATTGCGGCGGTATTGACCCAATACGTCCGAACCATTGACGCGGTAGGTATTGGTAAAGGCGTTGTAATACAGGTATTCGCGCCCGTCAATGACCACACGGCATTCGCCGGTTTGAAAGGTGGTCGGGTGTTCGCTCTTTTCTTTCGGCTTGAATGTACCGACTGCGTTTTTGCTGAACATCGCCGATACGGTAATCACCACAGGCACTTCGGTTTTCAGACCTTGCGCGTTAAAGGTTTGCAGGTTGCCGCGCACCATCAGTTGTGCCGCTTTGAACGGGTTGAACGACTTGGCAACCACATTCGGGTAAATGCTGTTCCAAGTAATCTCGCCTTCAAGGGCTTCCACGCCGCCGGGTAATTTGATGGTGCCGACCATACCCAAGCCTTTGTGTTCGTCCATGCTGATTTCCATTTCGGGCATTTTAAACTCGGCTGCTTGCCCGAGCAGGTTTACGCCGTCAATATAGACGTTGGCGTTGTAGATTGCGTTTAATTCGCTCATATTTCACATCTCTTTCTTTCAGGCTGCCTGTTAGCTGCTGCTGACTAAATTAGCCAAGTATTTGCGTGTCATCACGCTGGTATTGGTGGCGCGTTCCATCGGCAGTTTGGGTGTGTATTCATACACAATCGGCACTTGCCCCTTGCTGAATGCGTCCGCCAAATCATAATCGTGGTCTAATTCCACGCTGAAACCGACTATGGATTTAAGCGTGCCAAAATAAGTGCGGTAGCCTTCCAGTAAACAGTCCAGCAGAGCTTGGTCAATCGGCAAATCCATGTATTGCAAATCAAAACGGCGCAAACTCTCGTCAATCACATCGCCCGTGCGTTGCGCGGTTTCAAAATTTTTAATATGCGACACGGTCGGGAAACACGCCAAGCGGTTGCCCCATAAGCGATAACCCGTGCCGTAGGAATTGAATACGGTCGTGATGCCTTTTTCGTTTAAGCGGTTGGTTTCGGATTGCGGGTCGTCTACGCGGGCGGTCAAACCGACTTCCAAGCCTGTTACGCCTTGCAATTCGCGGTTGGAGATACTGAACCAATAGCCGTTTTCTACATCCGTTTTCATGCGCAAACCTGCCGCATGTGTGGCTAGGCTCTCAATGCCCAACAAGCCAATCACGTGCGGAAAGAACAACTGGGCGCGGTCGCTGGACGTATTGAAATTGATGCCGCCCAAATTGCCGCGCCCCGTCAGGGCTTGGCTCAAATTCGTACCTTTGGGTGCATCAATGTAGGCAATCGCATTCAACTTTTCCGCCAAAATGGTTAAGGCAGCCGCGCAAGTGGCGGTTTGGTCAAATTCAGGCGCAATCACGATTTTCGCGTCCGCACCAAAACGGTTAAAGCCTTCGGTTACCAATTCCATGCCTGTACGCTTGCCTGTGCTGCCCACATACGCGCCGATGATGTCCGCTTCGGTTACTTTGCTTGGGTCGGTGTAGCTGTAATCGGCAGTCGGTGCGGTCGGTTTGGTTTTAAACCGGATTTCGCCTGTAATCGCGTCCACAATCGTGTAATCCCTGCCTTGTTGTAAGGGTGCGCCGTTATCGTTAATCACTACATCATCTTGCAGGGCAGGATGGGCGGTGTAGGCAATCAGGGTGTCGGGGTCTACCGTCAAGGCTTCGCCGCTGACGCCGGATTTGTGTTTACTTGGGTCGCATACGTTCACAACATAGGCGATGCCTGATTGATAACGTGTGAAAATATTTGCCGCATCAGGCAGGGTAAAGCCCTTGCCTGTAAGCGTGCCGAATCGGGCGAAATCTTTTTTGCTTTGGCACAAAGTCAATTCATTGACTGCGCCCGTTGGTGCTGTGCCGATGATGGCGGTAATCGCGCCGTCCACCGTGTAAACCGGGCTGCTGCCACCGTCTACACGAATCGTTTCACTACCGTGATGAAATGCTGCTGCCATGTTTGTTCTCCTATGGCGTTTTGGGGTTTAAATCGGGGGCAGGCGGGTCGGCAATATGGCGCGGTCGCACTTGCGTTAAGGTGGGTAGGTTTTCAGGCCGGCAAACTTGAACCTGTTGTGTGCTGGTTTGCACCGTCAATTCATACTGCCACGCCCCTGCGTCTTCGCTTAAAAAGCGTTCCTGCAACAAGTGGCACGGCAAACAGTCGGGCGGTTTAAAGCCCATTATTGCCAAACGCACTTCGTCCAAAATGGCTAATGCACCGTCATCGCCGTGCAGATGTGCACCGATAACCGTCAAATGCAGAGTTAAATCGCGCTGTTGGGCAACCGTTCCCAAGCCTTCGATTGGCGTGAATTTGCCGGACTGATAGCCGACCAACACCGCGCCGGTCGGGTGGATAAACTGATATTCATCGGGGCGTTCGGGGAACACCTCCACCTGCACCCGCGGCAAGGCTGCCTGCAAATGCGCTTGCACCGCATCAATAATCGGGCGTGTCGCACTCATAAAATCCTTTCTGCGCTTTTGCTTGCCCTGCTTGCGTGGGAAGAAGCCGCCCTTAGGGCTGATGGGGGCTAGTAACCGCTCCAATCCTGTTTTTGCCCGGCACGTACGTGGTATGCGCCACACTCTGGTTGCGGTGTTTTGTCGGGCACATCAACGCCGATGTGGATTTTGCCGTCGCGTATCATTTCCAAAGTTTTGAGCGTGGCGGTGTAGCCCGTTTCCAAAACTTTGGGGAAATCCGCCCGATTGATACGGCGCGAATGCAAAAAGTGTCGCGCAATATTGATGCACAAAGGTGGCAACACGGTCGGCACATTCTGCAAAGGCAAGGGATAACGCCCGCGCAAATAGCCGTCCACCAAATCGCACGCATAGCGAATGGCAGCCTGAACCACTTCATTATTCGGCTCGGTGGCGCGTGGCTCGTCATTGGTCAGTTGCACCAATTCGGCTTTGCTCATCGCTTGGGCTAAATCACCGGCGTTGATGTACATGGTTTATTTGCCTTTGGTTTTGGGTTTTGGCGTTTCAGGCTGCGCCGGCGTAGCATCCGGTGTTTCAGGCTGCTCCTCTGCCAAATGCGACGGTGTCGGCGCATTTGCGCTTTCAGGCTGCGTATCCAGCAAGGTAACGTGGGCGGCGACATCAGCATATTGCTCATCGCTTAACGCAACCGTATCGCCACGCTCTACGCGGTAGCTTTTGCCTGCCGCGTCCTTCAAAATCAAAGGGGTATTGGCTTGGTAAGTTTTAGTCATGGTCTTAACCTTTGAGTAATACTGCAATTAAATCGCCCGCCACGCTTGCTGCGGTAACGGCTGTCCCTGCGGTATTGGTATCACCGGCCACCGCACAACCTTGCGCGTCCGATGCCACTTTCGCGCCGACTGCAATCGCGCCGCCGCTTTCCACCAGCACAATACCCGCGCATTCCACGCCCACGCTGCCGCCTTCGTCTGCTTCGCGCGGCGTTACCCCAAATACAGGAGCGTTGGCTTTGGCTTGTTTGCCGTCAAAACCGATAAAGCGATTGGCAATAATCGGGGCGGTCGCGGTTACGGTGGTTACCAGCACTACTTTTTTAGTCGGAGTCATTTTTTTCCCTTTCTTTGGCTGCCGTATTTCAGGCAGCCTGAAAATAATCAAATTGCTTTGTCAAACAAGAAACCGCACGCACCGCCCACTGCCGCAACCTTGCGGATGTCGGTATAACGTGCATATTCCACCTTGCCGCCGTGTTCGGTGTAGCGGTCTACCACAGGCATACCCTTGCGGCGGAAGGTGTAACCGAATGCCGGCTCGCCCTCGTCATTGCCTGATGTGTGTACTTTCGGGCGCACAATCAGCGCAGCGAAATTACCCCACACATCTTTAGTCTGCTTGTTTGGCGCAGGTACGGACACGGCTTCGCCGATGATGACTTCATCCACTTCAAAGATAATTTTCATCAGTTCGGGCGTAATCAGCTTACGCTCATTGCTGCCCAAAACGGCTTGCAATGCCGGGTGATACGCCAACTTGTGCGCCACCGTTGCGCCCAATACCAACACATTCGGTTTCACACCGCAGGCAGCGCGCACCACTTCTTTGGCATCGGCAATGTCTTTCACAGGGTCGGCGGTATCCTCGCTCCACTTGGTTGCTGCCGACAAATCCCTGTAATGGCCGCTTTCATAAGCATCTTTGCTTTGCAGCAGCGTTGCCGTTTCAATCTCTTGGCGCAACTGCACGCCCGATGTGGCGCGGCGCGTGGCTTTGGCTTGCCCGTCAAACAGACTTTCGGCTTGTTCGCGGTAGTCCGCAGGCGCAGCCAAATCGTGTTCTTCCAATACAACGGGCAAATAAGCGGGTGCGTCCAAAGTGATGATGTTGGACGCTGCGCCGACAGCGCGTTCCGTGCTGTATTCCACAAACGAGCCTTTGCCGAATTTAGGTACTTGGATACCTTCGCGGTCAGCCCAAACCACAGGCATGATTTTTTCGCCAATCAATCCGCCTTGTTTGTAGCCAACGGCAATCTGCGTCAAAACGGGGTCAATCTGACCGCGCAATTTGCGTAAGTGAGCTGCACTCATGTTGTTTCCTTTTTAAAAAATGATTAAACCGTGCGGCGGGCCGCTTCTTCGTAGCTGATGTTTTCTTTTGCCGACAAAGCCAAAGCGCGTTCGTGATGGCTTTGTGCGTCAGGGTCGGCAAATTCGGCAAAATTCAGGCTGCCTGAAACATCGGATTGTTTGCCGGCGCGGCCGGCTGTCGCTGTTTCGCCCGTTGGCAAAATCGTTGCGCCGTTTCTCAAAAACGCTTTCAGCGCATCTGCCAGTGATTTGCCTTCGCCAAAATCTGCTGTTGTGTGTTCGGGGTGTTCGGCAAAATCCAACACTTGCACAATCAAATCTTTGTCGGCCGGTTTCAGGCTGCCTGCACGCACCAAACCTTCGGCAAAATCCACATTTTTATCGTGGTCGGCATCGCGCAAAGCCTGTTCTTGTTCGGCTTGCAATTTGGCAAGCTCGGCTTTGGCTTGTTGCGCTTGGGCTTCGGCTTTTTCACGTGCCGCTTTTTCGGCGGCTAATGCTTGTTCGGTTGCCATGTTTTCATTTTCCTTATCGGGTAGGGTTGATAAATCGGATTCGGCAAATTGCGCCAACGGTAAAGGCTGTATTTCCTCTACACGCTTTAAATCATCAATTTGCCAATCGGGGATAATCCGGTCGGCGGTTTCAATACCGTCTTTGCCGATAATCCACTCGCGCAAACCGCGCAACACACGCGCCAACAGCCATTCACTTTCGCCAAACGACACAATGCCGTCTTCATCATCGGCAAAATGAATGGCAGCCAAGCCTTTCACGGCCGGCGGATGTGCCCCCAAAAAGCCGACGTGCCGCAAATAAAAGCCGGTCGGTTCGGGATTATTCGGATGTTTGGGCGGATAGAAACTGGCAGACACTTTTTTGTAGCGGCCTTTGCGGACCCAATCGGCAAAGTCATCGTCCACTTCGGCAAATTGCGCGTACAACACACCGTTCTCGGCGGTCAGCTTCTCCACCCAGCCGAATGCAGGTGAATCGGTTTTCGGGTGTCCGACCACAATCGGGGCTTCGTGTTTGCTTTTGTTGTAGTGCGCGGCAATCACGGCGACATCATCGGGCGAAATCGTAATGGTGTTCCCGTTATTGTCGGTTCGTGTGCCGGCGCGAAAGATTTCATGACGCATAAAAACGCCCTGTTGGTTTAAGACAGGGCAATTATGGTTTCGGGCTGCCTGAAAAACTTTTAACACGCATTAAAAAAAGCAGCCTGAAAGCTGCTTTTTTCAAATCGGCGCCAATTTGCGTTTTAAGCGCGGTTTGCCCCAAACCCAAGCAAACCCCTTTCCGATGATTGTAACGCGCAAAAAAAGCGGTCAGAACCGAACCTGACCGCATTGCGTTTGTTATCGCCGATTGTCGCTGTCGTCATCAAACAATGCCTGTTGGGATTGTGCCAAAAACTGCAGTTTGCCTGCTTTGACGATTTTATAAATCTGCTGCACTGCCAAACCGTATTTTTTCGCCAGCTCGTGATGATTGCGGCCGTTGAACTCGGCATAGATTTGCCTGTCGCGCTCATCCAGCTCGCCGCCCTGGTTTTTGGGAATATAAATCAACTGGCCGCCCCAGTTGCGGCACAAATGCTGTGCCAGCTTTTTACCCATCATTACGGCATCTGCCGCAGGCATCTGCCGTGCCGTCAAAAATGCGGCGGCTTGCGCTTCCAAATCGGCAATCAGTTCGGGCACTCTGCTGTCTGCCACCGTATCTCCTTTCCTCCGGCTTGTTGCACAATGTGCAACACTGTTTCAAAAATACCAATATTTTCAATATTATAAAATAATTCAGGCTGCCTGAACAGATATATCGCACACCGTTTGGGCAGCCTGAAAAAATCATTCGACACGTGCCAACCATTTTTTCAGCCGCTCAATAATGGTTCTCATGGCATACACATCAGCCTGCCAATCTTCGCCGCCGTATTTTACGCAATACGCATTGAGTGCACTTTCGGCCGGCGAACGGACAACGCCCATATCGTGCAATTGCAGCCACAAGGCACGGATTTTGTTTTGTTGAGCCGTTTGGTCTTGCATCGGCTCTTTACCGCCGGCAGTGGCAACGGCTACCCGAAATCCCTGAGATTTCATGTGGCGCAATACGGTTTCCAGCTGTGCTGCGTTCAATAATTTGCTGCCGGTTTTGCCTTGCGATACATTGGCAAGCAAAGTGCGGTATTCGCTTTCCGACATTTTAATTTGACTTTTAGCAATATGAATTAAGCGGATTAAACGCGCTTTGCGTTGAGCTGTTGTTTCTTTTATAGGCATGGTGTTTTTCCTTGTAATAAGGGCGTTTTGGGCAGCCTGAACAAGCTCAACCCAAAACGCCCGCCGGTTTAATGATGAAAAATTAAGCAACCGCGTCTTTTAACGATTTGCCCGCTTTGAATTTGGGAACACGATGGGCGGCAATCGTCATCGTTTCGCCAGTCTTGGGATTGCGTCTCACACGCTCGGCGCGTTCTGCTACCGACCAACCGCCAAAACCGACAATCGCCACTTCACCACCTTTACCCAATTCATTGCACACAGTCACGCACAAAGCATTCAGCGCGTTTTCTGCTTGGCTTTGGGTTAAACCGCTTTGGGTTGCCATTGCTTTAATCAATTCGGATTTATTCATGGTTAAAATTCCTGTTTAAAAAAGGTTTAAAAATTGGCGGATTTCAAAACCGCTCCGCCGTTGCGGTTTGTTTTCAGGCTGCCTGAAACTTAGCTGTTTCCCAAATCAGCCGTCATCAAAACATATTCGCCCGTTTCATCACGGCGTTGATGCAAGCGGATATATTCGCGTGTGGCCTGGGTGTGGACGCTGTCGGTTAAGGCGGTCATGGCGCGTTGCCATTTTTCGTCCTGAATGTCCAATTTCCGCAAACCCAAGACTTTTGCCACACTGATTTTGCCTTCCTTGTTCACGTCAAAGGCTTGGTTTACGATGATTTTCAATTCATCGCGGCTGTTTTCCGTCCATTCATTCAGACATTCGTCAATCAAGGCTTTGGCAGCTTGCAGACGTTCGTCAAATACCATCACATCGTTCATGGCAATGGTTACGCGCCATTTGCCGTCAAAGCTGTACAACGTTACATTGCCTTTTTTGCCGGGTTTCACACCGTATTTTTCGGCAGACAATTCCACAAACGCGCGAACATCGGCAATTGCATTGGCTTTGGCGGTTTTCACTTGTTCAAACAAGGGCGACAACGTTGCCACAATTTCCATTACCAATTCATCACGCGCCAAGTCCATTTCTTTGATGTTGGCAATGGGGATTAAATTACCGCGAGCGTCTTGGCGGTATTGGCTTAAATCAATTTCAGTCATGATTTTTATCCTATTTAAAGTTTTTGGGTTTGGGCTAAATGTGCCATGATGGCTTGAATTTTTTGCCGGGCAAAAGCGCGTTGTTCGGGTGTGAGCGGTTCGCGTTTTCTTTCCGGCAATCCTGCTACAGGCGGTGCAGGGCGAGGCGGAATCAACCCAATCAACTGCGCGGGTTGCACCCAACGCTCTGCCTGTTGAATCAATAAATCAAACGCCTGTGGCAAACGCCGTGCGTCCAACTCTTCCGTAAACGCCCAAGTGTGCGGTGTCAGGGCTTCGCACCACACTTCGGCAACGCCTTGCACGGCATCAGCCGGCGGTGCGCCTTGCAAGCGCAGCAACATCAGCTTGGACAAGCCGTCCATGATTTGATTGCGTACCCATTTGGGCATGATTACTTGGGTCATCTTTTCATACCTTGTAAAATCGCCACCGCATTCAGCGTTTGGCTGTTGTGCACTTCAGGAGCGGGCGTGGTCGTTGTCAAACCCTGTTCCCGTCAACCGCACATCACTTCATACAGATAACCGTGCGACTTGAGTGGCAGTTTCAGGCTGCTACGCTTCGCCAGCATTTCGCGGAAACCGTATGCCCACGCTTCGGGCGGCGCAGGATAAGCCACACGGTCGCGCTCAATCACACCGCGCTGCATATCGGGCAACAGCTCGTTCAACAGCTTTGCCATCCGTCCCCACGTCAATACCGTCTGTTTCGGACGGAACAACGCCACATACTGCACCGCCAACCGCGCCGTTTCCCCGCCTGCCTGCATCAATGCCAACATCGCATCGCGTGCTTCATCGTGTGCCAACAGCGCATCAAGGCTGTTTTCCGCACCGCAGCACGGACAACGTGTTTTCATAATCAAATCCTTTAAAAACAATATCTTGATAAAAACAAAGGGCAAAAAAATTTAAGCAGGCGTTTTTTCGGCAGGTTGTTTCTGCCGGTTGGAACGTATAGGTAAATCAGGCAAAGTCGGCTTCGGCACGCGCAAACCGCCCGCATACCAACGGAACGACACCCCCACCAAGCCCGCCACCGTCAGCAAAAACAACACGGGCAGCAGCAATTTCAGCCACACCAACACCGCATCCAAAAACGGCAGATTCAAATACCATTGCAAAAATCCCATCTCACACCCCCCGTACAATATCCGCGTCCACACGCGCAAATCCCAAACTCGCCGCTTCATTCATCGCCGCCGAAACCAAATTATTCACCGCAAGCGGATAAAGCAAACTGTTCTGTTGCAACTGATTTTTGATGTTGCGACTGGTAAAGGTCAGGCGTTCGGCGATGGCATCAATGGCGGTGTCGTCCAAAATGTCCGCCACATTTGCCCCGACCCGTTCAAATTTGTGCTTCAGGTAGCCTTGCAATTTGCCGCCCGTGAGCGGCAGCAGGGTAACGATTTCACAACGTTGCACCACTTCGCGCACGCTCGGATTGTTTTCGGACAATTTTTGCGCTAACTCGGTCTGCCCAATCAAGGCAATACCAATCAATCTTTCAAAACCCTGTTTCAATTCAAAAAAGCGTTTCAGATGCTTCAGAGTGGGAATCGGCAGACTGTGTGCCTCCTCAATCAGCAATAAATGTTTGTTTCCCGCTTTCGCGCTTTCCATCAATGTCTGATGCACTTGGCGGAAGCGTGCTTCGGGGCTGCGTTTGGGCGACAGCTCGGGTGCAACCGCCGCCAAAACCGCTTCGGCAATATGCACGGCTTTGAGCGTTTTGCCTTTTTGGTCGTTGTCTTCCATTGCCAAAACATAGGGCTCAATCACAATAATCGGACGATTTTCACGATGAATGCGGTCGTGCAAATCTTCGCGCAGCGTGGATTTGCCCGCACCGCTTTCGCCCACCACCGCTACAAATCCGCCCTGCGTGGCAGTCTGAAACAGTGCTTCGCGCACATAACGCACATCGGGCGTGATATACACATCTTGCGCTTGGCGGATTTCATCGTGAAACGGGTCGCGTGTTAAACCAAAATGCTGGCGGGCGGCTTGGGATAAGGCAGATTTGCGAAGTAACATATCATTGTCCTTTTTCGGTTGCGGCTGGGATTTCAGGCAGCCTGAAACATCGATGCCGTGTTGTTGGAAATAAGCTTGGATTTGGGTGCGCAGGGTATCGCCGTTGCGCTTTGGGAAGATGCCGTGGTTCACTATGCCGACCAGTGTCGGCTTACTGCACCCAATCTCGGCGGCTGCTTGGGCAAAGGATTTGCCTAATTGCTTAAATTGTGTTTTCATCCGTGAGTTCCTGTTCTTCTGAGCAGTTTCAGCTTGATCTCAGGCTGCGTGATGTGCTCGAATACCGCGTCTAAATCGCTTTCTGCCGCGCCGTCGGGGTAATGCTGCTGCAATCTTTGCATGGCGGTTTGCCAGTCAAATCCGATGGCATCAGCACGCGGTTTGAGCAGTTTGGCCAGCTCTACCTTGTTCAATATGGCAGCCTGAACGTCCATTTTGTTGTAATCCATCTGCTGACCGCGTTTGGGCATGTAGCGGACTTTATTGTCTGCCAACACCTGCTCCTGATGGGCAAAGGGGTCAATCCGTCCGCCAAACGGCAAATCTTGTGCTTTGCGTTTTTGTTCGGCTTGTTCCAATGTGTCCGCTTGCATCGCAAGTTTTTCCAATTCTTTGGCATTGGTTTGGATTTCGGTATCAGCATGGGTTTTATATTCTTGTCCCACAATCACCGCGTTCACAGCAAAGCCAAATCCGTCAACAATCTGTTCAGGCACTTCCAACCAATACGCCTTACCATGCTCGTCAAAACGCTGAACCTGCGCCGAAAACGGTTTCCACGGATTTTTGGCAACCGTAATTTTGTCTTGGTTCTGAATCAAAGGTACTGCTGAAACATCAAATGTCCGTCCTTCAAATGAAATGGTTAAATCATTGGCAACCACACGCTCCACAGGTCGGCTCAAAACCAACTCACGGCAATAATCGGCAGGGGGTGGAATACGCAACTCATCGGCTTGGATTTTTTGCCATGCCTGAAACCGTGTCATACCATGACGACTGTGTTTTTTATCGCTGTTGAACAGCATCATCCATTCATTCGCTGCAGCTTGCAGTTGGCTTAAACTGTTCACACGGATAAACGACAGCTTGCCTTCAAAATCCCGTTCAATTTGGTTATTGGCTTGCTCAACCTGACCTTTGGCGCGTGGATTGCCCACTTTATTGATGATGATTTCCACACCCAGTTGCCGACACAGATTTTTGAAACCAAATCCTGTATTTGCCGAACCCGGGTCAAGCATGACCATTTTCGGCACGCCGCAAAACGGAAATCTCAAACGGTCTTTTTTGGGCTCAATGGCTTGGATAAAGGCTTCACACAGGTTTTCGCTGTTTTCGCCACCCATCACATACCACACAAAAATCACACCCGATGTATGGTCGGTAAGCACATACCGCCACACACGGTCTTTCACGATTTTGGCGATGTTTTGCGGTTTGTTTTTGTAAAATTCCTGCTCGCGCATCACCTGCAAAGCCAATTCATGCTTTTTCTTTTCAGACGGCAAATAAAACAACACACACAAACTGGCATCAATCTGCCACAAATGGTTGGGGTGCAGACTGCGTAAATGGGTAACCGGTTCGGGGCGCAATAACTGCTCGGGGTGCAAACGGTATTGTTTTAAAGCGCGGGTAACGGTGCTGACCGACAGGGTAATCACTTCGCCTGTGCTTTTATCTACGCGGGTAGGGTCAATCTCCTTATTAGCAATCAGAAATTTAACCGTTTCTTCCACCGTACCCAATTTTTTGTTATTGGCCCGCATGGCTTGCAAAATACACGCCGAAATCATTTGCGCGTCTTCGCGGCTTAATGCCGTTTTACCGGCATCGCTGCGTTTTTTCCGTTCAGGTTTAATCATGACTTGCTCCAACTCTTTGTATAACTTTGCCACGCTCATATTCAGTTTGACAGCTTCGGCTTTGAGAAACGCAGTTTTACCTCCATGCGGCAATTGCCCCAATCTTGTGGCAATCGCATTCAAACGTTCGTTTAAAACCGCGTCCATACCTTACTCCGTTTCAAAAGCCGTACCGTCATCGGGCAAATCAACCTTCGCCCAAGCAGGTGTTTCAGATGCCTCATCAAACGCAGGCAAATCATATTGACCGCGCAATAAATTCAAATCCGCTTCAATTTGATTGATTGCGCCCAACATCGCATCGCGATGCGGCAAACCGTGCGCCTGTTCATGGGCGGACATTTGTGCAAAATACTCGCCCAACTGCAGCAAATGACTGCGAATGGCCACCGTTTTGGCACTGACGGCCATATTTAACTCGCCGGCAACATCGGCAGGTTCAGGCTCTTTGACGGTGCTTTTTTTCTTGGACTTTTCCAACTTTTCTGCCAGCTCATCAATCTTGGCATTTTTATCGCCCAAAACCTTGTCTTTGGCAGCAAGCTGCTCGCGGTTTTCGCGCAAATGCAAACGCAACTCGCGCACCGTCATGCGGTCGATATCGTCCAGCGTTGCACCGTTCAACTCTTCGCCGTCTGCCAAACCGGTCAGCGTAACGTCCTCTTCCACCAGTAATTCCAGCAGTTTGGACTTACCCAAATCCATCAGCTTGGGCAAAGCTTTTTGCATTTGGGGCGTGGCGAAACGTTGGGTAGCAGCCATCAGACGCGCCGCCGCACTTTTATCGATACCAAATTGGCTTCTTACAATTTCAGTAAAACGTCCGTGCTCGGTATGTTCTTTCAATACAATCAATGCCCGTCCCAACTCAAACATACCCTCCATTGTCTGACGGACTGCTTGGCGGCCGCGCTCTATCCAAGTTGCTTCATTGTAGGTTTCGCCATTCCCCCATTGCTCCATAACCATCATGCTGTGCATTGCTGCTTGATTATTGGTTTGCTGTGCATCAATAACTTCAGTGTTGTGGTCCATTTTTCATCTCCAAAAGTTGCGATGTCGCAACTTTTCAAAATCGGTTGACACGTTGGTTCAATTCATTGAGCTTGGCTTGCATATTTTCGTGTTGCTGCCTGAAACGCTCGGCAATCTGCAAGGCTCTCACACTGTAAGCAAAATTCCCGTTATCCAGCCTGACCGCCAATCCTTCTGCGATTAAGTCGTCCAAATCACGGCTCACCTGCGTTGCGGTCAAACCCAAGCCGTCAGCAATTTCTTTATTGCTCAAACCGATAATCGGATGGGCTTCCAAAGCCTTAAACACTTTCAACACGCGGCTGCCTTTTTTACTGGTTGCCATCTATGCGCTCCTTTAAACCAAGCTCCAGCGCAATTTCATGTGCTTTTCCTCTATTGGCTTTAATTGCCCCGTTCAAAATACGCGACACATACGTCGGGTCATATTGGCGAACTTCGCACCATGCCTTAATCGTTTCGCCACGTTTTTTGAAATTCTCTTTTACTTTTTCTGCTTCCATCGGAATATCTCCAAGTTTTCATGCTAAAATGGAAATGTTTAAATCTTTAAACATTCTTGTTTAAATGTTGAAGCAATAATAACTGGATTATTTCCAAATTTCAAGTATATTTCCAGATAATTTCTAAGATTTGTTCTATGAGTTTGATTTTTACCAGAAATATTCGCAGCGTAATTAGTGAGAAAAACCTAACCATTGCTGAATTTGCTGAATTGATTGATGAAAAAGTTTCTAGGGTTAATGATGTATTAAGTGGAAAACAACGTCCGCCATTTGATATGGTAGAGAAAATCTTGAATAGATTTGATATTGATGCCAATTGGCTGATTACTGGAAACGGGGACAGGAAATGGAATAATTCCACACCACCACCCGAAGAATCCGACTTTGAATACATCCCTATGTACGATGTGGAAGTATCCGCAGGTTATGGTGCTGATGCCTATGGGATAACCGAACCTAATACTTATTTGGCATTTCGCAAAGATTGGCTCAAAGGTCGCAGTTTAGCGGTTAAAGACTTAAGCGTGGTTACCGCCAGCGGCGACAGTATGAATCCGACCATTGGCAACAAAGACAGCTTGCTGGTGGATACATCAAAAAATAACCCCGTAGACGGTCGCATTTATGTGATACGCAGCAGCGATACGCTGTGGGTTAAACGCATTCAACGCCAATTGGACGGCACATTGCTCTTGATTAGCGACAATGAAGCCTATCCGCCCATGCACTTGGATTTACGCGACAACCACGATATTGAAGTCATCGGGCAGGTGGTGAATGTATCCAAAGACATTTATTGATTGAGTAAAAAAGGAATTTGCTGTGGCAAAGAAAACTATTAAAACGATTCATTATTTACGAGCACAATCAGACCACCAGCTATTCAATTTAGAGCAAGCATTACGAACTGTTTTACAGGCAGCTCCAACGGTACAAAACACGCAGATTGAACAGTTTGGTCAGATTACGCAAATTATGCACCGAAACCCAACACCAACTGATGCAGATGGTAATTTGATTGGTGGCATACTGATACACATCGGTAGTGGAACAAAAGATGAACATATTCGTACAATGAATAACCAGCCTTTGCAACAAGATGATCACGGTGGAACACAAGCACCACCAAACGGTTATTCTTTTTTGCGTAAAGAAGCATTTTTGTATATTGTTCAACATCATGTAATTTTTTGTGGACATGGTCTTTTGCAAGCACCAGCGGTTGCTTCATATTTGAATATATTAAGTAAACAATTACAACATGATGAATCCAACGTTATTTTGTTTGATATTCAATTTAAAGCAGTAGGAAATTGCGATAGATTAGCGTTAATTCAGCAGCATGGTGTAAAAAGCATTGCATTAGATGTCTCTGCTTATAAATTATCTAGAGATAAGCTGTATCAAGAGAGCCATTCCACCATAGCCAAAGCATTAAGCAGATTTGGTAATGTTTTTACCAATGAATTAAGTGATGAAGAGTTGGAAGTGCAATCTGAAATCCACATCAATTTAGAAGTATCATTAAACGGTAATTCAAAAGCAAGTATAGAAGCACAATCGCTTATGCAGGAACAAGCAGAAGAAATTATTGATGATGAAACAGTAAGTCAAGGTTTTTCCATTACTACTCAACAGGGTGAGATTATTCAACCATCTGACGTTAAGCTTTCAAAATCTGTTAGAATAGAACGGTATGAAGAAGCCAATTCATTACTCCCACATTCAGCATTTGCTACAATTAGTGAATACTTCTTTGAACTTCAGCAAAGAAATTTAACAGAGCAATGAACAAATACAGTCCCTTCATCAAGTTTATCTGCTTTGCCATAGCCGCAGCATTTTTGGCTTGGAAGGGGCAGCCTTTTGCTCACGGCAATGAAAAGGCAATAGAGATTATCATCAATGTTTTTTCCATATTAGCTGGCTTTCTGATTGCTATTTTGACTTTATTTAGCGATATGCGCTTTGATGAATCTGCTAATTGGCGAAAATTGGAATTGCAAGAAGCAGTACAACAACAGAAATTTGGCAAACATTCTTTACTTTTTTTCACTTATTTATCTGTTTTGATTAGTGTTTTTTTAGTAATTTTACTAACAGGTCAAGAAAATTCATCTTTGAAAGATAGTAGTATAATTACTTGTTTGGAATTAGTTTATTTATTTCTAGCAATTCTTTCTGTAATTTATTCTTTATTTTTACCAAGCAATTTGCTCAAAATCAGAAAACAAGAATTTGATAGGCTGCATAAATCTAAATTACCTAAAAATTCAAATTAATTTTTTAACCCTCATTAAAAGCCTTTCAGGTTGCCTGAAAGCATAATCCCCATAACATTTTCAAACTGTTATGGGGATTTTTTATGTCCGAAAAATTCAAACAATTTATGAACCGCGTCCTTTCCTACGAAGGCGGTTACAGCAGTCACCCGGCCGATAAAGGCGGCGAAACCAACTGGGGCATTACCCGCCGCACCGCCCGCGCCAACGGCTATCACGGCTCAATGCGTGAAATGACACGCGACCAAGCCATTGAGATTTACCACAGCGCATTTTGGTTACGCTATCGCTGCGAAGAAATGCCCGATGCATTGGCGTTTCAGTTTTTTGATGCCGCCATCAATCACGGCTACGGCAACGCTGCACGCATTTTGCAACGCGCTGTGGGCGTGGCAGATGACGGAATCATTGGCAACATCACAATGGCGGCAATTCAAAAGCTGCCCGAAAACGAAATCTTATTTAAATTCAATGCAGAACGTATTGTATTTTATACAAAATTAAGCACATTCCCCACTTTTGGCAAAGGCTGGTTACGCCGCTTGGCCGAAAATTTAATTCATGCCGCCAATGACACCGTACCCGGCAGGAATGCCCAATGAACACCATTGTATTCCATTATCGGTTTGGTGGTGTCGGTAACACTTGTCAGCGAGTCTGTCAGCATTCCTACACCGGAATTTACGCAATCCCTGTCATTGGCTTATGCAATCATTCATCAATATCGGCATACGGCCAAAAAGCGCAGAAAGGCAAAATCATGACACAACCACAATCCCCAAAAGGATTTATCCATTGGCTGTCAGGCTTGGTATCCAATCCGGCCACAGGCTTAATCAGCCACACAAAGTTATGGGCGAATGTGGCAGCTGCAGCCATGACCTGCAAATTTGCCGCCACTCCCAATGCCCCCGAATGGTTGTGGTGGGCGTATGGAGCAATGGTCGGCGGTTACGCGCTGATTAAACGCGGTATGGCGGTGATTCCGCAAATGGCGCAAATCAAGAAAGGGCAAGATGATGTGGCTGATTAAATACCGTTTTCAGGCTGCCATAGCCTTATTGCTTATCGCCACCGCTTGGACATTGGGCTACGGCATGGCACGTTCGGTTTATCAAAACACAATCAGCAACCTGAAAGCCGCACACACCGCCGAATTATTACAGCATGAACAGCAAGCCAAACAACAGCTTCAGGCTGCCTTAACCGAGCAGCAGAAATGGCAGCAATTCGCACAACGGCAAAGCCTTCAAATCGCCCAAATGCAACAGAAACTGGACGCACAAGCGGCACAACAGCAAAAGGAAATCCCGAATGTTATTCAAAAAGACAATTCAGGCGGCATTACTTTCAACGGTTTGGGCAATGACAGCTTGCGCCATTACCGAAAATCACTCGGTTACACCGATTAGGCAGCCTGAAAAACCTGTTGCGACAGAATTATTGTTACAGCACAACCGCCCTGAACCTCCCGAAAACGGCTCGCCCGAAAGTCTGCTCAATCATGCCGTGCGTTATGGGGCGTATTGTCAGAAACTGGCAACCCAGGTTTCAGGCTGGCAGAAATGGTATCAACAAGGAAATCCGAAGCATGAATGACACGTTTATCAAAATTGAGTTTTGGCAATTGGTCGGTTTTTTGTTGTCGTTTTTAGGTGTTTGCTGGGGCTTCGGCAAGATGCTGCTGGCGCAATTCCAACTGCAACAAGACGAACGCCAACGTTTGCAGGACAAGCTCGCCGAAAAAGTAGAAGTATTGGAGAGCCATTTTGCCGAACAAAAAGCCGTACTGCCTGAAAAATACGTTTTGCGCGAAGACTACATCCGCAATCAGGCAGTGCTGGAAGCCAAAATAGACAGCATCCAGCAGACTTTGACCAATCTGTACAAAATAGAAAGTGCAAGAAAATGAACGAAAAAGCCCGACGTGAAGGTATGCGCTGGCATTTAATCAATACGCTCAACAAAGCACGGCCGTATACATCCAGCGAGGTATTTTTATTGGACGTAATGCGCGGCATTTATCCGGATGCCACGAAACTGGAGCTGCGCCAGCAGTTGGAATATCTGCAAGACCGCAAACTATTGGATTTAACGAAACAGCCGGGCGGTATGTGGTTTGCCGATTTGAACCGTTTGGGCGTGGATATTGCCGAATACACGATTGATTGTCAGGCAGGTATCGCCCGTCCGGACAAATACTGGGAGAGCTGATATGGCTCCACGCAGCTCAATGAAAATGCTGCCTGAAAACGTGCGCCGCGAGTTTGAACGCCGCTTGATTGAAAACGGCTTTGCTAATTACAAAGAATTGGCAGACTGGCTTAATCAACAAGGCTTTCAGATTAGCCGCTCGTCCGCGCACCGCTATGGGCAGAAAATCGAACGCCGTTTACGCGCCATTAAAGAAAGCACCGAAGCTGCCAAGCTGATTGTCGCCAATGCCGATGACGAACAGGACAGCCGCAGTGAAGCTTTAATGGCGTTGTTGCAAAACCAATTATTTGAAGCTTTGATAGACATCAGCGAAAAAGACAGCGAAGACTTGCCGCCCGAAGCACGGTTTGATTTGTTAAGCGAAGGCGGTAAACGCATCGCAGGCTTAATTTCCGCGTCCACACGCCTGAAAGAATATCAAAACAAAGTGAAATCACGCGCCCAAGCTGCCGCCGATGAAGTTGCCAAAGCCGTGAAAAAAGGCGGTTTGTCTGATGAAACCGCAGATGAAATTCGCCGTCAAATTTTGGGAATTGCCACATGAGTGCAGATGATTTCAGGCAGCCTGAAACAGGTATGAGCCGCACCCCCATGGTGTTGCTACCCTATCAACAACGCTGGATAGCCGACACCAACCCCGTCAAAATCTGCGAAAAATCGCGCCGCATCGGTTTGACATGGGGCGAAGCCGCCGACAGTGCCTTGCTTGCCGCACAAAACAAGGGCATGAATATCTGGTACATCGGCTATAACAAAGACATGGCGTTGGAATTTATCCACGACTGTGGCAACTGGGCAAAATTCTACGGCTTGGCGGCAGATGAAATTGAAGAAACCGAAGAAGTGTTTGTAGCAGGTGATGACGCACAGGCGATTTTGGCATACATCATACGCTTTGCATCAGGCTGGCGCATCACCGCCTTGTCATCTCGCCCCAATAATCTGCGCGGCAAACAAGGGCGCGTGATTATTGACGAAGCCGCGTTCCACGATGACTTGTCGGAGCTATTGAAAGCTGCGATGGCATTGCTGATGTGGGGCGGACAGGTTCACATTATTTCCACGCATGACGGCGTGGACAATCCGTTTAACGAACTGATTAACGATTGTCACGCAGGCAAAAAGCCGTATGCCGTGCATCGCATTACTTTTGATGATGCAATTGCAGACGGTTTGTACCAACGCATTTGCTTGCGGCGCGGCGTGGATTGGTCAGCCCAAAACCAACAAAAATGGATAGCCGAAATCCGCGCCAGCTATGGCGAAGATGCGTCTGAAGAGTTGGATTGTATACCGAAAAACAGTGGCGGACGCTGGCTGAACCGTGCCTTAATTGAAAGCCGAATGTCGCCCGATACCCCCGTTTTGCGTTACAACCAAACAGACGAATTTGCCCTGTTACCCGAACACCAACGCACCGCCGAAGTAGGAGATTGGCTTTCAGGCAGCCTGAAACCGCTTTTAAGCGGTTTGGATAATACGCGACACAGTTTTATGGGTGTGGACTTTGCCCGTAGCGGCGACCGCACCGCCATTGTGCCGTTCATCCAACAACAAGATTTGGTATTGAAAACCCCGTTTATTGTAGAACTGGGTAATCTGCCGTTTAAACAGCAGGAACAGATTTGCGCCTTTGTTCTGGCGCAGTTGCCCAATTTGCTCGGCGCAGCCTTTGACGCTCGTAGCAACGGGCAAAGTCTCGCCGAAGCCATGCAAGACCAATTCGGACACGACCGCATTCAAGCAGTGATGTTATCGGAAAGCTGGTATCGCCAACATACCGCGCCGTTCAAAGCTGCCTTGGAAGACGGCACGGTGGACGGTTTGCCACGCGATGAAAATATTTTGTCCGACCTACGCGCCTTTGAATTGATTAAAGGCGTGCCGCGCATTCCCGACACCCGCAGCAAAGGCACAGACGGCAACAAACGCCATGGCGACACCGGCATTGCGCTGTTGTTGGCACACTACGCAAGCCGTGAACTGAATATTGGCGAAATGCGCGTCAGCAGCCGCACCGTGGCACGCCAAAGCCGCTTCACACAAGGTTACGAATAATGAAACCCCATATCAAACTTAAAACCCCGGTCGGCACAATCGCGCCCACATCTGAACAAATGGTACGGCAACTTGCCGTATCCGCCCGTTTCGGTATGCACGGTTTCAACGGCTGGCTGCCCAATCCCGACCCGATTTTACGCAAAATGGGGCGGCAAATTGACGTGTACCGCGAACTCTTGCGCGACCCGCTTGTCGGCGGACAAGTCCGCAGACGCAAAGCCGCCGTTGCCCGTTTGCAATGGCGTTTGGACGGCGATGATGTGCCGCCAAACGTGCGTGATACCATTCAGGCTGCCTTGGAAAGCTTGGATATTTTTAACCTGATTAAACAGATGTTAAACGCCGTTTTATACGGTTATCAACCGATGGAAATTCTGTGGCAGCGCAGCAAACTGTGGCTGCCTGAAAAAATCATCGCCAAACCGCAAGAATGGTTCGGTTTTGACGATAACGGTGCAATGTATTTTATTGATAACGGCTTGCACAACCAATCCCTGCCACATTACAAATTTCTCTGCCCCAAACAAGAAGACAGCTACGACAATCCCTACGGCTTGGGCGATTTGGGGCTTGTGTTTTGGGCGGTTACCTTCAAACGCGCAGGCTTGAAATTTTGGGCTGAATTTACCCAAAAATACGGCAGTCCGTGGCTGATTGGCAAAGAACCGCGAGCCAACACCCAAGCCGATACCGAAAAACTGTTGGACGCACTGGAAGCCCTGATGGGCAACGCTGTGGGGACGATTCCCAACGATTCCAGCGTAGAAATCCACGAAGCCAACGGCAAATCCTCATCCGTTGATGCCTACGACAAACTTATCCGCTATTGCCGTTCCGAAATCAATATTGCGCTTTTAGGGCAAGACCAAACCACCGAAGCCAACACCAACCATGCCAGCGCGTCCGCAGGTTTGGAAGTAACCGAAGACATCCGCGATAGCGACAGCCGCATGGTAGAAAGCACCTTTAACCAACTGATAGACTGGATTTGCGAACTGAATTTCGGTGATGTGGCACGTCCGCGCTTTGTGTTGCACGAAGCCGAAGAATACGGTTCAAGCGAATTGGCGCAACGCGACCAACTGTTGCACCAAATGGGCGCACGTTTTTCGCCCGATTATTTTGCGCGTGCCTACGGCTTAAAAGACGGCGATTTATTGCCTGCCGAAAATCCTGCGGACTTTGCCGAATACGATGTTGCCCAAACCTTTGAAAACGAAATTTCAGGCAGCCTGAAACACGATTTGACACAGCAAGGGCAAGATTTGACCGCCCAATTTTTAGACAATCTGCAAAATGGCGCAACACCTGAAACCGTGTTGAAACAGTTGGCAAAATCCTATCCCAAACTGAACGACAACGCTTTGCAAAACGAATTGGCGCGGTTGATTTTTTTGGCGGATTTGGTCGGACGCTTGGAAGTCAAACAGGAATTATCTGAATGAACGCCGAAGACATCAAAGCCATTTTTGGCATGACACCCGAAAATGCCGTTGCCTACCTGAAACAAAAGCGTGTGGACGTATCATGGGATTGGCAGGATATGCTGGACGATGCCCATGTTTCCGCATTCACCATTGCCAAAAGCATGGGCATGGACGTTGCCGGAGACATTTATCAAGCCGTTGTCAAAGCCGCCGAAACAGGTCAAACATTTCAGGATTTTGAACGCGAATTGCGCCCACTCTTGGAAAGTAAAGGCTGGTGGGGACGCAAAGAAGTTGCCAACCCCGATACAGGCGAATGGCAGACCGCCACGCTCGGCATACCGCACCGCCTGAAAACCATTTACCTGACCAATCTGCAAAGCGCATATATGGCAGGACGTTATGCCGAAATGACCGCCGCCAAAGACACGCACCCCTATTGGCAATATGTCGCCATTAACGACAAACGCACCCGCGAAAGCCACAGAAAATTGCACGGGCGCGTTTACTCGGCAGATGACCCCGTTTGGGGCAGCCTGTATCCGCCTTTAGATTACCGTTGCCGTTGTCGCGTCCGCCCCTTATCGCGTGCGCGTGGCGAAAAACAGGTTTTACCTTCGCCCAAACTGGAAACGCAAACCGTGGATATTGGCAAAAATAAGTTCACAGGCGAACAGCGTTACGCGCAACGCACAGGCATTCGTATAGGCAAGCAATTTATCGCGCCAAATGCAGGCTTTAACGCCAATCAAGGGAAAACCTTTTTACAGCGTACCGCACAAATGGCGGTAGAAAAAGCGCAAAACGTCCCGCCCGAATTGGCGCGTGTTGCCGTCAAGGAAATGATGACACAGGAAAAATTCCGCAACGCCCTCACATTGGCACAACTGGCTTGGGTTGCCGAATTATTGGGATTGACACCATGATTCAAATCAGCGTGGACAGCCGCAACTTGGAACGCGGTTTGTCGCAACTCTTGCAAAACGTACAAAACCGCCGCCCAATGATGAGCGCGGTGGCAACCGAATTACAATCCATAACCGAAGACAATTTTGAAAGCGAAAGTTGGGGTAGTCAAAAATGGAAACAAAGCCAACGTGCTGCCAATGAGGGTGGTAAAACGCTGCAAAAATCAGGGCAACTTGCTGCCAGCCTAACAATCCAAGCCGGCAATGATTTTGCGTGTATCAGTTCAAACAAAGTTTATGCCGCCATTCATCACTTGGGAGGACAAGCAGGGCGTGGGCATAAGGTCAGTTTACCAGCGCGGCCATACTTGCCGATTGACGGTTCGGGCAATTTGCAAAATGGTGGCGAAAAGCGCATTTTGAATATTGTGAAAGATGCGCTGGCTCGTGGCATTTAAATCAAAAAAGCGGACATTTTTGTGTGTCCGCTTTTGTTTCACATTATGCAATGCTGTTTCAGTTTGCTTGTCCCACTTTGTTTTGATTTATCCCATTTGGTCCCATTTATCTTGCTGGGTATTGGGTATTTATATTAAAGGGATTCAGTATCGCCAAGGATAGAGTTTATTTGATGGCATTAAGATGAAATGTTAAAGCTCGAATTCACCCAAATCCTCCGTATTCACTTCCGCATCGATTTGTCCAATCAGATAAGAAGAAATTTCTACTTCTTGCGGCGCAACTTGAACGTTGTCGGAAGAGAGCCAGGCGTTAATCCACGGAATCGGGTTTTGCGTGCTGGCGGGAAAAGCGGCGGGCAGGCCGACTGCCGTCATGCGGTGATTGGTAATGTATTCAACGTATTGGCATAAAATATCTTTGTTCAAGCCTATCATCGAGCCGTCTTTAAACAGGTATTCCGCCCATTCTTTTTCTTGCTGGGCGGCTTTTTTGAACAACTCGAAGCAGTCTTGATGCAATTCTGCCGCGACTTCTGCCATTTCGGGGTCGTCCGCACCGTTGCGCATCAGGTTGAGCATATGTTGGGTGGAAGTCAGATGCAGGGCTTCGTCGCGGGCAATCAGTTTGATGATTTTGGCGTTGCCCTCCATGAGTTCCCGTTCTGCAAAGGCAAACGAGCAAGCGAAAGAGACGTAAAAGCGGATGGCTTCCAATACGTTCACGCACATCAGGCAGAGATAGAGTTTTTTCTTCAGTTCGCGCAATGAGATGTTTACGGTTTTACCGTTGAGCAGGTGTTCGCCTTCGCCGAATAGATTGTAATATTCGGTATATTCGATTAAATCATCATAGTAGCAGGCAATATCTTCGGCACGGGCGATGATGTATTCGTTTTGTACGATGTCGTCGAATACGATGCCGGGGTCGTTAATGATGTTGCGGATGATGTGGGTGTAGCTGCGGGAATGGATGGTTTCGGAGAAGCTCCAGGTTTCTATCCAAGTTTCCAGCTCGGGGATGGAAACCAGCGGCAGCAATGCAACGTTCGGGCTGCGGCCTTGGATGCTGTCGAGCAGGGTTTGGTATTTCAGATTGCTGATAAATATGTGTTTTTCATGTTCAGGCAGCCCTGCGTAGTCGATGCGGTCGCGCGATACGTCGATTTCTTCGGGACGCCAGAAAAAAGACAGTTGCTTTTCAATCAGTTTTTCAAAGATTTCGTATTTTTGTTGGTCGTAACGCGCGACATTGACGGATTGTCCGAAAAACATCGGTTCGGTCAGGGCGTTGTTCGGATTTTTGCTGAATGTGCTGTATTGCATGACCAAGTGTTCGCAAGACATATCAATTTCCTTCATTAAAATTGCCGTGTATTTTACCGCAAAATATTTTTTCAGGCTGCCTGAAAAAATGGTTTTCACGTACAATCGCAAACTTTTAACAAGGGTTGGAATATGGACAGGCAAAAACCGTTAACCAAGCAGCAAGTAATTGAATTGAAAGCGCGTGCACATCATTTGAATCCGGTGGTGATGATTGGGCAGAAGGGTTTGACCGATGCGGTTATTCGGGAAACCGATACGGCCTTGAGAGCGCACGAATTGATTAAAGTGCGCGTTTTGGGTGATGACCGCGAGGAGCGTATTGCCGTTGCCGGCCCTTTGTGTGAAGCGGTTGGGGCGCAATTGGTGGCGCATATCGGTAAATTGTTGGTGCTGTATCGGAAAAATCCTGAGGAATGATTGTAAAAAGGCTGCCTGAATTTTCAGGCAGCCTTTTTGTCAGAGGCACGGTATTTCAATTCTTTGATTATCCTTTGATAATTTTGGGAAATTTATTGCTGTAATCTTTCCCTTGCTCCGATAACGTTTGGGCAATCCGGAAAGCGGCATCACGGTAAAGCCGCATAATTTCCGTATGCTGCCGGTGCAGTGCGGCAGTGTTGCCGTTGTCCATGGCTTCGCGTATCGGGAGGCTTAAGGGAAGTTTGCCCAGTAGCGGCACGTTTACACTTTCCGATAATCGGTTGCCTCCGCCGCTGCCGAACAGGGCTTCTTGATGGCCGCATTGGCTGCAAATGTGTACCGACATGTTCTCCAAAATACCCAGTACGGGAATATTGACTTTCTGAAACATATCGATTGCTTTGCGTGCATCAATCAAGGCGATGTCTTGCGGGGTGGTTACAATCACTGCTCCGGTTATCGGCATTTTTTGCGACAGGGTGAGCTGGATATCACCTGTTCCGGGCGGTAAATCGACAAATAAATAGTCAATGTCGTCCCAGTCGCTTTGAAAAAGCAGTTGTTGGAGTGCTTGCGATACCATAGGGCCGCGCCACACAACGGCTTGTTCGGGTTCAATCAGGAAGCCGATAGACATGACTCGAATGCCTTCGGCACTCTGCACGGGAATGAATTTGCCGTTGCGTTGTTCGGGCTTTTTACCGGTGAGACCGAGCATAGTCGGTTGGCTCGGGCCGTATAAATCCGCATCCAATATGCCTACTTTTGCTCCCATTCGGGCTAAAGCCGCAGCGAGATTGGCGGCCGTAGTGGATTTGCCTACGCCCCCTTTGCCCGAAGCGACGGCAATGATGTTTTTAATGCCGTTGATTGTGTTGATGCCTGCCTGAACTTTTCGGGTGAGTATTTGGTGGCTGATGAGGAGCTCTACGGGCCGTTGCAGGGCTTGTTCGGCTGTTTGCCGCAGCTCCGGGGCAAGATGTTGTGCGGGATAGGGAAATTGTAGTTTGATGTGTAGCGTGCCGTTTTGCTCGTGTATGGATTGCAGGGCTTTTTCGCTGCCTATGGTTCGTTTGCCGCAAGGAAGGGGGAGAGCGTTGATGATGTGTTCCATGATGTTTGCGCAAAAGGGTGAAAACGGCAGCATACCGCAGAATAGGTGCTCAAACAAACGTAAAAACCGCAAAATATACGGGGATATCGTTGATGTAACGGCAGTTGCTTTAAGTCCGGTCTGTGATGTTGCGAGAATTTGCTTTGCGGGGACATGGTTTTGCGGGTTGTTTGAATTTTCCTGCAAACTGAGAAACGGCTATGGTTGTTATCGCTTTATAGCGGTTATCTGCTTTCAGGCCGGCTGATTCTATGATGTGCAAGATTCCCTTGAGATTGCCTGTTTCAGGCTGCCTGAAAACAGTGTTATTGTTTTTTCTTGCTGTCCAACATGGCCATCAGGCTGCCTAATCTTTCTTTGCCTTCGGCTTTGCTGACTATGGGTTGTCCGCCTTTTCTGCCGAGTATTTCGATTTCTCCAGCAGGCATTTCGTCAAAAAAGCGGCTGGGTTCGGGAAATTGCCATACGCCTTGTTTTTTGCGTTTGCTGCAGTGGGTGAGGGTGAGGCTGTGTTTGGCGCGGGTGATGCCGACATACATCAGGCGGCGCTCTTCTTCGATTTTTTTGTGGTCGCTTTCGTCTTCGATTTTGGGAAACAGTCCTTCTTCGCAGCCCACTAAATAGACAAACGGGTATTCCAAACCTTTGGATGCGTGCAGTGTGGACAGTTTGACGGCATCGGTTTCTTCATCGTTTTTGCCTTCGAGCAGGGTCATCAGAGCAATGGTTTGCGAGAGTTCAATCAGGGTTTTGCCGTCTTGTTCGCCTTTGCGGGCGAGCCAGGCGGCGAGGTCTTGTATGTTGCGCCAGCGGTTTTCGGCGATGCGGCTGTTTTCTTCGTGGGCGTATAGGTGCTGTTCGTAGGCAATGTCGGTAAGCAAATCCTGTATGGTTCCGCCTGCACTTTCGGTTTCTGCGCGAGTGCGGTAATTTTGCACCGTTGCGGTGAAGCTTTGTACGGCTTCGCGGTTTTTGGCGTTGAGCGCGGTAAGGGCTTCTAGATTGCAGGCTGCCTGAAACAGGCTGCAGTGGTGTTGTTTGGCATAGTCGTTGAGTTTGCCGAGCGTGGTGTCGCCTATGCCGCGTTTGGGGGTGGTGGCGGCGCGGAGAAAGGCGGGGTCGTCATCTTGGTTGGCGAGCAGGCGCATATAAGCAAGAATGTCTTTGATTTCGGCTTTTTCAAAAAAGCTTTGTCCGCCGGAGAGTCGGTAGGGAATACGCGCCGAGCGGAGGGCTTCTTCAAACAGTTTAGCTTGATGGTTGCCGCGGTAGAGTATGGCGTAGTCGGCGTAATTGTTGCCGTGAATGGTTTTGTTGCGTGCGATTTGTCCTGCAACGTATTCGGCTTCGTGGGTTTCGCTGGTGCAGGTAACGATGCGTACGGCATCGCCTTCGCCTAATTGCGACCAGAGGGTTTTGGGAAAGAGTTTGGGATTGTTGGCGATAACGCTGTTGGCGACTTTTAAAATGCGTGCAGTGGAGCGGTAGTTTTGTTCGAGTTTGATGACTTTGAGTTGCGGGTAATCTTCTTGCAGACGGCGTAGATTTTCCATGTCGGCTCCGCGCCATGCGTAGATGCTTTGGTCGTCATCGCCGACTGCGGTGAACATGCCTTCCGCTCCGCTGAGCAGGCGCATCAGGGCGTATTGGCAGGCGTTGGTGTCTTGGCATTCATCGATGAGCAGATAGCGCAGACGGCGTTGCCATTTTTGTTTGATGTCGTTGTTTTGTCGGAATAATAAAACGGGTAGGCGGATAAGGTCGTCGAAATCGACAGCTTGGTAGCTTTCCAATGTCGCTTGATAGGCGGCGTAGAGTTGGGCGGTTTGCCGCTGCCAGTCGTCTTGGGCTGCCTGAAAGGCTTCTTCGGGGGTTTTGAGGTCGTTTTTCCAAAGGGAGATTTGTTGTTGGGCGTTGAAAACGGCTTCGCGTCCGCTGCTTGACGAGAGTTCGGCGATAATTTTTCCGCTGTCGGAAGCATCGAGTATGGAAAAGTTTTTTTTGTAGCCGCTGTGTTCGGCTTCTTCGCGCAGTATCCGCATGCCGAGCGAGTGGAAAGTGCAGACGGTCAGTCCGCGGGTGTGTTCTTTTCCGAGCATGGCGGCAATGCGCTCTTGCATTTCTTGCGCGGCTTTATTGGTGAAGGTAATGGCGGCGATGCTGTTCGGGGGGTAGCCGATATGCCGTATCATGTAGGCGATTTTTTCGGTGATGACGCGGGTTTTGCCGCTGCCTGCACCGGCCAATACAAATAAAGGGCCGCCCAGGTATTCTACGGCGGCTTGTTGTTGGGTGTTTAGGGTCATGGTGTTGTTGGGGGATTGGGGCCGCCTGAAAAGAAGCGGGAAAGGAAAAATCCGTTTTCAGGCTGCCTGAAAACGGATTGTACGGTTTTTTCAGGCAGCCTGTGCCGATTGCTTATGCGTTGTCGCGCAATTCTCTGCGTAGGATTTTGCCGACATTGGATTTGGGCAGCTCGTCGCGGAATTCGATGTCGCGCGGTACTTTATAGCCGGTGAGCTGGCTGCGGCAATAGGCAATCAGTTCTTCCGCATCGAGGCTTTCATCGCGTTTGACGACAAACAGCTTGAGTGCTTCGCCTGTTTTTTCGCTTTTCACGCCGATACACGCCACTTCCTGTACTTTGGGATGGTGGGCTACTACATCTTCGATTTCATTGGGATAAACGTTAAATCCCGATACCACTATCAAATCTTTTTTGCGGTCGACCAGTTTGAGTTGTCCTGTTTCGTCCATGACGGCGATGTCGCCGGTATCGAGCCAACCGTCTTGGTCGATGACTTTGGCGGTTTCTTCGGGCTTGTTCCAATAGCCGCGCATCACTTGCGGGCCGCGTACCCAAAGTTCACCCGTTTCGTTTACCGGTAGTACTTTGCCTGTACTGTCGCGCAACTGGACTTCGGTAGAGGGCAATGGGAAGCCGATACCGCCGGTATATTCGCTGTTGTCGAGCGGATTGACGCATACGCCCGGACTCGCTTCGGTGAGACCGTAGGCATCGATAATCGGCAGTCCGACAACCTGCTTCCATTCTTTTGCAACCGCTTCTTGGGTGGCCATACCACCGCCGAAGCTGAGTTTCCATGTGGAGAAATCCACTTGTCGGAATTCGGGTTTTGACAACATGGCGCGGAATAAGGTATTGAGACCAATAAAGACGGTAACGGGATATTTGCGCAGTTCTTTGATAAAGCCGTCCAAATCGCGTGGATTGGTAATCAGGACGGCCGTAGCGCCTGCTTTGATGAACAGGAGCAGATTGATGGTCAGCGCAAGGATGTGGTAAAGCGGCAATGCGGCGATTACGGTTTCTTTACCTTCTTCCAACAAGGATTTAATCCATTCGCTGCCTTGTAATATATTGGCGCAGATATTGCCGTGCGTGAGCATCGCTCCTTTGGCCAGTCCGGTGGTGCCGCCCGTGTATTGCAGAAACGCCAAATCGTCTCGGGTTAAGGATACGGCTTGGAAGTTTTGCTGTGCGCCCAAAGCCAATGCTTTTTTGAAAGCAACGGCGCCGTTGATGCGGTAGTCGGGAACCATTTTTTTGATTTTGCGTAATACGAAATTCATCAGGCTGCCTTTCAGGCTGCCGAACATTTCGCCGATATTGGCGATAATGACATGTTGTATTTGCGTATTGGGCAATACCAGTTCCAAAGTGTTGGCGAAATTTTCCAAAACCACGATAGCGGTTGCGCCGCTGTCTTTGAGCTGGTGTTCCAGTTCGCGCGGAGTGTAGAGAGGGTTGGTGTTTACCGCCACCATGCCTGCCTGCAAAATACCGAATACCGCTATCGGATATTGCAGCACGTTTGGCATCATAATGGCCACGCGGGAGCCGCGCGGCAGTTTCAAAACGTTTTGCAGGTAAGAGGCGAAATCTGTAGAGAGTTTGCCCAATTCGCCGTAGCTCAGGGTTTTGCCCATATTGATAAAGGCGGTGCGGTCGGCATAACGCGCCACGCTTTGACGCACTATGTCTACGACTGACTGATACTGCGTCAGATCTATTTCGTGAGCGATGTCGGGGGCATAATTTTTCAGCCAGATTTTTTCCATTTTTCAAACCCTTATTTTATAAAGGCGCGCTGATTTGCGCACAATGTTCGGGATTATAGCAAAAAACGGATGGCTTTTTTTGAAGCTTGCATAACAGTGTCTAACGCTTTCCCACAATTTCTGTGGATAAGTTTGCAGATAAAGTCGGGAAAGGCCAAAAACTTTCTTTCAGGCAGCCTGTTTCTCTTGTTTTGCATAAAAAATAAGCAGTTTTATGCTTGTCAAACAAAACAAAAAACTTATAGAAAATTTATTGATAAACAGTAACATAATTTATTAATGCATGACGCGTACGGTTGGTTGTGGTAGTCTTATCGCTGTTTTTACACAATATTTACTTTTATCGGTTTGCACGATAGAAACGGAGCAATATGGGTTCGGTGCGGGTGAAAATCTGCGGTATGACCCGACCTGAAGATGCGTTGGCGGCGGCGCATTACGGCGCAGACGCTATAGGGTTGGTTTTCTTTTCAGGCAGCAGGCGCTGTGTGGATATCGAACAGGCGCGGCGGATTATTGCGGTGTTGCCGCCTTTGGTGGCGGTTGTCGCTTTGTTTGTGAATGCCGAAGCCGAATACGTCAACCGTGTATTGCGCGAATTACCGATAGACGTATTGCAGTTTCACGGCGATGAAGACGCCGGTTTTTGCCGCAGTTTCCGCCGCCCTTATTGGAAAGCGGTGCGCGTGCGCAGCCGTGAAGACATTCAGGCAGCCTTCCGCGATTATCCGGATGCGCGTGCCATCGTATTGGATGCGTGGTCGCAAGGCGAATACGGCGGCACGGGCAAGAGTTTTGACTGGTCGCTGCTGCCCGAAGATGCGGAGCGTCCTTGGATACTGGCCGGAGGCCTTACTCCCGACAATATCGCCGCAGCTTTGCAGCAAACACGCGCGTGTGCGGTGGACGTGTCCGGCGGAGTGGAAGAGAGCGCGGGCATCAAATCACCACAGAAAACGGCTGCTTTTATCCGAGCCTGTAAAGTGCATTCCTATATTTGACGATTTATGAAACGTTTCATTTCGCTGTTATTTGTTTTTCTGCTGGCCGCCTGTCAGAGTTTGCCCGATTTGGCATTGCGCGAGCCTTCTTCTTATATTGATGTCGCGCATACGCCCCGTTTGGAGGCCGCTTTAAGGCTGCCTGAAAAGGTTCGTAAACCGCCTAAAGCGGTTGCGGCGAATGAAGAACCTTTGTTTGACGCTTCCGTATATGTTTTGGACAGCAACCGTGATGCGCTCAATGCGCGCATTATGTTGCTCGACCATGCTGCATCATCTATTGATGCGCAATACTATATCTGGCGTAAAGACCGTTCAGGCAGCCTGTTGTTTCAAAAGCTGCTTCGGGCGGCCGAGCGCGGTGTACGCATCCGCTTGCTGTTGGATGACAACAATACCGACGGCATGGATGACGTGCTGGCCGCATTGGATGCACACGAAAATATCCAAATCAGACTGTTCAACCCTTTTCTCAACCGCCGTTGGCGGGCATGGGGATATCTGACCGATTTTCCGCGCCTCAACCGCCGTATGCACAACAAAGCTTTATTGGCAGACAACCGCGCCGCCATCATAGGCGGGCGCAATATTGCAGACGAGTATTTTGATTTTGGCACGGGTGAAACGTTTGCCGATATGGATATATTGGTGGGAGGGGAGATTGTTCCGCGTATTTCCCAAGAGTTCGACCGCTATTGGAACAGTGATTCCGCTTATCCTTTCGGCAGTATCGTGAAAAAAACCGATGCCGAGGGCGGTTTGCGCCATCTGCAGCAGGATTTTTCCAAAACGCTGCCGTATTCCGAAGATTTCGAGGCGGAACGCTATGCGTCCGCACAAGTGCAGTTGGTGAGCGATGACCCTGCCAAGGCATTGGACAGAAAGGTGAAAGTCGATATTACAACGCATTTGGGCAATGCCCTGCAAATGCCTCTGCGCGAACTATATTTGGTCAGCCCCTATTTTGTTCCGACCAAAACCGGCACTGCGTTATTGAAAACCTTGGTCGGGCAAGGTGTGGATACCACGGTGTTTACCAACTCTTTGGCAGCCAATGACGTTACCCCCGTGCATTCGGGGTATGCGCGTTACCGCAAGAAACTGCTTCAGGCAGGGGTGAAACTGTATGAATTCAAAAACGGCAGCGGACGCCATCTTGACCGCGGTTTGACCGGCAGTTCCGCCACCAGCCTGCATGCCAAGACTTTTATCGCCGACAAAGAACGCGTATTTGTCGGCTCGTTTAATCTCGACCCGCGTTCGGCAAAACTCAATACGGAAATGGGTTTGGTCATTCACCAACCGCTGCTGGCGCAGACGATACAGGAGCGTTTGCAGGAAAACGCAGACGAATCGGCCTATGAGGTACAACTCAACGAGAAGGGGCGTTTGCAGTGGCAGGATAACAGCGAGGGACACACCTACGGCAAAGAACCGAAAACATCTTGGTTCAAGCGTTTGCTTAACCGTATTTTTTCACTGTTGCCGATAGAGCGATTACTGTAAAAATAAGTTTTTATTTCCCGAGTTTTTGTTAAAATTCGGAAATCGTTTTTTGAAACCCAACAGACAGAAAGAACATTATGGCTAAAATCCTTCCTATAGCCGCGGTTGTGGTTGCGCTTGGTGCGGCTGCTGCGGGCGGCGGTATGTATGCCGACAGCAAACTGCGCGAAGGTTACAACACCCAAGAGCGCGATGCGCGTATTCAAACCACCGTGTCCGAATTCGATATGGGCGTGCTTTCAGGCAGCGCAGCGTGGAAAACCGATATTACGCCCGATTTGTGTTCGCCCGAAACGAAAATCACCTTACGCGGCGAAGATGTGATTACGCGGAAACTGGACGGTTATCACATTCAATCCAAAGTTTATTTGTCGCAGCCCGAGAAAGAAGTGTTTCTGTTTAATGCCGATACGGATGCGGGTTTTGACGGCGGCTTGACCAGCCGTTTGGAAATGCCCGGCGGCAGCTTGAGCGAAAAAGATTTCTCCTTGTCGTGGCAAAACGTTACGGCCGAGATTGATATGCACAAGGAAGACAAACGCTATGCCGTAACGAAGCTGGATATGTATGTCCCCGAGGTGCAGGTGCGCAATGGGGCGTGGTCTTTTTTGGTGCAAAATATGCGCTATAACGCTGCGGGAGACAATTTGGCAGCAAATGCCGCCGGAAATCTCAATTCCGACACGGCATTCACTGTGGAAGCTTTGAAAGCGACTGGTCCGAATGCCAGTTTGATGGAATGGTCGGGCTTGAATGTTTCAGGCAGCTTTGTTGACGGCAAATGGCGTTCCCGAAATAGTCTGAATAATCTCATCTTGAAAATTAATGAAGTTAATCAGAACCATACCATAACCGATATGAAGTTAAACTATGATGTCGCTTTCGGTAAAGAAGCATTGAGCGATTTGATGCCGATGGTTTTGGAACAGCAAAAACGCTGTGTTCCGCCTGAAGAACTGGCTGCTTTGGTAGAAAAAGTGAGCAAACGGATTCTTAACAGTGGAATCACGTTGGATTCTAAAGGCAACCAAATGATATTTGACGGAGCGAAGGTGACGATGGAAGGAGAATTGTCGTTTCCGCCCGGCGAGTATTCAAAAGACAAAACCGACCGCTCTCTTCTTAAAGCGCTCACTTACCGCGTGTATGTAGATATGGAGAAAAACTTTCTGCGTCAAATCGCCAGAAGCACTATGCTGGCGCGGAATGTTCAGGTAACGGAAGAGCAGATTGAGGAAGAGGTTAAAGCCTATATCGAGCAGGCTATGCAGGTTGCCCCGCGAAATATACGCGATACGGGGGATAAACTGGTATTTGAAAAGAGTTCGGATAACTGATTGGTTAAATTAATCATTTGGTGAAAACTGATACTGTGCAGGCTGCCTGAAAAGCTATAACGGCTTTTTAGGCAGCCTTTTGTAATAGGACGGCTGCGTATATAGATTTTGAGCGATGATTTGATGTAAATTCTGCCTTCTAACTATTTGGGATAAAATGATTTATTCAATATGGTATTGGTCGGCACTGTATGGTAAGAAAGTGTATAAACTATCGTGTATCCCAATATTCCGGAGAAGCCTTCTGGGGATAGATAAGAATATACGGCGGAGTAAGAGAGATTAGAACGTTGTTTACGCTTTCAGGCAGCCTGATTTAGGGCTGCCTGAAAGCGTTTCGGTTTTCAAAGAAGCGGATGTATTCATTCCCGGCTGTTTTTTAGGATTGCCTTTGCATGATTGGTTTAGTGCTTTATCACGCGGCAGCCGCATAAGCCGTATGATTTTTTATTGTTGTTTTTTTATCAGCTATTTTGTTGTAAGTAAACAATTTCTCCGCTTCTGCCCCGACTTTCTCTGCTGGCCCAATAGACGAATTGGGGCATGATGTCTTCCATATTTTTACGTTCTGAAGCGGTTTCGCCCGGATGGGTTTTCAGTCGTTGCGGCGAATTGATGCGTCCCGGTATCAAAACATTGGCGCGAAGGTGTTCGAAACGTTCCCATTCGTCTGCCATGACTTTGCACAAATAGTTGAGGGCGGCTTTGGATGCGCCGAATCCGCCCCAGTAGGCTTGCGGGGTTTCGCTGTGGCTTTCGCCGACAAAAATAACGGAAGCGTCTTCGGAATGTTGCAGCATCGGCAGCATGGCACGGGTCAATGCCATAGGCGCAACGGTGTTGATGCGGTATTGGTTAACCCATTCGGCTACGGTTTGTACGTCCAAAGGGGAAAGGGCGTAGAAATAAGAGGCGCAGTGGACGATGCCGTCCAGTTTGCCTTCCGTGGCTTCGGCTATGGTGAGTGCGAGTTGTTCGAATTCTTTTTCTTCTGCGGCGATTAAATCGAAGCAAACGGCATAGGGTTCGGGAGCATCCGGAATGGCACGGATTTCATCGTACACTTTTTCCAAATTCTTACGGTTTCTTGCCATGAGAATAACGGTGGCGCCTGCCCGGGCGTAGGCTTTGGCGGTTTGGCTGCCCAGTCCTTGTGATGCGCCGGTGATAAGTATGGTTTTGTTTTTTAAATTGTTTGGATTCATGGTGTATGCTTTCTGTCGGAAGGTTTCGCTATTTTAAGGCATATCTGCTTTTCAGGCAGCCTGAAAACGTTGGGGAGGATTTTTAGGACGGATAAATTGGGAGAGGGTGTATCTTTGTAATGATTTTCATCTGCTGCGGGTGGTTTCGTCCAATGCGCTTTATGGGATTCAAACGGGTTCGCGGCAATAATAAAACAATATAGGCAGAATAACGATACCGCTGATAATCATGGCGTAAGGCAGGAGTGCGGTGCCGTAGGGGAGTAATAGCAGCAGCGTGGCGGCATAGGCGGCGGCAGAAACGGCGGAGATGATGGAGATTTTGCGGTTTTGGGCATGATAAAGCAGGAAATTAAACAGAAGATAATAAGGTATATATAATGAAAAACCAATTAAAAACAGTGTGATAAATTGTTTTGCGCCTGTGTATTGCGCACCCAGCAACCATAAAAACAGGCTTTCAGGCAGCATATAGGAGATAAGCGGTGGCAGCGGGATAAGGAACAACAAACGGATGGCCCAGCGGCGGACAATAGCGGCATTCAGGCTGCCCTGTTTGAGTGATTGATAATAATAGGGTAGTGTGGCTTTGTTGATGGAAAACAGTAAGACGCCGAGTATGGATGCGGTTTGCAGACCCGCTGAGTAAATGCCGAGTTGTTCGGTGGTGTAGTGTTGGTAAATGACAAAGCGGTCCAAATGGTTTTTTACGAATGTTTCTGCTTGGTATATCAGCAGCGGCAGCCCGATGGAGACAAGATAGCTGCCTGAAAGCAGCAGGCGTTTGCGTGTAGGGCGGCCGTGCCGTTCGCTGTGGCGGAATAGGCCGAGTGCAATCAGGGATACGGCGGTATTGGCGCAAATTATGGCGGTAAAACGCATTAATACGGGTGCGGATGATGTGGTTTCCAGCAATAACACAGTGAGCAGTGCTGCCGATATGCTGCTGCCTGCCTGAATGAAAACTGCGTTGGAGGCCTGTTTGCGGCATTGGCGTACGGTAAGCTGTACGGCTAGGATACTTTGTGACGTGCCGGTGCAGACAACCGCTGCCAGCAGTAAGGATTGTGCCGACCATGCGATGGCGAGCAGGACGAGTGCGAGCGTTAAAGTGTAAGCATAGGCGGTTGTGATGATATTATTGAGTCCGCGTTTGCCGTATACGTAGAAATAACGTGCTACGGCGGCATCTTGGCTCATGCTCAGAAAGATGGACAATAGCGCGCCAATCGTTTGCCAATAAGACAGCAAGCCGAAATCGGCTACGCCCAATTTGCGTGTCAGATAGGGCAAAAGCAGGAAGGGTAGGGTTTTGGCAAAAATGTCGCCTGATAAATAGGTAAGACTGTCTTTGAATGCGGCCATAATGATACGGCTGCCTTTTCAGGCAGCCTGAATGCTTAGGCGGTTTTGTTTTGCCAATTGTCTTTTAAGCCGACTGTACGGTTGAACACGGGTTTCCCTGTTGTGTGGTCGTAGCGGTCGGTAACGAAATAGCCCAGCCGTTCAAACTGCCAGCGGCTTTCCGCAGGCAGGCTGTTGGCAGCAGGTTCCACCCATGCTGTGATTTCTTTGTATGAATCGGGATTGATGAAATCGGTAAAAGGCAGATAGTTGCCGTCTTCTCCGCGTACCGCATCGGGGCGTTCTATGGTGAAAAGGCGGTCATACAGGCGGACAGTGGCGGGAACGGCATGTTCGGCCGACAACCAGTGAATCACGCCTTTGACTTTTCGGCCTTCGGGTTTTTTACCTAAAGTGTCGTGGTCGATGCTGCATTTAAGCTCGATAATATTGCCGTTTGCATCTTTAACGACTTCTTCGCATTTAATCACATAGCTGTAACGCAAACGCACTTCTCCGCCCAAAGTGAGACGTTGCCAGTTGGCGGGCGGATTTTCACTGAAATCGTCTTGTTCGATATAGATGGTCGGGCTGATGGGAATGTCGCGTTCGCCCATCTCTTCGTGATGGGGATGATAAGGAGCGGTGCGGCTTTGCGTTTTGCCTTGCTCGAAATTGGTCAGGGTAACTTTAATCGGGTTCAGTACCGCCATCATGCGCGGGGCGGAATTTTCCAATTCCTCGCGGATAGAGCTTTCCAGTACGCTCATATCCACAATGTTTTCCGATTTGGATATACCTGCGCGCTTGGCGAACAGGCGCAGGCCTTCGGGTGTGTAACCCCTTCTTCTCATGCCTGAAATGGTAGGCATACGCGGGTCGTCCCAGCCGCTGACGTGCCGGTCGCTCACCAATTGGTTGAGTTTGCGTTTGGAAGTGATGGAATAGAGCAATTCCAAGCGTGAAAATTCATATTGGTGCGGACGTGTCGGATGCGGAGCGGGAATGTTGTCCAGCACCCAGTCGTAAAGCGGGCGGTGCGCCTCAAATTCCAATGTACACAGAGAATGCGTAATGCCTTCGATGGCATCGGAAATACAATGCGTGTAGTCATACATCGGATAGATGCACCAAGTATCTCCCGTGTTATGGTGGTGGGCGCGGCGGATACGGTAAATTACAGGGTCGCGCATATTGATGTTGCCTGATGCCATATCGATTTTCAGGCGCAAGGTTTTGCTGCCGTCCGGAAATTCACCGTTTTTCATACGCATGAACAAATCTAAATTTTCTGCAATGCTTCGGTTGCGATAAGGGCTGTTTTTTCCGGCTTCCGTGAGCGTGCCGCGGTATTCGCGTATTTCTTCGGCCGTCAAATCATCAACATAGGCCTTACCGTCTTGAATCAGACCCACTGCATAATCAAATAATTGTTGGAAATAATCGGAAGCATAGCGCGTTTCGCCCGACCACTTGAATCCCAGCCACTCTACATCTGCTTTAATCGAATCCACATATTCCTGATTTTCTTTTTCGGGATTCGTGTCGTCAAAGCGCAGATTACACAAGCCGTCATAAATATAGGCCAAACCGAAATTCAGACAGATGGATTTGGCATGGCCGATATGCAGGTAGCCGTTGGGTTCGGGCGGGAAACGGGTTTGGATAACGGGATATTTGCCGTCTTTGATGTCGTTTTCAATTATCGTGCGGATAAAGTGATTGTCGGCAAATTGGTCTTTAGTCATCATAGCAGTGGTAACTTTCGGTGAAGACAGTAGATTGGGGCGAATTTTACCGCAAAAAGCGGATTGTAAAAACGGTAAGGCTGCCTGAAAAATACGCATTGTGCAGCCGTCAAAAAATGCTGCCTGAAAGAAATGTTTTCAGGCAGCATGATTTTGTTGAATCCAATCATTAGCCGTAGCGTTTTTGGAATTCCTGCATGAATTCAATCAGGGCTTCCACTCCTTGCAGCGGCATGGCGTTGTAGATGCTGGCCCTCATGCCGCCCAGTGATTTGTAGCCGCGCAGCAGGCGCAGGCCGCGCGTGGTGGACTCTTGGGCGAACAATTCGTCCAATGCGGCATTGCCTGTGCTGAAAATCACGTTCATTTTCGAGCGTGCGCCGGGGTGGACGGGGTTTTTGTAGAAGCCGCCGCTGCCGTCAATCGCGGCATACAGGGTTTTGGCTTTCAGGGTGTTGATGGTTTCCATTTGCGCCACGCCGCCTTGCGATTGCAGCCAGCGGAATACCAAGCCGGAAATATAAATCGGATAGGTGGCGGGTGTGTTGTACATGCCTTGTTTTTCAACGTGTGATTTGTAATTCCATACGTCGGGAATGCGGTCGGAGCAACGGTCAAGCAGGTCTTCGCGGATGATGACGATGGTTGCGCCGGAAGGGCCGATATTTTTTTGTGCGCCTGCGTAAATCACGCCGAAATCGGCTACGTTGATTTTGCGCGATAAGATTTCGGAAGACATATCGCACACCATGGGCGGCATATCATCGCCGAGTTTGGGTACTTCGCGGTATTGCAAACCGTGTACGGTTTCGTTGATAACGTAATGTACGAATGCGGATTTTTTGTCTATATCCCAAGAGGATACGGGGGGGAGGTTGGTGTAGTTGTAGTCGCGGCCGCCATCGGCTGCCAAATGGATGGTGCAGTCGGACAGTTTGCCCATTTGGGCGTGTGCAATCGCCGACCAGTTGCCGGTTACAACTGAATCTACCCGTTTGAAACCGTTGGCGAAATTCATCACCACTTGATTGAACTGCGCGGATGCGCCGCCTTGCAGGAACAGGACTTTGTAGTTGTCGGGGATGTCCATCAACTGGCGCAAATCCTGTTCGGCATGGTAGAGAATGCTGGCGAACACTTCGGAACGGTGGCTCATGGTCATCACGGAAAAACCGGTGCCGTTGTAGTCGAATATTTCGCTTTGTGCGGTGCGCAAGACGCTCTCGGGCAGCACGGCGGGGCCGGCGGAGAAATTGTAAATCAAGGGTGGGGTAGACACGGCGTTGTCCTTATTCTCATGGTGTAGTGGGTTGATACGGGCGGCTGTGCGTTTGGCAGGATAGGAGCTATCCGTGAGCGGTGTGCCGATTTAAAGTTTTCAGGCAGCCTGAAAAGCGGGCGGTAAACGCAAAATCTCGTCCGGACGGGCGACCATTCTAGTCTTGATAGGTAGGCTTTTGCAATAATAATGATAAAGTTTCTTCACATTCCTTTGCCAAACTTTCCAAAGTAATGCCGCGCAGTTGGGCAACGATTCGGGCGATTTGGGCGGTATTTTCAGGTGTATTGGTTTGGTTTTTCAGCATAAAAGGCGCGTCTGTTTCCAGCAGGATATCGGAAAGCGGCAAGGTTTGTGCGGCATGGCGGACTTTTTTGGCATTGGGATTGAGCAATAGGCTGCCGATGCCGATTTTCAGACCGTGCCGCAGCAGTTGCCGCGCTTCTTCGATGCTGCCTGAAAAGGCGTGGGCAATGCCGCCTTGTGTGAAACCGGTGCGGCGTAGGGCATCCGTAACGGCGGCAATGGCACGGGTGCTGTGGATGATGACGGGTCGGCGGCGGTGTTGCGCCAAATCCAGTTGTGCTTCGAATGTTTGGATTTGTTTTGCTTTGGAAAAGTTGTGTTTATTGTGGAAGTCCAGCCCGATTTCGCCTACCCATGCGTGCGGGTGTTGCAGCAGCAGAGTGTCGAGTTCGTTGAGTGCGGTTGCATTGAATTGTTCGGCAAACCAAGGATGGATACCGAAGGCAACGGTGCGTATTGGCGGCAGAGCCGATAAGGCTGCGGTTTTACCCCAGTCTTTGCGTTCGGCAGACGGTACAATCATGCCGTTCACGCCTTTTTCGGCCGCCTGAGCCAGTATTTCAGGCAGCCTGTCGTAGAGGGATTGGGCGTTGAGGTGGCAATGGGTATCGGTAAACATGGTGAAGGCTTGTGTTTGTCGGTTCAGGTATATTTTATTATTGATTAATAGTTTGAATGCATTTTGGCTTGATTTTTACAAATGTGAGAGTGTGCCGAATGCGGCAGTAAGGTTTTGCAGTCATGCTGATTATGGCAACTGGCTGTCTGAAAAGCGGCATATGTGTTTTCAGGCAGCCTGAAAAACAGTGGCGGCGGTTTACAGCCATGGCGGCAACTTGGGAGCGGGAATGCCGAAATGTTCGGGATAGTCCGCTCCGGTGAAATACAAACCGTCCGGCATAAAGGTGGGCGGCGCTTTCAGGCGGCTTTTTTCGGCAAGCAGCGCGGCAAAGCCTTCTACGCTCAAGCGGTTGCTGCCTACATAAACGAGTGCGCCGACTATATTGCGTATCATGTGGTGTAAAAAAGCATTGCCGTGAAAATCCAGTTTGAGCAGTCCGCCGCATTCCGACAATCGTACGCTATAAAGTGTTTTGACGGGCGATTTGGCTTGGCATTGCGCGGCGCGGAAGCTGGAAAAATCATGTGTGCCGACCAGGCGGGCGGCAGCTTCGCCCATCGCGGCGGTGTCCAAGCGGTAGTGCGTCCAACCTGCTTTGCCCGAGAGCAGCGGCGAGCGCACGGGGGCGGACTGCAAGATATAGCGGTAATGCCGTCCGCTGGCATCGAAGCGGGCGTGAAAATGCGGGGCAACGGTTTGTGCATGCCATACCGCCGCTCCTTCGGGAAGATGGGCGTTGACGCCGCGCACCCATGCCTGTAAAGGACGGTCGGCTTCGCTGTCGAAATGAACTACTTGTGCGGTGGCGTGTACGCCCGTGTCGGTTCTGCCCGCTGTAATGACATTGATACGTTCGCCTGCAATGGCGGATAAGGCGTGCTCTAAGGCTGCCTGAACGGTGGGGACGTTTTCGGTTTGTTTTTGCCAGCCGAAAAAACGGCTGCCGTCATAAGAGAGTATCAGTGCGTAGCGGGGCATAATCGGGTCTGGGTGCGGAGTGCTTTGGTGCGGCGGTAACGGTTAATCAAAAACGGTTGTATGTTATGCGTATATACACGTTTGCCGCGCAGATTGTCCGGCGGTATGGGGCTAAGGGTAAGGAAAAAAGCAAACGGTTGCGTTTTCCCGACATAACATGCCAACGTTATGAAAACGGGCAAGTTACTATAGCATAAGTGCTTGCGGATAAGGGGTTCAGGCAGCCTGAAACGCATGGAGGCAGTATGTGTGGCAGGATTTTACTCTTTACGGCGGAATGTGGGGAAAATGTCGGCAAAGTGCCAATTTGTGCTTGCAACGGGGGTGTTTTTTTCGTTTAATTGGGGCTGCCGCCAAGGTATGAAACGGCTTGTTTTCCGCAATCCCGCAACGGCTATGCTGCCTGAAAGGTTTTTCGGGCGTTTTGATGATTTTTGTTTAGGAAAAAGAGAATGAACAAAAAATTTTTGGCTTGTGCCTTTGCTGCGCTGATATTGGGCGCATGTGGCGGTTCAAACACCGATAAACAAGCGGAAAGCAGCCCCGATGCCGCTTCCGAGAGTGTTGCAGATGCCGTTGGAACATCTTCCGGCGGCAGCCTGAATCTGTATATCTGGTCGGATTATGTCGACCCCGCTACCGTGGAAGCGTTCGGTAAAGAACACGGTATTAACGTGAGCGAGGCTTTTTACGACAGCAATGAAGTTTTGGAAGCCAAAATGCTCACCGGAAAATCCGGTTTTGATTTGGTCGCACCGTCTATCGCCAATGTGGGGCGGCAGATTAAAGCGGGTGCTTATCGTGAAATCGATAAGAGCCAAATCCCGAATTACAACAACATAGCCCCCGACTTGCTGACGCTGATGGCGCAGGCAGATCCGGGCAATAAATACGCCGTGCCGTATTTTTGGGGTATCAATACCTTAGCCATCAACCCTGCCCAAGTAAGCAAAGCTTTGGGTACGGACAAGCTGCCTGAAAACGAATGGGATTTGGTGTTCAACCCCGAATACACCGCCAAGCTCAAGCACTGCGGCATCAGTTTTTTCGACAGCCCCACCGAGCAGTTTCCTTTGGTGTTGAACTATATGGGTAAAGACCCGAACAGCAGCAATCCCGCCGATTATGAAGAAGCGGCCGCGCTGATGAAGAAAGTGCGCAGCGATGTGAAACGTTTCAGCTCTTCCGGTTATATCAACGATATGGCCAAAGGAGAATTGTGCGTTGCCATCGGCTACGGCGGTGATTTGAATATTGCCAAACGCCGCGCCGAAGAAGCGGGCGGACGCGTGAAACTGGAAGTATTGGCACCGAAAAGCGGCGTGGGCGTGTGGATTGATTCCTTCATGATTCCCAAAGATGCGCCTAATGTGGCCAATGCGCACAAATACATCAATTACACGCTTAACCCGAAAGTGGCCGCGCAAAACGGCAATTATGTTACCTATGCCCCTGCCGCCGCAGCGGCCCGTGATTTGATGGAGCCGAAATATGCCGAAGACGTTTCCATTTTCCCGAGCGAAGAAGTGAAGGCCAACAGTTTTGCCGTGTTGCCGAAAACCGCCGAAGTGGTGAAACTGCAAACCAAATTGTGGCAGAATTTGAAAGCGGGCAAATAAATCACTGTGCCGTCAATCCGTTTCGGGTTGGCGGCATTTTCAGGCAGCCTGAAAGCCGCCAATGGCGGCAGAAGGCAGTATATGTTTCTTATTTTAGGATAATTAGTATGTTGGTAAGCAACTTGGAATATGTTCCCGACCGCAAAATCGTGAAACATTTGGGTTTGGTATTGGGTTCGACCGTCCGTGCAAAACACGCGGGCCGCGATTTGATGGCGGGTTTGAAAAATTTGGTCGGCGGCGAGTTGAAGGGCTATACCGAGCTTTTGAACGAATCGCGCGATCAGGCGATTGAACGTATGCTCGAGCAGGCGCGGCAGGCAGGGGCGAATGCGGTTTTGAACGTGCGGTTTTCGACTTCTTCTGTGGCGGCAGGCGCATCCGAAGTGTTTGCCTACGGTACGGCAGTGGTTGTGGAATAAGGATTGCGTTATGAACGCATGGAATATTCTGATGTCGTTGTGGCCGCTTATTCTTCTGTTGGCGGCGTTTTTTATCGGCAACTACCTTGAACGCAGGCACTATGCCGATATTTTGCGGCGTGAAAAAGCATTGAAGCATATTATCGTAGTGGCAATGAAACGCCCGCCGCCGGATTTGTCGAATCAGCAATTGGTGCGCGGCAGCGTGGTGGTGTCCAGCGATTACTTCCGCCGTTTTCTGGCGGGATTCCGTTCGTTTTTCGGCGGCAATGTGAAAAGTTATGAAACCCTACTCGACCGTGCCCGCCGCGAGGCTGTGTTGCGGATGAAGGAGCAGGCGCAAAGTTTGGGTGCCAATATTGTGGTTAATGTGAAGTTGGAAACCGCTACTTTGGGCAATATCCATCAGCCGCAGAAGGGCGGTGCGTTGGGTACGGTGGAAGTGATGGCCTACGGTACGGCGGGTTATATGCCCGTGCAAAAATAGGTCTTGCTAAAAGAAGGCATTTCGTTTGCTTTTGTGTTCGGGCTGCCTGAAAAGGAATGAGGCCGTATTCGCGGCCTGCGGATGTTTTTCAGGCAGCCTGAAAAAGTGTTTTGTTGGTAATGTATTGAGATGGTAAATGATTTTCAGTCGACTTGTGCGGTTGTTACGCCGACAATCGGGCGGCCTGAGTTGGAGCGGGCGATTTTAAGCGTGCGTGCCCAAACTTATCCGTGCCGTCATTATGTTTTTGTTGACGGCGTGCAATATGCCGATGCGGTGCGTCCTTTGCAGCAGAAATATCCGGAAGTGGTATTTGTGTTTCTGCCCTTTAATACGGGGGCTGGCGGCTGGTGTAACAGCCGTATCATTGCAGCCGCTTCGTGTTTGCTTGGGGAGGATATTCTTTGCTTTTTGGATGACGACAACTGGTATCTGCCCGAACACGTGGCGGCGTTGGCAAAATTGTTGGCCGGTAATCGGGATTTGGATTTTGCTTATTCTTTGCGTTCTTTTTATGATACGGACGGCAGTTTGATATGTGATGACCACTGGGAGAGTTTGGGTTTCTACCGGCACGGTTTGAACAGCGTAGGCTTGTCGGTGGAATTGAACGGCAAGCCGTTTCGCGAGAAATTGGGCATACAGCAAAGGTTGCTGGTGGATACCAATTGCTATGCCTTCAGGCGCGATGCGGCGGTATCTTTGGCTCCCGTTTGGCTTATCGACGGCAGAAGCAATGATGCCAATGTGTTCCGGGCCGTATTGGACAAGCGTTTGAAAGGCAGTTGCAGCGGTTGTTTCAGCGTGTGTTATGTTGCGGATTACCGGAAAATGTTCCCCGCTACCTGGATTGAGACGTTTGATAAAGAAGGATGTTCCGAGCAAATGAAAATGGATTTTCTCGGAAGAATATTGCAAAAATTGAGCGATACCAATGCGCAGGCATATTTGAATCAAAAAAGCAATTTGCCTTGGCTGGAAAGCGGAGCGGTATTGCAGGGTGAAGAAAGTGTGGTGAGTGCGAAAACCGTTTGAGCGGCGGTTGGCGTTACTTGGTTTTGTGTTATGCAGGCTGCCTGAAAGCGGTCTGCATCTGTTTTCAGGCAGCCTGACGATGCAGTTTGAACCTTATGAATTTGATGAGTCTAAAAATCCCAATATTTCCCATGATGTCAGCCAGCTGAAAGAATTGGCGCACATGGGCGGCTATTTGTGCGTGGCGGTGGTGGTGTTTTGGCTGCTGGTGGAAACCTTGGTTTATGTTTTGCCTTCCGTAGTAAGTTTGGAGCGCGAAAAGCGTTGGCTCGGCGGTATCGGCAGCGAACTGACGCGACAGGAAAATACCCGCCGTGATGACAAGCTGCAACGTTTGGCAGATGATTTGGCGGCGAGAATGGGTGTTCCGAGCGGCGTGGTGGAAGTGTGGGTAAGCAGCGGGGATACCGTCAATGCGTTTGCCACTTTCGGCGGAAACGTGTTGATGTATCAGGGCTTGTTGGACCGTTTGCCCGATGAAGAAGCGGTAGCGGCAGTGTTGGCGCATGAAATTGCCCATGTGAAACACAGAGACCCTTTGCGCGGCAGCTCGCGCGGTTTGTTGTTTGCCGTGGCTTCGGCGGCGGTGTCGGGCGATACCGGTATGGCGCAGCTTGCGGCATCGTTGGAAGGTTTGCGTTACAGCCGGACTTTGGAAGCGGCGGCTGACGAGGCGGCAGTGCAGGCTTTAATCGGGCGTTACGGCAACGGCGGCGGTATGGTGCGGTTGATGCAGACTTTTGAGCAGGTTGAAGCGGAAAACGGTACGGCGGAAGGTCCGCAATGGCTGCACAGCCACCCGGATACCCGGGAGCGTTTGCTGGCGGCAAGCAGGCAGGCAGAGAAAATGCCGCACACTTCTCATCCCGCCCCGAATGTTTGGCGGCAGTGACGGTATTTCAGGCAGCCTGAAGTGCGGTCTGCGTCAGGTGAGTCTGATGCCTGTGCGGCAGTGACGGTGAAAAACCGATGTTTGGGATTGCAGGGTTTGATGTTGCATTCTCTTATGGCTGCCGTTCGTGGCAGTGTGTTTGCAGTATGTTGTTCGGGCAGCCTTTTAGGAGACGATATGCCTTATGTCAATATTAAAGTTACGGGCGGTGCGGAAGCGCCCACCGCCGAGCAAAAGGCCGAATTGATTGCGGGTGTTACGGCATTATTGGTTAGGGTGCTGGATAAAAATCCCGAAACCACTGTTGTGGTGATTGATGAAGTGGATGCCGACAATTGGGGTATTGCAGGGCAGACCGTTAGTGCCAGACGCAGAAACAACGCAGGTGAATCTTAACCAAGCCGTTTTCTTTTCATGTTCATTCCCTATGCTTAAACAACCGCCCACATCGCTGCCGCCTCTGTCGCTGTATGTCCATATTCCTTGGTGTATCAAGAAATGTCCGTATTGTGATTTCAACTCGCATCAGATTAAGTCGGAGTTGGGAGAGCATGCTTATATTGAAGCGTTGCTGACGGATTTGCAAAGCGAATTGCCCTATATCTGGGGGCGGAGTATCGAAACCGTGTTTATCGGCGGCGGTACGCCCAGCGTGTTCGGCGCCGATTCGATAGAGCGGCTGCTGAGCGGTATCCGTGCGCTGACGAAACTCAGTCCGCAGGCGGAAATCACTTTGGAAGCCAATCCGGGTACGTTCGAATACCGAAAATTCCAAGGCTACCGCGATGCGGGTATTAACCGTTTGTCCATCGGAGTGCAGAGTTTCGAAGCCGACAAACTTAAGGCTTTGGGGCGTGTGCACAGCGCGGACGAAGCGCGTCAGGCGGTGGCTGTTGCTGCGGGTTTGTTTGAACGGGTGAATGTGGATTTGATGTACGCGCTGCCCCGTCAAACCGTTCAGGCAGCCTGTAAAGACGTGCAAACCGCCATAGATTTCGGTGTCGGCCATATCAGCGCATATCAGCTGACATTGGAGCCGAATACGCCTTTCGGACACACTCCGCCGTCCGAGTTGCCCGATGACGAAGCGGCGCAGGATATTGAAGAAGCCGTACACGCGTCTTTGGCGGCGGCAGGTTTCGTGCAATATGAAACCAGTGCGTTTGCCCGCCAACACAGCCATCGTGCGCGTCATAATCTGAATTATTGGCAGTTCGGCGACTATGTCGGCATCGGAGCGGGCGCACACGGCAAAATTTCATGCCACAGCCATATCGAACGCACGGTGCGCCGCCGCCATCCCGATGAGTATATGCGTGCCATGCAGAATAACCCTCAAGCGGCGATTGAACGCAAAACGGTTGCGGCCGAAGACTTGCCGTTTGAGTTTATGATGAATGCGTTGCGCCTGACGGACGGCGTGCCTTCGGCGTGGCTTCAGGAGCGTACGGGCGTTGCCGCCGCACATATCAGCCGCCAAATCGAGGCTGCCTGCGCCAAAGGTTTGCTGGATACGCATCCCGCCTATTTTCGCGCCACCCCTTTGGGACGGCGGTTTTTGAATGATTTGGTACAGTGTTTTTTGTCAGAGCGTTGAATGTTGTGTGCGGCAGGGTTTGGGTGTTTTATCGTTTCGATTGCGGCTGCCGCCTTTGTCGATGGAAAAACATGCTTATCTGTGCCGATATCAGCGTGCGGCGTTCGATGCGGTTTTGATGCAACCCGCTAGGCAAAGGCGGAATCTTGGCCTGAATTTCCCATTGTTATTTTGATAAGCCGGTGCGGCAGTTGCAGGCTGCTTTGCCGGCCAAACCGTCTATGACGTGCCGCCCGAAAAAGAAACGGCAGACGGCGGTTTTCGATTTTCAGGCAGCCTGAAGCGGTCTTCAGGCTGCCTGAAAGTTTTTCTGAGAGAGTCGGTATCGGATATACCGCTGCCTGAAGATAAAACTTGGCGAACGTGTTTGTGCCGTGTTTGGCGCACGGTAGCGGATATCTTTGCTTGAAAGATACAGTTTGGGCGGCGGGGGTTTCGGCGGATAAGGAATGTCTTGACAATGGGCTTAACCGCTCCGAAGCCGTATCGAGGCGAAAGTGGCGTTAAGGGGCGGTGGTTTCGGAAGGTTGGCGGCCGAGTTGCCGTAATTGTTGCAGCATGTGCGCTGCCAGCGGATGTCCTTGTGCGGCGGCTTGTGCAAACCAGTATTCGGCTTGTTGCAAATCTTGTGCGGTTCCCGTGCCTGTGGCATAGCGGATGGCGAGATTGTATTGTGCTTCGGCGTGTCCTTGTTTGGCTGCGGGAAGGTACCATGAAACCGCTTTGGCGTAATCTTGGGGTGTGCCGATGCCGTCGCTGTGCATCAGGGCGGCGGTAAATTGTGCTTCCGACAAACCTTGTGCGGCGGCTTTTTCATACCAATACAGTGCGGCAGTATCGTCCGCTCCGACACCTAATCCGTCTTGATAGAGTACTGCCAAATTGTTTTGTGCAGCCGCATCGCCTTGTTCGGCAAGTGATTTGAGCAGCTTGAAGGCGGTAGCGAAATCGTGTTGCTGAACGGCTTGGGCAACTTGTCGGTGAATGGGATGGTTTTCTTGCGCGGCGGCAGGTAATGACAGCAGGGCAAGGCATATTGTCAGGCAGGCGGTTGTTTTCATGTTGATACCTTTTGAAATTTAATGGGTTGTATAGTGGTTGCGCTTCGGGTGTTTAAGGGGAAAGATTTATATGCACGGCGAAGCGGGATTTAAGCAGATTAGGCGGCTACCTGCACGCGCACGGGCTGCAATATCTCCAAATCCTGCGGACGGATGGCAACCAAAAAGCCGCGTTTGCCGCCGTTGATATAGATTTCAGGCAGCCTGAAAATGCTCTCTTCCGCATAAACGGGCAGGCGGGTTTTGCAACCGAACGGACTGGTGCCGCCGACTAAATATCCCGTCCATTTATTGGCTTGTTCGGGCGTGGCGGGTTCGATGTGTTTCATATCCAATATGCGGGCGAGATTGCGGGTGGAAATCTGTTTGTCGCCGTGCATCAGGCATATCAGCCCTTGCTTGAGGTGGTTTTGCAGGATAACGGTTTTGATAACGGCGTGTTCGTTCACTTTCAGGCAGCGTGCGGAATGAGCCGTGCCGCCGCGTTCTTCATAAGGATAAAGGTGCGAGTCAAAGGCGATATGGTGTTGGCGCAAAAAGCGTATGGCGGGGGTAATCGGATAGTTTGGTTTGGACATGGAAGGTGCGGAAAACGGCGTAACGGGAAGGAAGGTTTTCAGGCAGGCTGCCTGAAAGCGGCTTTTACTTTTCTTTACTTGGCAAGTATAATGCAGCCCTTATTTTGCCGTACGGATTTGCCATGTACAAGCCGATTGTGTTTCTTGCCGCGTTGTTTTTGTCCGCTTGCGGTTTCCATCTGAAAGGTACGCAGCCTTATGACCGTTTGCCGGTTGTACAGTGGAATATTGAAGGCGGCGCGTTGCAGCAGCCTTTGGAATCGGCCCTGATTCAGGCTTCGGGCGAATATGCGGCGCAATCGCCCAATCGGCTGAAAGTGTTGTCTTTTTCGGAAGACAAAGATGTGTACACAGTTACCCGTGCCGCCAAATTGAACGAATATCTGTTGACTTTGGACGTTACCGCACAGGCGTACCGCAACGGTTCGGTATGGGGTGCGCCCATGAATATCAGAGTGCGGCGCGTATTGCCTTATGCCGACAGCTTGGTATTGGGCAAACAGGAAGAAGCGGAGCTTATCCGCCGCGAAATGCGCAAAGATGCGGCGGGTCGGATTGTGCGCCGTTTGCAGTTTCTTCCCTTGGTCGAGGGGAAGTAAACGTGCCGGCGGTAGCGGCGGCCGGATTGGCTGAAGAATTGCATGCGCCCCTGCGTCCGCTTTATGTCATACACGGCGAGGAGGAGTTGCTGCGTTTGGAGGCTGTGGATGCGTTGCGTGCGGCAGCCGGAATGCAGGGCTATCTCAACCGCGAAACGTATATTGCCGACAGCGTCTCGTTTGATTGGCAGGCGATGTTGGCAGACGCAGGCAGCGCGGGATTGTTTTCCGATTTGAAGTTGCTGGAAATCCATATTCCGAACGGCAAACCTGGTAAAAACGGTGCAGACGCGCTGTTTGAATTGGCGAACCGCTTGCCGCCCGATACGGTTACCGTGCTGGTGTTGCCTAAGCTGGATAAAACGCAGACGCAGTCGAAATGGTTTTCCGCGATGGCGAAAAACGGCGTGGTGGTCGAAGCCGCCGCGGTCGGCGGCGCGGCATTGATTCCTTGGATACGCGGGCGTTTGCAGCGGCATGGTTTGGATATTGAGCAAGATGCGGCGGTGTTGCTGGCGGAAAGGGTGGAGGGCAACCTGCTGGCCGCCAAGCAGGAAATCGACAAACTCGCCCTGCTGCATCCGCGTGGTCATTTGCTCACTGTGGCCGATACCGAGCAGGCTGTGGCGAATGTGGCGAAGTTTGATGTTTTCCAGCTTACCGAAGCATGGATGGGTGGAGATGCCCAGCGATTGAGCAGGCTTTTGGACGGTTTGCAGGCAGAAGGCAGCGATCCTGTTTTGCAGGTTTGGGTTTTAGCGGAAGACATCCGTACTTTGATCCGCTTATCGGCAGCCTTGAAACAGGGTAAAAGTATCCAAAGCGTGCGTAACGAACTCAGGTTGTGGGGCAACAAACAGGCTTATGCGCAAAAGGCGGCCGTCCGTTTGCGCCCTGCCAAATTGATGGAAGCATTGCAGCAGTGTGCTGTGATTGACCGGCAAATCAAAGGAGCGGCTGCAGGCGATGCTTGGTCGTCTTTCAGGCAGCTGGTGTTGGAATTGGCTGTCTGAACGCTTGAATATGATGTCTCCGCCTTATGGTGCGGCGGCAAACGTGAAACAATCAATCGGGATATCGCCGTATTTTCCGTATGGCCTATCCGCTTTTATTAAGGAATACGTCATGGATAGAAAACGCGCCTATATTATTTGGTTTGTGATGGCGGTTGCGATTACGTTTTTTGCCTATCTTTTCGGTGCGACTTGGTATTGGGCTTTGATTATCGGCGTTTTGTCGGTGGCGGCCATTGTCGGTATGGCTACCGGCGCGATGTATTGGAAACAGAAAAAGCTGTTTGAAAACGCGGCAAAATTCAATATCGATTTGAAAAACGGCAAAATCCATCCTGCGGATTTGCGCCGTATGTATTTCAGCGGCGGCAAGGCGCGTAAAGACGCTTTGTTCATTGCCAGCCAGGCGATGCAGTGTTCGGTGCAGGAGGCGGAAAAACGTTTGAGCGAACGTGTCAACAAACAGGCCGCCAATCAGGAAATGATGCGCCAGCAGAGCGGCGGCAAACAACGCCGCGGCAGACCGCGTTAATATCCGCCAAACCTTTATTGCGCCGTTTGTGCTGCGGCATGCGCAGTTTGGCATGGTTCGACAATCGAATGATGAACAGTTGAGGCTGCCTGAAATTTTTCAGGCAGCCGCTGTTACTGAAGATTGGGAGATTTTTGGATAAGGCGGTTTCGGGTTTCTGATGTGGGGACGGTTGGAAACCGACAGTCTGCCGCCGTTACGACACTGTCAGCTGCTACGGGGCAGTGTCTGAAATCAGGCAGTCATTTCAAGCCGGCTTTGCTGCAAAGCGAAATGATTGTGTTTCGTGGCGTTTCGGTTTGCAGGCAGACGGCTGTGTGAGAGCGGGTAATAGTGATTCAGGCTGCCTGAAATCGGCGGCAGATTGGGAGTGAATACGATGGCTGTGGTGAAATTCAGCAAAATGCATGGATTGGGTAATGATTTTATGGTGATAGACGGTATTAACCAGTCTTTCGACCCTGCCGCCGCTCCTATCCGGCAATGGGCGGACCGGTATACGGGCATCGGTTTTGACCAATTGCTGTTGGTGGAAAAACCGCAAACCGAAGCGGCGGATTTCCGCTACCGTATTTTTAATGCGGACGGCAGCGAGGTGCAGCAATGCGGGAACGGGGCGCGTTGTTTTGTGCGTTTTGTCAGCGAAAAGGGTTTGACCGATAAGCGTGAGATTGTGGTGGAAACCGCTAAAGGCTTGATTATGCCGCGTTTGAATGATGACGGAACGGTAACGGTGAATATGGGTAAACCGTTTTTTCAGGCAGCCGATGTGCCGTTTGTGTTGCGCTCTGAAGAAAAAGAGGGGCAGGCGGAATATGTGGTGGTGAACGGTTTGGATAGTGCGGTAATGTCTGTTTTAGGCATGGGTAATCCGCATGCGGTGATGGTGGTGCCCGATACGGATGCTGCACCCGTGCAAGAGTGGGGGGCTGCTTTGCAATCTCATCCGCGGTTTCCCGAACGGGTGAATGTCGGATTTATGCAGGTGGTGGACAGTAGCCATATCCGTTTGCGTGTGTTTGAACGGGGAACGGGGGAAACGCAGGCGTGCGGCACGGGTGCATGTGCGGCGGTTGTGGCGGGGATACGTTTGGGATTGCTGGATGAAGCCCGGGATGTGCGTGTCAGTCTGCCCGGCGGAGAATTGTCGGTTAACTGGCATCATGCAGGTGATGTGATGATGAGCGGCCCGGCCGTGCGTGTGTTTGACGGTGAGGCGGTGTATTGATGTTGCCGCCGATGGATTTAACGGTATTGCTGTTGGTAGGCGGCTGTTTTGTGTGGCAGGCGTTTAAGTATGCTCAATTTCAGTGGCTTTGGTTTGCAGTGGCTCTGTGGTTGGTTATCGGGATTTTTTCGGCCAAGCTATTGCCGGGTGTCTTGGGTGTTACGCATATTGCCAATGTATATCCTTTGCATATTTATTTGTTTTCAGGCAGCATTTTCTTTTGGATGAACAGTGTGCACAGGCTGCCTGAAAGCGGCTGCCTGAAATGGAGAAGCGATGCCGGTGCGCCGCTGACTCTGTTTGCTCTGGCTGCTTTGGTGATGTTTGCCGCATCGGCTTGGCTGGCTCTGCTGATAGGTATCGGTGGTAAGGAGGGTTTGGCAAGCTATATGGCGGGCAGGCTGTTTTCGCTGCTGCTGTTCGACCCTGTGTCATGGTATGCAATGTGTGCCGTGCTGATGGGTGTGTTTTGGCAGCACCGCCGCTTGAACGGTGAAACCGCACAAATATTCAGCAGCAAACAACTTTATGCGGGATTGCTGTTGGCTCTTTTGATGCAGGCAGCCTATTGTTTGACGCATGTATTCTGGTGGCTTGTTTGGGTTATCAGAATGAATTTAATGAATTAATCGGTGAATGAAATGAGTAAGGCGCATTATTCCGAATCCAGTATTAAAGTTTTGAAAGGTTTGGAGCCGGTTAAGGAACGGCCGGGTATGTACACCCGCACCGACAGCCCCACCCATATCTGTCAGGAGGTGATAGACAATGCGGCAGACGAGGCTTTGGGCGGATTTGCCGACACAATCGATGTGTGTATTCATGAAGACGGCTCATTGTCGGTAAGCGATAACGGGCGCGGCATTCCTGTGGGGATTCATCCCGAAGAAGGAATTGCCGTGGTGGAATTGGTGTTTACGCAGTTGCACGCGGGCGGTAAGTTCAATAAAAAAGAAGGCGGCGGTGCGTATGCATTTTCGGGCGGTTTGCACGGTGTCGGCGTGTCGGTAACCAATGCTTTGTCGCTGCGTTTGGAAGTAACGGTGAAGCGCGAAGGCAAAATATTCCGCATCGTGTTTGCAGGCGGCAGCGTGGCAGAGCCTTTGCAGGCAATCGGAACATGTGCGCAAAAAGACAGCGGCACTCAGGTGCGTGTTTATCCCGATCCGAAATATTTTGAAACGCCGAACTATAATCTTGCCGAATTGGAACGCCTGCTACGCGCCAAAGCCGTTTTGTTGAAAGGCGTTACCGTTTCGCTGACCCGTGAACACCAAAACGGCGGAAATACAGTGAAAACTTGGCATTATCCAAACGGATTAAGCAGTTATCTTGATGATTTGTTGGATAATGCCGAAGCTTCCGTGCCTGTGTTTGCAGCCGAAAACTATATTTCAGGCAGCCATGAAGAATTCAGCGAAGGCGAAGGTGCATCTTTTGCTCTGACATGGTTGGAAGAAGGCAATGTATCAAGCGAAAGCTATGTCAATCTGATACCCACTCCTTTGGGCGGTACGCATGAAGCCGGTTTGCGGCAGGCGGTGTTTCAGGCAGTGAATAATTTTGTGAGCCATCATAATTTGTTGCCGCGCGGCGTGAAACTGCAAAGCGAAGACGTGTTCGGGCGGGTGGCATTTGTGTTGTCCGCCAGAGTGTTGGATCCGCAATTCCAAGGGCAAACCAAAGACAAGCTAACCAACCGCGATGCTTTGAAATTGGTATCGGCAGTGTGCGGCGACCCTTTGGAATTGTGGTTGAATCAGAACGTTGAAGCAGGTAAAAAAATTGCCGAATTAGCCATCAGGCAGGCTCAGGCGCGGATGCGTTCGGTGAAAAAAATAGAGAAGAAAAAAGGCAGCGGCGTAGCCGTATTGCCCGGTAAATTAACCGATTGCGAAAGCGAAGATATTCGAGAAAACGAATTGTTTTTGGTAGAGGGCGATAGTGCGGGCGGTTCGGCCAAATTGGCGCGCGATAAAGCCACACAGGCGATTTTGCCCTTGCGCGGTAAAGTGTTGAACAGTTTTGAAGTGCATAAAGACCAGCTTTTTGGTAATACGGAAATCCATGATATCGCCGTTGCCATCGGTGTCGATCCGCACAGTACGGACGAGGAACCCGATTTGAGCGGTTTGCGTTACGGGAAAATCGCCATATTGTCGGATGCGGACGTGGACGGTTCACATATTCAAGTATTGCTGCTTACGCTGTTTTACCGTCATTTCCCCGGATTGATAGACAAAGGCCATGTTTATGTTGCGCAGCCCCCTTTGTTCCGCGTAGATGTCAATGCTCAAGGCAAAAGCAAGCCGGCACGCAAATTTTATGCTTTGGACCAAGCGGAGTTGGACGGTATTCTGGAGCGGTTGCGTAAGGAGAATGTGAAAGAAACCGCTTATTCCATCAGTCGTTTCAAAGGTTTGGGCGAAATGAACCCTGACCAACTCAAAGATACTACCATGAATCCCGATACGCGCAGGCTGTTGAAAGTGACAATTCCTTATACAGACGAAGATGAAACGCAACAAACCTTTGTCAAATTGATGGGTAAAGGCGAAGCCGCAGCCAGACGCTCTTGGATGGAAGCGGAAGGCGACCGTGCGGTAGGGGATATTTAATCATGGTATGCGGCTTTTATCTGTAAATAGGGTGGATGAGATTAATTTTTTTTAATCATGATTTAATATCAACGGGCATGCCGTTTGTAGATTTTCAGCGATAAGAAAACTGAATCGGTTGATATTGCATTCCAAGAACTAGGCGTATGGTTCTTTTTGCCTATGGCAATCGCCCTATTCATATGATTTTAAAAATCTTATGGATAGGGCGATAATATTTTTGAATTTCCGTATTGGCCGCACTTTTTCTTGGCGGCAGTTTTATGATAGTTTGGGAAAATATTTTCAGGCTGCCTGAAAAGCTTTCCATGACATTCTCAAATAATAAATCATAGACCATAAAGTCAGAACCACCGCAACCAGCATTAAAATATTGCCTATATATTGCAGCTTAAACCCCCAAATCGGGTCGGTTTGCATCAGCAGCAGCATGATGGCTGCCATTTGTGCGGCGGTTTTGAGTTTGCCTATATAGGCCACGGCAACGCTGTTACGCTTCCCCATTTGTGCCATCCATTCGCGTAGTGCGGAAATAGTAATTTCGCGACCGATGATAATCATGGCGAAAAATGCAGGTGTCCGGTCAAGTTTCACCAATAGAATCAATGCAACCGCCACCATCAATTTATCGGCTACGGGGTCGAGAAATGCGCCGAATTCGCTGGTTTGTTTGAGATGCCGCGCCAGAAAACCGTCAAGCCAGTCGGTTGCGCCTGCCAGGGCAAACAGTGCGGCGGCGGTATGGTTGATACTTTGGCTGTTCACCCAGTTTTCAGGCAGGTAAAAGAGTAGGGTGAAAACGGGTATCAGTGCGATACGGAACCAAGTGAGCAGAATGGGGATATTGGTCATCATGATGGTTGCGGTGGTTTGGGCGGTACTGACGGATTGGCTGCTGTCTTTATAATGGTGCGGATGCAATATGCCCAAAAGTGTTTAACCCTGCGTTTTTGTCAAATATAGCGATTTTAGGAATACGGGCAATAGTGCGCAAGTGGTCGGGTAAGCCGTTTGTCAGGTAGTTTTTGTTTTCTATCCGTTTTTAAAATTAAGGTGTTATTTTTTTATTGGTGTTGATGCAACATTTTTTGGGGGCGGATACTTATGCTTGATGCCAATCAAGATGGTTGCTTACTTTTTATAGATGCGTTTTACCCAATACGCCTGAACACACTTATCTTCCCTGAGGTGTATCAATCTGTCAGAAGTATGTCTTTGGTATCTTGGCTGAAGAACGGAAAGGGATAAGTGCGTGCAATTAAATATGGATTGTTGTTATGTATTTGTAATTTTTCATATCTATTGGTAATAGGGACGAAATATCCGTATCGGTTTGATTCAGGCAGCCTGAAAGGTTTGCTGTCGGATTTCCGGTTTGCCGAAATCGTACGGTTTGCTTGTTCAGATTGCCTGAAAGTTTGGTTTAATCGGGCAGCCGAATGTTGAGACGGGCCAGCAGGTGTTCAAAAGCATCGGCAGAATCAAAATGTAAGACGATTTTCCCCTTTTTGCGGTTGCGGGTTTGAATGTGTGCGCTGACGCCGAGCTGTTCGGTTAATGCTTCGCTGATGCGTTCGATGTCGGCATCGATCTGTTGCGGTTTGGGTGCGGGTTGTCCGTGCAGGAGACGTTGGCTGCGTTTTTCGGTTTCGCGTACTGACCAGGCGAAGCGTACGGCTTGCTGAGCCAAATCAAGCTGTTTGTCTATCGGCAAGGTGAGCAGGGCGCGGGCGTGTCCCATTTCCAATTGGCGGTCGAACAACATTTCCTGTATCGGCTCGGGCAGGTTGAGCAGGCGCAGGCTGTTGGTGATGGCGCTGCGGCTGCGTCCTACCGCTTCGGCAATGGTTTCGTGGGTCAGGCCGAATTCGTTGCCCAGACGTGCGAAGCCTCGCGCTTCTTCTATGGGGTTGAGATTTTGACGTTGGATGTTTTCTATCAGCCCCATCGCCATAACGGCTTTGTCGTTGCTGTGTTTGACGATAACGGGGATTTCTGTCAATCCCGCCAGTTGCGAAGCGCGCCAGCGGCGTTCGCCGGCGATAAGTTCGTAGCCGTCCAGTCCGTGTTCGCGCACGATGAGGGGTTGTATCAGGCCTTGTGCTTTGATGGATTCGGCCAGTTCGTGTAGCGCGTCGTCGTCAATGTGGATGCGTGCCTGAAAACGGCTCGGACGGACTGATGAGACGGCAACGGTGCGCAGTTGTCCGTTGTTATCCTCGTTGGGACTGCCTGAAGCGGCAAGTAGGGAATCCAATCCGCGTCCTAGGCGTTTTTTTGGGGTGGCTGACATGGGTTTTCCTGTGAAAATGGTTTTCAGGCTGCCTGAAAAGTTTATCCGATACGGTAAAAGGCTATGCTGCCGAGCAGATTGTGCATGAAGGTGATTTGTTTGCTGCCGCTCATGACGGCTTTTTCCATGATGCGGATGTTGTTTTGGGCGCAGAGCCGTTCAAAGTCTTTGAGTGTGCACCAGTGGATGTTGGGGGTGTCGTACCATTGGTAGGGCATTCTTTCGCTCACGGGCATTTTGCCGCCGAATGTGATTTGGAGGCGGTTTTTCCAGTAGCCGAAATTGGGAAAGGATACGATGGCTTGTTTGCCCATGCGGGTGAGGCTGCGCAGAATGGTTTCGGTGTTGCGCATGGCTTGGATGGTTTGGCTGAGTACGATAATATCGAAACGGTCTTGTATCAGGTTGTCCAAACTGTGTTCCAAATCGGCTTGGATGACGTTAATGCCGCGTGATACGGCTGCCTGAACGCTAACGGGGTCGATTTCGATACCGTATCCGGTACAGTTTTTATGCTGCGTCAGCGCTGCCAACAGTTCGCCGCCGCCGCAGCCTAAATCTAAGACGTGGCTGTCGGCGGGTATCCAGCGGTAGATGAGTTGCAGGTCGTCTCGTAAGTCCATTGCGTATCTTTCAGGCTGCCTGAAGCGTGGGGTTTAGGGTTTGGGTTTTGTGTTTTTCTCGAGCATCCAAGTTTTCTTTTCGGAATGGTAAACGAGATAAGGCGGCTTGAAGCCGTCTTGGTAACGCAGCGTGTAGCCGTTGCCGTCCATGGATTTACGGTAGGAAGGCTGCCAGCCTTGTGCGGTTTCGGTGAAGCCGAGTTGTTTGAGCAGCCCTGTTTCGGTGTTTTCAGGCAGCCTGCCGTTTTGTTGGTAATATTCTTGCAGGTTTTCAATCAGAACTTGTCCGCGTTTGATGTCTTTGTGGCGGCGCCATTCCAACGGCAGATTGAGATAGCCGAATACGAGAAGCACGATAAAGACAATACTGAAAAAAGGCGGTTTTTTCTTCATATTTATACTCCTATATTGTTCATATAAGCGCGTACTGCGTCGATATAAGGGGAATCTTCCATCAAAAAGGCATCGTGTCCGTGTTGCGATGCGACTTCTACATATTGAACCGACTTGCGCGTTGCCATCAGTGCTTTAACCAATTCGCGCGAACGTTCGGGAGCGAAACGCCAGTCGCTGCTGAAGCCGATAACCAGAAATTTTGCCTGTACATGGCTTAAGGCTGCCTGAAGGTTGTTTTCGTATGCAGCGGCAGGGTCGAAATAATCGAGTGCTTTGGTCATAAGCAGGTATGTGTCGGCATCAAAGCTGTCGGCGAATTTGTCGCCTTGATAGCGCAGATAGCGTTCCACTTCGAAATCAATGTCGTAATGGTAGCCGTAGCTTTCATGACGGAGTTTGCGTCCGAATTTTTCGTCTATGCCGTGTTCCGCCAGATAGGTGATGTGTCCCATCATGCGGGCGATGCGCAAGCCGCGCTTGGGTTTGGTTTGGTGCTGTGCGTAGCTTCCGCCGTGAAAATCGGGGTCGGTGATAATGGCTTGGCGGGCGACATCGTTGAAGGCAATGTTTTGGGTGCTCAGTTTGGGCGCGGAGGCGATAACCAGTGCGTGGCGGACGCATTCGGGAAAATCTATCGTCCATTGCAGAGCCTGCATACCGCCCAAACTGCCGCCGACAACCGCAGCCCATTGGGTGATACCGAAATGTTCTGCCAACAGTTTTTGCGAACGCACCCAATCCTGCACGGTAACCATCGGAAAATCTGCGCCGTACGCCGTACCGGTTTCCGGATGGGCTGCCGTCGGCCCCGTGCTACCCGCACAGCCGCCCAGATTATTCAAACCGATAACAAAAAATTTATCGGTATCAATAGGTTTGCCCGAGCCGACCATATTGTCCCACCAACCGGGATGTTTGTCGTTCGGGTGATGGCGTCCTGCAACGTGGTGGTTGCCCGACAGGGCGTGGCAGATGAGTACGGCGTTGCTTTGGGTTTCGTTGAGTGTGCCGTAGGTTTCCACCATCAGGTCAAAACGCGGCAAAACCGCGCCGCTTTGCAGTGCAAATGCCTGCTCGAAGGCGATTTTTTGAGGGGTAACGATGGTGGTACTGGTAACGGTCATGATAGCGGGCGTTGCCGTGAAATTGCAGATTATAGCGGATTTTGGCGGTTTGGAACTGTGCTTGATGTGATGATACGTTGCCGGTGTGCGGTTTCAGGCTGCCTGAAGCAGCAAAGCGGGTTGTAAAATACGGGGCACTTGTTGCCGAAAAAATGATACGGATACGCGGCAATATCCGTTTTTCGGGTTTTACACTAAAATTCAGGCTGCCTGAAAAACCATGATTCGTTTTATGTCTCCCGAAACCCGCCGACAACTCGGTTTGAGCGAAGCCGCCGCTAAAAAACTGGAAAAACTCCATCTGCATACCGCTTGGGATTTGGTGCTGCACCTGCCTTTGCGTTATGAAGACGAAACGCGCATTACGCCGATTGCGGACGCGCCGTTTGCACAGAGCTGTCAGGTAGAAGGCGTGGTGCAGCTTCAGGAAGTGCAGTTTAAGCCCCGCAAGCAGCTTGTGGTGCGTATTCAAGACAGCCAGGGTACGCCTTTAAACCTGCGTTTTCTGCATTTTTATCCCAGTACGCAGCAGCAATTGGCAAAAGGCAAAAAGGTGCGTGCTTTGGGGGAAATCAAACAGGGTTATTTCGGTGCGGAAATGATACATCCGAAAATCCGTTCCGCCGAACAGGGCGGATTGGCGGAGAGCCTGACGCCGGTTTATCCGACCGTAAACGGTTTGAACCAGCCTGCTTTGCGCCGTGCGGCTCAGGCAGCCTTGGAACATGTCGATTTAAGCGACAGCCTGCCTGAAAAACTGTTGCGGGATTTGCATTTGCCGCCTTTGGCAGACAGTTTGCGCTTGTTGCACAATCCGCCGCCGGAATATTCCGTCCATACGCTTGCGGACGAAACTCTGCCCGCCTGGCAGCGCTTGAAATTTGACGAACTGTTGGCGCAGCAGCTGTCCATGCGTTTGGCCAAACAAAAACGGCAGAGCGGTGCGGCCAAACCTTTGCGCGGCAACGGTGCATTATGCCGCCGTCTCACCGACAGCCTGCCCTTTGCGCTGACCGCCGCACAAGAGCGGGTATTAAGCGAAATCCGCAGCGATTTGGCGCGTCCGCATCCCATGCACCGTTTGTTGCAGGGCGATGTCGGCAGCGGCAAAACGATTGTGGCGGCCTTGTCCGCGCTCACCGCTTTGGAGGCGGAGGGCGGTTTTCAAGCGGCGGTTATGGCGCCGACCGAAATTCTGGCCGAACAGCATTATCTGAAGTTCCGACAATGGTTCGAACCGCTCGGCATCAGTGTGGCATGGCTTTCAGGCAGCCTGAAAAAGAAAGAAAAAGAACAGGTTAAAACCGATTTGGCAAACGGAAACATCCGCCTAGCCATAGGCACTCATGCCTTATTCCAAGACGATGTGCGATTTCGCAATTTAGGCTTGGTGATTGTGGACGAACAGCACCGTTTCGGCGTAGCGCAACGTTTGGCCTTAAAAAACAAAGGCGAAGACGTGCACCAACTGATGATGTCGGCCACACCGATTCCGCGCACGCTGGCGATGAGTTTTTTTGCCGATTTGGACGTATCGGTAATAGACGGACTGCCGCCGAACCGAACGCCGGTTAAAACCCGTTTGGTCAATCAGTTGCGCCGAAGCGAAGTGGAGGGCTTCGTGTTGAACACTTGCCGCAAAGGGCAGCAGGCGTATTGGGTGTGCCCTCTGATTGAAGAGAGCGAAACCCTGCAACTGCAAACCGCCGCCGAAACCCAAACCGCTTTGCAGGCAGCTTTGCCGGAATTGAACATCGGTTTGATACACGGGCGCATGAAAGCGGCGGAAAAAGCCGAAGTGATGGCGCAGTTCGTTGCAGGCAGCCTGAATGTATTGGTGGCGACTACGGTGATTGAAGTCGGCGTGGATGTACCCAATGCCGCATTGATGGTGATTGAACACGCCGAACGCATGGGCTTGGCGCAACTTCACCAATTGCGCGGCAGGGTGGGACGCGGCGCGGCGGCATCTTCCTGCATTCTGCTGTTTGCCGAACCTTTGGGCGAAACGGCAAAAGCGCGTTTGAAAGTGATTTACGAACACACGGACGGCTTTGAAATCGCCCGTCAAGATTTAAATATCCGCGGGCCGGGCGAGTTTTTGGGGGCGCGGCAAAGCGGCGCGGTGATGCTGCGGTTTGCCGATTTGGAACGTGATCTGCCTTTATTGGAGGCGGCACGGGAAATCGCGCCGAAATTGATTGAAGAACGTCCCGATGTGGTGGACAAACATCTGTCGCGTTGGTTGGCAAGCAGGGAAGCGTTTTTGGCTGCCTGAATGCCTGTTTTGACGACTGCATTGTGTTTGCTGCGGCTGCCTGAAAACCAGCACAGGCTGCCTGACGTATATGGAACGGTAACGGTTTGAATAAGGCCGGCCGGTTATTCGACAGAAAACGGTTGCCTTGAAAAAACGGATTTCGGACGCATCTGCCGTTGTGGTTAGGCAGTATGGCAGGCGGGTGGTTGCCGCAGGGATAGCCGCGATGTTCCGGTTGTGCGTATGGTATTTTCATCAATCGATTGGCAGGCGGTTGCGGAATGACGCGGAATATTGCCGACCCGACAATCGGTATTGCCAATCAATGCGGTGTGCCGGTTTTCAGGCAGCCTAATTTTTCAGGCAGCCTGAAAAATGGCATTTGTATTTTTATTTTGTTTTGGAAATGAACGTTATGTCTCAAGATAAGCAATCTTTAATAGAGTTTCCCACTGATTTCCGTATCAAAGCGATGGGTGTGCAGCATCCTGATTTCGTATCCGAAATCATTCGGGCCGTGCAAGCGTATGCACCTGATGTTTCTGAAAAAGATGTGCAGTTGCGCCCCAGCTCGGCGGGCAATTATATGGGTGCAACCGTAACGGTACATGTGGAAAATCAGGAACAGTTGGATAATATCTACCGTGCGCTTACTTCGCATCATTTGATTAAAGTAGTGTTTTAACTTATGAAAATCCGACATTGGGGTTTGGCCGATTATCCAACGGTATTTGAAGCGATGAAGGCGTTTAATGCCGGACGCAATGCCGATACCGAAGACGAATTGTGGGTGGTGGAGCATCCGCCCGTGTTTACGCAAGGATTGGCGGGAAAAAGCGAACATTTGTTGTTTTCAGGCAGCATTCCCGTTGTGCAGATTGACCGCGGCGGACAGATTACGTACCACGGGCCGGGGCAGCTGGTCGTGTACACGCTGATTGATTTCAAACGCCGTAAAACCAGTGTGCGCCATATCGTTTCCGCTTTGGAAAATGCGATTATTGCCACGCTTGCCGAATACGGCATCAGCGCTGCCGCCGACCCGAAACGTCCGGGCGTATATGTGGACGGCCGTAAAATCGCTTCTTTGGGTTTGCGGATTAAAAACGGTTCGGTGTATCACGGCTTGGCATTGAACGTGGATATGGATTTGACTCCGTTTCACCAAATCAATCCTTGCGGCTATGCCGGCTTGGAAATGACCCAAATCGCCGATTTCAGGCAGCCAGCCCCCGCTTTGGACGAAGTGTCGGCGTCTTTAACGGGGCATTTGACGCGGCAGCTGTCGTTTCAGGCAACCTGAAAGGTCCAATCATGCAAAAACGGTTAACGATGTTGTAAGATTTGATTGAGATTACTCATAAACAGATTGCGTAAAAATAATTTCTTTTAATTAGGATTTACAATAAGATTTTGAGAAATATGTGTTTTATTAAATCATATTGCGGCATCAATCTTTTTTGAAAACAGAGCCAAACGGTTTGTGGTGAGCGTTTGCGGATTGTGTTGTCAGGCTTTGTGGAAAGTTTTGTATAGACAAAGTATCGGATGATATTTATTCGGGCGGCGAAATGGGATTCAAACTTTTGGGAAAATTCCGCACCGATTATGGCGGAATGCCGGCGAACACCGCACTCACCTTCAACAGCATGTCAAACTCCGCCCTCTCACGCCGATACTTTTCATGTTCGGAGAGTCGCCAATCTGAAATCATGCGAATAATCTTAAATAAAGCCGATTTGCCTTCCACTTTCAGCAGATGGCGAACCTATCCGTTTAACCCATATGCGCTTGCGTGAGTTCGTTCAATTTTTTATCCGAATATATCCGAATATAAAGCGTCCCGATTGGGTTTCCACATCAATATCATCCACAAAGCTGCCGTACAGAACGCTATGGTTTGCTGAACAGTTGAAATCGGTTACAACCTATCATTTAAAGAGCATTACCGTGTTTCACCCAACCGCAACCCTGCTTTGCAATTGGTGTATTTCCCCGGTATGGATGCTGGCGCAGGTGATTGGGAAAAACGGAAAGCGGAAAATCGCGCAAAAGCGGGAAGCGTTATTCGGAAACGGAATGGGAAGCTTTTTGGGAGAAGAATCGTAAGACTGGTATCCACCCGATTTCAGGCTGCCTGAAAGGTGCAGATGATGCGCAAATGATGTTCTGTATTGTTTGCACGTTTATGAGCGGAGATTGCGTTGTCGAATAGAACGGTTGGGGGAGCGTGCGTTCGGATGGAGCCATGCGATAAAGACGGTAAAATCTATGTACAGATGACATGGGATAGGGGGCAATGTCGTTTTTTTAGCGAGTATTTGACGCTTTGCAGTTGTATCAAGCTCGATGTTAAAGAAATGACGGTAAATAGTATATAAGGATAGAATTTATAGATAATATAAAGGTTGCTTCACGGACATGAAGCAACCTTTATCAGTGTTTTCTATATTGATGGCAATACGGGTTATTTTGCCGAATGGGCAGCTTCTTTCAAAGCTTCTTCCGCTTGAACATCGGCGTGATAAGAGCTGCGAACCATGGCACCTACTGCCGCATTGGTAAAGCCCATCGCATAGGCTTCGCGTTCAAACTGTTTGAACATTTCCGGCGTAACGTAGCGCAACACCGGCAAATGTCCGTCCGAAGGCTGCAAATACTGCCCCACCGTAATCATCTCAATATCGTGCGCCCGCATATCGCGCATGATTTCGCGCACTTCCTCATCGGTTTCTCCCAAGCCCACCATAATCCCCGATTTGGTGGGAATATGCGGCATCATCGCTTTGTATCGTTTGAGCAAATCCAAAGAATGCTGGTAATCCGAACCGGGACGGGCTTGTTTGTACAAACGCGGGTGGGTTTCCAAATTGTGGTTCATCACATCGGGCGGATTTTTTGCCAAAATATCCAAAGCGATATCCAAACGTCCGCGAAAATCGGGGACGAGAATTTCAATTTTGGTGTGCGGGCTGCGTTCGCGAATGGCGTTGATGCAGTCGGCGAAATGCTGTGCGCCGCCATCGCGCAAATCGTCCCTGTCCACCGAAGTGATAACGACATAACGCAAACCCATCGCCGCCACGCTTTCGGCGAGATTGGCGGGTTCTTGGGGGTCAAGCGGATTGGGACGACCGTGTCCGACATCGCAAAACGGACAACGGCGCGTACAAATATCGCCCATAATCATAAACGTGGCCGTGCCTTTGCTGAAACATTCGCCGATATTCGGGCAGGACGCTTCTTCGCAAACGGTGTGCATTTTCTGGTCGCGCAAAATATTTTTGATTTCAAAAAACTTTTTGCCGGTGGGGATTTTTGCGCGTATCCAACTGGGTTTTTTCAGTTTTTCTTCAAGCGGAACGATTTTGATGGGAATGCGGGCGGTTTTCGCCGCGCCTTTGTGTTTCACGCCTTGCGCGTTGTTGAGCGGGCGGATGTCGGTTATTGGGTTGTCTGATTCGTGTTTCATGTTTTAATCAATCAGGTAAAACAATAGGATAGGGGTATTCAGGCAGCCTGAAAAACGGCAAGCCGTTACAGTCCTTTGCGCATAATCCTTTGGCCGAGTGTGGCGGAAATACGGTTTATCCAATATAGCCATTTGGTTTTGCCGCCCATGATTTCAAAGCGGTTCTGTTTGAAATTGCGCCAAAATTCTTCTGCCAGTTCATCGGGACTGATTTTTAGGTGCGCGTGTCCTTTGCCTTGCGACATGGGGGTCGCAACCATCGGCGGCATGAGTTCGAATACGCGGATACTGCTGTTTTCAAGTTGCCAGCGCAAGACTTGCGAGAAGCTGTGCAGTGCGGCTTTGCTGGCGCAATACAGGGCGCAGGTTTCTTTGGGAACGACTGCCAAGCCCGAGGATATATTGATAATCGCCGCATCGGGTTTGGATAGCAGTTGCGGCAGAAACAGTTTGGTGAGCAATACGGGAGCGGAGAGGTTGGTATCCAATTCGTGTGCGATTTCGGCTTCGGTTTGTTCTGCAAAGGGTTTGGTGTATTGAACGGCTGCGTTATTGACGATGATGTTGATATCGGGAAATTCGCGTAATAAGCGTTCGCGGTCTTGTGCATCGGCGATATCGGCTACGGCGGTGATGCAGGATTCGGGGCTGCCTGAAAGTTGTACGGAAGCTTGTTGCAATGCTTCGGCGCGGCGTCCGACCAATATGACGCGGTTGCCTGCGGCGTGAAATTGTTTTGCCAATGCAAAACCGATGCCGGTTGCGCCGCCGGTTATCAATACGGTGTGTCCGCTTTCTTTCATGGTGCTTTCCTGATTCGGGGTTGGTTTTGTTCTGCGGCGTTTTCAGGCAGCACGCAGGCTGCCTGAAAGTTTGCTCTGTATTCAGTATTCTCTGACGATGGAGCTTTGTTGGATTTGTGCGATGAATTGTTCTTGGTTTTGCCGTTGTTGGCGGCGCAGCAGCTGTCTGCGTACGGCTTCGCGTTGGATCGCTTCCGGATTGTTTTCGGTGCGGATGCTTTCCAGTGCGATGATTTGCCATGTGTTACCGGTGTTGATGGGCGGCGACATTTCTCCGGGCTTCATAGTGTGTAGAAATTTTTCTACTTTTTCAGGCAGCATATAGTCGCTTACATGATGCAAACCGCCTTCGGCTGCCTGAATTTCTTGTGAATAGCGTTTGGCGATGGTGATAAAGTCGCTGCCGTTTTTGAGTGCTTGGTAAATTTGCTCCATGCGGTTGCCGACCGCACTGACGTTGGCTTGGTTATCGGCATTGAGAATGATGCGGCGGATGGTGTAAACGGGATAGGGCTGACCTTGCGGCAGGGGTTGTCCCGTTGCTTGTGCATGGGTAATGGCGGCGTTGATGTCTTGCTCGCTGATTTGGATATTGTCGGTGAGCGATGACATGATGTGTTCAATCAGCATATCTTTGGCTATTTCGGAGCGGAATGCCAAACGGCTGTAACCTTCGGCCGATGCTTGTGCATATAGTTGGGCAACGGTTTTGCCGCCGGTGCGGGCGCGTTGTTCCAATTCTTGGTCAACGGCCGATGCTTGTGCGCGCAAACCTTTGCGGCGTGCGGCTTCCGTGATGAGATGGCGTTCAATCAGTTGTTGCTTGGCGGCTGCAATCAGCTGCCGGTCGCTGATGTTTTTGTTGTCGGGATTGCTGCGCAACTTTTTGACGACACGGTCTATATCTGTGTAGGTGATGACGGAAGAGTTTACTTCTGCGGCAATGCTGTTGAGCGGACGGATGGTGTCTGCTTGGGCTGCCTGAAAGCCGAGTGAGAGCAGTGCTAAGGCGGCGAGTGTATGTATTTTCATGGATTAACCTCGTTGGTTTTGGTGTATCCGGGGATGCCCAGATGCAGTTGTTTGTAGGGGTTGCTGCCTACGTTGCTCAAACCTTTGAGCTGTAGGGTGACGAAAAAGGCGGTTTTGTGGCGGATGCTGCCGCTGTCGGAGATTCCCGAGGCGTAGCGTTGTACCAGTGCGCTGAGACTCCAGCAGCCGCAGGGGTTTTTATATTCCAATCCTATGCTTTGCTCGATGGCAGAACGGGGGCGGATGCTGTAGTTGAGCCTACCCAGTGCGTATAGGTTGGGTGTCAGGGGCCATTGGGCGGCAAAGTCTATATGGCGCAGGTTGCCGTAAAAGCCGTTGTAAATTTCTTCTTTGCGGCTGTATTTGTAGCGGAGGCTGACGGTTTTGCCGGCTGCGGGATTATAGCGTAATCCTGCGTTGAAACGTTCGGTTGTGCGGCGGTTTTCGCTGTAATGCCAGTTGCTTTCGGCATACCAGTCGCTGTGGATTTTGCCTGAGCCGAACAGGATGAGGTCGCTGCGGCGGCGCGGTGTGGAGTCAATCCGTCCGTCCAGTAGAACGTTGTCGCTGCTGAAGTGGTATTTTTGACCGATGCCGGCGCGAAACAGTTCCGTCCCGTCGTGTTTGTCCAAAAACTTGCTTTGCAGCCCCAGAGACAGGCTGTTTGCCGCGTTGATGCGGTCGCTGCCTGAATAGATGTTTTCGCGGAACAGTTGGGCGTAGCTGAAGTCGTTTTCCGAGCTGTCGAAGTTGGGCAGGCTGTTTTGTTGTTTGCTCGGGATGTAGTTGTAAAACAGCTTGGGTTCGAGGGTTTGGACGTAGTTTCGTCCGAATATTCTGCTGTCGCGTTCAAGGGTGATGCCGCTTTCTACGTTCATAACCGGCAGGGTGCGGTTGACGCTGCGCGAAGGGATGTCTTCAAAGCGGTTGAGACGGTAGTGCGTGCTGTGCACGCCGATTTTGGGGCGGATATAACCCCATGAGTTGTGTATATCCCATTGCAGGCCGGGATAGAAAACGAAACGGTTGCCGCTTTGTTTGCTGCTGCTGTCAAACCGGGTGGCGCTGCCGTGTACGGACAGGGCGAGATTGCCAAAGTGGCGCTGCCAGTTGGCGGAAAGTTTGGGGAGTGTCGAATAGGGCGGATTTTTGTTACCCAAATCATCACTCAGGGTTTGGTATTTTTGCACCAACAGACGTGCATCCAAATAGCCGCCGGCCAAATGGTGTTTGTAATCCAGCCATGCGCTTCTGTTCAGATTGACCGAAGTGGCGGTATCGGTGATGTTGTGCAGGTCGCGGTAGTAGTCGTCATCTGACACTTGGGTGAAATCGATGCCGCCGCTGACGGCTTCGGTGAAGCGGTGCGAGTGTTGAAATATGGCGCGGTAGCGGTTGCTGTGCGGGCTGAGACGGTCGTGCGGCAGGTAGTTCAGGTGCAGGCTGCCTGAATAGTTCGGTTGTAGGTAACGGAATTCGCCGTTGAACTGTATGCCGCGTTTGGTCAGTAATTTAGGGCTGAGTGTGGCATCGTAATTGGGGGCGAGATTGAAGTAGTAGGGCAGTTCCACTGAAAAGCCGTCCGAGCCGCCCGATAGGGTTGGTGCGAGAAATCCGCTTTTGCGTCCGCCGTTCAGGGGAAAGTCCGCCCAAGGGGTATAGAGTATCGGTATGCCGCCGAATACCAATTTGGCATGGCGGGCAACGCCTATGCCTTTTTCGTTGTCGGCATCCAATCGGGCTGCCTGAATATACCAAGAAGTGTCGCCCGGCCGGCAGCTGTTGAATTTGACCGAGTCGGCCGAATAGCGTTTGCCGTTGTGCAGATGCAGGTTTTCGGCGCTGCCCTGCAAACGTCTGCCGTCGGCTTCGGCATCAAAACGGGTGTTGTGTGCGGTGCCGCTGCGTTCGTTTAAGTTGTATTGCAGATTTTCGCCCTGTACGGTTTGGCTGCCTGAACGGGTAAGGGTGAATGCACCTTCGGTGCTGACCAATCCTTGTGTTTGGTCGTAATCGATTTGTTCGGCGTTTAGGATTTCATCGCCGCGCTCTACAATCACGTTGCCTGATGCGCGGTGATGCCGATTGGTTTGTCCGTCCAAAGCATCGGCGGTGATGCGGGTTGCGCCGTTGGGCGGAATGCCTTCGCCGCTGCTTCGTGCGGGAGAAGGGGCTGTATTTTCAGGTTGCAGGGCGGATGATGAGCAGAATGAACCTGAAGCCTGCCACATATTGTTATCGGCGGCAAAAAGGCTGCCTGAAAACGCCAAACCTAGGGCAAAGGTCATGGGTTTGAGCGGAAATAAACGGGACAAAATCACACCGAACCCCGAATTTTGAAGTTAAAATAGCCGCTATTTTAACCGAAAACCACCCGTTTTTACATTATGGAACGCGAAACCCTGTTGAAAAATTGGCTGCAAAGTCTGTATCCCGACGAATCTTTTAAACTGGAATTTGCGGCTGCGGATGCCGATTTCCGCCGTTATTTCCGTGCGGTGTTTGCGGACGGACGGGCGGTGGTGTGCATGGATGCGCCGCCCGATAAAATGGACACCGAGCCGTATGTGCGCGTGCAAAAATTGTTTTCGATGCTGAATGTGCCGCAGGTTTTGGCGCGCGACAAAGAGCAGGGTTTCATGGCGTTGAGCGATTTGGGCAAAGTGCCTTATCTGGCGGCATTGCAGCAGGACGTGCGGCCCCGGGTGCATCAGATGCTGCTTTTGGAGGCTGTGGACGAGTTGATTGTATTGCAGCGAAACAGCCGCCCCGATATGCTGCCTGAATACGGCCGCGACATTTTGCGCCGCGAAATGGACTTGTTTCCGGATTGGTTTTGCGCCAAAGAGCTGGGTAAGCCTTTGAATTTCGCCCAACGTAAACTGTGGCAGCAGGTTTCGGAAATATTGCTGCCTGAAATCGAACGGCAGCCTAAAGTGTATGTACACCGCGATTTCATCGTCCGCAATATTATGCTCACGTCCGAGCGTCCCGGTATTTTGGATTTTCAAGACGCGCTGTATGGTCCCGTGAGCTATGATTTGGTTTCCCTGCTGCGTGATGCGTTCATCGAATGGGAGGAAGAATTCGTATTGGATATTGTCGTGCGTTATTGGGAAAAAGCACGGGCTGCGGGTTTGCCCGTGCCGGCGGCGTTTGACGAGTTTTACCGTTGGTTCGAATGGACGGGCGTGCAGCGTCATTTGAAAGTGGCGGGGATTTTCGCCCGCCTGTGGCATCGGGACGGCAAAGACAAATACCGCCCTGAAATTCCGCGTTTTCTCAACTATTTGCGCCGTACGTCGCGCCGTTATCCCGAATTGGCACCGCTTTACCGCCTGCTGTTGGAATTGGTGGGCGATGAAGAGTTGCAAACGGGTTATACGTTTTGAAATTTTCAGGCTGCCTGAAAAAACGTTGAGGAAAACAGATGACAACCGTACAACATTATTCGCCTGAAGGTTTGTTTGAGCCTATCGGTCCGTATAGCCATTTCAGCCGCGCGGGAAATTGGATTCAGATTTCGGGAACGCCTGGCGTTAATCCCGATACGCAGGCTTTGGCCGGCGATGATGCTTACAGCCAGGCAAGGCAGATTTTGTTGAACTTCCGAACCATGTTGCAATCTGTACGTGCGGACTTGGAAAATATCCTGCATATTCATGTATTTTTGAAAGATGTAAACGATTTTGCCGAAATGAACCGTGCTTATCGGGAGATATTTCCCGAAGCCGCACCGGCGCGTACCGTGATTGTGGTGGCGGATTTGCCCAAAGCCGGCGCATTGATGACGATGAATGCAACGGCGGTAGTCGGGTAACCCGTTCAGGCTGCCTGAAAAGCTGCCGTACTTGGGTTGAGATGCCTGTTGCGATAATACGCCCGGAAGCATGATGTGCCGTTATCGTTAATGTATCGGCATGATTCAATTGATTATCTGAAATAAACGATTAAACTCTGCAATAGCATTCTGATTATATATGACTCATTTCCTTATCCTGCAACACACTGATTTTTCATCATGCTGCCTGAAACATACGGCACGTTTCGTTTCTTTGCCTGACAGGCCTTCAGGCAGCGTGATTCGCATTCCCTTTACATCGGGCGGTAAGCTGCCCGATGAAGTGATAGCGGAATGGGAAGCCCAGCAGATTGATTATGCGGTGTTGCCCGAACGCCGTTTTGACAGTTTCGGCTTGATAGTCAGTGATATGGACAGCACGCTGATTACGATTGAATGTATTGACGAAATTGCCGCTGCCGCCGGTTTGAAAAAGCAGGTTGCCGAGATTACCGAACGCGCCATGCAGGGCGAATTAGACTTTTCCCAATCATTGACGCAACGGGTTGCGTTGCTCAAAGGGCTGCCTGAAAAGGCATTGGAAGATGTGTATCGCAATACTTTGCAACTTTCTGACGGTGCGGAATATTTGGTGCGGCAGTGCCGGCAAAACGGTATCCGTTTTGTTTTGGTATCCGGAGGTTTTACCTTTTTCACCAAACGTTTGCAGCAGCGTTTGGGGTTGGATTTTACCTACGCCAATTGCTTGGAAACGGAAAACGGGGTGCTGACGGGCAGAGTGAAAGGGCGGATTATCGATGCCCAAGCCAAAGCCGAGATATTGGCAAAACACCGTGAAGATTTGGGTCTGCATGCCGGGCAGGTATTGGCGGTGGGCGACGGTGCAAATGATATTTCCATGCTTCAGGCTGCGGGTGTCGGCATCGCCTACCGTGCCAAACCGAAAACCCGTGAATATGCGGATGCCTGTATCCGTTATGGCGGTTTGGACAGATTGCGCGGTTGGTTTGTTTAAGTGGGATAAGCTGAATATTTGTACCGAATGATAATGCCGACAGTGTGAAGTTGTCGGCATTGGGGTTTTCAGGCTGCCTGAAGAAATAGATTGGTTTTGTCTGGTTATTCTGGTTGGTAATCGGTTTCTTGATTAACGAATAGTCTTAAAATCCGAATCAAAACGCAGCCGGTTATCGGTTAGTTGAATTGACCGTAAGCCATAATGCGGTCAAAACGCCGTTCCATCAGGTCGGAGATGGGAATGGATTGCGTTTGCGCCAGTTGTGTTTCAATCACTTTTTTGATGGCTGCGGCTGTTGCGGCGTGGTCGCGGTGTGCGCCGCCCAACGGCTCTTCGATAACGGCATCAATCAAGCCGAGTTTGTGCAGCCTGTCGGCGGTAATGCCCAATGCTTGGGCGGCATCGGAGGCTTTTTCCGCGGTTTTCCATAGAATGGAGGCGCAGCCTTCGGGAGAAATAACGGAATAGGTGGCATATTGCAGCATATTCACATAGTCGCCAACCGCTACTGCCAGTGCGCCTCCCGAACCTCCTTCGCCGATAACGGTACAGATAACGGGAACGCGCAAGCGTGTCATTTCGTAAAGATTTTTGCCGATGGCTTCGGATTGGTTGCGTTCTTCCGCGCCGATACCGGGGTAGGCTCCGGGCGTGTCGATGAAAGTCAGTACGGGCAATTTGAATTTTTCTGCGGTTTGCATCAGGCGCAGGGCTTTGCGATAGCCTTCTGGACGCGGCATACCGAAATTGCGCTGGATTTTGGCTTTGGTGTCGCGCCCTTTTTGGTGGCCGATAACGACAACGCTTTGTCCGTTGAAGCGTGCCAAGCCGCCGACTATGGCATGGTCGTCCGCATAATGGCGGTCGCCGTGCAACTCTTGGAAGTCGGTACACAGAGCTTCAATATAATCAAGGGTGTAGGGGCGTTGAGGGTGTCGCGAAACTTGGGATACTTGTGCGGGGGTGAGTTTGCTGAAAATGGATTTGGTCAGCTGATGGCTTTTTTTCTGCAGACGTTCGATTTCATCGGAGATGTCGACTGCTTTTTCAGTCTGCATGAAGCGTAGTTCTTCTATTTTGTTGGCTAATTCTGCGATAGGCTGTTCGAAGTCCAAAAAGACGGGTTTCATAATTCGTTCTCGCATCATATTGTTTTAAAACGGAAGTTAAGGGCGGCTTCGGCGTGAAAACGGATGCCGCATAATGAGCCGGCTATGCCGAAACGTGGCTATCATACGCGATAAGGCTGTTTTTTGCACGGCTTTCCTTAGCAAATCTTCGGATTGTGTTTACAATACTATTTTTCAGGCAGCCTGAAAGTGTGGAATTTTATGATGGATAATGCGTCTCGGCCGATTGGCGTTTTTGATTCGGGAGTAGGGGGTTTGACGGTTGTTCGGGCGCTGATGGAACGGCTGCCGATGGAAAATATCGTTTATTTCGGCGATACCGCCCGTGTGCCCTATGGTGTGAAATCGCGGAATACGATTGAGCAGTTTACAACCCAGATAGTTGATTTTCTGCTGAAAAATGAAGTTAAAGCTTTGGTTGTCGCTTGTAATACCATTGCGGCGGTAGCAGGGTATAGGGTATGCAAAATGGCGGGTGCCATGCCGGTAACGGATGTGATTGCTGCGGGTGCCCAGGCGGCTTTGAATACCACGCAGAACGGCAATATCGGCGTGATTGCAACCACTACTACGGTAAACAGCAATGCTTATGCACGGGCTATTCACAGCAAAGCGCCCCAAGCAAGGGTTTTGTCGCAGGCAGCCCCTTTGTTGGTGCCTTTGGTGGAGGAGGGGTGGTTGGACCACGAGGTAACGCGTTTAACCGTGCGCGAATATCTGAAGCCTTTGTTGGCGGAACAGATTGATACTTTGGTATTGGGCTGTACGCATTACCCTTTGCTTAAGCCGTTGATTATGAGCGAGGCTCCCCGGCTGGCTTTGGTGGATTCTTCTACGACGACTGCCGATGCGGTGGCATTGGCTTTGGAGGAAAACGGTTTGTTGAACCGTAATAATACGGCTCCCGATTACCGTTTTTATGTTTCCGATATTCCCCTGCGTTTCCAAACGATAGGCGAGCGTTTTTTGGGACGCAGTTTGGAACAGATTGAAATGATGGGTTTGGGATAGGCTGCCTGAAAATTGAAATGAAGGAAATCTATGGAATTGACTTTATGGCATTATATTGCCATTTCCATATTGGCTGTTGTCGCGGGAGTGATTAACATTACCGCGGGCGGCGGCTCGAATCTGATTTTGCCGGTGTTGATGATGTTCGGTATTCCCCCCGATATTGCCAACGGCAGTAACCGTGTCGGTGTGTTTTTGCAAACGCTGACCGGTATGCGCGGTTTTGCCAAGGCGGGCAAAATTCCGCCGCGAAGCCAATGGCGGCAAGTGGTGGTACCCACTTTGTTGGGCGGTATTGTCGGCGCATGTTTGGCATCGGTTTTGCCCAATTGGTTGTTGAAACCTTTGCTGTTGCTGAGTATGTTGGCCGTTGCGGCTTTGGTGTTGTTTAAGCCTTCTTTGTTCGATGTCGAGCCGGGCAAAGAGCCTAAGAAAGTGGGTAAGTTGGCTTGGGCTACGTTGTTTGCGGTGGGTATATACGGCGGTTTTGTTCAGGCGGGCGTGGGGTTGTTGATGCTGCCTGTATTTGCTGCCATGCTGGGCTATGATTTGGTACGCGGGAATGCGCTGAAACTTTTGTGCACGTTCGGATTTACGACTGCGGCCGTAGTGATTTTCCTGTTGGGCGGACAAATCTGGTGGGGTGTCGGCATTGCGATTGCTGTCGGCAATATGATTGGTGCGGTGATTGGTGTGAAGCTGGCATTGAAGCTGCCTGTGTCGGTGATGCGCTGGTTGATTTTTGTGATGACTTTATGTGCCGTAACGCTGGCATTGTTGAAATAGGTAACGATATGAAAAGAATGATTGTTTTGGCGGGTGTTTTGCTTTTGGCCGCCTGCGGTAATGAAACCGATAAAATCGGCGAGGCAAGTACCGTGTTCAATATGCTGGGAAAAAACGACCGCATTGAAATCGAAGCGTTTGAAGACCCTGATATCAAAGGCCTGTCGTGTTATTTGTCTTATGCCAAAAAGGGCGGTTTGAAAGAGACCGTGAATTTGGAAGAAGATGCCAGCGATGCATCGGTGTCGTGCGTACAAACGGCACCGGCGGTGGAATACAATGAACGTGCGGTCAGCAAACCGCGCCGCGTGTTTAAGCACAGTGCGAGCATGGTGTTTAAAAGCCGTCAGATTATGCGTTACTACGATGCCAAGCGAAAAGCGTTTGCTTATATGGTGTATAGCGACAAGATTATTCAGGGCTCTCCGAAAAATTCGCTCAGCGTATTTTCCTGTTATGGTGCGCCGCATGCGCCTATGCCAGCCAGTTTGAACGGCCGGCAGGTGTTTGGCGGCTGTATTGTGGAAACTAATTAGAAAATCACGGAGTGTTGTGTGTCTAATTGGCGCATAGTGCTTTGAGTGGAATGTATTAATAGGGCTTTTCTTTGGGAAAGCCCTGTGTGTTGTCTGTAGATGTATTTTTCAGGCAGCCTGATTGTTCAAACCAAGATATAAACACATTATGGATATTATTCGGATTATTGCGGATGAATTGAATGCAGCCGCCGTTCAGATTCAGGCGGCGGTTGATTTGTTGGATGACGGTGCGACCGTGCCGTTTGTGGCACGTTACCGCAAAGAGGTAACAGGCGGATTGGATGATACGCAATTGCGTATTTTGGCCGAGCGTTTGCAGTATTTGCGTGAATTGCAGGAGCGTAAGGCGGTTATTCTGAAAAGTATCGGCGAGCAGGGAAAGATGACTGAAAAACTTCAGGCAGCCATTGAAGAGTGCGGCAATAAAACCCTGTTGGAGGATTTGTATCTGCCCTACAAACCGAAACGGCGCACTAAAGCGCAAATTGCCAGAGAAAACGGGTTGCAGCCTCTGGCGGAGCTGCTTTTGAGCGAACAGGACAGGCTGCCTGAAAACGAAGCTCAGGCTTATTTGAACGAGCAGGTGCCTGACGTGAAAGCCGCTTTGGAAGGAGCGAGAGCGATTTTATTGGAACAGTTTGCCGAAGATGCCCAATTGACGGGGATGTTGCGCGACAAACTGTGGCGTGAAGCCGAATTGCATGCGCAGGCAGTGGAAGGCAAGGAAACCGAGGGGGAAAAATTCAAAGACTATTTTCATTATCAAGAAGCAGTATGCAAGATGCCCGGACACCGTGTTTTGGCCGTATTGCGCGGTAGAAACGAAGGGGTATTGCAATTGTCTTTGAAATACCGTCCTGATGATGTACCTGTTACCGAACCCAGCGAGTATGAACAACTCATTGCCAGACATTTCAAGATTGACGGTAATCATAAATGGTTGTCCGACACCGTGCGTTTGGCGTGGCGTGCAAAAATTTTCCTATCGTTAGAATTGGAAGCGTTCAACCGTTTGAAAGAGAATGCCGATGCGGATGCCATTAATGTATTTGCACATAATTTGAAGGACTTGCTTTTGGCAGCACCCGCAGGACGTTTGCCGGTTTTGGGGCTCGACCCGGGCTACCGCACGGGCATTAAAACGGCTGTCGTGAGCGATACGGGGAAGCTTTTGGATACGGCAGTCGTTTATCTGCATCATGAAGCAGAAGCGTTGGAAAAACTGGCAGCTTTGGTCAAACGCCATCATGTCAAATTGATTGCCATCGGCAACGGTACCGCCAGCCGTGAAACCGACAAATTGGCGGCGCAGTTGCTCAAAAGGCTGCCTGAAGCGGGTTTGCATAAAATCGTGGTATCCGAAGCGGGAGCATCGGTATATTCCGCTTCGGAACAGGCGGCCAAAGAATTTCCCGATTTGGACGTTTCCTTGCGCGGCGCGGTGTCTATTGCACGCCGTCTGCAGGATCCGTTGGCGGAGCTGGTTAAAATCGACCCTAAATCCATCGGTGTGGGGCAATACCAGCATGATGTGAATCAAAGCCGTTTGGCTAAATCTTTGGATGCGGTGGTGGAAGACTGCGTGAATGCCGTGGGCGTGGATGTAAACACCGCTTCCGCTCCGCTTTTGGCACGTATTTCCGGTTTGAATCAGACATTGGCGCATAATATTGTGGCGTATCGTGATGAAAACGGTGCATTTGATAACCGCCGTAAGTTGTTGAAAGTGCCGCGTTTGGGAGAGAAAGCCTTTGAGCAGGCGGCAGGTTTCCTGCGGATTAACGGCGGCAAAGAGCCTTTGGATGCATCGTCAGTTCATCCTGAAGCCTATTCCGTTGTGGCGAAAATGTTGGATGATTTGCAGATTAAAGCATCTGATTTAATTGGTAATACGTCAAAAATTTCTTTAATCAAACCGTCCGACTACATCACCGAGCAATTCGGTTTGCCGACTATTTTGGACATTTTATCTGAATTGGAAAAACCCGGTCGAGACCCGCGCGGCGAGTTCCATACTGCTTCTTTTGCCGAAGGAGTTAATGAAATCAGTGATTTGCAGGCGGGTATGATATTGGAAGGGGTGGTGTCCAATGTGGCGAATTTCGGTGCATTTGTCGATATCGGCGTGCATCAGGACGGGTTGGTACACATCTCTGCTTTAAGTAACCGGTTTGTCCGCGATCCGCGCGAAGTGGTTAAAGCAGGTGATGTGGTGAAAGTGAAAGTGTTGGAAGTGGATTTGCCGCGTAAACGGATTGCTTTGACGATGCGTTTAGATGATGATTCTGAAAAACAAACTTTCAGGCAACCTGAAAACAAATATCCGGCACGTGAAACAAAATCGCAGCCGGCTAGACAGAAAACGGTTAATTCAGCAATGGTGGATGCTTTTGCCAAATTAAAAACCAATTGAAAATCAAAGCATGCAGGTGAGGCTTGCATGCTTTTCTGGTATTCGGCCCGACAACTTTGAAAAGCTGAAATGATATATTTGCAAGATAGGAGTAGATTACTGTGTTTCGATAAGCCTGTTATTTTGCTTGATAAAATAAAGGTTTTAGGCAGCCTGAAAGATGAATTTGATAGACGGGTGTGGTTTTTATTTGTTTTTAGCTGTGTTGTAAGATTTGATTGATATTACTGATAAACAGATTGTGTAAAAACATTTTCTTTTAATGAGAATTTACAATAAAACTTTGAAAAATATGTATTTTATTAAACTATGTTGCGGTGTCAATCTTTTTTGAAACCGGAGCCTTATTTTTCGATTTGAGAAGGTAAAAATGCTTTCAGGATAATCTGAAAGCATTTTTACATAATGTGGTTCAGGTATTCAGAAATTAACTATTCTATTGCCTTGAGCAATTCCGATTCAATACGCTGCACATCAAAAGCTTCTGCAATTATCTCAAAGCGGCTGTCTCTGCGCCATGAAGTTTGGGTGGCTCCCCATTGCCCGTCCGTCCAGTTTAACCATACCCATGAATCCATAACGCGAAAAATGCCTTTGGCTCTTACTAAACCTTGTGCCAGAGTAGGCAGGGCATTAAAAAAAGCCGTTAATTTTTCCGCATCGAAATTGTTTTCCACGGCAAAAGTAAAACCTTGGGATTGGTATTGACGTGTGTTTTCAGGCAGCACTTTTATTCTGTATCGTGCTTTTTCAGTGGTTGGCAAATCCAGCCAGGCAATATCGGCTCGGCCTTGCGAGATGCTGGCGATTAACGTTTTAGGAGGAAAGAGTTTTTCGGCTTCTTGCTGAAATAATGCCAAAGTATCAGGTGTGCATAAATCTGTTTTGCTCGCCAATAAAATATCACAAACTTGGATTTGGTCTCGATAGAGGGGATTGGTGAAAAAATCTGATGAGGTGAATTGCCGTGGGTCGACTACAGTAAATACGGTTGAGATGCTTAACAGACCTTGTTGCGCAAAATTTTCCAATTCATCAATGATACCCGCAGCATGAGCTAACCCGCTGGCTTCGATTAATATTCTGTCGGCATGGTATTGAGACATCATTTTGGGGATGGTTTCACTCATTTGTCCGCCGGCAGTACAGCATAAACAGCCGCCGGAGATTTCGCTGACAGGAATACCGTTATCACTGAGTACTGCGCCATCAATACCGATTTCGCCGAATTCATTTACTATCAACAGCCATTTTTCATGAACAGGTTTGTTGGCAATCAAGTGGCGGAGAAGAGTGGTTTTTCCGGTTCCTAAGAAACCTGAAAATAAGTGGACTTTGGTTGGGTTTGATGGCATTTTTATCAAGAAAAACAAGGGAGATAAAAAATACCGCTATGAATTCTAATTCTACCCTTGTGATAAATGTGGCGATTTAGTGCTTCATAGCGGGAATTGAAAAGTACGAAAAATTTTTCAGGCAGCTTATTTGGTAATATCCATAATGCTACGGGACGCACGGCGTGCATCGAGTAGAATAAGCCCCAATTTGGCACTTTCTTTTGCGGTGAGACATAACACATTATTGCCGCCTGCCTGAATCAACAGAGTATAACCAAATTTACCTTTTACAATCACTTGCTCAAGTTCGCCGCAAGCCAATTCGTTGGTGGTGCGGTTACCTAAAGCGAGCAATGCGGCAGACATGGCACCGACCCTGTCGGGGTCAACATTATCAGGCAGCAAATGTGCAATAGGCAGACCGTCCGTAGAAATAACAGCCGATGAGGTGATGTCTACGGAAGAGCTGTTTAAGTCGCTTAGCACGGAAGTCAAAAGTTGCTCATGCATTTTCTATTATCCCCTTCAATTAAAAACCATTAAAACCATTCACGGTATCGGCAGTTTGATATAGTGCGCGAACCAGAGAAACGAAATAATCTTTATGTAGCTGCGGCATACCGCCTGTTACCAAAATATATTTGAAATCATTGATATAAATTGGGAAGAATGTTAATTCGCTTTGTCCCGTAGGGTCGCATAACCCCCAGGCATTTTGGTAAATATTCAAATTGTTTTTAATCAATAAGGCATGCCGTTCAGACAAGCGGATTGCTTCGCTTGCCAAGATGGCTACTTCTTCAGCGGCTTCGTGATTAAACCCCGAATTGGCAAAATAAAAACCGTCTTGGTCAATCAGCAGAGCTTTTTGGCTGTCGGACATATGGGGAAGCAGATTGGTTAAGGTATCACTGTTGATTTCAGGAACTTCAACCGGATTTTCTTCACCATATAAAAATTCCAGACGTTGCAGACGGTAGAGCAGATTGAGTGCGGAATCTAAATCATCGGTTTCGGCCCATCCCAAGAGCCTTTCGGGGGTGATGACATCGCTTTTTCCTGCTTTTAATACATTCGACAACAACGTGCGGCTGGCGCTGCCTGCTTTGTTGGCTACAGCATAGAATGCGCCCGCTGCCGTAATGTGCGGATAAAGGTTGGTTTGTAAAGACAGTGTAGTTTCCATGTTCACACCTCTAGTCCGGGGTCTATTTGAAACAGCATGGCCGTAATCAACTGTTTGACGTCTTCTTCGTTACGTGCATCTACTTCAAATACGGGTACGTTTAAGCCATGTTGGGATAAGTATTTTTGATATACGTCAATGCCGGGAATGGCTCTAATATCCATTTTGGTTACGCCGATTACCAATGGAGCTGTTTTGAGTAAGTCGGAAAAGGAATCTAAAAAGAATTTCAAATCCTTCAATGGATTACCTCTGGTGTTATCCAAAAGCAAAATTAATCCCATGCTGCCTTGACTCAGGATTTCCCACATAAAGTCAAAGCGTTCCTGACCCGGTGTGCCGTATAGGTGGATTTTGGTATTTTCGTCTAACTGAATGACACCGTAATCCATTGCAACCGTTGTGTAGCCTTTGCGGACTGCTGTCATATCCGATGCACTGGCATCGGTTTGTACAGGAGGTTCGTCAGACAGTGCTGCAATGGCAGTTGTCTTGCCTACTCCCACGGGACCTGTAAAAATAATTTTATTTTCAACCAACATGGTAAATACCTCGCTTACTTATTCAATAATTTTTTCATCAATCGTCCAAGCAGACCACTCTGACCACTTTGTTTGTTGGCGGCTTGTTGAGATCCGGCTGCACGCATTTGTTCTTCATTGGGCGTTGCACTGGTATCAACTGTAGCTTGTGTAGAAGAGTATTGCGTTGTATGTATGCTGCTTGTGTTTTGTTGTGTTACTACTAGATAGTCAGTTAAATAAGTCGCTGCAATGTAATTTAGAATATCTGACATATCCAAAGGAAGCAGTTTATACAACATATTCAGATTAACTGCTGTTTTTGTTAAAAACGCTGATAGGCGTAATGATTCAGGCAGCGGTGCAAGACGGGTCAGGTTCGGCCAGCCCCTTAAACGGAAAACCGACTGAGGTGTCAGAGGCTGTACAAGACGTCCGTTGGCTGTCCATAATGCCATTTGCCAAAGGGTTGAAATAATAGTGGCATTGGCGCGTTCCTGCATATTGTTATCTTCAGGTATGGACTTGGCTTCAACCGTAATGTGATTTTGCCTGCACAGAGTTTTTAGCTGTTCTGAATTTATGGCCACCCATACTCTTGAAATAGATGGGAAAACAGCAAGAGCAGGTTTGCCGTCTACAAGCAGTACGGTATTTTTTTGTTGGTATATGGCTTTTCGGAAAGCTCCCAGCAAACCTGCATCAGGATCAAATCGGGGAATAATTAATTCCGTTGCACGATGTGTAGCATTCTGCGGAGATGAGGGGGCTTGTTCGCTTTTGGTTTTGGCCGGTGCAGGTTGAATATTATTTCCCCCACGCACAACCCATACTCCGTTGCCTTTAAGTAAATTTCGGAGGCTGAGAAATAGAGTGTCGAATTTGATTGGTTTGGCCAAATAGGGTGCAGTTACAGAAGGGGGAGATTCTGAAAAGAATACTACCGTACTGTTTCGGTAATCTGCTTTTGCTTTTTGCCAAGTGGCAACACCTCCAGAACTGTCGCCATCTACAATAACCAATTCGGGTTTATCGCCTGATGTGGGGCTGATGACCTCATAGTTGGTTGTATTATGCATTTTAAAGGCCATTTTAAACATGGCTTGTTGTTGCTCATCCATGGCAATAAACAACAACTTTACTGTTTTTACTTGGGGCAGGTCATTACTGATCATAATTTTAGTGTCCGAATGAACCATTATTGAATCTTTGCAGTAATTGGCTCATTGCCAATACCACTTCTTCAGGCAGGCTTTTGACTTGGCTGCGCAGTCGTTGTAACAGCCCTTCCAATCGTTCCCACTCTTCCGCGCGTTCATATAAATCAAACAGCGTAATATAGAGTTGCGATTCTTGAGGATATTCAACAATAGCATGCTCGAGCAAGTCCATTGAGTTTTCCAGTTGTCCGTACATAAGCAAAGAGTCTGCTTCTTTTAAGATGCGTTCAACAGGTGTACGCGGTTCGGCATCAACTCCGGAAATTTCAGACACCAAAGCCTGATAGCGTGCTTTTTTGAGCGTGCCTCCATCAATCCAGCCTTGCTGCATACCTAGTTCGCGCAGCGCACTTTCTGAGGGATTGGCTTCGAGTTGGTCAAATACGGGGTGATGACCCAAACTGTAACCCCAGCCTAACATCCGCTCTTTCACTTGGCGTCCATATTGTCCAAGGCTGTAATACAGTTTCCATAAATGACCTGCAAATCCGTTGATATTGTTTGCTTTATAGTCTAACGTTAATGCATCGATTAATAATGAGGCAGGTTTTTCGGAATTCTGAATAGCTTTATTTAAATATTTGGTTGCCGCGTCATAAGTGAGAGAGTTTTTCAGCAGTTTAACGCTTTGTTCCGGTTTCATGAACGCTAAAACGGCTCCTTTTTCATCATTGCTGATGGCTTTGACCGTTCCTTGTCCTGAAACAAGGGTTTTACGTGCCAATGCTTTTCTGACGGCCGCTTCATCTTGTTGTTGCTGTCTGCTGCGCGGTTTGGGCATACCTTGTTTTTTCGACATGGCAGGAGCATCGGCAATATTCTTTTCTCCGATTTCTTCTGCTGTTTTTTTGACGCTCCAACCTAAAATGCTTTCAGCCAAAACGCGCAAAGGCAGGTGGTTTTCATCAAAGCCTAAAGCGCTTTTAATAAAAGTTTCCGCCTGCTGCTTGGTCAAGAATTGTTGATATTTGGCCAGAGTTTCAGCTACCGCATCAGGGTTTTTGGCTTCAATCCACAGTCCGAGCAGTTCATTTACCAGAGTGCCGTCTGCTTTTTGTGTTTTATCCAAATAGCTTGCCAAGGATTCTGCTGCTTTTTCGTGATAGCCGAATTGTTTGTAAACATTAAATTCCGTTAGGGTGTCAACATCTTGAACCGATACTTTCGTGCCATCAACCATATTGCTGGCGGCATTCCAGTCCCAGTTTTCATTGCCGCTCTGTTGTTTGGAAGACGACGGTTCCGATTTGCCCGAACTTTCTTTTCCGGAAGAGTGGCTTTTTGTTGTTTTTTTTGATTTTGACGCGGAGGTTTTTTTATTTGATGAGGGTTGCTGTTGTTTCTTTTTTACCAACACCAGCCCGACCAATGCTACAACCAGTGCCGCGAGCAAAACAAGCATCATCGGATCATCCATAGACACCTCTTGAATTAAAGGGAAAATCTGTTTTATCGCCGAGCGATTTAACTTAAAAAATCTATCGCGCGAATTCTAACATTGTTTGTATTGGCTTAACAAATTGAAAAACGTATAGGGGCGGTTAATAGCTCGGATGATGTGCTGAAGTGGCGGAAAAACCGAGCTGCCTGAAAGATGTCGATGTTAATGGGATGTCGGAGCATATCTGGATTTTTATTGATGTACGGCGAATGCGGGTTTGTAGTTAAATTTCAGAATTTCGGTAATGATTGGTGGGATTAGCAAATGTTTACGTCTGTAGCGAGTATAATATATCGGTTTGTTGTATCTTAAATTTTTATGGAGAGCGCCATGCCGTTTCAGCGTAATTTAACCCGTGTCCGTCACAATACCAAAATTGTTGCCACTCTTGGCCCTGCCAGCAATGATGTGGATTTGTTGCGCGATATGATTGCTGTAGGCGGAGTGAATGTGCTCCGTTTTAATTTCAGTCACGGTGCGGCGGAAGTTCATGAGAAAAATGCGTTAATTGTGCGCGAAGCTGCCGAGAGGGCGGGCAGGGAAGTGGCGATTATGGCAGATTTGCAGGGGCCGAAAATCCGTATTTCCAAAATCGCGGGCGGCTCTATTGAACTGAAGCAGGGTGAAACTTTATTACTCGATGCCGCTTTTAAGGGAGAAGGCAGTCGCGAATGTATCGGTTTGGATTATGAGAGGCTGCCTGAAGACGTGCGCGAAGGTGATGTGTTGTTGTTGGATGACGGATTGCTGACTTTAACCGTAGAGCGGGTTTCAGGCAGCCAAATCCATACGGTTGTGAACAACGACCATATATTAAAAAGCAATAAAGGTATCAACAGACAAGGCGGCGGTCTCAGTGCGGGTGCTTTGACGGAAAAGGATTTTGAGGATTTGGACACTGCCGTCAGAATAGGTTGCGACTATGTGGCGGTGAGTTTTGTCAAAGATGCGGCGGATTTGCATTTGGCGCGTTCGGCGGTTGCCGGGGCGTGTAGGAGGTATGGATTGACCGAATTGCCCGGACTCGTTGCGAAAATCGAGCGCATTGAGGCGGTGGAGAATTTGGATGCGATTATTGAAGCGTCCGAAGGGATTATGGTGGCGCGAGGCGATTTGGCTGTGGAGGTCGGACATGCGGCTGTGCCTGCTTTGCAGAAACGGATGATACAGCGTGCAAGGGAGCTGCGCCGTTTCAGCATTACTGCTACGCAAATGATGGAAAGTATGATTGAGAACCCTGTTCCCACGCGTGCGGAAGTGAGTGATGTGGCCAATGCGGTGTTGGACGGTACGGATGCGGTGATGTGTTCGGCTGAAACGGCTGTGGGGCGTTATCCGTTTGAAACCGTACGGCAAATGGCGGAAATTTGTGCAGTGGCGGAGAGGGAGCAGGATTCTTTGGCGGGTGTGTCGGACGATGTGTTTTTGACTTACCGTGCGGATTATGCGGTTGCCGATGCGGCGGTGCATATGGCGCGTACGGTAGGGGCGCAGGCTGTGGTGGCTTTGACGGAAAGCGGCAATACCGCTTTCCAAATCAGCCGTTACGGTATTTTGATTCCTGTGTATGCATTGACGCCGAGCGAGAAAGTGCAGCGGCGGATGGCGGTTTACCGCGGGGTGCGTCCTTTGAAATTGGTAACGAGCACGGACCATGCGGAAGCGGTGGATACGGTGGAAGTGGTTTTGCAGGAACGCGGACTGTTGAAAAAAGGCGACCGTTATATTCTGACCAGCGGTTCGCGTATGCGGGAAGTGGGTACAACCGATACTTTGCAGTTGGTAACGGTTCAGTAAGCGGAACGGTTGCAATAGGCTGCCTGAAAAGCATTGCTGCGTTTTCGGGCGGCTTTTTTGTTACAATGCGCGGCTGTTTGTTTGGAAGAAAATGATGTCTCGAATTACTGTATTGCCCAGTCAAACCCAATTTGATGCCGAAAGCGGCGAAACGATTTTGGCATCGGCCATCCGCCAGGGACACAATCTGCCCCATGCTTGTCAGAGCGGCGTGTGCGGCTCGTGTCGTGCGCGGTTGTTGTCCGGCAAGGTGTCGCACAGCGGTTGTTACGATGATTATGTTTTAACGGATGCGGAACGCGAAAGCGGTATGGTGTTGCTCTGTTGCAGTGAGGCTGAAGGCGATGTGGAACTGGATATGCCCGGTTATTCAGGCAGCAGGGCAATCAGCGTGCGTACGCTGCCTGCAAGGGTGGGGAGTATTGACGTCAGAGGCGATGTGGCCGTTATGGAAGTGGTGTTGCCCAAAGCGCCTGCGTTTAAATTTTACGCAGGGCAGTATATGGATATTTTGTTGAAGGACGGCAGCCGCAGCTATTCCATTGCCAACGCCCCTTCGCAGAACGACAAATTGGAATTTCATATCCGGCACCGTCAAGGCGGATTATTTTCTCCGCTGTTGTTTGACGGACGTTTGGAAAGCGGCAGCATTATCCGGTTGCGCGGGCCTTTGGGTGGCTTTACTTTGAACGAGAACAGCAGTAAACCGTTGGTTTTAATGGCAACGGGTACAGGATTTGCGCCGATTAAAAGTTTTCTCTCGCATTTGGCTGAAACCGACCCAAACAGGGAAATCCATATTTATCACGGCAGCCGGACCGAAGCGGGCCTATATGACCGAGAAAGTTTGTCTGTTTTGCTGCAACAATTTTCCAACGCGCGTTATATCCCCGTTTTATCGCGCCCTAACAGCCAATGGCAGGGTGCGAAAGGCTATGTACAGCAACAGGTTTTAGCCGACATATCTGATTTGTCGTCCTACGAAGTATATGCTTGCGGTTCCTTGCAGATGACAGAAGATGCGCGCAGATTGTTTGCCGAACAGGGCAGGCTGCCTGAAAACGCTTTTTTCAGCGATTCATTTACCGTTTCCGCCTAATGCGCGCTTTTTCCTATTTTTCAGGCAGCCTGAAACATGCAGATTCTCCAATTCCCCCATTCGCCGTTTAAACTGTACCAACCTTTTCCGCCGGCAGGCGACCAGCCGACAGCCATCGCACAATTATTGGACGGTTTGGCAGACGGTTTGTCGGCGCAAACGCTGTTGGGCGTAACCGGTTCGGGCAAAACCTACACCATGGCAAACGTTATCGCCCAAAGCGGCCGGCCGGCGATTATCATGGCGCACAATAAAACGCTGGCGGCGCAACTGTATGCCGAGATGCGCGAGTTTTTCCCTGAAAATGCGGTGGAATATTTTGTTTCTTATTACGATTACTACCAGCCTGAAGCCTATGTACCCAGCCGCGATTTGTTTATCGAAAAAGACAGCGCGGTAAACGACCATATCGAGCAAATGCGGCTGTCTGCCACCAAAAACCTGATGACGCGCGATGATGTGGTGATTATCGCCACCGTTTCCGCTATTTACGGTATCGGCGACCCTACCGAATACCAACAAATGGTGTTGTCGCTCAAAGAAGGCGATACGCAAGGGCAGCGCGACATTATCGCCACATTGGTCGGCATGCAGTACGAACGCGGCGATATGGATTTCAAACGCGGTTCGTTTCGGGTGCGCGGCGATGTGATTGATGTGTATCCCGCCGAAAGTTCCGACCATGCTTTACGCATCAGCTTGTTTGATGACGAGGTGGAGCGTTTGGATTTATTCGATGCACTCACGGGGGCGGCGGTACAGCGTGTGGGGCGTTATACCGTTTTCCCGTCCAGCCATTATGTCACGCCGCGCGATACCGTGTTGCGCGCTTGTGAAAGCATCAAAGCCGAGCTGCGCGAACGCATTGCCTTTTTTACACGGGAAAACCGTCCCGTAGAACAGCAGCGCATCGAACAGCGTACCCGTTTTGATTTGGAAATGCTTTATGAAATGGGTTTTTGCAAAGGCATTGAAAACTATTCGCGCCATTTTTCCGGAAAACAGGAAGGCGAACCGCCGCCTACTTTAATGGATTATTTGCCGAAAAACGCCCTGTTGTTTATTGATGAAAGCCATGTAACGGTGGGGCAAATCGGAGCGATGTACAAAGGCGATGCCAGCCGCAAACAAAATCTGGTGGATTACGGTTTCAGGCTGCCTTCCGCACGCGACAACCGTCCTCTGAAATTCCATGAATTCGAACGGGCGATGCCGCAAACCATTTTCGTGTCCGCCACGCCCGCACAATACGAAGCCGAACATTCGGGACAAGTGGTAGAGCAGGTGGTGCGTCCGACAGGACTGGTTGACCCTCAAATCATTATCCGTCCCGTATCGACACAAGTTGATGATTTGTTGAGTGAAATCAATATCCGTGTTGAACGGGGCGAACGTGTGTTGGTCACTACGCTGACCAAGCGCATGGCAGAACAGCTTACCGATTATTACAGTGATTTGGGCGTTAAAGTGCGCTATCTGCACAGCGATATTGATACGGTGGAGCGTGTGGAAATCATCAGGGATTTGCGTTTGGGTTTGTTTGACGTATTGGTCGGCATCAATTTGTTGCGCGAAGGCTTGGATATTCCCGAAGTGTCGCTGGTGGCGGTTTTGGATGCCGACAAAGAAGGCTTTTTGCGTTCCCACCGCAGCCTGATTCAAACCATCGGGCGTGCCGCGCGCAATGTAAACGGCGTGGCGGTTTTATACGCCGACAAAATCACCGACAGCATGAAGTCGGCGATAGAGGAAACCGAACGCAGGCGCGAGAAACAGATGAATTTCAACCGCGAGCACGGCATTGTTCCGCAACAAATCAATAAAAAAGTTAAAGACTTGATTGACGGCGTATATCATGAAGACGGCATATCCTCCGCTTCAGGCAGCCTGAAAAACGGCGCAGGTAAGCGTAAGGCCAAAGCGGACACTCCGATACGCAATGAGGAAGACGCATTTAAAGTTATCGCCCGACTGGAAAAAGAAATGCAGCAGGCGGCGAGGGATTTGCAGTTTGAAGAGGCTGCGGTATTGCGCGATAAAATCCGTGCGATTAAGGAGAACCTGCTGTTTGCAGGGGAATGAGAGTTTCAGGCTGCCTGAAAGGCAGTATGGAAACCGATTATTTATCAAATTAATGAATGGGAAAATCATTATGTTGAATTACTGTAAATCAATATGTCGGTATCAATGGTTGATTCCATGTTTGTTGGTGTTGTTTTGTTTCACATCTTTTTATGCTTTAGGCAGTATGTATCCCCCCGCTCATATTGGAGATAAATGGTATAAAGCTTATATCGTACGGCATATAGCGGCAGCTGTGATAATGGGTTTGTGGTTTTATTGGATGAGTGTGCGTACTCCCCGTTTATTTGGGGTGGTGCTATTGCCTTATTTTGTCGCTTCATGGTTGTATATGCCGCAAGGTTTGGTGTACGGTGATTTAACGGTAGCTATGTTTGAGTCCTTATTGGCAACCGATTCTGAAGAAGCATTTGCTTATCTGCAAAATTTCCCCATTTATGTTTGGGTCTTATGGGTGGCTTATCTATTGTTTTTCTTGGGTATGGCGGTTGTTATTAGGAGAAAACAAAAATTAAATAATAATATTGCGACAGGCAGGAAGATTAAATTTGAAAGAGGTGCGATTTATTTACTGGCTATAGCGGTGGCGTTTTTATTTTTTATTAAACCTGCATACCGTAATTTTGTGCATGATGAATCTTATGCGATTAATAAGTGGCTTATGCCGCAAAAATTTTCAGCCCGTCTGATTTATGTCCCATATATGACATATAAAGACTTGCAATTTTCGAAAGAAGCGCAGAATGAAGTGCCGCAGTGGCAGATTGAGAAAGTGAGTCCTGTTTATCAAAACTATGTGGTAGTGCTGGGAGAAAGTGTACGTGCGGATTATCTGCCTATGTACGGTTATCCCTTGAATACCAGTCCGTTTCTGAGTCGGGTTAACGGGATACGATTGGCAAATTATGTTGCTCCTGCTCCGAGTACTATCGTTTCTATTTCGCGAGTTTTGAGTTTGACGGATGAAAACGGGCAACCAAAATATGCTTATACATTGATTAATTTAGCGAATATGGCCGGTTTTGATACATTTTGGCTTTCTAATCAAGGGAAAATGGGAAGAGATGATAGTGCCGTAGCAAAAATCGGAATTCGTGCCAAGCAATATGTTTTCACCAAACTCGGTGATTATAATGAAACAGTATTAAGCGATGAAGTGTTGCTGCCGCATTTTCAAAATGCATTGGATGTACAGACGGAAAATCCCAAATTGATCGTACTGCATTTACTCGGGTCGCATCCCGGATTCTGTGACCGTATTACAAAAGAGCCGGAGATGTATTTACCTTCGCGCAATATGTCATGTTATTTGGAAAGCCTTATTCAGACTGATCATTTATTGCAGCAGGTGGACGATATGCTGAGACACAAACAGCAAAGTTATTCGGTTGTTTATTTTAGTGATCATGGTTTGTCGTCAGCGATTGATGGCTGGAACAGCATGGTGGTAGGTACGAAGTATAAACAAAATTATGCCGTACCTTTCATTCGATTTTCTTCAGACAGCACCAAGCAAGAGGTGATTTATAGCAGGAAAAGCGGATTTGATGCGCTGTCGGGATTGGCGCAATGGATGGGCATCCGTGAAACGCAATTGTCCCGAAAGCCCGACTTTTTTGCAGAAGGGGAAAATGGCCCCGTGTATGTGTTCAATCAGGAAAAATTGGTGGATTTCGATACTCTGGCAGACGACCCGGCTCAAAAACCGTAGTTGCCGAACCGTATCAGGTAAGAATAACCGCACTTTCAGGCAGCCTGAAAGTGCGGTTTCGCTATTTTCGAGCCAATGGATACGTTCATCTAAAACATTACAAGGGTTTGCTGCGTTGCAGATAGATGGTCTGCTTGGGTTGGTTTTTGCCGACTGCAATATTCTCGCGCAAAATTTCCTCTCCGCTATCCAATTGCCGATAGCGCAGGGTGTAGCTGCCTGCATCCAAGTTGTCCAATTGCATTCGGTTGCGTTCTACAATAAAAAAGGTGCGCAATGCTTGGGTTTGTCCGCTGAAAAACAACTCTGCCATCACATCGGAACTGTTGAGGGCGTTATCGATATCCAAGCTGTAACGTCCGTGTCCGTGCCATTGCGGATAGCCGTTGAGATAGGCCGAATATTGCGGCCACGGATTGCCGTTGGGTGCCGTGGCGGGGCGGGTGTATGAGCCTGTCGGTATGGTTTCGTCAAAAGCTTGCGTTTGTTGGGTGTTTCGGTATTTGTGCCACAGAAGGAATATTTGTAGGCACAATGCCAGTGTTAAGACGGCGTACAAAGCCTGCATCCATATCGTTGAAGAGCGGCGGCGCGGTGGCGGCGGCGCGGTGCGCACGATGGTAATGCTGCCGACATCGACAACGCGGGCAGGCATTTCCTGTTCGCGTATCCAGCGGTCGTGTTCGGCACGTTTTTCAGGGTCGGAAAGGATTTCGTAGGCGCGGTTGATGAGCTGCATGATGCGGTGTGCATCGGGGTCGGGGTTGAGGTCGGGGTGATATTGTTTGGACAGACGGCGGTAGGCGGCGCGTATGGTTTGCGCATCGGCATCGCGCGGAATATTGAGATTGTCGTAGTGGGTGCGGATGCTCATGGCGGGAAAGGTAAGAAGGGATAAGGCTGCCTGAAAAAGGCTTAGCTGTTTTGCAGCAGTTTGCGTTGTTCAACCATGCGGCCGTGATATTCGCCCATGCTTTCTATGCCGGGCAGAAGCCGTGAAAGTTCGGTGAGGGCCGCTTCGTAAACATAGCGTTTGAAGGCAATCACTTCGTCAACGGGCGCCCAATATTCATGCCATTTCCAACCGTCAAATTCAGGTTGTGCGGAGGCGTTTAAATCGATGTTGAGTTCATCGCTGTTCAGACGCAACAAAAACCATATCTGTTTTTGTCCGCGGTAAGAACCGCGCCAATCGCGTTTTACCCAATTGCCGGGTACATCGTAGCGAAGCCAGTCGCGTGTTCTGCCCAAAATTCTGACATGATGCGGTAAAAGCCCGATTTCTTCCGTTAATTCGCGGTACATTGCGGTTTCAGGGCTTTCTCCGGGCTTGATGCCGCCTTGAGGAAATTGCCAGGACTGTTCGCGCAGGCGTTTGCCCCAGAACACTTGATTGTTCCGGTTGGTCAAAATAATGCCGACATTGGGGCGGTATCCTTCCCTGTCCAGCATTGCCGCTCTCCACGAAATTGAAACCGTGCGATTTTCCCATAAAATGTACGATATTGAAATCGGCTTGCTTGTCATTATCTTCAGCCGATACAATCGATACCGTGCATATCAAGCGGTTTTTGTTTGCTTTGTTATGGGGTTAATGTAAATGCGGCTGTTTTCAGGCTGCCTGAAAAATCGGAGTGGAAAGAGTGGGCGGTGAGCTTTTGTCGCTTTTGCAAAGCGGCAGTTACGGGGATGTGAAAGAAACTTTGGAAATTTTATTGGAAGAATGCTGTATAGACGATTTGCCTGCGCGCCAAGAAGTGGATGCGTGGCGGGCTGTATTGGCGGGGCGCGGCGGACGCTTTAGCGGTTTGGCAGAGCAATGCAGCCGTTTTTGGGCAGAAACGGAAGAATGGACATGATGCCTTTGAATAAATGGAGTGCGGCAGCTGCTTTGTGGTTTGCGGCGGGCATTTATGCATTGTTTTTTCATCGGAGCAGCGGCAGCTTGCCGTTTCCCCATTTTGACAAGTGGGTGCATTTTTTATTGTTTTTCGCCCAAATGTGGCTGTTGTGCAAAGCATGGCTGCACCATCGGCGCAGAATTCCGGTATTGATGTTGGTGTTTTTCGGAGGTTTATACGCTATGGCTACCGAAATCATCCAACACTTTTTACCTGGCAGGGATGGTGATGTATGGGATTGTGTTGCGGATATGGCAGGAGTTTGTGCCGCACTGTATTGCGCAAATGGTGTTCAGGCAGCCCGAAACAGAACGGGATAAGCATACGTTTGGGTTGTCGGGCTTGGGATTTGACATTCGGTATGACTGTGCAAGACGGAATAAAACTGAAGAGCAACAAACAGCTTGGATTGAATACGGGTAGGCATGGTTGCATCATCTTTACACGGTCTTCCCCGTTATCTTGCCCACCTTCATTGCAGGTTTTGTCCGTTAATCAAATTTAAATTTTAAGTTTCAAGATTATGCTGCCTTATCTTGAGGAATGCACAATAATATCCGTTTGGAAGGAATGGAAGAAAATAACGATACAATTCAAACTGATTGGAAAATTATTGCTTGAAATGGTTTGACAGAAGCAAATAAAGCATTATAATGCCGACTTCTTTCCCCGATAGCTCAGTCGGTAGAGCGACGGACTGTTAATCCGCAGGTCCCTGGTTCGAGCCCAGGTCGGGGAGCCAAATAAAAAAACACCTCTCAGTTTTTGAGAGGTGTTTTGCTTTTTGCTGTTTTGAAACTATCAAGTAATTTTATTGAAAATAGGGGATATTGTGGAGAAATTGTTTTTCACTCAATTGCCTTAGAAAAATCGAAATTCCGATTGGTTATAGTTCATCTTCTTTTAAAGATTATTCTCAAAGTGGGGCAGGCTGTCATTGTCCAATCTGGGGAAGAGTAACAGCTGTCTGAAAGAAAGACGATTCGGTTTTCAGGCAGCTGTTTTGATACGATTCAAGAAACTTTTAGTACGTTCATGCCGGGGATGGTTAAACAAATCTTGCGGCGTGCCTTGTTCTACAATCACTCCGCCGTCCATCACAATCACCATATCGGCTACATCTAAGGCAAATTTCACTTCATGGGTAACGACCACCATCGTATAGCCTTCTTGCGCCAATTGTTTCATGGTGTCCAAAACATCTTGTACCAGCTCGGGATCGAGTGCCGATGTAGGTTCGTCAAACAGCATCAATTCGGGCTGCAATGCCAATACTCTGGCGATGCCGACACGTTGTTGTTGCCCGCCGGACAGTTGGTGGGGATACAGGTCGGCTTTGTCTGCCAATCCGACTTTTTTCAACAAGTTTTCCGCTTCCCGCCGTGCTTGTTCAAGCGGTTTGCCTTGTACCTGAACGGGAGCTTCCATAATGTTGCCTAAGGCGGTTTTGTGGGGAAACAGGTTGAATTGCTGAAATACCATGCCGGATTTCCGCCGTAGTGCGAGAATGTCTTTTTTGGATGGTTTTTTTGTAAAATCAATATTCAAGGGTGAGGTGTTGTTAAAGGCGATGCTGCCTTGCTCGGGTAATTCCAAGGCGTTCAGGCAGCGTAAGAAGGTGGTTTTGCCCGAGCCTGAGGGGCCGAGTATCACGACAACTTGCCCTGCCTGAATATCCAAATCAATGCCGCGCAAGATGGGATTGCTGCCAAAGGTTTTGTGGATATTGCGGATTTGAATCATAGAAACTTTCTTTGTATGCCTCAGGCTGCCTGAAAAGGTTTCAGGCAGCCTGAAATCTATTGCCTATCGTGCTACGTGGCGGTCGAAACGTTGTTCCAAACGGGCTTGTACGATAAATAAAAACCAGCAGAAACACCAATACAAAAGACCTGCTTCAATATACACGGGCAGAAAATCGTAGGAGGTGTTGGCATATTGTTGGGCAACGCGGAACATTTCGGTTACGGTAACAAACGAAGCCAGCGAAGTGTCTTTAAACAAACCGATAAAACTGTTGCTTAAAGGCGGTATGGCCACACGTACGGCTTGCGGCGCAATGATGCGGCGGAATGTCTGCATATAACCCATACCGATGGAAAAGCCCGCTTCCCATTGTCCTTTCGGCACCGACAAAATGGCGGCGCGCACGGTTTCCGAGCCGTATGCGCCCACATTCAGCGAAAAGCCGACAATGGCGGCGGGGACGGGGTCGATGAAAATACCCATTGCAGGAAGCCCGTAAAACACGATGGCAAGCTGTACTACCATCGGTGTGCCGCGAATAATCGAAATATAGCTTTTCACGATTAAAAGCATCATACGGTGCAGCCGTCCGCCGCGCGGCATCACGCGCACTATCGCTACCGCCACTGCAATCACCATGCCGATGGCAAACGAGGCTACAGCCAGAGGCACGGATACGGTTATCAGCGATTTAAGCATCGGCACAAATGCGCTGATAACCAATTCGGCGCGTGCTGCCGTCATAAACGGCAGCTCGGCAAGAAAATGACTTAAAGCAGACATCGTTTAACGTACGCTCACATCGGCACCGAAAAAGCGTTCGCCCAGCTCTTTCAATTTGCCTTCATCACGCAGCTCTATGATGGCAGCACTGATTTTGGCAATGGCTTCATCATTGTTTTTATTGGCAATCAGTCCTGCTCCGACTTTGCGGTCCGATTCGGCCTGCCACACTACTTTCAAACCGGAATCAGGTGTTTTTTTCAAATAGTCCAGTAATGCCAGAGAATCGTTCAATGTCAGATCGGCGCGTTTTTGCTGTACTTGTGCCAGTGCTTGTGCCATACCGTCTACGGGAACGATTTCGGCTTTGGCTTCTACTGCCATTTCGCCGTAGTTGCTGCTTAAAGTTTGCGCGGCTTTCAAGCCACGGATGTCGTTTAAGGAAGCGATGCGGTTTTCATCGGCGCGGGCAAGCATCATCGGGCCGCTCCAATTATAGGGTTCGGATTTGTCGAATGTGGCTTGGCGTTCGGGCGTGGTCAAGGCTACTTGGTTGGCAACCAAATCGAAGCGCCCGCTTTTTAGGCCGGCGAGCATACCGTCCCATTGGGTTTCTTTGAATTCAACGGTAAAGCCCAGTTTTTCGGCAACCAAGCGGGTAACTTCGACATCATAGCCTGTGAGTTTGCCGTCTTGGTCGTGATAGGTAAACGGTGCGTAAGTGCCTTCGGTGCCGACGGTTACTACGCCTTTATTGTTGATGCGTTCGATCAGGCTGCCTGAATCGGTTTGGTTGGTTTGCGATGTGGTGCTGTTGCCGCAGGCTGCCAGCAAGAGTGCGGTGAAAAACAGAGAAACGGATTTTAACTTCAACATAATGTTTTCCTTATGAAACGGATAGTGAATTTAGCTGATGTGACGGCGCATTGTACGTTAAAAAATGCGTAATCCAAAGATTGAAAGCGACTAAGGCTTAGAACATTTGGTTATCTGGTTTCAGGCGTTTTTTGCGGGCGGCAGGATTGGTTCATATGTGCGAACCGTTTGCCCATATCGGGGTGTCGGTATGGATGCAGAGCAGCCGCCACAATACGGGATGGCTGTCTGAAAGGGTTTGCCGGTAATGTTGCAGGGCGGCGTGGCGTTCTGCGGGCGGCAGTAGGGTGAAGCGTGCGAAAGCGGTTTGCAGTTTGTCGGGCGGTAGACAGGCTAGATTTTCAGGCAGGGGGCGGGGCTGGTTTTCAGGCAGCGGTTTGTTGCGGTCGGTGCCGTTCAGATAGCTTTGTGCCAACAAGATGAGATGTGCGCCGGCAAGATTGGAGCTGTGGTGGCGGGATAATTCTCGGCGCAGGGCGGTGAGTTCGTTTTCAGGCAGCGTTACCAGGGCGGGCAACAGGGTTTCCAATGCGTAGAGCGGCGATAAGGGCTGTTGGGCGGACATGCGCTTGGCAATCAGCAGAATGCTGTCTTGTTCGCTGAGATTTTCAGGCAGGGTGTTCAGATGCAGCAGCTGTATGAGAGCTGCGGCGGCGTGGCGTTCGTCATAGCCGATGGATTGCCATGTTTGCGGTAAGGGCGGGATGACAGGGTTTTCGTGGCGGTAGCGGCGGATTTTGTCTGCCATCATGCGCTTGCGGCGGTTGCGTTCTTCTTCTTGCCGGAGAGCTTGGTAATGCTCTTCGCCGGCGGTTTGGAAGGCGGATACGCCGTTCGGTTTGTGCGAATAGATGCGGATGCTTTCCCATTCGTGTAATTGCGGCGCGAGACGTTCGGCCTGCTCCGGGTCGAGACGGCGTATGCGTTCGATAATGGGCGGATGGCTGTCGGTAAGGATGCCCGACAGGGTTTCGCGGCTGCTGCCGAAGAGCATGTGGGCAAATTGGGCGGTGTTTCGGCTGTGCAGCAGATGGCTGTTTTCTCGGGCAATCAGGCAGAGTGCGTCAATGAGCGGTTGGGTTTGGCGGGTGTATTGCACGGCCGCGGCATCGGCAAGAAATTCGCGTTGTCGTGAAACGGCTGCCTGAAGGGCGGAGGCGCAGAAGTTGCCGACCGCGCCGACACACAACAATACCCGGCCGATTAAACGGGTAGGCAGACGGGGCAATAGGGTTTGGTAAAGCTGGTGTACGGGGTGGGTATCCACGTTTTGCCGGCGGCGGTATTCGGTGTCGGTTTCGTCATGGCCGTATACCAAAAGCCGTCCGCTGCCGGCGATGCCTTGCAGGCCGTACAACCAGCTGCACAGCTGCATATCGAGTTTGATGTCGTTGTGGGCTATATGGCTGAATTCGTGGGCGATAACGGCTTGAAGGCTGTCGCGGCTGAGTCGGTCGAGTGCGCCGCGTGTGATGCCGATAACGGCGTTGCGGGGGTGAGTGCCTGCCGCGAAGGCGTTGATGCTGTGATCGTGTTGCAGGACGTAAACGGTCGGGCAGGGCAGCGATGCGGCAAGAGCGGTTTCGCTGACTATGTTGAGCAGACGGCGTTCGCCGAAGGTGGCGGTTTTGAGTTCGATGCGCGTACCGCCGAGCGATTCGGCTACTTTTGCACCGGACAGTTGCAGCTCTTTGCGGCGGTAGGCGGTAAGACAGAGGACAAGCAGGGTTAGGCAGCAGAAGGGTAGGAGAATATAGGCAATAAAATGTTCGTGCGGCTTGCCGAAAATGAATGTCGGTATGGCGGCAGTTAGGAAAGTGGCTGCGGTAACCGTGGCAAGCAGGGAGAGAATGTATAAGCTGATGAGATAGGCGCTGCGGCGCTTGGCTGCGGCTTGGCGTTGGAATAGCGGCATGGCGGTGTGTGTTCGGGCTGCCTGAAAGGATGGCGGTCGGGTTTCAGGCGGCGGTTAAAGCGTGTTGCATGCGTTGCAGCTCCACCCATGCTTCGCGTTTGAGTTTGGGTTGGGCGGCAAGCCTGCGGGGGTGTGGTGTGTGAAACAGCGGCAGTCCGTTGCGGATTTTGTCGAGTTCCGCCAATACATCGGAGCGTTGGAAGAAATGTCCCATCAGCAGGAGTGCTTTGGGTTGGCAGGCGGCTATTGTGGCGGCAATGTGGCTGCCTGAAGACGAGATGGCGGCCGCATCGGGATTGGGATTGAAATCGGGTACTTGGAGCCAAGTATCGAGATGGACGTCGTGGCGGTTGAGCGAGACGGCTTGCAGCATTTTATCCAGCAGTATGCCGTCTTCACCGCTGAAAAGATGTCCGGCGGTGATGTCTTCGGGTGTGGGGCATACGCTTAATACCAATACTTTGACCGTGCGTTGCGCCGCCTGTGCGGTTTGTACGGCGGCAATCGGGTTGTCGGAGATTTCGGGCGTATCGGCTGCGGATGGTTGGACGGTTACTGCCGCAGGTGGTTTTGAGATGTTTGCGTGGGCTGACGGTTCGTTGTCGTGCGGATGGCGCATACGTTGCAGAACCATGAGCCTTGCTTGCGAAGGATCGTGTTTGGGTGCGGAAACAGCCGTTTTGCTTGGTGTGGCGGCAGGCGTATTTTCAGGCAGCGTGATGATGCGTGCATGGGAACGCAGCCACATCGGCCCTAAGCCGAGAGCTTCATGTAGATGGATGTAGCGTCCGGTCAGCATAGTTTTTCCATAATAATGGCATCTTCCAAGTTGCGGTAATAACCGCGCCGTAGGGCGGTTTGGACGAAGCCGCAGTTGCGGTAGAGCGATTGTGCGGCGGCATTGCCTGCACGTACTTCCAATAAAATGCGTTTCGCTTGGCGTTGTGCGGCCGCCTGAAACATGGCTTGCAGCAGCAGTCTTGCCAAACCTTTGCGGCGGTGTTGCGGCGCAGTGGCGATAAGGTGCAGTTCGATTTCGTCTGCAATGTGTTGCCACACGATAAAGGCAGCCGTTTGCCCGTTTGCTTCATATAACAAAACGGTATCGTGCGCCGAGTTTAAGGCTGCCTGAAAGTGTTCCGGCTTCCATGGAGAGGGGTTATCGGCGCTGTCGATGGCGCACAATGCGGGAGTATCGGCCGCAAGGGCGGGGCGTATCATCATTTGCGGAAAAGGTATGTTTGAAGGCATTATTGTACACCGAACTCGGCGTACGGTTTTCAGGCTGCCTGAAAGAGAGCGTTCAGGCAGCCTGAAAAGCGTCTGTGCGGCTTATCCGAGCAAACCGCTTAATTGCGCCAAGAAAAGCAGGGTGAAACCGCTCAGATAGAGCAAACCGAAAAATGCCAGCCACAACAGCCAGGCTTGGATGGTATGTTTGCCTTTTCGGATTAATGCCAAGTTCAGATAGGCGAAAATCGGCGTGCTGACAAACGAAGCAATCATGGCGAATTTCAACATCGGCATCACCGCGCCTTTGAAAAACAGGATAACGCACAAGCCGCTTACCGCCGCAAACACAATCCATACGGCCAGAATGCGGTTGTTGCGCTCCGATTCCGGACGGCGCAACACTAAGCGCAGCGATTCCATACTGGTGCGCGAATAGCCGTCAATAACCGTAATCGTGGTGCCGTACATGCAGGCAAAGGCGATAAACGCCACCAGCCAGCGCGACCATTCGCCGATGGTCGAGGCGTACATATCAATCAGTTGGCCGATATACGCGCCGCCAGCCATTTTTACTTCCGTGCCCGAGCCGTATTGCACCAACGCGCCCAAAGCCAAAAATACCAATGCCAAAAGTGCCGTGCCGATATAGCCTACATTGAAATCGAACAAACCGTCTTCGTAGCTCACAGGTTCCAATTTGCGTTTGGCGGCCACCCACATCGAATTGATGGCGGAAATTTCAATCGGTGCAGGCATCCAGCCCATGAGAGCGACAATAATGCTCAAAGTCGCCAAATTCCAAGGGGAAGGTTCGACAAAATCAGGCTGCATCACCGCCCCCCTGCTTGCCGCAACAAGCACCGCGCCGACCGTAGTTACCGTTAAACTGACCATAATGATTTTAGACATATTGTCTACGGCGCGGTAGGGGCCGATGAGCAGCAACAACACAGCCGATACCAATACCAGTACCGATAAAACATTGGTGTCAAACTGTCCCGGCAGCACAAAATTCAAAATGGCCGCACACAGCATACTCACCGCAGCCGTGTTGATAACGGTGGCGAACAGATTGAGCAGAAAGAAAATCCACAAATAAACCCGGCTTTTTTCGGCATAGCCTTCCAACAGGCTTTTACCGGTTTCCAAAGTGTATTGCGGGCCGAAGCGGAAAAACGGATATTTAAACAGATTGGCCAGCACGATAATCATCGCCAGCTGCCAGCCGTATAGCGCGCCTGCCTGTGTGGACGCGATAATATGGGAGCCACCTACTGCCGCCGAAGCCATCATAACGCCCGGCCCCATCGCTCGGAGGCGTCTGCGCCAAGCGGAAGAATGTGTGTTCATAATGTCGTTTCCTATTATTCAAAACAACATTATAAACATTGCCGCATGGTTTTTGATGTTTTTCTTTACGGTTTCATAACCAATGAGCGGTTTTTGTAAATATTGTGCCGGATTTTCCGATTGATTAGCAATTTTGTATCGTATTTTTAGATAATTATGATACAAAAAATCTGATTAATGGATTTATTTGATAGGAAAAACAAACCCAACTTTACAGAAGGTTCGGCCGATTTTCAAAGGCCCGCCAATTTGATATGATGGCATTGTTTGCCGCAATTAACTGAAATTGTCAAAAATTGACAGTCGGCAAACGGATTAAATCAGAAAAACAGCCCGTGCGTGTTTTCAGGCAGCCTGAAAATGCAAACCCGCCATTTCAAACTATCAGGAGATACACTATGAAACAACCCGTTCGTGTTGCCGTTACCGGCGCAGCCGGCCAAATCGGTTATGCTTTGCTGTTCCGCATCGCTTCCGGCGAAATGCTGGGCAAAGACCAGCCCGTGATTTTGCAACTGCTGGATTTGCCGCAGGCGCAAAACGCCGTCAAAGGCGTGATGATGGAGTTGCAGGACTGCGCCTTCCCCCTGCTGGCGGGCATGGTCGCCACAGACGACCCCGAAGTCGCGTTCAAAGATGCCGACGTGGCGATTTTGGTGGGTGCGCGTCCGCGCGGGCCGGGCATGGAACGCGCCGATTTGTTGCAGGCCAACGCGCAAATCTTTACCGTTCAAGGCGCGGCGTTGAACAAAGTGGCCAGCCGCGATGTCAAAGTGCTGGTGGTGGGCAATCCTGCCAACACCAATGCTTATATCGCCATGAAGTCCGCCCCCGACCTGCCCGCGAAAAACTTCACCGCCATGCTGCGTCTCGACCACAACCGCGCCGCCAGCCAAATCGCCGAAAAAACCGGCAAAGCCGTTGGCGATATTGAAAAATTGTGTGTTTGGGGCAACCACTCGCCCACCATGTACGCCGATTACCGTTTTGCCACCATCGGCGGCGAAAGCGTGAAAGAACTGATTAACGACCAAGTGTGGAACGCCGATGTGTTCCTGCCTACCGTAGGCAAACGCGGCGCGGCGATTATTGAAGCGCGTGGCTTGTCGTCTGCCGCTTCTGCCGCCAATGCCGCGATTGACCACGTCCGCGACTGGGTGTTGGGTACAAACGGCAAATGGGTAACCATGGGCGTGCCGTCTGACGGTTCTTACGGCATTCCCGAAGGCATCGTGTTCGGCTTCCCCGTTACCTGCGAAAACGGCGAATACCAAATCGTTCAGGGTTTGGAAATTGATGAATTCAGCCAAGAGCGCATCAACAAAACCTTGAAAGAATTGGAAGAAGAAAAAGACGGCGTGAAAGATTTGCTGTAAGCGTTTCATCTGCCAAAACGCTGCCTGAAAACTTTTCAGGCAGCGTTTTTTTTTGCGCTTCAGGCAGGGGGATATTCCACCGATAGGAAATAGGGTGTTGGGGGTGTTTTGCCGGCCTTTATTTGAAACGGGTTGCTGTTTGAACCGTTGCTGCCGCCGATATGCGCTTTGCCAACTATTTGTCAGGAAGCGGGTTGACGGTGGTGTTTGATAATGTTCTTCTGTGCAAGCCGTGTATCAACGGCATGAAGGCGTGATGGGGAATGGTGTTTTTTTCAATAGGGTGCATCGGGTATCAATTTTCAAACAGGGTATGCCACAGTGATTTGACCGCCGCATAATGGGCGGTTAGTTCGGCTGTTGGGGAAGAGAGTGTGTAGTCGCGCAATTTTTTGGCATGTTGGATTTTGCGGTAGTGGCGGTAGGCGTTGCAGACGAGTTCGGCGGCTTCTGCGGCGATAAGCTGCCGGTTTGCAGCCATATCCAGCAGGGCGATATTGCCGTAGTTTTCCAATAGTTCGGGATAGCGGCGGCTGTGTGCCAATACGAGATATTGGACGCAAAATTCTACGTCCACTATGCCGCCGCGTGCGTATTTGACGTCTTCGTCTTTAGGCGGATGGCTGGGGAACATTTTTTCTCGCATTCGGATAATATCTTGTTTGATTTGGGTTTCGTTGCGTTTTTGGGTGAGAATGTCGCGGCGTATGCGTTCAAAATTTGCGCCTATTTCGGCATCGCCGCAGATAAAACGGGCACGGGTAAGGGCTTGGTGTTCCCATGTCCAAGCGTTTTCGTGTTGGTATTTTTCAAAGGCGGCGATGGCGTGGACGAGAAAGCCGTCATCGCCGTTGGGGCGCAGGCGCAAGTCGAGTTCGTAAAGCGTGCCTGCGCCTGTGCTGCCTGAAAGCCAAGTGTTGAGACGGCGGGCGAGTTTGCTGTAGTGGCCGGCGGCATCGGGATGGGGGTCGCAGTATAGGTAAACGAGGTCCAAATCGGAAACGTAGCCGAGTTCTTTGCCGCCAAGTTTGCCATAGCCGATAACGGCAAAACGCGGTTCGGCGGTGTGTGTGTTGGGAATGTCGCGCCATGCGTGGACGAGAGCTTCGTTAAGTATGATGTCGGCAAGCAGGGAAAGCTCATCGCTCAGGGCTTCTACTGACCATAGCCCTTTAAGGTCTTGTACGGCAAGGCGGAAGGTTTGGGTGTGTTGGTGGTGGCGCAGCGTGTCGAGTTTGCTTTCGGTGTCGTCACAGGCATTCAGGGCTGCCTGCAGATTGTGTTTGAAGGCTGTCCAGTCGGTGCGTTCGAGTAATTGGTCGGATAGAAGTTCGTCCAGCAAAATGGGGTGTTTTTGCAGATAGGAGGCGAGCCAAGGGCTTTGCGACATGAGTTCCGCCAATTGCCGCAAGGCGTGGGGATATTGCTGTAAAAAGGCGAGATAGGCGGAGCGGCGGCTGATACTTTCCAAAAAATCAAGCAGGCGCGATAAGGTTTCATCGGGGTTGGAGCAGGAGGCTGCGGCTTCTAGAAAACGGGGAATGACGGCGTCAAAGCGTTGTTGGGCTTGTGTGCTTAAATGGCGGTAACGGCTGCTGTGTTTGAGACGGTGCAGGTTTGCAGCAGCTTTGTCGCCATCGAATCCCAGTCGGCTGAGTATTTCCGAGCGGTTGTCGTTGTCTTGCCAGATTGGGTCGTGAGGGTGTTGTACGGTTTCTGTTTCGGGTGTGCCGAGAATGTCGTTAAACAGATTATGAACATAGTTGCAATGTTCTTTCAGGCTGCCTGAAAATTCAGTGTAGCTGTCAAACCCCATGCTTTGTGCCAGTAAATGTTGTTGTTCGGGGTTTTCAGGCAGCGTTTGGGTTTGGCTGTCGTCCCAGTATTGCAGGCGGTGTTCGGTGTTGCGTAAAAAACGGTAGGCTTCGAGCAGTCGGTTTACGGTTTGGACGGGCAGAATGTCTTGTTGTGCCAAACGTTGCAGGGTTTCTTGCGTGCCTTTGAGTTGCAGGCTGCGGTCTCTGCCGCCGCGTATCATTTGGAAAATTTGGGCGATAAATTCGATTTCGCGGATGCCGCCTTCGCCCAGCTTGATATTGCCGGAGAGCTTGCGTTTGGCTGCTTCTCGGCGGATTTGGCTGTGCAGGCTGCGCATGGCATCGTAGGCGCGGTAATCCATATATTTGCGAAATACAAAGGGGCGTACCAGACTTTTTAGATGGTTGTCGTGCGGCGTAACGATGCGGGCTTTGCACCATGCGTAGCGTTCCCATTCGCGCCCTTGCGTGAGCAGGTATTGCTCGAGTGCGGTTTCGCTGAGCACGAGAGGACCGCTGTCGCCGTCCGGACGTAAGCGCATGTCAACGCGGAATACACGTCCTTCTTCAGTGATTTCGTCAAGCAGGGCAATCAGTTTTTGCCCGACTTTGGTGAAAAACTCTTGATTGCTGCGTTCGCGTTTGCCGTTGGTATATCCGCTTTCGGGGTAGGTGAAAATCAGGTCGATATCGGAGGAAACGTTTAATTCGCCCCCTCCTGCTTTGCCCATGGCGACAACGCTTAAAAATTGGGGTGTACGGCTGTGGCTGCCGATAGGTTCGCCGTATAGTCCGACATAGTAGCGGTGGGCAAATTCTGCGGCGGTATTGACGCCAAAATCGGCAAATTCGGTGATGGTTCGGGTAACTTCTGCCAAATCGGCTTCGCCGCACAGGTCGCGGATGAGGATATGTGCCATCACATAGCGGCGTAAAATGCGCAGTTGTGCGGATAATTCGGCTTCGTTTTCTTCTTCAATCCATTTTTGCCAGTCGGTGAAGTTTTGGAAATATTCCTGCTTTAATGGCTGTTGCAGTATGGTGTCCAAGTGTCCGGTGTTCAAACGCCGATTGTCGAGTTGGCGCGACAGCCAAAGGGAGTAGGGGCGGGCACGGTCGGGATGGGCGGTCATGGCAGTAAAAGGTGGGAAGGGAAAGGTTGGGATTATATAGCTAATTTATTTTAAAACCGTTAAGGCTTTGGCTTGTTCGCCGTATTTTGGATATTTCCTGCTGTCATTTCAATCAAACGGGGTGTTTGTAGCTTGATGTATCGGTTTCAGGCTGCCTGAAAAGAGGTTGTACGCGCATATACGGTTTGTTTCGAATTGCCGGATAAGGAAAAAGGCTGCCTGAAATATTTCAGGCAGCCTTTTGTGAATAAACTTATAAACCGGCGGCGGCACGTAAAGCGGCTGCTTTGTCGGTTTTTTCCCAAGTGAATTCCGGTTCTTCGCGACCGAAATGGCCGTATGCAGCGGTTTTGGCGTAAATCGGACGTTGCAAGTCCAGCATTTGGATGATGCCTTTGGGGCGCAGGTCAAAGTGGCGGCGAACCAGTGCGATGAGTTCGGCTTCGTTTAATTCACCCGTACCGAAAGTGTCGATGGCGATGGAGGTTGGTTCGGCTACGCCGATGGCATAGGATACTTGGATTTGGCATTGTGTTGCCAACCCTGCGGCAACGATGTTTTTGGCAACGTAGCGGCAGGCGTAAGCGGCGGAACGGTCCACTTTGGTCGGGTCTTTCCCCGAAAATGCACCCCCGCCGTGGGGAGCGGCACCGCCGTAAGTATCTACAATGATTTTGCGTCCCGTCAAACCACAGTCTCCCTGCGGGCCGCCGATAACAAACAAACCTGTGGGGTTAATCAGATAGCGGGTGGTATCGGTCAGCATCTCTTTGGGCAACACGGGGAAAATAATGTGTTCTTTTACCGCATCAATCAAATCTTCACGGCTGATGTCGGGGTCGTGTTGTGTCGATAAAACCACCGTATCGATGCGTTTGACTTTCCCTGTTTCGCTGTCATAGGCGCAGGTCAGTTGTGCTTTGGCATCAGGGCGCAGCCAAGGCAGCAACCCGCTTTTGCGCACTTCGCTTTGGCGCTGCATCAGGCGGTGGCTGTAATAGATGGCAAACGGCATGAGTGTGGGTGTTTCGTTGCAGGCATAGCCGAACATCAAACCTTGGTCGCCTGCACCCATGTCTAAATCGACACCTTCGCCTTCGTTTACGCCTTGCGCGATGTCGGGCGATTGTTGTCCGTAGTTCAATACCAATTTGCAGTTATCGGCGGCGAAGCCCCATTCCGGGCGGGTATAGCCGATACAGGCTATGGTGTCGCGTGCGATTTGTTCGTAATCGACTTTGGCGGTAGTAGTGATTTCGCCCGCCAATACGCATAAATCGGTAGCAACCAAAGTTTCGGCCGCCACCCGTCCCGTAGGGTCTTGGCTGAGAATGGCATCCAATACGGCATCAGAAATTTGGTCGGCCACTTTGTCGGGATGGCCTTCGGAGACGGACTCGGAAGTAAACAGATATTCGCTGCTCATTGTGGTTCTTTCCAGTGTTTCGGTTGGTTAAATCGGGCTGTCTGAAACAAAACGATAGGGTAAACTGATTAAATGATGCAGAATAGCTTTATCTTTGCCGTTTGTCCATATCATAAAATAGTTGTATGAAGTGTATTGTTTTCATAAACGAGTGTACCGCCTTCAGTTTTTTCAGGCAGCCTGAACGTTTTGTTAAATTGCAGATACGGGAAATAGGCCGGTGAGCAGATACATGGGAAATTGCGTAACATTTGTTTTACAATAACGAAAAGTAACGCTTCGATTTTTCCCAAGGGTGTTTTGATGCTGTTTCGTGACAGAAAAATGGCTTATTGCTGACAAAGATTCAGAACAGGCAAGCAGGTTTTACATGGGTGTAAGTTTGATTTTTATCCGGTTTTCAGGCAGCTTTATATGACTCTTTCCATCTATCAAAATGCACGCATTCAATATATCCGTCATTTTCCCGAACAGGACGCTTTGGTTGTCGGCTTTGAAGGGCTGCCTGAAAGGCGTTTTGACTGCGTGGTGGATTTTTCTTTTAACGGTTTTTATCCGCATAATATTTTGTTCGGTATCGACGAATACACAATGCACAACCTGCCCGCACGTATAGCTGCGGAATATCCGGTGTTGTCTTATTATCTGCACAGCGGCGAGGAGTGGCAGGTGTTTCATTTTTCTCCGCAGGTAGGATTGGGCGGAATCGTAGTGTGTGCGGTGTTGTGAAATCGGTTTCAGGCTGCCTGAAAACGGGGCGGGCGAGACGATGTCTGCGGGTATGCTGTTATTGCACGGTTCGCTGAATGTGTTCTGCCCGCAGAATGACGGGGAATTGGACAAGATATTGCAGTCGGAAGCGTAAGCATAGGCTGTTATGTGCAGGCTGCCTGAAATCCGTTTGTATCGTATCGGGTTTCAGGCAGTTCGTTTTTTGTTAGATGCTTGGATACCGCCGGAAAAAGACTGCTTTGACGGAAAGTTTCAGTGCTTGGGCTTTTCCGTTGAAGCAGCCTTTTGTTGGAGGCGAACGGTATGAATTGGGCGTTTGATAAGCTTGTAGATGGGTTTCAGGCAGCTTTCGGGCTGCCTGAAAGGTTGAAGCGTATTGTGCCGGCTTGCCGTTGGTTTGCCTGGCGCACATTGTGCGTGTTTGGGGCGGGGAGAATGGTATTTTTGCGGCAATGCTCGGCTTGAACGCGCTTTTGTTGCCGGTTGTTTAAAAATGCCCTTCCAGTCTGACCCATGCGCTGCGTCCGGGCTCGGAGACGCGGATGCCGTTGTTTCCTGCTGCGGCTTGTTCGTATGAACCTTTATTGGCAAATTCGGCGTATGGTTTGTTGAACACGTTGTCTATGCCTGCCAACAGATTGAAATGGGAATTGATTTTCCAGCCTGCGTTTAGGGATAGTACGCCAAATCCTGCTGATGGTCCCGTATCTTGTCCGATGATGTTACCTTGTCCTTGGGCGTAGCGTTTTTGCGGGGCTGCTACGCGCCAAAGTGCGCCTGCGTTGAAGGTGTCGTTGCTCCAGTTGATGCCCGTTTTCCATTCCAGCGGGGGTGTTTGTGCCAGGGGGCGGTCATCGGTGCGGTTTTTGCCGTATGTGTAGGCAAGAGAGCTGCTGAGTTGCCAGCCGGGTGCGAATTTCCAAACGGCCTCTGCTTCGGCACCGTAGCGTTCGGCATCGATGTTGCGGGCTAGAACACCGCGTTTTTGAGTGAGAATGAAGCGGCTGATGCGGCTGCCGAATACGGAAAACGAGGTTTCCCAGCGGTCGTTTTTCCACATGATGCCTGCGTCTATCTGTTTGTTGCGTTCGGGCTGCAATTCTTCGCTGCGGTTGCGTTCCCAGTAGTCGGGCGCGCGTTGTGCCGTGCCGATGCCTGCGTAGTATTTCAGGCTGCCTTTTTGTTGCTCCCAGCGGATGAAGCCTGAATTGAGACGGTAGGTTTGTTCGCGCATCGGGTCGTTATCGGGGTAGGGGTCGTAAACGGCGGTGATGCGGTCGTGCCGATAGCCTGCTGTCCAGCGTTGCGAATCGGTGGCTTGCCATGCTGCTTCGGCAAATCCGCCCCAGTGTGTGAAATTTTGATTGGGGAGATAGGGTTTTTCGGCATAGTTTTTGCCGCTGCGAGAGGCGTGTTTGTCGCGCATATAGTCTATGCCTGTTTGAAGCTGCCAAGCGTCTGTGCCGAAGGTGCTGCTCAGTTGCGTGGTGTCTGTGTTGCGTTTGGGATTGTTGGCGCGTTCTTTGCCGGGTATGACGGGGCGCAGGCTGTAGTTGTCCATAACGTGGTCGATTTCGCTGCGTCCGTAGTTGAAAGATAATTCGTTCCACCATGGGGTGAGGTTGTGTTGTTTGACCCGAATATTCCATGCGTCCCTGTCGAATTTGCTGCCGTCCATCATGCGGTCGGCATAGGCGGCTTCGCCTCTGCTGCGTTCGTAGGCTGCCTGAAGAAAGGTGTTGTCGCTTGGCGTGAGCGTGAGTTGCAGCATTTGGTTGTTGCGTTCGTAGGCGGAGTGTACGCGTTCTGCGTTGCCGTCTTGATAATCATCGGCATGGTTATAGCCTGCGTTGATGCGGATTGAGCCGTATGGATTGCCTAGTGCGGCATCTGCAAATAAATCGAAGCGTCCGTTGTTACCTGCGGTTAGGGCGGTTTGCAGTTCGGCTTTGGCTTGGTCGTAGCGTTTTTCGTTTCTGATGAAACGTACGGCGCCGGCCACCATGCCTGTGCCTTGGGTAACGGTTTGCGGCCCTTTGGTGATGACGACTTTGTCGAAGGCGGAAGGGAAAATATAGGCAGTGGGCGGGTCCATGCGGCCGCCGCAGCCGCCGTAGATGAATTGCCCGTCTGCGGTGATGCTGAGACGCGAGCCGCCCAGTCCGCGCAACAGAGGGTCGCCGGAAGTGCCACCTTTGCGGATGACGCTCATGTTGGGAACGGTGCGTAGTAAGTCTGCTCCGTCTTGTGCGGGCATGGGCTGTACGGCGGATTTGGGGTTGAGGGTAACGGTATTGGCGCGTTGCGGTGTGGGTGCGCTAATCACGACATTAGGTAGCGTGTCGGCTTCTGTATCATGGGCTTGAGTATGGTTTTGCGCCCATGCGTGGTTGAGTAGTGCGGCAAGGGGAAGCAATACAAAAAATTTTTGAGAATTGTTCATGATTTTTCCGTTTGATTGTAAAGATTTGATAAGATGAAAATACAAAAGTCGGCAATAGTGATGCTTTATGTTATTTTTAATGAGATATATAGGTTTAGGCAATGTGGCAAATTGTCGCAGCACAACACTTGGCGATACTTGGTTTTTTCGCTGCAAGCCGTATAATCCCAGCTTTTGTTTTGATTTTTCAGGCAGCGTGTTATGACCACTCCACACTGGACATCCCGCATCGGTTTTATTTTGGCGGCGGCAGGTTCCGCTATCGGTTTGGGTGCAATTTGGAAATTTCCCTATACTGCGGGCACTAACGGCGGCGCGGTGTTTTTTTTGTTGTTTTTGTTATTCACCGTGCTAATCGGTTTGCCTGTTTTATTGGCTGAATTTTATATCGGACGCAAAAGCGGGCAGAATGCAGTGGATGCGTTTAAAACGCTGGCGCCGGGTAAAGCTTGGGTATGGATAGGGCGTATGGGGGTGGCGGCATGTTTCATTCTGCTGTCGTTTTACAGTGTCGTAGGCGGATGGGTGCTGCAATATGTAGTGCATGCATTTACCGGAGCGATTTCGGCTGACGCAGATTTCGGAGCCTTGTTCGGGCAAAGTATTGCCAATCCTTTGCCCGCTATCGGCTATCAGGCTGTTTTTATGCTGATTACCGTAGCAGTGGTGCAAAACGGCATTTCGGACGGTATCGAAAAAGCAGGACGTTGGTTGATGCCCGCATTATTTGTCATGTTCGTCTTGCTGGCGATGCGTTCTTTACTGTTGCCCGGTGCGATGGAAGGCGTATGGTTTCTGTTGAAACCCGATTTCTCGTCGGTTACCCCGCAAACGTTTTTAACCGCACTTGGCCAGGCTTTTTTTGCATTGAGCTTGGGCGTATCGGCGATGGTAACGTATGCCGCTTATTTGGACCGTTCGCAAAATATGCTCAAAGCGGCGCATAGCATCATGTGGCTGAATATGCTGGTGTCTTTGCTGGCCGGTTTGGTTATTTTTCCGGCAGTGTTTGCTTTTGGGTTTGAACCCGGAGCAGGGCCCGGATTGATTTTTGTCGTGCTGCCTGCAGTGTTTCAGCATATTCCGTTTGGTACAGTATTATTTGCCGTGTTCATGCTGCTGGTAACTTTTGCCACTCTGACTTCTGCTTTTGCGATGTTGGAGACAGTGATTGCCGCTGCGATTCACAATAAAGAACACCGCCGCCGCAGGGTAACTTGGCTGACGGGTTTGGCTATTTTTATTGTCGGCATTCCGTCTGCTTTATCGTTCGGCGAGATGAGCAGTTTTACCGTGTTCGGTAAAACGGTATTTGATTTGTGGGACTTTTTGATTACTTCGCTACTGATGCCTTTGGGTGCTTTGCTGACAGCTTTGTTTGTCGCATGGCAACAACCTAAAACCCAGGTGTTTGCACATATGCAGGAAGGCTATTCAGGCAGCAGAAAGTTGATTGTGTGGTGGTATAACGCTTTACGCTATCTTGCACCTTTGGCGATATTGCTGGTATTCGCACATACATTAGGCTGGTTGAAATTGTAGAGAAGACTGCTTGGCATTATAAAGATTTCGGTGATAACAAAGGCTGCCTGAAAAGCTTCAGGCAGCCTTTGTTTTCGTTGGTTGCGGTTATCGGAGCGGTATAAAAAGGTAAACCGGTGATGCAATACGCTCTGTTATCAGAAGTAAGTTGCGATGCTTATGAAGCGGGCTGATTTAATTGGCGGTGCCTGAGCAGAATGCGCCAATCGGTTTGCAAACGTTTTGCCAATTCGGCGGCGATATATACCGAGCGGTGCTGTCCGCCTGTGCAGCCGATTGCTATGGTGATGTAGCTGCGTCCTGCCGACCGGATGGAGGGTAAGCGGCGGCGCAGAAAGGTTTCGATGTCGGTTGCGGTGTTTTGCGCATCGGGGAATTGGGCAAAAAAATCGCGTATGGGCGTGTCGTTGCCGTTTAGGGGGCGTAAATCGCTACGGTAAAAGGGGTTGGGCAGGCTGCGTACGTCAAAAACAAAATCGGCGTTGGGGGCGCCGTATTTGAAACCGAATGATTCGATAGACAGCAGCAAGGTGTTTTTTTCTATGGGCAGCCATTGGGCAAGATGGTTGTGCAGTTGGCGTGAGTTGAGTGTCGAGGTGTCGATGCAATAAGCGGTTTCCCTAAGAGAGGCTAGGTGGTTGCGCTCTTGCTGCAGGCTTTCAGGCAGCGTAAGCGATGGCCCTGATAGCGGATGGCGGCGGCGTGTTTCGGCAAAACGGCGCATTAAGGCAGCGTCGGATGCTTCCAGAAACAGGATATCGATTTGATGGCCGTTGCTGCGCAATTTGGCAATGGTGTCCAAAAGGGCGGCGATGTCGGGGCGGGAACGGATATCTATGCTGATACCTAAAGGTTCGGTTCGTCCGCTTCGGGCGTGCAGGTCGGGTAGTTCGTTGAGCAGCGGTGCAGGCAGGTTGTCGGTACAGCAATAGCCATTATCTTCGAGATAATTCAGGGCAACGGTTTTGCCTGAACCGGACAGGCCGCTAATCAGGATAATCTTCATGATGGGTTTCTTCGGCCTTCAGTATGGATTGGTGGCGTTCTATGAATTCTTTGGTACTGTCTTTGCCGCGCAGTTGCAGAATGTAGTTGCGCACGGCGGCTTCTACCAAAACGGCAAGGTTGCGCCCTGCGGCAACGGGCAGCATCACGGAGCGGATGTCTACGTTCAGGATATTTTCGGTTTCGGTACGGATGCTTAAGCGGTCGAGTTGCTTCATGTAGTCGTCATCGGCGGCAATCAGGTTGATGATGAGTTTGAGTTGTTTTTTAGGTCGTACGGCCGTTTCGCCGAATATGTGGCGGATGTTGAGTACGCCTAAGCCGCGTACTTCCAAAAAGTCGCGCAGCAAGGGCGGGCAGCGTCCTTCCAATGTTTCGGGACCGGTACGCAGCAGCTCGACCGCATCGTCTGCCACCAGGCTGTGTCCGCGTGAAATCAAATCCAATGCCAACTCGCTTTTGCCCAAACCTGATTCTCCGGTCAGCAATACGCCTATTTCGTATACATCAAGAAATACGCCGTGTTTGATAGTCGATGCTGCCAGTGTTTTTTGCAGGTAAATCCGCAATACGTCCATCAGGTAAGGGCTTTCCAGCTTAGACGTGAGCAGCGGGATACTGTGGGTATGGCAATAGTCGCGCAGGGTGTTTGGAACGGGTAAATCGTTGGCGACAATCATCAGCGCCATAGGAAAGTCAAACAATTCTTCTAAAACAAACGTACCGTTTTGTTCCAGTTTGTTCAAATATTCCACTTCGGCAACACCCAATACCTGTATTTGGTTGTGGTGGATAAAATTCAAATGCCCTACCAATGCCAATACGGGACGGTCATCGGCCGCCGTGATGCGGTTGTCGCCGGCAGAAGTGCCGGCTGCCCATGACATTTGCAGTTTCTGTTGATTGTCCTGATACAGGCGGCGTACGGATATACTCGGCATGATGTTAATGTAGTGGGTTAGGCCAATGGTTGATTATACCGTGCAGAAGATAAGAGCGTTCGGACGGAATAGGAAATACAGACAGATTAACGGCTCAGCCCGGTTTTCAGGCTGCCTGAAAAATAAAAAGCAGGTTTGAACCTGCTTGTTTAAATTAACTAATCAGAATCTCGTGCAGCTCTTCTGCCGTTTGTGCAGCCGTTATGGCATCGCGTACTGCCTTGTCGGAGAATTTTTCCGCCAAATGCGACAAGATTTCCAAATGTTTGTCTGTAGTGTTCTCGGGTACGAGCAAGACAAACAGCATGGATACGGGTTTGCCGTCCGGTGCATCGAAATCAACGCCTTCGCGCAAGCGGATAAACGCACCGGTAATATCTTGAATGCAGGAGTGTCTGCCGTGCGGAATGGCAACACCGTGTCCCAAACCGGTGCTGCCCAAACGTTCCCGGTTAATCAGGCACTCGAAAATATCGGTATGCGGCAGCGCGGCAGTGTCTTCCAACAGTTGTGCGGCTTGTTCGAACAGCCGTTTTTTGCTGCCGGCTTCCATATCGGGAACGATACGGGATAAAGGAAGTATGTCGCCAATGGCATTCATAGCGGGGTAGATTGTGTTACAAAGCGCGGCATTTTAACGCCGTATTCCGTAAACGACAATCTCTGCCTGAATGGATTTACATTTGGTTGCTTGGCAGAGACTGTTTGAAACCTTTCAGGCAGCCTGAGAATTATTTTATGGTATTTTATTTTAAAAGCAATTGATTATTTTGAATCTGTCATTCTACTGTTTTTGTTTGATGCATTTGTCTTGCGGGACGGTTTTGCCGATATCGAGGCTGCCTGAACCGCGCCGCTCGGTTAGAATGCCGTTCAAACCTGTCCGCACCGCAGCGCATGCTGCCTGAAAACCTTCGTACGAAAAAAAAACGCCGTAAATCTCCCGTTGCTTCTCTCGGCTGTTTTGCCCGCCGTATTGATAGTTAAGTTTAATTTATAATTAATTGTTTTTTTGTGAAATTTTTGTTATTGGCGTTATTGTCAGGCAGAAAGAAAAAAACTTACTCGCCGTTCAATTAATTCAATCATGCCAAACATTAAATATCTTGATAAATTTTTCATTATTTCAATGAATAGGTATTCATTTTTCTATGCCTAAGTTTTTGTATTTTCTTGCACCGGCGTAGCTGATTTTCTGCTTCGTGCCGGAGATAAGTAATACTATAGAGAATATGTTGAATATTCTTTGTCGGTTTTTATTGTTTATGAGAACAATTGATGTATTGCGAATGAAAATTTTTATTCGAAAAGACTAAATTCAAAATACAAAAATACCGTTTTCTAAATTCATCAAGTTTAAGGAATGAACTTTCAGGCTGTCTGAAAAAGGTTTTTAAAAGGGTGCAAGTTGTGTCGCCCTTCATGTATTTTCAGGCAGCCTGAGCCTTAGGGATTGTCATCAATGCTTTACAAAGTAGATTTGGGCTTAAAATACCGCCGCACAAGCAAATGATGACACTTCCTAATCGTTCAAATTCGCCGAATGTTCGCGCGTTTCGTGGAACACGATGTCCGGCCAACGTTCCATCGTCAAATTCAAATTTACGCGGTTGGGCGCAAGATACGCCAAATTTCCGCCCGCATCGGTGGACAAATTCGCCGCGTTTGCCTTTTCAAATTCCGCCAATTTTTTCTTGTCCGCGCACGACACCCACCGCGCCGACCACACCGACACATTGTCAAACACCGCTTCCACGCCGTATTCCGCCGCCAGCCGCGCCGTTACCACTTCAAATTGCAACACGCCCACCGCGCCCAAAATCAAATCCGCGCCCGAATGCGGCTTGAACACCTGCACCGCGCCTTCCTCGCCAAGCTGTTGCAAGCCTTTTTGCAGTTGTTTGATTTTGAGCGGATTTTTGATGCGAACGCTGCGGAACAATTCGGGCGCGAAAAACGGAATGCCGGTAAACGCCAACGCCTCGCCTTCTGAAAAACTGTCGCCAATCTGAATGTTGCCGTGATTGGGAATGCCGATGATGTCGCCCGCATACGCCTCCTCGACCAGCTCGCGCTCGTGCGACATAAACGTTACCACGCTGGAGGCGGCAATGTCGCGGTTTATGCGTAAGTGTTTGATTTTCATGCCGCGTTCAAATTTGCCCGAACACACGCGCAAAAAGGCGATGCGGTCGCGGTGTTTCGGGTCCATATTCGCCTGAATTTTAAAGATAAAGCCTGAAAACTTGCTTTCATCGGGCGACACTTGGCGCACGCCGGCATCACGCGGCTGCGGCGCGGGCGCCCACTCAATCAGCGCGTTCAAAATTTCCTGTACGCCGAAGTTGTTAATCGCCGAGCCGAAAAACACGGGCGTGAGTTCGCCTGCCAAAAATTCTTCTAAATCAAATTCATTCGAGGCTGCCTGAACCAATTCAATCTCATCGCGCAGTTGCGCCATTTCCATCGGGAACAGCTCGTCCAAACGCGGGTTGTCAATGCCTTGAATAATCTCAAATTCGTGCGGCAGTTTTTCGCCGCCCGCGTCAAACAGGTAAATCTCATCGTTGAGAATGTGGTACACGCCTTTGAAATTTTTGCCCATACCGATGGGCCAAGTTACGGGCGCACAACGGATTTTCAAGATGTTTTCCACTTCGTCCAGCAATTCCAGCGAATCGCGCACTTCGCGGTCGTATTTGTTCATAAAGGTAACGATGGGAGTGTGGCGCATGCGGCAAACGTTTAATAATTTAATGGTTTGCGCTTCCACGCCTTTGGCGGCGTCGATGACCATCAGGGCGCTGTCCACCGCCGTGAGTACGCGGTAGGTGTCTTCGGAAAAATCTTGGTGGCCGGGCGTGTCCAGCAGATTGACGGTGTGGTCGCGGTAGGGGAACTGCATCACCGATGATGCCACCGAAATGCCGCGCTGCTGCTCGATTTCCATCCAGTCGGACGTGGCGAATTTGCCGGATTTTTTGCCTTTTACCGTGCCCGCGCTCAAAATCGCGCCGGAGAACAGCAGCAGTTTTTCGGTGAGCGTGGTTTTGCCGGCATCGGGGTGGGAGATGATGGCGAAGGTGCGGCGGCGGCGGACGTGGTCGGGAATGGCAGACATGGTGTTGTTTCGGAATGATAAAGGTGGAAAAATGCTTTTCAGGCAGCCTGAAATCGCGGCTGCCTGAAAGGCGGTGGGTGGATTGATGCTGTGTGCAGCAGTCGGTTTAATCTGCATCGCACGGTTCGGGATAACCGATTCGGCAGCATAAATTTCCCATTGAGAATGGCGTATTGTAACGTTTTTTTCTCAAGCAGGCAGCCTGAAAACGGTGAAAACACGCTTGGAAAGGGATAGGGGATTGCTCGGAAGGCGTTGGGAGATGCGGTGTACGGAAGCGAAACCAATCAGCGGTATCAGATGGTATGTATATTAGATTTATTTAAATCAATTACTTGTTTGCTTTCTTCTGATGGCGTGCCGAATGTAGGACGGCCATGCTGAGCAGGGATTTTTCAGGCTGCCTGAAAAGTATCGGTTTGTATGGCAAGATGTCTTGAATAAAGGTGGAAAAGTGTTTTTGGTGATGGTTTGGGTATCGGAATTTAATGGTAGAATCGGCCGGTTAATGTGCGATTGGGTAAGTGATTTGATGAGCCGACTGCCGTATCATCTGCCTTTGTGGCTGTTATTGTGTGCCGCTTTTCCCGTGAAGGCGGAGAATACGTCCGAACAAGCCTCCGATGTTCGTGATGAAGGTTTTCAGGCAGCCGTTTTAAAACCTGAATTTCCCGTGTTGATTCAAACGCAGAATGCCGAAATCCGTGAGCTTTTGGAACAGTATCTGCCTTTGCTGGACTACCAGCGCAAGGAAAAGCTGGACAGGGAGCAGATTGAGTATTTGGCGGAAGCCGCGCCTGCCGATGCTTTGGCTCTGTTGAAGACCGAAGGTTATTTCAATCCGAAAATCCAATTAAACGAGCGCGATGGCGGTTTTGTCGTGGAAGTGGAAACCGGCGAGCGAACGGTAGTGGATAACGTGAATGTCGCTATTTTGGGCGATATTCTGCAGGACGGGCAATTGGGTTCTTACTACAAAAATGCCTTCCGCCAATGGCAGCTTCCTGTAGGTTCGCCTTTCAGGCAGGAGTATTGGGCGGCAGGCAAGGAATCGATATTGGGCGCGGTGGTGCGTAAGAAATATCCTTTGGCAAAATTTATTACTACAAAGGCGGAAGTGGACCCCAAAAGCAATAAGGCCGATTTGACGGTGATGGTGGACAGCGCGAATCCGATTTATTTCGGCGAGCTGGAGGTGAGCGGAACGAAACGTTATCCCGAGAATGTGGTGCGCGGTTTGGCGCGGTTCAAACCGGGCGATGCGTATGATTTGGATAAAATTCTGGATTACCAGCAGGCTTTGGAAAACGACCAGCATTATTCGGGTGCATCGGTACAGGCGGATTTCGACCGCCTAGAGGGCGACAGGGTGCCCGTTAAAGTGGAAGTTGCCGAAAACAAAAGGCAGAAATTTGAAGCGGGCGTGCGTTTTGATTCGGCCTACGGGTTGGGAGGAAATTTCGGCTATGAGCATTACAATGTTTTCAACCGCGGCTATACCGGTTCCGTGTATTTGGACGGCGACCGTTATCAAACGTCTTTCGGTGTCGGCTTGAGCCAGCCGCGCAACAGCAACGGACATTATTTCACCGGCAATCTCGGCTATCAGCGCAGTACGACCCAACGTTTGGAGCGGCATACCGTTACATCGGGTATTTGGCACGTGCGCGACAAAAACGGTATAGAGGCGCGGTATGGTTTGGAATTTGTCAGCGAGAGTGCCAGAGTGCCCGAAAGCGGTTTGGACATAGGCAAAAGTTATGCCACGATGCTCACTTACTCTTGGAAACGTCAAAATATCGAAACGGCCATACGTCCCGCCAACGGATATTATCTGAATGCCAAGGTGGGAACGACTTTGGGAAAATGGGCGTCTTCGTCTGCTCTGATGCGTTTCAGAGGAAGTGCGGGATATTATTTTACGCCTGAAAACAAACAGCTAGGTACTTTTGTCGTGCGCGGGCAAGTGGCTTATGTATACAGCAAAGAGCAGCAGGTTATCGGAAATATTCCTTCGATATTGATGTTCCGCACCGGCGGCGCGTCATCGGTACGCGGTTATGAATTGGACAGCATCGGCTTGGATTTCGATAAAAATACCGTGTTGCCCGACAGGACGTTGGCGGTTGCCAGTGTAGAATACCAATATCCGTTTATGAAGGATTTTGCTGTTGCAGTATTTCATGATGCGGGCGGCGTGGACGATTCTTTTCAGAGAATCACTTTCCGACACGGCACGGGTCTCGGCTTGCGATGGTTCAGCCCGGCCGCACCGTTTTCCTTCGATATCGCCTACGGGCATCATGACAAAAAAGTCCGTTGGCATATCAGCTTGGGCACGCGGTTTTAAAACATCTGACGGCTGTTGCGCAAACGGATATGGGTTTCAGGCAGCCTGATTGGCGATGCAGCGAATGCCGGAGCGCGTGTCAGATTGTAGCGGATGGAAATTTCAGGCAGTCTGACGGAAGCGGAAATCTGCCGTGTCGGGCAAACTTTTTCAGGCAGCCCGTCTGTATCCGTGAGCGGTAATAATATAGTATCGACAAATAGGCCGTTTGTTTCAGGCAGCCTGAAAAAGCGGATAACCAAACAATGCCTTGCAAACGCCTGTTTCATTTTAAAAGCACATCATCAAATCATATATGAGCGAATCCGAAAACCATATTGCCTCCCAACCGACCGAAACGCCGCCTCAAGGCAAGCGCAGCCGTTTGCGCCGCTTGCTCGGGGCGTTGGCGGTATTTTCAGGCAGCCTTGCCGTATTGTCGGCATGGATGTTGTTTACGGAAAGCGGTTTGCGGTTTGCGGCTTTCCGGCTGCCTAAACTGGCAGGCGTGAGCGTGCGTGCCGACAAACTTTCAGGCAGCATGTTCAAGGGGTTTGAAGCGGAGCAAGTGTCGATTGCAACCCAAGCGGCGGATATCCGCTTGAGCCGTGCCGTTTTGGCATGGCAGCCGCGCGAGTTGTGGAACGGGCATCTGCATATTCAACGTATCGCCGTAGGCGATGTGGCGATAGACGGCAAACCCATTCCGCCGCAACCGCCTTCCGAGCCGCCCGAGCTGCCTGAAAGCATTGATTTGCCTTTCAGCGTTACTGTGGACGAGTTGTCGGCGGGCAGCGTCAGTACGGGTGGGTTTGCTTATGTATTGGGCGCGAATGCGGCTTATGTTTACGACCATGTCCGCCACCGCATCGAATTGAAATCGTTGGACACCCATTGGTCGAACAGCCGGGGCGAAATCGAATTGTCGGCACGGGAAGGATTTGAGCTCAAAGGCGAGCTGGTTTCGCAGGGGAAATTGGACGATATCGCGGCAAAAAACGTTATCAGGCTTTCAGGCAGCCTGAACGATATCGGCATCAACACCGATTTGCAGGGCGACCATCTGTTTTTGCGCGCCGATGCGCGGATTATGCCGTTTGCCGCTACTGTGGGCGGTATCATCGGGCATTTGAAAGTCGAAGGGGAAAATCTGAATCCGCAGGCTTTTGTTCCCGAATGGCCTAAAGCCAAGTTGGGCTTCAATGCCGAGTTTGGGCGCAGCAACGCGGAAGATGCGGCATTGGAGGGCGGCCTGAAGCTGCGCAATGCCGCTGCCGCACCGTTTGACCGCAATGCCATTCCGATACGGAGCGTGGACGGCGTATTGTCGATGAACGACAGCGGTACGGTGAATATCGGCCGTTTGGAAGCGTTATTGATGAAGCAGGGCAGGCTGAATGTCGGCGGCAGTATTTATGCGCAAAAACAAGTTCTCAATTTAAATGCGGAATTAAAAGGCATTACTGCGGCCGATGTGTTGTCGTTTCCCCTTTCAGGCAGCCTGAACGGAGTGGTTCGGGCGCACGGTACATTCGAACGTCCGCAAGCCGATTGGCAAATTGACACGGGTTATGCCGCTGTGGACGGCGGATTGAAAATAGACAGCGACGGTGTGAACCAAACTTTGTTGCTTGAACATTTGAATGTTTTGCCGAAAAACGGCGGCAGCCTGAAAGGTTCCGCCCGCATGGCATTGTTCGGTGCGCATGAATTGCAGGCAACGCTCCGCAGCGAAGCGTTTAATCCCGCCAAGTTTTATCCTGCGCTGCCTGAAGGCAGCGTAAATGGGGAGATTTCGGCAAGCGGCAGCATTTCGGCAAACCGTTATCACGCGCAAATGCAGTTTGATTCCTCTCGCCTTTCGGGTGCGCCGCTTTCCGGCGGCGTACAAGTGGATTATGAAAGCGACCGTTTAAGCAGGGCCGATGTCGATATCCGTTTGGGTGGCAACCATATCCGCAGCGAAGGTGCATACGGTAAAAAAGGCGATATATTGGCTCTCGATATTGATGCGCCGAATTTAAATCTGTTCGGCTTCGGCATCAAAGGATTGCTCAATGCCAAAGGCACGCTCACCAATACCGCAGACGGTTGGACGGCTGTGGACGGTAAATTGTCCGGACAGGCGCGCGGGTTTGTTTTCGGCAAATGGGTGTCGGCCCGACAGTTGGATTTCAATGCGCAAATGTCGCCCGATTACGACCGCCCTTTGTTGCTGAAAGTGGACGGCAGCGGCTTGGACGCTGGCGGTGTCGCCATTGAACAGGTGCATACTGATTTGAACGGTACTTTGCGCCGCCATACTCTCAATCTTTCAGGCAGCCTGAAATTGGACGGCAAGCCTTTGCATATCGATGCTGCTGCCAACGGCGGTTTAAACCATAAAGACCAATGGCAGGGTGTTGTGGGCAAACTGAATGTAGGCGGTGCTTTGGATTTGCGTTTGCATAATGCGGTGAATCTGCAGGCGGGAGCGGAGCAGGTGGTATTGGGTGCCGCACGTTGGCAGGCTTTGGGCGGCAGCCTGAATTTGAACAGTTTCGAGTGGAATGCGCGAAGCGGCATTACGACTAAAGGCAATGCGGAAAACTTGAATCTGGTGCAGCTGCATCAATTCTATACGCCGCCTGTCGAGCATGATTTGGTGTTGTCGGGCGATTGGGATTTGAGTTACGGCAATCGCATGAACGGTTATTTGAATGTGCGCCAGCAAGCCGGCGATGTCGTTTTGCCGTTGCAGCGCAAAACACCTTTGAATTTAAGCGGATTGAAACTCAACAGCCGGTTTGAAGGCAATGCGGTCCGCAGCACTTTTCAGGCAGCTACCCGCTATGGGAACACAGAGGGCAGTTTTAATGTGCTGCAGGCATTTGGCGGCGATATTGCCGCATCGCCCGTCAGCGGCAATATCCGCCTTGTTGCAGCCGATTTAAGCAGCCTGAAAAACCTGATGCCCATCGGCCAAAGCATCAAAGGCAGCCTGAATGCCGATATTCAAATCGGCGGACGTCTCGGCAATCCTCAGGCTTCGGGCAGCGTGAAAGGGGAAAATCTTTCGTACCGCAACCGCCAGGTCGGTGTCGTGCTTGACAACGGCAGCCTGAAATCCCGGATAGAAGGACAGCGTTGGATAATCGAAAGCCTGCGTTTCCAACGTAAAGACGGCAGTATCACGCTTTCAGGCCAAGCTTCTTATGCAAACGAAACGCCTGATGTCGATGCCAAAGTAGTATTCGACCGCTATCAGATATTGGATATGCCGGGGCGGCGGTTAACGGTTTCAGGCAGCAGCGAGGTATCTTATACCGCTCAAGGCATTATGTTGGACGGTATGCTGAAAACCGACGAAGGGAGATTTGGCTTTCAGGAAAGTACCGCACCGCAGTTAGATGGGGACGTTGTCGTTTTAGGTGAGGAAAAACACAATGAAACGCCGCAACTCCCATTGAAACTGAACTTTGTCTTTGATTTGAATGACCGTTTCTATTTTATCGGTGAAGGATTGAACGTTAATCTCGGCGGCAGCCTGAAACTGACTTCAAATAACAGTACCGATATTCAAGGTGTGGGCAGCGTTCGGATTTTGAGCGGGCGTTACAAAGCTTACGGACAAGATTTGGTGGTTAAAAAAGGCATTATTTCTTTTGTCGGCCCGTTGGACAATCCCAGTCTCAATATCCGTGCCGAACGCAGGAATTCGCCCGTTGGGGCGGGTGTCGAAGTGTTGGGCAACGTCAATAATCCCCGTATCACTTTGGTAGCTAACGAGCCTATGAGTGAAAAAGACAGATTGTCATGGCTGATTCTCAACCGCCCCAGTAGCGGCACCAGTACGGATGAAGCCGCGTTAGCTACGGCGGCAGGAGCATTTTTGGGCGGGTCGATTAACGACAAAATCGGGTTGGTGGACGATTTCGGTTTGAGCAGCAGTCAAACGCGAGATGCACAAACAGGAGAAATGAATCCCGCGCAGCAGGTACTCACGTTTGGCAAACAATTAACCCAAGACTTGTATTTGGGATATGAAGTCGGATTGCAAACCGCCAGCCAGTCTGTGAAGTTGGTATATCAATTGAGCCGTTCTTTCCAAGCGATAGGTCGTTTGGGTACGGAGTCTTCCGGAGGGGAGTTGAGG
>JASBYJ010000003.1 GCA_029984035.1 Conchiformibius sp.
CTTTGCCGTCGAGGTTGAGAACCAGGGGGTCGTAGCCGTAGGCAGCGTTCGTGCGATAGGGGTTTTGTTTAGCCCATGGGGCGAGACACTCATATCCGTTGTCGTACCAATCGTGATTAAACTTATCTTCTTTTGACAATACACCCGCCTGCTTGTCGTGAGCATATTTTTGTGCCTCTTCCATTCTTGCTTCCCATGAAGCATAATTCTGTTTGGAATTTGTTTTTTTGAAATTTTGTTGGTTTTGTAAATAATTTTTGATGTCTTGCAGGCCGGGATCCTTTTTCATGTTTGAAAAATGCTCTGTAAATTCGTTTAGCCCGCCAGTTTGATTGCTCCAGTGTGCCATTCTGCCGATGGCCTGATGAAAATCAGGGTGGGACGAATTGAATACACCGCGTGCGCCAATAGCATCAATAGCTTTCTCTACACTGTTAATCATCCTATCCGCATTTTGGCGATCCACCTCCTCAACCAAGGATAGATTATTATTTAATGCCTCATTCATCCTTGCAATTTCTTCCGGCGTAAACTTGTCTCGAGTCACATTTGCTTTTATAGCTCTGCTGACAATGTCGTCAATTTCTTTTTGACTAAAACCACCATTGGCTAAAATGGTTTTAAATTGTTTCCGTGCAACTCCATTGGTCTTTACATCGTTTTGCATGACACCAAAGGACAGCCCGCTATTTCCTTTTGCTGCAAATTCAACGTGGTAAGGGCTTTTCTTGCCCAATGCCGCGGGGGCGTTTTCCATATATTTATTAACATTAAAGACAAACTCTTTATCTGACTTTGACAATTGATAAGACATCATTATCACCTTTTAAAAAATTAACGATATTGCCGCATCCATTCCGACAATTTCTCGGCTCTTAAACAAGCATCCCGATATTTGCCAAAATGCTTGCGGATGGTTTTGTATTCGACAAAATGAATATTGTCCAAATGATTTTCAGGAATGTCCAACCCCCTTTCTATATCGAAAATCATAAATAAAAAAGCATGTTCAGGACCAAACCACACCAAAAAACGCCCCCGTCTGTCGAGTCGCCACACTTTTGTAACGGATCCAAGAATATCTGCCGGCACTATCTTTTTTTTCCAACCTTTGGTACAGCAGATAGCGCTTGGGCTGGTAATCACAATGCTTTTGGCTGATGCATAATCAGGATCGTATGATGAATTGGAGAAAGCAAACATACCGAGCCGCAACGGCCGGTTGGATTCTTCTCTGTATGTCGTATCCTGCATAACCAGCCCGTGGGGTGTTTCATCTTCCTCAGGAGTGCCTAAAGCATAGGCATTGACATCATATATACTGGTATATCGGCAATCCGCGGCATTTTTGCAATACGGAAGATATTTTCTTGTCGGCGAACCCATGACGGCACTATTGCGGTGGCTAAAATCATTCATGACCACCGAATTTTTCAAAATGGCATTCGCTATCCGGTAAGACCATCCGTTCTTATCGGTTTTAAGGAAGGTATTTTCTCCCTGTTCGGCAATCGTGCCGTTTTCGAGATTGATGAGCACATAATGGTCATCATTGAAGTTGAGGGCATAATAGGTATTGTCTTGGATGATGACTTCATTGTAGTAATGCTGGGGTGTTTTATCCAATTCGGGGAAATAAACAGCCTTGATTTTTTGATGGTTGAAGGAAATCTCTTTCCGTTCAATAATGTCATCATCACTTAATTTGGCAGGGACTTGGGTATCGCTTGCGGATGACGGGGCGGAAAGATTTTGCCCGCTCGACAGCTTGGCGGAGGAAATAGGTTCGGAGCAGGATGACAATAAACTTAAAAAAGCGATAAGCAATATATTTTTCATTTCAATCTCCCGTATTGTTATGAGATATATTGTATTTTTCTGCTTGATGCAGGCTCAAAAGTGTGCCGTATTACTGCTATAGGAAATCAAATACTTGTTTTTATAGTTTATTTCTAAAAAGACTTCGTTGCTCATTGCATATACATGCTAATGTATATGCTTGATGTTCTAAATCCGTTAAAACATCAAACCAATCAGAAACTTTAGTCGCATGATTTTTAAAGTTTTCTGATTATACAGAAGATATTGGTTTGTATGTGTTAATATTGATTGTAAATGTGAAATCGATAATCTTAATGCTTTTGCTTGCGTTGCTGATATTATAATCAGAATATCTGTTTTTCATGAATATTCTTAATGGAAAAATCCAGAATTCTTACGTTCCAATTTTTTAATTCTTCCTACACATTGCCACAAATGCTTAGCCGTTTTCTTCAATCTGCCATTGTAAATATGTGGCAGGCAACTTTTGCTCATTCGCGAATGCAGCAATAACTTAAGCTTGCAATATACCGGGCTGCTTTTTTAAACGCTGATTTAAATACCGATATCCGAAATCCCATTCCAAAGCAATGTACCATCATGCATGCCAAATAGCCGTTTACTCATAAAATCCAAATTAAGCGGCATATCTTTTTTTGTGTGGTTAAGTTAAAATTCGTAAGTAATTTTGTGTATTTGAATAAAGGCCGTTAGGAGAAAAACCATGTTCCGATTTGCCCATGCCGCCATCAATCCGCTGCGCCAAGCAGTTACCGATGCTTACCGCCGTCCTGAAGCGGAAGCGGTTGCCGATATGCTTGAACGCGCCCAAATGACCGAAGAAGAAACTGCAGCAGCAGCATCTTTGGCGCGTTCTTTGGTTACAAAAGTGCGCGCCGACCGCAGTAAAGCCAGCGGTGTGGATGCGCTGATGCATGAATTCACGTTGTCCAGCGAAGAAGGAGTGGCCTTGATGTGCTTGGCTGAAGCACTACTGCGCATTCCCGATACCGCTACACGCGATAAATTGATTCAGGATAAGTTGGCAGGCGGTGATTGGAAAAGCCATTTGGGCAATAGTCCGTCCATGTTTGTCAATGCAGCGGCTTGGGGGCTGCTGATTACGGGGAAACTTACTGCCGCGCCCAGCCACGAAACCCTTTCAGGCAGCCTGACCCGTTTGCTGGCCAAAGGCGGCGCACCTTTAATCCGCCAAGGTGTCAATGCGGCGATGAAAATGCTGGGTAAGCAGTTTGTTACCGGGCAAACCATTGAAGAAGCTCTGCAAAACGGTAAAGAACGCGAAAAATTAGGCTATCGTTTTTCGTTTGACATGTTGGGCGAGGCCGCTATGACGCAGGCAGATGCCGAACGCTATTATCAGGATTACGTAAATGCGATTCACGCCATCGGCAAAGACGCGCAAAACGCCGGGGTGTACGAAGGCAACGGTATTTCAGTCAAACTCTCTGCCATCCATCCGCGTTATTCCCGCGCCCAATACGACAGAGTGATGGGCGAGTTGCTGCCGAAATTGAAGCAGCTGTTCGTTTTGGCAAAATCTTACGGTATCGGCTTGAATATTGACGCGGAAGAAGCCAACCGTTTGGAACTGTCTCTGGATTTGATGGAAGCCTTGGTATCCGACCCCGATTTGGCCGGTTACAACGGCATCGGTTTCGTGGTGCAGGCATATCAAAAACGCTGTCCGTTTGTAATTGATTATTTGGTGGATTTGGCGCGGCGCAACCGGCAAAAACTGATGATCCGCTTGGTGAAAGGCGCGTATTGGGACAGCGAAATCAAATGGGCGCAGGTTGACGGCATGGATGGTTATCCGGTTTACACCCGCAAAGTGCATACCGATGTGTCGTATCTGGCTTGCGCGCGTAAATTGCTGGCGGCGCAAGATGCGGTATTCCCCCAATTTGCCACCCACAACGCCTATACTTTGTCGGCCATTTACCAAATGGGCCAAGGCAAAGATTTTGAATTCCAATGTTTGCACGGCATGGGTGAAACGCTGTATGACCAAGTGGTCGGCGAAAACAATTTGAAACGCCGCGTCCGCATTTACGCACCCGTCGGCACGCATGAAACCTTATTGGCCTATCTGGTCCGCCGCCTGTTGGAAAACGGTGCCAATTCTTCTTTCGTCAATCAGATTGTGGATGAAAACATCAGCATCGACAGCTTAATCCGCAATCCTTTGGAAACGGCGCAACAAACCCAAGGCACTATGCACGCCGCCGTGCCGTTGCCGAAAAACCTGTACGGCAGCGAACGGATGAATTCAAAAGGCATCGATTTCAGCAATGAAAACGTTTTAAACGCCTTGCAAAAGGACATGAATACCGCCGCAGCGCAAAGCTATGCCGCCGCACCTTTGACCGCAACAAAAGTACAAACACAAGAAGCCGTACCGGTACGCAATCCCGCCGACCACGGCGATATAGTCGGCACCGTTGCCTTTATTCAGGCAGCCTCTGTAGCGGATGTAGTCGCGCAAGCCAAACAGGCGGAGGCGGCATGGAGTCAAAAAACCGCTGCCGAACGCGCCGATATTTTGCGCCGTATCGGCGATTTGTATGAACAACATACTGCCGAATTGATGATGTTGGCAATTCGCGAGGCGGGCAAAACTATGCCCAATGCTATCGCCGAAGTACGCGAAGCGGTTGATTTCTGCCGCTATTACGCACGCGAAGCGGAAACCACCTGCGCCGACCGCAAGCCGTTGGGTACGGTAGTTGCCATCAGCCCGTGGAATTTCCCTTTGGCGATTTTTACCGGCGAAGTAGTATCCGCATTGGCAACCGGCAACACCGTTTTGGCCAAACCTGCCGAACAAACCTGTCTGATTGCCTACCGCGCCGTACAGCTCATGCATGAAGCGGGCGTACCCAAAGAAGTTTTACAGCTGTTGCCAGGTGCAGGCGATGTCGGTGCGGCATTAACCGGCGATACGCGCATTAACGGTGTGATCTTTACCGGATCTACCGAAGTAGCCCAACTGATTAACCAAGCACTCAGCAAACGTCCCGACTTGCCGGTATTGATTGCCGAAACGGGCGGGCAAAACGCCATGATTGTCGATTCCACCGCATTGGCGGAGCAGGTTTGTACCGATGTGCTTAATTCGGCTTTTGACAGCGCAGGACAGCGTTGCTCCGCATTGCGGATTTTGTGCATTCAGGAAGATGTGGCCGAACGTGTTTTGCACATGATTAAAGGCGCGATGAACGAATTACGCGTTGGCAATCCCAAAGACGTGGCAACCGATATCGGTCCGGTCATTGATGCCGAAGCACAATCCAACTTATTGGCACACATCGAGAAAATGAAAGGCGTTGCCAAATCCTGTCACCAAATCAGGCTGCCTGAAAATGCCGAGAACGCCACTTTTGTCGCCCCCACTTTGTTCGAACTGAACGATTTGGACGAACTTTCCCGCGAAGTATTCGGCCCCGTGCTGCACGTAGTAACCTACCGTCCCGACAACTTGGCGGAATTGCTGCAACGCATCAATGCCAAAGGTTACGCGCTCACGGGCGGCATCCACAGCCGCATTGACGGCACAGTCGATTTTGTCCGCAAACACCTTCAGGCAGGCAATTTCTATGTCAACCGCAATATTGTCGGCGCAGTAGTCGGCGTACAGCCTTTCGGCGGACACGGTTTGTCGGGCACAGGCCCCAAAGCGGGCGGCCCTTTCTACCTGCAAAAACTCAGCTGCGGCCAAGCATGGCGCATGCCTTTGGCCGTTGCTGACGCACAAACCGATGTGCAGGCAGTCGGCGCGATGGAAAAACTCATCCTCCAATCTCCCTTGCCCCATGACGCAAAAGTACGTGTCGGTGCGGCATTAGGTGCGGCGCGTATTCAAACCCTGCGCGGTGCCAATGCCCGTTTGGCAGGGCCGACAGGCGAAAACAACACCGCTTATTGGCATGCGCCCGAACAGGTATGGCTGCATGGCGGCGATTTGGAAGGCAGCCTGAAAGCATTTGTCTGCCTTGCCGCCAACGGTATCGGCGTAACCGTACACGCCGAACACCCGCTGTCGGCTTTAGCGGCGCAAGCAGGCGGCACTCTGACCGTGTCCGAACAACCCGGACAGGCGGAAAACATCAGCCATCTGGTGGCTTTGGATACGCCGAGCGTAGAGACCAAAACCGCTTTGGCTGCGCGAAAAGGGGCTTTGGTACGCATTATTGACGCTTCCGAAGGCTTGGATATTGCGACCCTGTTTGAGGAAGTATCCTGCAGTATCAACACCACCGCTGCCGGCGGCAACGCCAGCCTGATGGCGATGTCGGAATCTTAAAAAACTTTTAAAAATAAACAGTTTATCCTGTTTTTCTGGTAAAAAACCCCGAAATCGGCTATGATTTCGGGGTTTTTATAGGGCTTGCCGCACGCTTTCAGGCAGCCTGAATCAGTTTTCTAATCAATACAAAAAGGGAAAAATATCATGATGACACTGTATTCGGGCATCACTTGCCCGTTTAGCCACCGCTGCCGTTTCGTCCTGTTTGAAAAAGGCATGGACTTTGAAATTAAAGATATCGATGTATTTGACAAACCTGAAGATTTGGCAGTGATGAATCCCTACAACCAAGTGCCCGTATTGGTTGAACGCGACTTGATTTTATACGAATCCAATATCATCAACGAATACATTGACGAACGTTTTCCCCATCCGCAATTAATGCCCGCCGACCCAGTCCAACGCGGACGCGGACGCTTGGTGCTGTTCCGTTTGGAAAAAGAACTGTTTGTCCACGTCAAAACCTTGGAAGACCCAACCGCCTCTTCCAAAGCACAAGCGGCGGCACGCGAAGCGATTACTCAAGGCCTAACCATGATTGCCCCCGCGTTTGCCAAAAACAAATACGTTCTGGGCGAAGAGTTTTCCATGATTGATGTTGCTCTGGCTCCCCTGTTGTGGCGTTTAGACCATTACGGCATCAAACTGGGCAAAAATGCCGCACCTTTGTTTAAATCCGCCGAGCGCGTTTTCCAACGCCCCGCCTTCATTGACGCTTTAACGCCTGCCGAAAAAGCCATGCGCCGTTAAAAAACCGATACTGCCGTTGGCGGCATAAACACTGATACAGGCTGCCTGAACGGAAACCGGCCGGCATTTGCCGATATCACACACAGCAATCTGTCTATTTGGAATTTTGTATGTCTGTTTCAACCAAACCCTATATGCTCCGCGCTCTCTACGAATGGTGTGCCGATCAGGAATACACGCCCTATATCGCCGCATGGGTAAACGAAAAAACCCGCGTGCCGATGGAGTATGTGCAAGACGGAAAAATCGTATTGAATATCGGTGCCGCCGCCGTGCGCGATTTGCAGATAGACAACGATTGGATATACTTTAAAGCCCGTTTCAACGGCGTAGTGCAGGAAATATGGGTGCCCGTAGGCAATGTGCTCAGCATTTTCGCCAAAGAAACAGGCGAAGGCATGGGATTTGAATTGGAAACCGTACCAACCCAAACCCAACCGACCGACACCGCCGCTGCAACCGGCGGAAACAAAAAAATCCTTAAATTGGTTAAATAAGCTTTCAGGCAGCCTGAAAGATTCATTCCTACAACCACACGGAGGCCATCCCATGAAAAAAGCACTTTTTGGCGCAACATTACTCAGCCTGCTGTTGGCGGCTTGTTCATCAACCGGCGGCAGCAGCGAAATGTACGGAGAAATCAAAGGCGGCGTGCAAACCACGCACCAGCATTAATTTTGAAACCTGCACGGTTATCCCGCATCATTGGAACAGGCTGCCTGAAACGTTTTTAAGGCGTTTCAGGCAGCCTGTTCTCAATATCAGCCCGTTTATTTTACCGACACGGTGCTGTCCGGTTAACCGCATCCACAGCACAGGCATCTGCAAACTGCCTATCGGTATGAAAACAAACCGTACCATCCGCACTCTTTCGCCATCCGCACTTCGATTACAGCTCAAACCGCCCCACCCTACTCCTGTCATGCTTTAAACATTCGCCAATCTCCTACCGAGCCATGGCATTCAAAGCATAATAGACCGTCAATCATCATTAATTTAAGAACGGCTCGCCGCAGTCAGTGCGGCAGACCATTCGGGCAGCGTTTGTATGCCTCTCTCAGGCAGGGGATGCAAAGCAGCAGTCTGTTTGGATAAAATCAATATGTAAGACGATGTGAATAAAGGAATATTGCATTTCCGAAAAGCCGTTTGCCAATATGGCAGCGGCAAACGAACGGGAATATTGCGTATGAAATATTTGTCTTCCAACTGCCAACCGCAGGATTGAGCTGTGCGAAGCAATGCCTTCCATGATATATACGGTGATTTTTCAGGCAGCCTTTTGCCGGTTATCCAACAGTTTGCGTCAGGTTGTGCGGCACTGATTAACAAGCAGCCCTGCGGTTTCACAATACGGTACAGCTCCATTAACAAACGCAGGCTGTCGCTCTGGATTTCCGGCAAATGCGCGGCGATAGCGCAATCGAAGAGCTGCTCCTGCCAAGGCAGGCAGAGCGGGTCGCCCAATACATCGGCAGGTAACGAACGCGCCTGTTGCAACAACAGGCTGCGGAGTGTGAGCGATGCCTGCAAACGGTTTTTGTCCGCGCCCAACAACAGGACTTTTTCAGGCAGCCTGTCGCGCAAAACCGCTGCCTGATATTCGGTTTCAGCAGCCTGAATATGCGCTAAAGTTGAATTGGAAGCAGATAATGCGTCCGTCATCTTTGGTATCCTTAAATCAAATACGCCAGTTTCACCGCTTCCCCTTCCAGATAGTGCACCCGTCATCTTTGCTATCCTTGAATACGGCCACAAGCCGTATGCACCGTTTTGCTCAGATAGTGCACCCGTAATCTTTGGTATCCTTGAATCCAAGATGTGATTGGTTGTTTATTTTAAATCAGATAGTGCACCCGTAATCTTTGGTATCCTTGAATAAAATCGCGCCCGTCCATCTACACCCCCGCACAGATAGTGCACCCGTAATCTTTGGTATCCTTGAATAGATTTTACGGGGTAATTGCAGCTGCCTGAAAAGGTGTGCGGATTACACGCTAAAAATTGACGTTATCAGATAATACCCTTAGCATTAAGGGCTATTTTGAATCTCACCGGACTTCTCATTCATGCAACCTTTGAAAACCATCGCGTTGACGGTAAGCGGCTTATTTGTTTTGCCTGCCGCAGCACAGACAAAAGAATGGCGGCCTTCGGAAACAGGCCCTGCCATGATGCAGCTGCAATCGTCTCCGCTGTCTGCCCAACGCCGCAATCACGACAGTATTTGGCAAAACCTGCGCCGCGGATTCGTGATGGGAGAAGTCAATTCCGAATTGGTACGCAGTCATGAAGAAAGGCTGGCATCCAACGCCGCCTATTTTAACCGCACCATCAACCGCAGTCTGCCGTATATGTACCACATTGTAAAAGAAGTGGAAAAACGCGGCATGCCTGCCGAAATTGCTTTGTTGCCGTTTATTGAAAGTGCCTATGTTACCCAAGCGCGGTCACATGTGGGTGCTTCGGGATTGTGGCAGTTTATGCCTGCCACAGGGCGGCGGTACGGTCTGGCGCAAACTTCGCTTTATGACGGCCGGCATGACGTTTACGCGGCCACCAATGCCGCTTTGAATTATCTGCAATATTTATACGGTATGTTCGGCGACTGGTCATTGGCTCTGGCTGCCTACAACTGGGGAGAAGGCAGCGTCAGCAGGGCAGTGAAGCAGGCGCAGGCAGCCAATTTGCCGCCCACTTACGAAAATCTGAAAATGCCTGCGGAAACGCGCCATTATGTTCCCAAACTGTTGGCGGTGCGCAATTTGGTGAATATGCCGCAAGCATTCGGTATTGCACTGCCTGAAATCAAAAACGAACCCTATTTCAAAGCGGTTAAAATCGAGCAGCCTTTGGATATCCGCGCCGCAGCACAATTAGCGGATATATCGGAAAATGAATTTTTGGCACTCAACCCCGCTTTCAAAACCCCCGTGCTTACTCCCTACGACGGCGGACAATTGATGTTGCTGCCCGTTAACGCGGTAGGGACTTTCGAAAAAAACTACCGCAGCACAGACCCCAAGAAATTGTTGTCTTGGGATATTTTCACGCCGCACGAGCGCATGACGCTCAAACAGCTTGCCGAAAAAACAGGTGTCAGCGAAGCCGAACTCAAACGCATCAACAATATTAAAGGCAAACACATTGCCGCGGGAAGCAGCATCGTTATCAGCAAGAACAACGCATCGGGTTTGCAGGCGCAAACCGCAGGTTTCGCACAAAGCGACCCGTTTGAAAGCAATGCATTCCATTCGATATCGGTTACTTCCGCCGCACAATCGAGCGGTATTGCACCGCCTGTTTCCGTGTCGGTGGACAGTACGGTGGATTTTGTCGCACAAGGCAAAAGAGCGGCAGAGCGCAGCGGTTTGGATATGCACCGGCCCATCAGGCAGCCTGAAACTACCGCGGGCATAAGCGCAGATACGGTTTTGGTGCAAAATGGGTCTGTGAAAACAAACGGATTAATGCACACTTCGGCTAAAACGGTCGAAAAAACCGTAACACGCACGGTGAAATATACCGTAAAAAAAGGCGATACCTTAATCAGCATTGCCAAACGGCACAATATCGCCGCTGCCGATTTGATTGCCGCCAACGGCATTAAAAACAAAACGGTACGCATCGGACAAGTGCTCAAAATCCGTACCAGTGTGAAAGTTTCAGGCAGCCCCTCCGAAAAAACCGCAGCTACCGCCGTTGCCACGCATAAAGTCAAATCAGGCGAAACCCTAAGCAGCATTGCCCGACTGCATCACATAAGCGTGGCAGATTTAACCGCTGCCAACAACATCAAAGGCAACAACATCAAACCCGGACAAGTGCTGAAAATCGGGGGTAAAGCCGCTGCAAACGGCAAAACGGCGGCCAAAACCGCTGCTGCAAAAGTTTCAGGCAGCCAAACACCCGCACGATACACCGTTAAAAAAGGCGACACGCTCATCAGTATCGCCAGACGCCATCAGACAGACCTGAACACCTTGAAGCGTTTGAATCCCAACAGCAGCACCATCAAGCCCGGACAGGTTATCCGCCTGAAATAAATCATTTTGCAGCCTAAGTACAGGACAACCTTATGAATTTCCCGACACGACAAGTACCGCTTTCCCGTATGCGCCGTATGCGTAAAGACGAATTTTCACGCCGTTTGATGCGTGAAAACGTATTGACTCCCGCCGATTTGATTTATCCCGTGTTTGTGCTGGAAGGGCGCAATCAAGAGCAAGACGTCCCTTCCATGCCGGGTGTGAAACGTCAAAGCGTTGATATTTTGTTGAAAACCGCCGAAGAAGCCCTGCGCTTGGGTATTCCCATGTTGGCATTATTTCCCGTAGTAACCCGCAATAAAACCGCTGCGGCAGAAGAAGCCTACAATCCCGAGGGCTTGGTACAAACCGCTGTACGTACGTTGCGGCGGGAATTTCCCGAACTCGGCGTTATGACCGATGTTGCCCTCGATCCCTACACTTTAAGCGGCCAAGACGGACTCACCGATGAAAACGGCTATGTTTTGAATGACGAAACCGTAGCCGTATTGGTCAAACAAGCCCTAAGCCATGCCGAAGCAGGCGCACAGGTGGTCGCCCCTTCCGATATGATGGACGGCCGCATCGGTGCCATCCGCAACGCTTTGGAAGCGGCAGGGCATATCCACACCCGCATTATGGCGTATTCCGCCAAATACGCTTCCGCCTTTTACGGGCCGTTCCGCGACGCAGTCGGCAGCGCAGGCAATTTGGGCAAATCCGGCAAGGAAAGCTACCAAATGGATCCCGCCAACAGTAACGAAGCCCTGCACGAAGTGGCTTTGGATATTGCCGAAGGCGCCGATATGGTGATGGTGAAACCCGGTTTGCCTTATTTGGACGTAGTGCGCCGCGTTAAAGACGAATTCGGCGTACCGACTTATGCTTATCAGGTGTCGGGCGAATACGCCATGCTTCAGGCAGCCATAGGCAACGGCTGGCTGGACGGCGACAAAGTGATTTTGGAAAGCCTGCTTGCTTTCAAACGCGCCGGTGCAGACGGCATTTTGACTTACTTTGCCGTACAAGCCGCACAACTGCTGCAATCCCGAACCTACTAAACCTTTTCAGGCAGCCTTATCAAACGCATTTTCAGGCTGCCTGAAAGTTTACCGGTCGGCATCGCATTGAATCAAAACATGAAAAACATCATGCAATATTGTGCCGACTCATTATTCGACAGTTGCAACAGAAGCCGTCCGAATGATTCACTGATGCAAATCAAACGCCAATCTTCCGTATCATCGTACTGCCGCCCGTTATAGCCCTTATGCCCGCATTTCAGGCAGCCTGAAACAACGCACCATTTCATCCGACCATGACACATCCCTACCGCCGCTCCCGTTTTTTCCGCACGCTTTTGCCCGATGCCAACGTATCCGAAAGCGGCAATATCCGCTCCCTGCATTTAGGCACCGCCACGGTTCAAAGCTCCATGAATATCCATCATCCCGCCGAGCTGGTATTGTCTTACAGCCGCGCCATGATGGCATGGCTGCTTTTTACCGATGTTTTGCCGCAACACATCACCCACATCGGCTTGGGCGGCGGCTCGTTTGCGCGTTGGATTGCCGCCCATCTGCCGCAAACCCGGCAAAGCGCGGTAGAAATCAATCCCCAAGTGATTGCCATTGCGCGTACCTCGTTTTGCCTGCCGCCCGAAAACGGACAATTTGAAATCATCGAAGCCGACGGCGCACAATATGTCAAAATCCTGCGCGGCAGCACCGATGTCATATTGGTCGATGCCTTTGACGGCGTGCAGATTATTGACGAAATGGTTGAAAACGAGTTTTTTGCCGACTGCCGCCGCGCACTTTCCGACAAAGGGATTTTCGTTACCAACTGGTGGAGCGGCGACAAACGCTATGCCTTGTTTATCGAACGGCTGCGGCAGGTGTTTGACGGCCGCGTACTGGCGGTACCTGCCGAAACTCACGGCAACGTAGCCGTATTGGCTTTTCAGGCAGCACCCGCCGTCAATGATTGGGACAAGCTGAAAAAGCATGCCGACCAATTAAGCGGACAATACGGCTTGGATTTCCGCCGTATGCTCGCTGCCGCCAAAGCGCAAAATCCGCATGGCGGCAAGGGATTTCGCTTTCAGGCTGCCTGAAAGCTGCCGAATACAACACGAAATATCCCCTGTTTTCCAATCCGCAAACTAAGATAGCCGCATCACAGAGAGTGATACGGTTTGCCGAAAACGGCAGCCAAACCAATCGACAGATGCCCTGATAAAATACAAACATAAACGATAATGCCCGAGCAGGCGCAAAGCAAATATGCAAGACATGATTGGCAAAACCGTCATACGGTTTATCCGATATGGAAATGGAATAAGCAAGGCTGCCTGAAAACTTCAGGCAGCCTTTTCTATCGCCGTCTCAAGACTTTGATGCATTTAATCGGAAGGTGCTGATTCTGCAAAAATTCAGCATATACGGTTATTGACCGTATCTATGCCGCTACGTATCTATGCCGCTACGATATCCACCATTCGCCTTCCCGCCTAATTCAACCACCTTCGGCAACATGGTCAATGCAAGTCATATTACATTCCCATCAATACCGATAAATTACTTTCTGTTTTAAAATAATGAGTTGCTGCTACCGCTGCATCAAACAAAGATGGCTTTACCGCACTCTGCCGCCGTTTGGGCAACAGCTATCGAACGGCATATTCCAACACGAAATGCCCGCCTTCGTCTTGTTGCAAAATGCGAGTGAGTTCCGGCAATGCCGTTTTCAAAGTTTGTGCCAGCGTATAGGGCGGATTGAGCACAAACATACCGCTGCCGTGCATACCGAAACCGTCCGCTTGAGGTGCGCGGACGTGCAACTCCGCACGCACGTAATTTTCAGGCAGCAATTGATGCAGCTGTTCAGGCAGCCTGATGCTTTCTTCGCGGCTCAAGCAGGGATACCATACCAAATAGCATCCTGTTGCAAAACGCTTTAAGGCTTCTTTAAGCGTTTGAACCGTGCGGCCGTAATCCTGTTTCTGCTCGTAAGGCGGGTCAATCAGCACCACTGCGCGGCGCGTAGCCGGCGGCAGCAAAGCCAGCAGACCCTGATAACCGTCCTCCTGTTTAATCAGGCCGCGCCGCCCCAAGCCTGCCTCCTGCATATTGTTGCGCAAATATTGGATATCGGCAGGATGCAGCTCAAACAGCCGCAATTTGTCGCTTGCGCGCAGCATACTGTTAGCCAGCCAAGGCGAACCGCAATACAAGTGTTGTTCAGGCAGGCAGGAGCGGACGTGCTGCAAAAAGGCGTGCAGGCTTTCAGGCAGCCCGCCTTGCTGCTGCAAACGGCCGATACCGTGGCGGTATTCGCCTATTTTTTGCGCTTCGCCGCTGTGCAAATCGTAAAGCCCTGCGCCGCTGTGTGTATCGATATACCAATAAGGCTTGTCTTTTTGATTGAAATAATCCAGCACGGAATACAGGACAAAATGTTTTAAAACATCGGCATGGTTGCCGGCATGGAAGGCGTGGCGGTAGCTGAGCATGATGTGCTTTCAGACAGCGGAAAAGCGTTATTTTATCGGTTTCAGGCTGCCTGAAAAACATTTGTGTGGTAAACTTCGCCGTTTTGAATTTTCCTGAACATTTGACAATTTAAGAAAGGCTGCCATGAGCGCAACTGTTGAACAATTGGAAAAACTGGAACGCAAAGTAACCGTTTCCCTGCCTTGGAAAGATATTAACGCCGAAATCGACAAGCGTTTGAAACAAGCCCAACGCCGCGTGCGCATCGACGGCTTCCGCCCCGGCAAGGCACCCTTGAAAATGGTGGCTTCCATGTACGGCGCGTCTATCCAAAACGATGCGATGAACGACTTGGCGCAAGACGCGTTTTTCAAACTGGCCGAAGAACAAAAATTACGCGTTGCCTCTTTGCTGCGCGTAGAGCCGGTTGAAGGCCAAAACGATGCGGAAAACTTCCATGCCGCATTTGTATTTGAAACGTTCCCCGAAGTGAAGATTGCCGATTTGTCTGCTTTGGAAATTGAAAAACACGTTGCCGAAGTGGGTGATGCAGAAGTGGACCAAACCGTTGACATTTTGCGCAAGCAACGCACCCGCTACAACCGCGTGGAACGTGCTGCTCAAAACGGCGACCGCGTCATTATCGATTTTGAAGGAAAAATTGACGGAGAAGCCTTTGCGGGCGGCACTTCGAAAAACTATCCTTTCGTATTGGGTCAAGGCCAGATGCTGCCTGAATTCGAAGCGGGCGTGGCCGGCTTGAAAGAAGGCGAAAGCAAAGACGTGGAAGTGAATTTCCCCGAAGACTACCACGGTAAAGACGTAGCGGGCAAAACCGCCGTGTTCACCATCAGCGTCAGCAATGTTGCCGAAGCCGTGCTGCCTGAAGTGGATAGCGAATTTGCCAAATCTTTGGGCATTGCGGACGGCGATGTAGCCAAAATGCGCGAGGAAGTGAAGAAAAATGTCGGCCGTGAAGTCAAACGCCGCGTAGATGCCAAAAATACCGAAGCGGTGATGAACGCTCTGCGTGCGGCACACAGCTTTGATTTGCCTGCCGCATTGGTTCGCGACGAAGCCAACCGCCTGGCTGAAGAAATGAAGCAAAACTTTATTCAGCAGGGCATGGATGCAAAAGATTTGAACCTGCCTGCCGAAATGTTCAATGAACGCGCTTCGGAACGTGTGGCGCTCGGCTTGATTTTGCCTGTCTTGATTGAAGAAAACGGTTTGCAAGCCACTGACGAACAAATCAAAGCTCTGGTGGCGGAATTTGCCGAAAGCTACGAAGACCCGAAAGAAGTGGAAGAATGGTATTTTGCCGACCGCCAACGCTTGCAAGGTCCGAGCAATTTGGCTACCGAAGCCAATGTTGTGGCTTTCGTATTGGATAAGGCTAAAACCGTTGAAAAGAAATTGTCTTTTGACGAAGTGATGGGCTCGGCTGCCTGAAAAACAGTTTGAATTAAAAAAGCACCCGAAAGGGTGCTTTTTTGTTGCGGCTGATTCTATCGGTAAAGTTTGCGATACTTCATGAGTTTATAGGCGGCTTTGCTTTTGCCGCGGCCTGCATTTGAATGAATAGCCGTTCAGGCTGCCTGAAAACCGATACGGAAACTTCCCGGTTTTAATCAATGCCGTTTCAAATTAAACAGTTTTCTTTTTCTGCGGCCAAGAAAGTGCGTAATTTCTCAATTGCTTTGGCTTCGATTTGGCGGATTCGCTCTGCAGAAACACCGTATTCGTCAGCCAGCTGGTGCAATGTCAAACCGCTGTCATCTTGCAGCCAACGGCTTTTAACAATGTTTCTGCTGCGTTCGTCCAATTGCATCAACGCATTGTTCAAGCCTTCGGTTTGCAGGCTGTAATGCGCTTGCTGCGCCAATTGGTTTTCAGGCGTACTGTTTTCGTCATCCAGCCAATCTATCGGCGCATAGCTGTCTTCGTCTTGGTTGCTGTTATCGGCAAGCAAGCCGATGTCGCGCCCGGTCATGCGCTGCTCCATCTCCATGACTTCAGACAGCTTGACGCCCAAATCATCCGCAATGGCCTGCGCTTCTTTCGGACTTAATGCATTCAGGCTGCTGCGCATACTGCGCAAATTGAAAAACAGTTTGCGTTGGGGCTTGGTAGTGGCAATGCGGACCAAGCGCCAGTTTTTCAGGATAAATTCATGAATTTCGGCTTTAATCCAATGCACTGCAAAAGAAAACAAACGCGCCCCCCGCGAAGGCTCATAGCGTTTAACCGCTTTCATCAAACCGATATTACCCTCTTGAATCAAGTCGGCTTGATTTAATCCGTAACCGTCGTAGCCTCTGGCAATGGAAACCACTACACGCAAATGCGATAAAATCAGCTGTTTGGCAGCCTCCAAATCGCCTTGCAATCTGCGTTTGGCCAATTCGGTTTCCTCTTCCGCGCTGAGCATGGGCAGACTGTTTACGGTGTGGATGTATTGTTCGAGACTGCCTGCGCCGCCGACAGCAGGCAAAGTGAGTGCGTTAGATATCATGATGTTTCCTCTCGTTATTCTTATGGATTTACCCAAAGGTAAACTGGGTAATCATACACATTTTCTCGATTAAATCAATATACTATTTGTGAATTTAAGAAAAATTTCAGTGTAAATTTATTAAGAATTTCCTTTTATTCAGGATTTCCTTGCTTTGTCTGTTACTTTAGTTAAAGAAGGCATTAGGTTTAACGGATGAACATATCGCAGCAAAGTATATATTTACGGCATTTATTTTTAAATAATTGTTATATATGGATTATTTTATAAAATCCTGATTGTTTTTTCTGATTTTCAGTGTATTTGTTTCCAAATCACGGGCGCATTGCATTTTCAGGCAGCCTGATAGGGATAGAACTGCGTAAAAACAGTGTGAAGTTTCAGGCAGCCAAATGCAAAGCTGCCTGAAAAACGTTAAAATACGTTTCTTTGCTTTTTTGTGTGTAAGCCCATGGAAACCACTTCCGATATCGCCGCCTGCATCACCCGCAATTTGACGCGCTATTTTCAGGATTTGGACGGCCAAGTTCCTTGCAATGTTTATGAAATGGTATTGCTTCAAGTAGAAAAACCTCTTTTAATCAAAGTATTGGAACAATGCGGCGGCAACCGTTCACAAGCGGCGAGAATGCTGGGATTGAACCGCAATACCTTGCGTAAAAAATTATTGCAGCACGGTTTGGACGAGTAATTTTCAGGCAGCGTCATGTTGTATATCGCATTATGATTTACCAAATTCTGGCACTCATTATTTGGAGCAGTTCGTTTATTGCCGCAAAATATGCTTATGTCATGCTGGAGCCTGCCATGGTGGTATTGCTGCGTTTGGTGATTGCGGCTTTTGTCGTGCTGCCTGTGGCGCGCCGTCATCTGGGACGTATTCCCCGCTCATATTGGAAGCCTTTGCTGTGGCTGACGTTTTTAAATTATGTAGTGGTCTTGATGCTGCAATTTTTAGGGGTCGCGCATACTTCCGTTGCCAGTGCGGTAACGATTGTGGGCTTGGAGCCTGTGATGATGGTATTTGTCGGGCATTTTTTCTTTGGCGACAAAGCGGATTGGTATCATTGGTTATTAGGTGCGGCAGCTTTTGCCGGTGTGGTCTTACTGATTGCGGGCGGAGCAGAAAGCGGCGGTGAGGTGGATTTATTGGGCTGCGCTTTGGTATTCGCGGCGGGTTTGATATTTTGTTGCACGATGCGGCCGACCAAACGTTTGGTTGCGGATGTCGGGGCACCGGTTTATACATCGTTATCTTTAGTACTGGGGGCAATCATGTGCCTTCCTTTTGCATTGCTGGTTTCTGAAAACTATGCCATCCAATGGAATATCGCCGGTGTCGCGAGCATGATTTATTTGGGAGTGGGATGCAGTTGGTTCGCTTATTGGCTCTGGAATAAAGGCATGGGTACCGTATCCGCCAATGTATCCGGCGTTTTAATCGCACTTGAGCCTGTATGCGGAGTATTGCTGGCGGTATTGCTTTTAGGTGAACAGCTGTCAATGTTATCGTGGGCAGGTATTGCGATTGTCATTACCGCCGCCCTGGCATCCAGCTGGATGCCGACATATCGGGCAAATAGAAAAACGACTGCCTGATATCAAGGTTGCCTTCAAGCTATATAGCTGATTTTATAAGTTTCAACCCATTATTTTTAATTTGTAATCGATTAATAGCTTGCGAGAATAAAAGGAAATGAATAATCTACCAATAGGATTTCGTGATTTCATTATTTATACTGTACCTGGTGCAATATTTATATTGCAGTTAATCATCATTTCATTTCTTTTTATCGTTTGTCGTTATCCTAATTTTTCTATGGATAGTGTTGAGCCTTATCTCAAGTTATTCAAAGAAAGTCAAATACTTTTACTGTTTCTATACATTGTTGTCTCACATTTTTTGGGTATGTTGTTAAATCAAGAGGTAATTAAATATATATTAAAAAATATGGAGTGGATTAGGACTTCTTGGTGGGATAGCCCTTTGGATAAGTATCTGAAAAGAATTTGTACGGTTGGTGACCCTAAATACGATAACCAAAGACAAAAAATTATTTTTGACTTTATAGAGCAATACGATAAGGAATTTTCTCAAACAAATGTAAAACTGGATAAGAAGCCAATATGGTTGATGCTGAGATGTATTGAAAATTATGGAGATACATATTTGAAAGACGGCTTAAACAGGATAAATAATCTGCGTAATTTTTGTAGAAATATATTTTTTATGTTTGTATATTCTGCTTTGTTTAGCTTGATATTATTAATTTATTCATATGAAAATCAATCAACTTCTTATTTTTTGATTGTTTATTTCATTATTGTAATTATGTTTGCATATTTAAGTTTTAATCGGTATAAAAAATTTTCACAATGGTTGGTTCGTTCTGTTATTGATGCTTACTATGCTGTGTTTTTGCATAAGCATGGGGAAGATGGTGATAATGAAGAAAAAATCATATTGGGAATTTGATTTTTAACATTTTTTAAAGGAAAAAACATGTCCAAAATCCAACGTGCTTTAATCAGCCTGTCCGACAAAAACGGTGCGGAATCTTTCGCCCGCGCCCTGCACGCGCTGGGGGTGGAAATTTTGTCCACCGGCGGCACGGCGAAACTGCTCGCCAATGCGGGCGTTCCCGTGATTGAAGTGGCGGATTACACGGGGTTTCCCGAAATGCTGGACGGGCGCGTGAAAACCCTGCATCCGAAAATCCACGGCGGCATTCTGGGGCGGCGCGATGTGGGCGAACACGTTGAAAAAATGGCGGAACACGGCATCGGCAATATTGATTTGGTGTGCGTGAACTTGTATCCGTTTGCGGCAACGATTGCCAAGCCCGGCTGTACGCTGGAAGATGCGATTGAAAACATTGACATCGGCGGCCCCACTATGGTGCGCTCGGCGGCGAAAAACTGGAAACACGTTGCCATTGTTACCGATAACGGCGATTTTGAAAGCATTGTCAAAGAGTTGCAGGAAAACGGCGCGGTATTGTCGGAGCAGACCCGTTTCCGTTTGGCGTGCAAGGCGTTCAGCCACACGGCGCAGTATGACGGCATGATTTCCAATTACTTAACCAGCGTGTCGGCGGAAAAATTGAGCGGCGAGCCGCAAATCGGCGCGTTCCCCGCGCAGTTTAATCAAAGCTGGCTGAAGGTGCAGGAAATGCGTTACGGCGAAAATCCGCATCAGCAAGCGGCGTTTTACCGCGATGCGTATCCCGCTTCAGGCAGCCTGAGCGCCTACACGCAATTGCAAGGTAAGGAATTGTCTTATAACAATATTGCCGATGCCGATGCCGCATGGGAAGCGGTGAAATCGTTTGACGCGCCCGCCTGCGTGATTGTGAAACACGCCAATCCCTGCGGCGTGGCGGTGGCGGACACGCCTTTGAACGCTTACAAATTGGCGTTTGCCACCGACACCACCAGCGCATTCGGCGGCATCATCGCGTTTAACCGCGAAATTGACGCGGACACGGTGGAAGCGGTAACGGGGCAGTTTTTGGAAGTATTGATTGCGCCGAAGTTTAGCGATGCGGCGAAAGAATTGATTGCCAACAAGAAAAACGTGCGCGTGTTGGAAATTCCCTTGGCGGCGGGGGCGAACCGTTTTGAATTGAAACGCGTGGGCGGCGGTTTGCTGGTGCAGTCGCCCGATTTGCACCGTTTGCGCCGCGAAGACGTGAAAGTGGTGTCCAAACGCCAACCCACCGAGCAGGAATGGCATGATTTGCTGTTTGTGTGGAACGTTGCCAAGTTTGTGAAATCCAATGCGATTGTGTTCGGCAAGGGCGGGCAGACCTACGGCATCGGCGCGGGGCAGATGAGCCGCGTGGATTCCACCCGCATCGCGGCGCGGAAAGCGCAGGACGGCGGTTTTGATTTGAACGGCGCGTGTGCGGCTTCCGATGCGTTTTTCCCGTTCCGCGACGGTGTGGACGTGATTGCCGAACAGGGCATCAAGGCGGTAATTCACCCCGCCGGCTCGGTGCGCGATGAGGAAGTGTTTGCGGCGGCGGACGAACACGGCATGGCGATGGTGGTAACGGGGGTGCGCCATTTCCGGCATTGATTTTTCAGGCTGCCTGAAAAACACCCCCCGTGAACGGGTGGGGGCTGGGGTGCGGGGAATCTTGCACGTCAAAAGAACTTTTCTTTGAAAACAAACCGCTTTTCCCACACCCTGCCCCTCACCCACAAACGGGGAAGGGAAAGATGTTTGACGGAGTTTCAGGCAGCCTGAAAAAAATCCCTCGTAGGGAGACCGTTACACAACCATCTTTTTTGTGGGCTAAAGCTCGCCCTACATCTGCCTGCCCCTCCCTCGCATACAGGGAAAGGCTGAGGGAACAACCAACTTTTAAAATGAAATTTTTTTAATAAGCAAACATTCTTTTCCCGCCCTGACTTTCCCCATAAACAGAAAAGGAAATATTTTTGCAGGGTGCACCCCGCGCACTATCAAAACGATGTACGTGGAGTACCTTTTACCCATTCAGGCAGCCTGCAATCGCGATGCTTCCCTTCTCCGTAAACAGAGAAGGACAAAAACGGGATAACAATGTTGCATTCTTTTTTCAATACCTGTTTTCCCATAACCTGTATCTCTCCGGTATGAGTGAGGAATAAAATACCTAGAGTGGGCCATACACCTAAATCCTCTTACTGCAGCGGATAAACAAAGGAAATTTTATAAATAAACAATTATATATGTTTTACTTAGGCGGCAACGCAGGACGCTCTAATATCGAAGTGCATGACGTACAATTTGCTGCATGCGCGGATTACCGTGATGCTTTGCCCGCCCTGAAAGCCGCATGGTTCGGCGATGCCGACAAAATCCATATTGACGGTTGGCAAGTGATTGACTGGGCAGACGGTTATGATGTTTCCCTGTCTGATGTACCGCCCAATACACACAACGATTTAAATCTCTATTTTGTCAATGTCGGCGGCTATTTGCACGGCCGTTTATCTGAAATGCATGATTTTGCATTGTTTGTGGCGAAAAATGCAGAGGATGCCAAGGCAAAAGCCCTTGCAACCTTATTACCCGAACACGATTTGCGCCATAAGGATAATTTGAAAGACGTAGATAATGTTTTATTACTTAAACAGTGCAATGGTATGCATATCTGCTTAAGACCCAATCCTAACGGCGCGGCATCGCCGATTGCTTTTCAGGGGTATTTGCCGATTTAGCAATAGACTTGCCTGCTGTTATCGCTTCCAGGATTAAACTGTCTAAAACCTTATCGCAAGGATAAAAGCAAAAAATAAGGCAGGCAAAGTGATGCTTGTTGCCATACGTGCAAGCTCACCGTATCGGCATGCCACCTTTACAACAAGGAGCCGGGTTACAACACCAACCACAGAAAGACTAATATATTGATTTATATAGATATAAAATTATAAGAATTGCAAACACAAAACATAGTGCAGCTATAAAAAAGACATAGCGTCAGATTGTTGCATCTTGTAAGGCGTGGAAATTTTTATTCTATAAAACAATAAGATATAAAATACTTTGCATCTTCCTATTAATTGATAATGTGCTGAAAAATCTTACTGCCACCACCACGATATAAGACATACTGTACAAAAAAGCAGTTGCCTGAAAACCTCCCAAACACTCTCATAGAATTTCCTATAGAAAAGCCTGCCTGAAGAAATTCAGGCAGGCTTTTGTTGTAAGCATAAAAATTAAGCTTGTTTGCGTGCAGGCAATTTTTCTTTAATACGTGCGGCTTTACCGGTCAGACCGCGCAGATAATACAGTTTGGCGCGGCGTACATCACCGCGGCGTTTCACTTCGATTTTCTCTACACGCGGAGAATACAAGGGGAAGGTACGCTCCACACCTTCGCCGTTAGAAATTTTGCGAACGATAAAGTTGCTGTTCAAACCGCGATTTCTACGGGAAATTACCACACCTTCATAAGCTTGCAAACGTGTACGGTTACCCTCAACGACACGCGCCCAAACCACAACGGTATCACCGGGAGCAAACTCAGGAATTTCTTTACCCAAACGGGCGATTTCTTCCTGTTCCAATTGTTGAATCAAGTTCATTTTTTATTCCTAAATATAATATGGACTATGCCGCTTGCTCTCGCTCGGACAAAATTTTTTGCAAGAGTTCGGCTTCCTGTGGGAGTAAATCACGCCCGTCCAATAAATCCGGACGTCGTGCCAATGTGCGGCGCAACGATTGTTCTAATCGCCACTCCGCAATCAAAGCATGATTACCCGATAACAAAACATCGGGTACAACCATACCTTGAAATTCTGAAGGTCTGGTATAGTGGGGGCAATCCAATAAGCCATCCGCAAAAGAGTCCTGCTCTGCCGACAAACTATCCCCCAATACACCCGGTATCAAACGTAGAACGGCATCCATCAGCATCATTGCTGGCAGCTCACCGCCAGATACGACAAAATCACCTACACTGATTTCTTCATCTACGTCTGTTTGCAGCACGCGCTCGTCAATTCCTTCATAGCGACCACATAACAATACTAAATTATCGTATTGTGCAAGCTCTATGACTTTACGATGTGTAAGCGGCTGCCCTTGCGGACTCAAATAAATAATACGACTGTTGTGCTGCTGATTTTTATATCGTGTTCCGGCCTGCTTCAAGGCTGCCTGAATAGGAGCCGCCATCATAATCATGCCGGGACCGCCGCCAAAAGGGCGGTCATCAATATAACCTAATTTATTATCGGCAAAGGAACGGGGATTGATTGTTTCAAACTGCCAAAGTCCCAGTTGTTTAGCCCTACCTGTTACACCGTAACAGGTAATACTCTCAAACATCTCAGGAAACAATGTAATCGCCTGAATAAACATAACCTCACCAAGCCGGTGTATTTTCAGGCAGCCTTTTTGATAACAAACCGCCCAATATAAGACTTTTAATAGTCCAAACCCCAATCCACTGTTATGGTTTCTTTCAGAGAATCAACACCATCAACATAATGGGATACAAACGGGATGAGTTTCTCGCCATGTGCGCCCCGCACTACCAATACATCATGTGCACCGGTTTGCATTAAATTATGCACCGAACCGAGTACCACACCTTCACGGTTCACAACTTGCATTCCGATTAAGTCAGCCCAGTAATACTCGTCTTTTTCCGTATCGGCGAACTCAGAACGCGGGATTTCGACCGTATAACCACGCAAAAGTGCTGCAGCATCACGATCCTCCACGCCGACAAATTTAACTTGCAGTTCATCGCCGGCCAATCTGCCGTCTTCCAATGCAACCGTGATAACTTTATCGTCTTTACGGAGATACCACTGCGGATACTCAAACAAACTATCGCCGTATTCGGTATCCGCTTTGACTTTCAGCCAGCCTTTAATACCGTACACACCTTTGATATAGCCCATGGCTATCCGCTTATGAGTATCATCCATACACAGCAGCCTGAATGCGATTAAGCAGCTTTTTGCTCTTTAACCAATTTGGATACCGCATCGCTCAACTGGGCACCCTGTCCGATCCAATGGTTCAAACGGTCTGCAGCGATACGGACGCGTTCTTGCTTTTCGTTGGCAACAGGATTGTAGAAACCCAAACGCTCAATGAAACGGCCATCGCGGCGGTTGCGGCTGTCGGCGGCAACGATATTGTAGAAAGGACGTTTTTTAGAGCCGCCACGGGCCAAGCGGATAACTACCATGCTTTTATTCCTTGAAATGTAAAATTGATAAAACAGAAAACTGCCTATTTTATTAGGTTTTGTTTTATTTAGGCAAGTACTTTATCTTGGCTACCATGCAAACAATACCAAACTCAACGCAATCACCGTCATGCCGCTTACCAAACCGTACACGGTTTCATGTCCTTTCGCATAACGCTTGGCAGCAGGCAGCAACTCATCCAGAGCCAAAAATACCATAATACCCGCAATCAATCCGAACACCGTACCGAATACCGCAGGCGACAAAAACGGCTTCAGAATCAAATACCCAAGCAAAGCCCCCAGAGGCTCTGCCATACCGGACAAAAGGCACAAACCCACAGTTACAGCCTTATTGCGCGTTGCGAAATACACAGGTGCGGCGATAGAGATACCTTCGGGTATATTATGCACCGCAATAGCAAACGCCAAAGGCAAACCGACTGCCGCATTTTCCAAAGTGGCAAAAAAAGTGGCCAAGCCCTCGGGAAAATTATGTGCCGTAATGGCAAAAGCCGCCATGATGCCGACCCGATTGATATAAGAGCGGCTGTGTTTTTGAAATTCCGGGTCATCCGGATCAAGTGTTTCATGCGGATTCGGCACCAGCCTATCAATCATCATCACCAACAGCAATCCGCATAAAAAAGTGATTGTCGCCAGTATCAATCCGGACTTGCCGCCATAACTTTCGGAAAATGCCGCCACCGACTTATTAAAAATCTCGGTCAGCGAAACATAGACCATTGCTCCGCCCGCAAATGCCAAACCGAATGCCAACACTCTCGGGCTGGGCGTTTTGGAAAAAAACACCAGCACACTGCCCAAAACCGTAGCCAGGCCTGCGGCAAAAGTAATGGCAAATGCGATAAACAGATTCGAGAAAGAAAAAGTAACCATCTCTAACTCACAAATAATAATTACTCTCAAATATTAACATAATTTCTTTATCCCCGTATTTTTACAGTACAATACAGCCGATTGTTTTTCTTGATTTGAACCTTATGCAACCGCATCGCGCCCGAAAGCGTTTCGGACAAAATTTTTTACAGGATACACGCATCATTGCCGACATCGTTCACGCCGTCCGTCCTGCGGAGAATGATGTCGTCATAGAAATCGGTCCGGGATTGGCTGCGATTACGGCTCCTTTGTGCGCCAAACTCAACCGTCTGCACGTTTGCGAAATAGACCGCGATATTATCGCCTATCTCAAACAACAGCCGTTTGCCGACAAATTAGAAATTTACGAAGGCGATGTATTGCAATTTGATTTCCGCAGCATTTCAGGCAGCAAAAAAATAGTCGGCAACCTGCCTTATAATATTTCCACCCCTTTGCTGTTCAAACTCAGCGAAGTGGCAGACGAAGTGATTGATATGCACTTTATGCTGCAAAAAGAAGTTGTGGAACGCATGGTTGCGCTGCCTGAAAGCAACGATTACGGCAGGCTCAGCGTGATGTTGCAGTATTTCTTCGAGATGGAGATGCTGATTGACGTACCGCCCGAATCGTTTGACCCCGCACCCAAAGTAAACTCCGCCGTTGTCCGCATGATTCCGCAAAAAGGGCGCATCGGTACCGCCGAAGACTTTTGCCACTTTGCCGGTTTAGTGAAGCAGGCTTTCCATCAACGCCGCAAAACCTTGCGCAACAATTTAAAAGGCTGGGCAAACGATGACGATTTACAGGCAGCCGGCATCTCGCCGCAACAACGCGCCGAAGCCGTTGCGCCCGAAAAATACGTATTATTAAGCAACTATCTCATTCGAAAACAGAAAGATTAAAATGACAGTTACCGACAAAAACCACGTGATGGTCAGCTTTAAAAATGTCAATAAATACTTTAAAGACCTGCACGTTATCAAAAACACTTCTTTAGATATCCGGCAAGGCGAGGTTGTGGTTGTATGCGGCCCTTCAGGCAGCGGCAAATCCACGCTTATCCGCACGGTAAACCAACTGGAAAACATTCAAAGCGGCGAAATTTGGGTGGACGGCATCAATGTGGCCGACCCTAAAACCGACTTGAACAAAATACGCACCGAAGTGGGTTTCGTGTTCCAGCACTTCAATCTTTATCCGCATTTAACCGTTTTGGAAAACATCACCCTATCGCCGATAAAAGTGAAAGGTCTGCCCCAAGAAGAAGCGGAGAGAAAAGCCGTTACTCTTTTGGAACGCGTCGGTTTGGCTCACAAAAAAGATGCATTCCCCTCGCAATTGTCGGGCGGTCAGCAGCAGCGCGTAGCCATTGCCCGCGGTTTGGCCATGGAACCGCGCGTGATGCTGTTTGACGAACCCACTTCCGCACTCGACCCCGAAATGGTGGGAGAAGTATTGAAAGTCATGAAAGATTTGGCGCAAAGCGGCATGACCATGATGGTGGTTACCCACGAAATGGGTTTTGCGAAAGAAGTGGCCGACCGCATCATTTTTATCGACCACGGCGAAATTCTCGAAGACCGCCATCCTGATGAATTTTTTGCCCACCCCGACACCGAACGCGCCAAACAGTTTCTCAGCCAAATTATGTAAACGCCCGGCACACGGCGGTAAGCGGTTTGCGGTACGGAATGAATACTCAGGCAAAACCATATCACGATTTCATGCAAACCGTTTCACAGGCACATGAAGGCTGCCTGAAACTTTCAGGCAGCCTCTGAATGGTTGCGAAACACAGCCCATGAAAACCAATGGTGCCGAATATTTCACTCCCGCGCTATTTGCCACGCATCCAAAGAGCCGATAACAAAGCTGTTCCAATCAACTGCGGCTTTCCAACCATACACAGAGTTTCCTTTATCTATGAACCTCTTATCCGTTTTGGCCCGCTTAAGCAGCATGACCATGCTGTCGCGTATTTTCGGCTTTGTCCGCGATACGATTATCGCAAGGATTTTCGGCGCAGGCATCGCCATGGATGCGTTTGTCGTTGCGTTCAGGCTGCCCAACCTGTTGCGGCGCATTTTTGCCGAAGGAGCTTTTTCACAAGCATTCGTACCTATTTTGGCGGAATACAAAGAACAGAAAACGCCTGAAAATACCCGTCTGTTTATACAATATGTTGCCGGTATGCTGGCTTTTGCGTTGTGCATCATCACCGCCATCGGCGTGTTGGCAGCGCCTTTCGTCATTTGGCTGACTGCGCCCTCTTGGGCGGCGGAAGGCGGTGAACGCTTCACGCTGGCCGTTTCTTTGCTGCGCATCGTATTTCCCTATATCCTTTTGATTTCGCTTTCTTCTTTTGTCGGCAGTATTCTCAACACCTACGGCAGGTTTTCGATTCCGGCTTTCACGCCCGTTTTATTAAACATTTCGTTTATCGTATTCGCGGTTTTTTTCATTCCCTATTTCGACCCGCCGATTATGGCTTTGGGATGGGCGGTATTGGCCGGCGGCATTTTGCAGCTGGCTTTCCAGCTGCCCAGCCTGTTTAAACTCGGCTTTTTAACCATACCCAAACTCGATTTCGGCAATCTTGCCGTCCGCCGCGTCATGAAACAGATGCTGCCGTCCATCGTCAGCTCATCGGCCACGCAGATTTCGCAAGTCATCAATACGGTATTCGCTTCGTTTTTGGTTGCAGGCAGCGTATCGTGGATGTATTTCGCCGACCGGTTGATGGAACTGCCCTCAGGGATTATCGGTGCGGCATTGGCGACTATTTTGCTGCCCGGCTTGTCCAAACATGCAGGCCTCCGCAATACGGCGGAGTTTTCCGCCCTGATGGATTGGGGTTTGCGCTTGTGTTTGCTGTTGGTGCTGCCTGCCGCTCTCTGTTTGGCGTTACTCGGTTTCCCTTTAATCGCCACTTTATTTATGTACCGCGAATTTTCACCGCATGACGCGCTGATGACTCAAGCCGCTCTAAACGCCTATGCGGTCGGACTGCCCGGCATGATATTGGTGCGTGTACTCGCCCCGGGTTTTTACGCACAGAAAAACGTCAAAACACCGATGCGTATCGCTTTGATTTCACTTGCCGTTACCCAATTGTGCAATCTTGCATTCATCGTGCCGCTGCAACACGCGGGCTTGGCATTGGCCATCGGTATAGGCGCCTGTGTCAATGCGTCGCTGTTGTTCGTCACCTTGCGAAAACATGCCGCCTACATACCGCAAAACGGCTGGCGGCTCTTTTTCAAACGCATCGCCGCAGCACTTACCGTTATGTCTGTCGGCCTGTATGGCGCACAACGCTTGCTGGCATTCGATTGGATACACGCTTCAGGCAGCCAACGCGCCGCCGTGCTTGCCGCGCTCTCAATGCTTGCATTGCTGTTATACTTCGGTACATTGCTGCTTTCAGGCATGAAACCGCGCGATTTCCACCATTCGGAAAAGGCTTAAACGCACCCGGGCGTTTTCAGGCTGCCTGAAAACTTTCACCAACCTCTCCGTTGCAACGGAATATCAAAAAGGAAACATCATGTACGCAGGAGAACGTTTCAACGCATGCAGCCATTTGATAGGCACACTGCTTGCGATTACCGGAACCGTATTCCTACTGGTTGCCGCCGTTTCCCGATTCGATGGCTACCGCCTTGCTTCCGCAATCGTGTACGGTTCCTGCCTGATTCTGCTCTATGCAGGCTCCACGCTTTACCACAGCATCCGCCGCGAACACATCAAAGCCGTTCTGCAAAAATTCGACCATTGCGCCATTTATCTGCTGATTGCAGGCAGCTATACGCCGTTTACCCTGATTACCTTGCGCGGCGCATGGGGTTGGTCGCTGTTCGGTGCGGTGTGGGGATTGTGTTTGTTCGGCATTATCCAAGAGCTGACTTTGGGCAGGAAAACCCGCAAGCTGTCGATGGTTTTGTATGTCCTGATGGGTTGGCTGGTTTTGGTAGCCGTGTATCCGTTGGTGAAAAATCTGGCGGCAGCAGGTTTGTTTTGGCTGGTTTTGGGCGGTTTGCTGTACAGCGCAGGCATCTACTGGTTTGTGAATGACGAAAAAATCAAACACGGACACGGCATTTGGCATTTATTCGTATTAGGCGGCAGCGCAGCACAATTCGTCAGCATCTACGGATACGTTTTATAGTGTGCGCCGCCGCATCGACCCCCATTCCCTCATTCAGGCTGCCTGAAAGCCATACCAGTGCGCTTCAGGCAGCCTGAAAACACTTTTATTGAATTGAGAACCCCTATGGCAAAAGCTCCGAAAACGCAATACAGCTGCACCGAATGCGGCGGCATCACTCCGAAATGGCAGGGCAAATGTCCGCATTGCGGCGAATGGAATACCTTGCAGGAAGGCTTTGCCGCACCCGAACCGAAAAACGCCCGTTTCCAGTCATGGGCGGCAGACGGCACCAAAATTCAAGAGCTTTCCCGGGTTACCGCTACAGAAGTACCGCGCACCGCCACAGGCATGGGCGAACTCGACCGCGTTTTAGGGGGAGGCTTGGTGGACGGCGCGGTGATTTTGCTCGGCGGCGACCCGGGCATCGGCAAATCCACCCTATTGCTGCAAACCGTCGCCTTAATGGCCAAACAACGCAAAGTACTGTATGTATCAGGAGAAGAATCCGCCCAACAGGTTGCCCTACGCGCACAACGTTTGGGCTTGCAGGCAGACGGGGTAAACTTATTGGCGGAAATCCGTTTGGAAGCCGTTCAGGCAGCCTTAAAACAACACGAACCGGCCGTTGTGGTAATCGACTCGATTCAAACCATGTATTCCGACCAAATCACTTCCGCACCCGGCTCGGTATCGCAAGTGCGCGAATGCGCGGCACAATTTACCCGCATGGCCAAACAAATGGGCATCGCCGTGATTTTGGTCGGACACGTTACCAAAGACGGCGCCATCGCCGGCCCGCGCGTATTGGAACACATGGTGGACACCGTGCTGTATTTTGAAGGCGACCAGCATTCCAACCACCGCATGATACGCGCCATTAAAAACCGCTTCGGCGCAGCCAACGAATTGGGCGTGTTCGCCATGACCGAAACCGGTTTGAAAGGCGTTTCCAATCCTTCCGCGATTTTTCTGGCAAGTTACCGCGATGATGTCGCAGGCTCCTGCGTATTGGTAACACAAGAAGGCACGCGCCCGTTGCTGGTAGAAATCCAAGCATTGGTCGACAACGCACACGGTTTCACCCCGAAACGTCTCACTGTGGGCCTGGAACAAAACCGTTTGGCGATGCTGCTGGCGGTATTGAACCGTCATGCGGGGATTGCCTGTTTTGACCAAGACGTATTTTTGAATGCGGTGGGCGGCGTGAAAATCAGCGAACCTGCCGCCGATTTGGCAGCCGTTCTGGCGATGGTGTCCAGCTTCCGCAACAAACCGCTGCCTGAAAAAATGGTTGCGTTCGGCGAAATCGGTTTAAGCGGTGAAATCCGTCCCGTCCCGCGCGGACAGGAACGCTTGAAAGAAGCGGAAAAACTCGGCTTCAAACGCGCCATCGTGCCCAAAGCCAATCTGCCGCGCAACCGGCAAGAGTTTCCCCGTTTGCGTTTATACGGTGTCGGCAGTTTACAGGAAGCGGTATCGTTATGCCGCGATGGCGGTATAGAGTAACGTCCCAACCGCAACACATACAAAAGCCGGCTGCCGCAATTTCAACACGCCAACGTCATTTCCATCCGTAAACGGCTGTTTCAGGCAGCCTGAAAAGCCGTTATAATCCGTGCCTTATTCCAACCGACAGCCAAACGAAATGAATACCGTACACACCGAAAAACGCATGAATGTCGAAAGTTTCAATCTCGACCACACCAAAGTGAAAGCCCCTTATGTCCGCCTCGCCTGCATCACGGACGGCGACCACGGCGACACCATCTATAAATACGACCTGCGCGTCTGCCAACCCAACAAAGAGCATATGGAAATGCCCGCTCTGCACTCACTCGAACACCTGATGGCCGAACTGTCGCGCAACCATTCCGACAAAGTGATTGACATCAGCCCGATGGGTTGTCAAACCGGCTTTTACATCGCCCTGCTCAACTTACCCGAATACCAAGATGCTCTGAATTTGATTGAAAAAACCCTGCAAGACGTTCTTGCTGCAACGGAAGTCCCCGCCTGCAACGAAGTGCAATGCGGCTGGGCGGCCAGCCACAGCTTGGAAGGCGCACAGAAAATCGCCCGTTACCTGCTGGATAACCGTAGCCAATGGGAAGAAATATTCGCATGAACACCCGAAACGAAACCGTCAATCCGCAAACCATCGGCATAATCGGTGCGATGGAAGCCGAAGTAGAGCTGCTCAAAAACAGTCTGAATCATTTGAATATCGTCCCTTTCGGCAAAAATATCCAAGTGTACACAGGCAAATTTGCGGATAAAGACATTGCGCTCTGCCAAAGCGGTATCGGCAAAGTCAATGCCGCAATCGCCACCGCCCTTCTGTGCGAACATTTCACGCCCGATTGCATCATCAATACCGGGAGTGCAGGCGGCATTGGCGAAGGGCTGCAAATCGGCGATGTGGTAATCGGCACCCATACCGCACACCACGATGTCGATGCTACGGCTTTCGGCTACCGACACGGACAAGTACCGCAACTGCCGCTGTTTTTCGACAGCCACCCCCATTTGGTACAAACCGCGCTTTCCGCCGCAAAATCGCTTACCGTCTGCAATACGGCACACGGCTTAATTCTCAGCGGCGACCGTTTCATTCACGACTCCGGCACGCTGACGGCACTGCTGAATCATTTCCCTGACGCACAAGCGGTGGAAATGGAGGCGGCAGCCATTGCGCAAACCTGTTATCAATTGGAAAAACCGTTTGTCGTTATCCGTTCGGTTTCCGATACCGCGCAAAGCGATGCCAAAGTGAGTTTTGAAACTTTCCTGAAAACCGCTGCGGAACATTCTGCCAACATGGTTTTGGCAATGATTAAACAGCTGTAAGTATCTGTCGGCTTTCCCTGCCGAACAAAGGCTGCCTGAAAGAAATTTTCAGGCAGCCTTTTCAACTTCGAAAGTTCTTACAAAAATAAGTATCAGGTAAAGGGCATCATTTTGCAGCTTGGTGATTCGCCGCACTGCACACGGCGGGCATCTTTTGCCGCAGGGTAATCACCCGTCAATACCTTTAGTCGGCCGTTAATACAATCTTCAGAGCATTGTTCTCAGCCGCATGTTTGAATGCGTCATAAGCTTCGGCCATTTGCGTGAATTTAAAATGATGCGTCAGCATTTTGGTATAGTCCACGCTGCCTGAAGCCACTGCTTTCAGCAACATTTCGGTGGTATTCGTGTTGACCAAACCGGTGGAGATTTTCAGATTTTTAATCCAAAGTTTTTCCAGTTTGAAATCAACCGGTTTGCCGTGAACACCCACTACAGCCAAATGGCCGCCCGGCTTGACAATATCTTGGCACATATCCCAAGTCGCCGGCATACCCACCGCTTCAATAGCCACATCCACGCCATCGCTGCCGACAATATCGAAAACCTGTTTGGAAATATCGCCGGAAATCGGGTTCACAGTATGGGTTGCCCCCATTTCTTTGGCCATTTTCAAACGGTTTTCATCCAAATCGCATACGATAATCGCAGCAGGACTGTACAACTGCGCCGTCAACAACGCACCCATACCGATAGGACCCGCACCGGCAATGAACACGGTATCGCCCGGACGGACATCGCCATATTGGACACCGATTTCATGAGAAGTCGGCAACACATCGGAAAGCAGCAGAGCCACTTCTTCATTCACATTTTCAGGCAGCGGAATCAAACTGTTATCAGCATACGGAGTACGGACAAATTCGGCTTGGGTACCGTCAATCATATAACCCAAAATCCAACCGCCGTTACGGCAGTGCGAATAGAGCTGTTGCTTACAATTGTCGCATGAGCAGCATTTGCTCACGCAAGATACAATCACCTTGTCACCCACCTTGATATTTTTAACAGCGCTGCCGACTTCTTCGACAATACCGATACCTTCGTGCCCCAAGATGCGGCCTTGCGCCACTTCAGGGTTTTTACCTTTCCAAATACCCAAATCCGTACCGCAAATCGTGGTTTTGGTAATGCGCACCACCGCATCGGTCGGATCGATAATCTGCGGTTTGGGTTTGTCTTCAAAACGGATATCGCCTGCACCGTAGTAAACCATTGCTTTCATTGATTACGCTCCTCAAGTATATCGTTGACAGAAGCAACCACATCACGCAGTTGCATTTCCTTTATAGTCAATAATCAGAGCACGGTCAAATAATTAACTCTTTACTATGTTATATAATAACAAGATTATTTTATCAAATTTCATCAATCATCTATGACAAACAGGCTGCCTGAAACAAAGTAACGTTTTTCAGGCAGCCCGTCTTGCCTGTGAAGCATCCATCCAAATTGTCGGCAGACGCTTTCTGCCGTACAATCCAAACGTTTTGCCCGACATAACGACCGTCATGATTTACCGTTCCCAATTCATCAAAGAAGCCACGTTAACCGCCATCGCGATTTTTCTGCTCGTGCTGGCGGTGTTGGTGTTCACGCAAGGCATCAACCTGCTCGGCCGTGCCGCCAACGGCCATGTCGCCATAGAAGCCGTTGCCGCATTGATTGGATTTTGGACGCTGGGCATGACGCCGCTGCTGCTGGTATTAACTGCTTACATCGGCACCATGACCGTACTCACCCGCTATTGGCGCGACAGCGAAATGGCGGTTTGGCTTTCCTGCGGATTGGGATTGAAGCAATGGATACGACCGGTATTGGCTTTCGTACTGCCGTTGGCCGTATTGGTTGCCGTCATGCAACTTGCCGTATTGCCGTGGGCGGAACTGCGCAGCCGCGAATATGCGGAGCTGCTCAAGCAAAAACAGAATCTTTCCCTTATCGAACAAGGCTCTTTCCAATCCATCGGTAAGAAAAACGGACGGGTATATTTTGTAGAAACCTTTGATGCGGAAGGCGGAAAAATGCAAAACCTGTTTTTGCGGGAAATCGACAAACACGGGCGCGACAGTGTGGTTTTTGCCAAAGAAGGCAGTTTCACCCTGGAAAACGACAAACGCACGCTCAGCCTGCACCAAGGCTACCGCTACAACGGCAGTGCAGGCAGCGGAGATTTCGACCGTGTTTCTTTCGAGCGGCTTGATTTAGTCATCAGTACCGCACCCAAATTGGTTGAACCGATAGACCACCGCCGCACTATCCCTACTTCAGAGCTTGTCAACAGCCATCATCCCGAACACAAAGGCGAATTGATGTGGCGGATTTCTCTGCCGGTTACAGTCGTTTTGCTGGGTCTGCTTGCCATACCCCTATCGTATTACAACACCCGTTCAGGCAGCTCTTACCATGTACTGACGGCAGTCGGCTTTTTTCTCTTTTATCAGAACGGACTGACCTTATTGCGCAACGGAGTTGACGACGGTTCGCTCAATTTCTGGATAGGTTTGCTGCCGATGCACCTTATCATCGCAGCCTGTATCTGGCTGCTGCTGAGAATGCGCTCCATGCCGGCCAGACCTTTCCTGTCCGGACTTAAAGCCGTTGTTACGGGAGCGCAAAAATGAAGCTGATTTCCCGCTATCTGATTATCCGTCTTACTACGGCTTCGTTTTATACTCTGTTGGCCGTATTGGCGTTGTACAGCTTTATCGATCTCGTTAGTGAAGCCGGCAATATCGGACAGAAAAACTACACCTTTTCTATTGCCACACTTTACATTCTGATGCGCATGCCTGCCCATGCCTACGAATTGATACCTTTAGCCACACTCATAGGCGGTTTGATAGCTCTCAATCAATTATCGTCCAACAGCGAATGGGCAGTTATCAAAACCAGTGGTTTAAGTAAACACAAACTTATCTCCATCATCATACGTTTCAGCCTGATATTTGCGGTTATCACCGCCCTGTTAGGCGAATGGTTCGCTCCCAATATGAGCCGCAAAGCTGATGAAATAAAAGCCAATGCCCGATCAGGGCAGGTTTCCGCCATCCGCAACGGCATCTGGATAAAGCAGCCTGAAAGCATGATACATATCGACTCCATGCTGCCGGACAAAACATTAAAAGGTATTAAAATTTGGCGTTACGGACAAGATCTCACCCTAAAAGAAGCCATTGCCGCCGAACGCGCCACTGCAAACCAACAACAATGGGCACTATACAACGTACAAAGCAGTATCCTGCATCAAGACCGTATAGAAACCACACAAGATACACACCGCATATGGCAGACCGACATCAACAGCAACCTGCTGGACATCCTGCTGATACGCCCCGAACAAATGCCCTTTAGCGCACTTACCCGATACATCAGCTATCTCAAAGCCAACAAACAGCAAACCACTCTCTACGATATCGCATGGTGGAACAAACTGGTCTATCCGATTGCCACCATCGTTATGGCATTGATGGCACTAGCCTTTACTCCCGTTTCAGGACGGCACAACAATATGGGGTTAAAACTGCTAGGCGGCATCTGTTTGGGCTTTTTATTCTTCTTCACAGGCAGACTGTTCGGATTTACCACTCAACTTTACGGCGTTCCTGCACCTATATCCGCTCTGTTCCCTACGTTTTCTTTCGCCTTATGGGCCGCATACCTGATTAACAAGCAGGAAAAACGTTAACGCCCTACCGATTCACAAAAGGCTGCCTGAAGACTTTTCAGGCAGCCTTTTAAATTAAATCTAAATCATAATAAATTGAATTATAAACAATTTTATTCATTATTTCAAATATCGGGCCGATAACAATCCAAGACGTCAGAACAGTCTGCCTGTAATCATCTTTTATCTCTATCCATCAAAACAGGGAAACAGTCGGGTTACTATTGCAAAATTTTTTCACTGCCGCCCGCAATAAAATTTATAACAAGGCTAATACGCCTCTCAATTGTAAACTATGCAGCTGGCTATGCTGTAACCGCCTGCCAATAAACGGAAGAATATATTCAAGAGCATATTACGTGATTGCTCATTCTCTATTTTGACAAAAGCAATACCCTAAATTTCAATCAAGGATTGAGCTTACGTTTCATCAAACTTTCAGGCTGCCTGAAAAGTTTAGCTTATTGCAATGGACACATTTAATTAATGCAATCCGGGATCCAAGCAATCTCTTTAAACCGCTACGGCATTCACCTATAATTTAGCGATGAAATAATTTTTTTGTTCCCTGATGACTTTCCAAAGCAACGGCTATACCTTCAAACCCAAAGAAATGCCGATTATGCTCGGCTCTCCCGCCTCACCGCAACATCCGCCTCACCGCAAACTGGCTTATCTGCTGGCCGGCTTTTGGCTGGCTTTGGCAGCAGGCTTGCAAAACGGTTTTCTGACGGCAGGGCAGCTTCAGCTGCGCGGCGCGTTGGGACTGGATTTGCAGCAGGACGGCTGGGTTCAGGCAGCCTACTATATGAGCTATGCCTGCATGAGCGTATTGATGTTTAAAATGCGCCAACATTACAGCATACAGGTTTTCACGCGCTGGCTGATGTGGCTGCTATGGATATCGGCACTGCTCCATGTATCTATCAACGGTTTTGCCCATGCTGTGGCAGCACGCGCAACAGCCGGCGCGTTGGCCTGCGGTATGATGGTTACGGCCGTTTTTTACTGTATGCAGGCGTTTGACGGACCGAAAAAACTGGCGGGTACCATGCTGGGGTTGAGTTTGATGTTAGCGGCATTGCCCTTAGCGCAGGTATTGGTGCCGCTGGTGTTTTCAGACGGCAATATCCGAGGTCTGCTGTGGCTGCCTTTGTTATTGGCTCTGCCGACTTGGCTGCTGATGTGGTTGCTGCCGCTGCCGCCCGGCCAACGTGCTCCCTCTCTGAGTTGGCTGGACTGGTTGAGTTTCGCTTTGTTCTCAGGAGGCGTTGCCCTGTTGTGCGGCTTTTTGGTACAAGGCAGGATTGTGTGGTGGACAACGCCTTGGTTGGGTTATTTGTTGTGCGGCGGTATTGTGCTGTGCGGCAGTGCTTTGCTGATTGAAAACTATCGCACCAAACCGATGTTGGACGTGTCGTGGATGATGCAGCCGCAAATATTGGCATTTATATTAACGGCTGCTTTGGTAAGGGTGTTGATTTCAGAGCAAACGGTAGGTGCGGCAGGCTTAATGGCGGCTTTAGGCATGGGCGGCCGACAAATGGTCGGATTTTATACAGTCGTATTTGCGGCTTCACTGCTGGCAGTAGTGATAGGCTTGTTGCGTTTGGATTTAGACGATATCCGCCGCCCTGTAGTGGTTTCGCTGCTGGGATTGACCATCGGAGCGTATTGCGACATCGGTATCGGCTTGGATACGCGTCCGCAGCAACTCTATTTCAGCCAAGCTTTGATTGCGTTTTCGGCACTCTATTTTCTCGGGCCTATGTTACTGGAAGGTTTGGCACGGGCAATGGCAAAAAGCATGGACCACATCATGAGTTTCTCGGCATTGTTCGGCTTGTCGCAAACGGTTGGCGGCTTGGCGGGAGCGGCAGGATTCAGTGCTTTGGTAACGGTGCGTACGCGTGAACATCTAACCCTTATCGGTGGACATCTCACGCTGACCGACCCGAATGTCACCGCCCACATCCGCACGGCGGCATACAGCTATGCACCCTACAGCAACGATATGGGCTGGCTGCAAGCACAGGGTGTTTCCTCAACGGCAGCACAGGCGGTAAAACAGGCTACCGTATTGGGATTCAACGATTTGTTCATTTTGATATTTATTGCAGCTGCGGTATCGTTTGTCGGCAGTGCCTGCTTGTGGGCATGGCGCCGTTACCGCAACATCGATATTTTGGCTGCCGAAAAACAACGTTTGGCAGCATTGCTTGAACCTTAAACCGTTTTCAGGCAGCCTGAAATTTGATTTCTTTGATTTTATGATTTAAACGATAGAAATATGACAACCGAAACCCACACTTCCGTTCACACATCTTCTCACGACAGCTGGCAGCCGCCCAAGCGCAAACAGGCCGGCTTAATCATCGCTTGCGCCATGGTATTGGGTGTATTGGCCGCACTCTATGCTTGGTCGCTACCGCCCTTTTCAGGCAGCGCAGTGCGTACCGATAATGCCTATGTACGTGGCCAAACCACCTTAATCAGTCCCCGTGTGGGCGGCTATGTGAGCGAAGTATTGGTCGAAGATTTTGCCGAAGTCAAACAAGGGCAGCCTTTAGTAAAAATCGACGATGCGCCTTACACCGCCAAAGTCGCACAAGCCAAAGCCAATTTGGCGGCGCAAACGGCGCAACTGGGCAAAATCGGGCAAAGCCGTACCAGTGCACAAGCCAACGCTCAAGCCAGGCACAGTGCCATCCGCGCTGCCGAAATCCAATTGCAATTGGCACAAACCAATATGCGCCGTTTGGACAGCGTAAAAGGCAGCGCAGGCATTGCCAAACGCGAATACGAACAGGCACAAGCCGCATTGGAACAAGCGCAGGCTGCCTATAATGCCGCGCGGGCGCAATATACTGCGGCGCAACAAGATATTTTGGGCGTGGAAAGCGGTAAAGAAAGTTTGAATGCCGCCGTGGAAGGAGCGCGCGCAACATTGGATTTGGCGGAACAGGAATTGGCGCATACCGTCGTTTACGCCCCCATTGACGGCAAACTCGGCGAAGTGTCGGTCAAAACAGGACAACTCGTTTCGGCAGGTATGCAACTGATGTTTGTCGTACCGCCCAAACGCTGGGTAGTCGCTAATTTCAAAGAAACCGACACGGCCGACATCCGTATCGGACAAGCCGCCATAGTGAAAGTAGATGCTTTGGGAGGACGCTCGTTCAACGGCAAAGTGAGCGACATTGCACCCGCCACTTCCGCAGAATTCAGTATCATCCGTGCCGACAGCGGCACAGGCAATTTTGTCAAAATCGCCCAACGCATTGCCGTTAAAATCGAATTGGATTCGCAGCAAGAAGGCTTGGAACGCTTGTCGCCAGGTATGTCCGTAGAGGCAGAAGTCCGTATTGAGAAGGCATCATTATGAAAATTCCTGCTTGGCACGTCTGCCTGCCCTTCATTCTGACATTCTCCGCTACCGCCTGCGCTCCCTTGGGTAAACAACCGCCGCAAGCACAAGCCGTAACCGCGGCACAACTCGGTTTGTCAGAACAACACACTGCCGCACCCGTTTCTCCCACGTGGTGGACGCAACTCAACGATGCCACTCTCAACCAACTGATTGACACCGCATTGGCACACTCCCCCAATCTTGCCGCCACCGCCGCACGCATCCGACAAGCGCAGGCAGGTGTACGTTTGACCGGTTCGCAATCGGGCATTCAGGCAGCCTTGTCCGCCGACGGTGCAGGTCTGTATCACGAATCGCTCAGTCATCCCGATTCCCTTGCCGAACGGATTTTCGGCAACGACATCCAATACGGCAGAATCCAACTTAAAGCCCGCTGGACATGGGATTTTTGGGGGCAACACCACAGCGAATTATCCGCCGCACTCGGCAAAAAACGTGCACTCGCTTACGAACTGGCACAAGCCAAACTCTTATTGGTACAAGCCGTCAGCGCACAATATATGCAGCTGCAAACCCTGTATGCCCAACAAAAACTATTGCAACAGCGTTTGGACATCAAACAACAACAAGAAGTATTGATACACGACCGTATCACCGCAGGGCTGATGCCGCCAAGCCAGCTTTATCCCGTACAAAACGCCCAACACCAATTGCAATCCGCCATCCGCGACTTGAACGATAAAGCCGAACATATCCGCCACGCCTTAGCGGCGCTGAGCGGGCAAAGCCCCGAAGCCTTGCGCGAACCCTGGCTGCCTGAAAATATCGGAAAACTGCCGCCGGCTCCCGTTCACGCATTAACCGCCGACCTATTGGGCAAACGCGCCGATTTGGCGGCACAACGCGAAGCCGTATTGTCGCGCGGGCATTTAATAGATGCGGCAAAAGCCAAATTTTATCCCAACGTCGAAATCAAAGCTTTGGCAGGACTCTCCGTACTCAGCATCGGTGACCTGCCCCATTTGCGCACATTGTTGGGCGGGATTTTGCCCGGCGTTACCCTGCCGGTTTTCACTTCCGGCGCACTCAAAGCCAATCTCGCGCAGAAACAGGCAGAGTACGACGAACAAATCGCCCGTTACAACCAATCGGTTTACCAATCCTTAAAAGAAGCCGCAGACGCACTCGGCAGCTACCAAGCCGCCACAGAACGCATCGTGATGCAGCAACAAACCATAAAGCTGGGTAAAAAAAGCGTTGCCGCCGCCCGCGACCGCACACGTGCCGGCTTGGACACGCACATCTCCGTTCTGAATGCGGAAGACGAAGTATTGCAAGCGCAAAGCCAACTGCTCAACCTACAATTGCAGCAACGCGTCGGCTGGGTATCGCTCAACGTGGCGTTTGGCGGCGGTTTTTCGGCTGAACAATCCGTTTCAGGCAGCCTGAACGCGCAGACAATTACTGATTGATGCCATTTCCGTAAAACAGAATAAGTTCGATACCAGGCAACTTCTCCATAAAAGTCGGCTACACGCTGATTTTCTTGCAAGGGAAAGCGCAAATCAATCTCCACCGCAAACGTTTCACCCCATCAATATTATCAATACAATCCGGCCAAGCCATAAACTCGGGTTTCCTACTGGAAAGGTTGTGGGTGCTTCTTAACGGAGTACGTGCATGATCCTGTTCGAATCAGGCAAAGAGTTTATGGCCTTTCTATATCTTCTAGAGCCAATAAAAAATCTGTGGGCTGTTTCATCACTCCGCTATTCAACACATTGCGCCGCATCAAGAAATCTCGCCCTCTTTTCCTACTTTGCTTAAATGCAGCGATGTGGAACTTTGAACGTATACCCAAACAATCGGCATAAAAAACCGTTTGCCGCACAGCCATACAACTACGAAGCAAACACAGTATTTCAGGCAGCCTGAAAACAAAATGCCTTACCTATTATTCAAATATTTACAACAATTTTCCGCTCTGCCGTAACAGTTTTCAAATAATTACCTGTAAACCGTATCCATCGCACGCATTCTCTAAGATAATGCAGTTTTCCAATTACACCCGAAAGGAAACATCATGAAAAAAATCGTTGTTTTATCTGCTGTTGCGGTTTTACTGAGTGCCTGCATCAGTACAAACGGTAGCGAAAACGGTTCTGCCAATCTCGGCTCGATAATGGTGCGCAGCTATGTGCAAAACCGTTGCGTAAACGAATTGCAAAACCGCGACGAATGGCGTTTGGCGGCATTGGCGATGTCCCGCGCCAAACAGCAGGAATGGGAAAACAAGATTTGCGGCTGCGCTTCCGAAGAAGCACCCAATCAATTGACGGCAGCCGACATGTCCAAATTATTGAGCGAAAACGGCCGCACGCAAGTTGCCGCTGAAGTAACGGTGCGCACCGTCAATACCTGCATGAACCGTTTGTTTAAAAAGCAATAAATCGCTTCAGGCTGCCTGAACGTTTATAAAAGCAGGATATAGTTAAATCATTTACTTTTTCATACACAACCGTCATTCCCGCACAAGCAAAAATCCAACTTTGCACTTCAGAAACATTGGTTTCAAAAAAATAAATGTAGATTTCCGCCCAAGCGGGAATGACGGTTGTATGAGAAATAAAGATTTTTAAATATGAATTATCACAAAATCGAAAAAGCGGCTGCGTAGTTTAACCGTTGATACCCAACGGCAAACCACGCAGCCGCTATTATCAGATTGTCTGTTGATGAATGGCCTTACGGACATCGATTACGGCACGGCTGCCCGGCCGTACATACCGGTTTCAGTCTCACCCGTAGGCAGAATTGCTAATAGCGTCAATATGGTCGAATGCCTGTGCGACACGGCTTGCCCGATATGCAAACTCCGTTTCAGCCGTAAAACAAATGAAGATTTTTATCAAAAATGACAAAAATACAAAAGAGAACAAATCAATAGAGCTTAATCATAAACTTTACAAACTGCCGCAACTTGATAGGCTGCCTGAATGTTAGGGACAACCCGCAATTTTCAGGCAGGCGAGCTATGCAGCTGCATATAATTCTCTGCTTCTTGCAGGCGTTCGGGTGTGCCGACATCGAGCCACAAACCGGTATGCAGTTCGCCGCCGACCTTATTTTGCTGCATCGCTTGACGCAACAAGGGAGCAAGCTTAGCGCGGGTATGCGGTGGGATATCCGAGAATAATTCGGGCCGGTAAACGCCGCAGCCGCTGAATGTTAGGGCTGCGTGCGTATTGTCTGATGTTGCGGATACGGATTGGTTGTTTAAAAAGAAATCGCCATTAGGATGGTGCGGCGGGTTTGGTACCAGCCATAGATAGGCCGATTGCCGCCGTTCGGGCAATTGTGCGGCGATGGAATAGGCTGCCTGAAAGTCGATATCGGTAAGAATATCGCCGTTAATCACCAAGAAGGGAGCGTTTCCAAGCAAGGGAAGTGCAGTGGCGATGCCGCCCGCGGTTTCCAATCCGCCTTCTGCTTCGGGGGAATATCGGATATTCAAGCCGTATCGTTTTCCGTCTCCCAATGCGGCTTCTATTTGGTTTCCCAGCCAGGCATGGTTGATGACAATGTCATGAAATCCCGATTGTTTGAGACGATGCAGGTGATGGGCTATCAGGGGTTGTCCGCCTACGGGTAGCAGAGGTTTGGGAATGTGGTCGGTGAGCGGCCGCATTCTTTCGCCGCGCCCGGCTGCCAATATCATCGCTTTCATGGGCAATATCCGGTTAGCGGTCGCAAGGAACGTGATGCAGCATGCCATAGCGTCCGACTATGCCGCGGATATTGTCGGCTTCGGCATTGCTGACGGAAATGAAGCGTACATTGATTTTGGCGGCGTATTGTCCGCTGCCGTCTTTAACCTGCTGTTCGGCGGCAACATGCTGATAGCCCGAAAGCAACCCTTTGATGCGGTGGTAATCGTCTTTAGGCAGGCTGACGGATGCGGTGCAGGATTTTTCGCGGCGCGTGTTTTGTTCGGCGGCAACCGCTTTGCCGCCCGCTTGCGGTTTGGCAGGAACGGTAGGCGTGGCGGACTTGGGAGCTGCGGCTTTACGATTGCCGCCGGAAGTCGGGGCGATAGTGTTGCCGCCGCCGTTATTATTGATGATGATTTGCGGCATATTGTTTTCAGGCAGCGGTGTTTGTTGCCTTAGGGCGATATTGGCGGATTGTGTTGAAGATTTGCTGATTTTATGGGCAATCATACCTGCGAATACAATCAGGTTTAGGGCAACCAGTGTGGCAAACAGCCATTTCATTTTATGCTTTCCCTTCGGTGGCGTTATGGCTGCCTATCCATTCCAGCAGGCCATAAATAACTAAATTATCTATAATTTTTATTTGCTTGTCTAAGGCAAACGTTTCAGGCAGCGCAGCGGCTACTTTGGCGGCTCCCCCGCCTGTGATAATCAGGTCGGGTACGTGTCCGTCGCAACGTGCCTGCAGGCGGTTATACATCAATATAACGGCACCGCACACGGCATCCATAATGCCCGTACTCAAAGCGTTGGCAGTAGTAGTCGGGAACGGGTAGCAATGCCCCTCGGCGCGGTTGAGACGGGCGGTTTTTTGTACCAGCGATTCACGCATCAGATGGAAGCCGGGCAGAATGCTGCCGCCGAGATAGTGGTTGTCGGCGGTGAGTGCATCTACGGTAACGGCCGTCCCGCAACTGACGATAATGCAGGCATTTTTACTGAAACGCCGGCTGCCCAATGCGTTGAACCAACGGTCGGCACCGTGCTCCCCGGGATTGCGGTAATGATTGGTAACGCCCAATGCCCGCGGCATAGAGCCAAGCCATTCTATCGGATTGGAAATCTGTTGCTGAACGGCTTCCTGCTTGGCAATGCCGCACACGGCCGAACCGGTGATTTTAATATGTTTGCCGCCGTATTGTTGCCAATCTTGGGCAAGCGGCGATAAATCGCGATAGGGTGCATGGCCGGTACGCATAATACGTCCTTCTTCTATCCACGCCCATTTGATGCGGCTGTTGCCTCCGTCCAGCAGCAGATGCTGTTGCGGTAGGGCTTGGGTAGAAACAAGCTGTTCGGGACGGCGCAGACTGGTTTCTCCGCTGACAATGTTTTGCTCGCCGTGCTCGGTTTTTAACCGTAATGAACCGTCTGCATTAATACCCGCTACCGTGCCGCCGCCATATATTTCGCCGTCCCGCAACAGGCAGATGTCCATACCGCTGTCGCGGTGTACCGCTTCATAGGCTGCCTGAAAAGGTGCGAAACCTTGTTCGGCAAAACGGGAAAGCACGCTGTCGGCTTGCTGCAAGATAGCATGAGTAATGTCGGCAGCGGTGTGGTGTTGCGGAAAAAGAGTTTGTAATGCGGCGGCGTTATCTGTGTTTTTAGGCAACACGAAATTGATGCCTATGCCGATAACCGCATGGGTTTGTCCGTTGCGTTGCACGGTTTCAATCAGAATGCCGCCCAGTTTGTTGAGTCCGTGCACCAAATCGTTGGGCCACTTGATTTGTACGGGGCAGCCTTGTGCGGCCAGCGCTTGTTGGCAAAACAAGGCGGCAACAAGAGCCAATGCACCCAACCGGGCTTGGTTTTGCGGGAATGTCCAGCCGATGCTGAACATAAGGCATTCTCCGCTTTTACCGTGCCAGCTTTTGCCTTGTCTGCCCCGCCCTTTTGTTTGGCTGTGTGCGGCAATCACGCGGCGGTGGATGTTTTCTCCGTTTTTGGCTGCCTGAAGCAAAACGGTGTTGGTAGATTCGGTTTCTTGAAGAACGGTTACCTTAAATGCAGAATGCTGATAGTTTTCAGGCAGCATCGCCAGCGGACGTACCAGATGCCAAAAACCGTCTTTTTGACGCAGTAAACCGCGAATGTGTGCAGGGGTTTGTTGCCACAGGCTGTTTAATTGCGGCGGCGGCATACCGGCCGCCTGCGACAGTGCGGTAATGTGTTGTTTGCTGCCGTCTGCCAGTGCGGTCATTAAACGGTTCAGATGCGCGGTAGTCATGAAATACGGGAACTTGGTCGATAGGGCAGCGATTTTAACCGATTTACCTGTTTCAGGCAGCCTGAATAATGGGCATGCCGTGAATTGCTTCAGTGTGAATGAGAACGAAGGCGGCCTATCTCATCATAGGTGTTTGTAACAGCCCCAAACGTTAGCATTTTATAATTGACATTCGGCCATTAGAGTAACAGCTTGAAGGATATTTTTTGCCCTTACGGTGTTTTTTCAGTATATTTGGCTGCCTGAAAATCATTTTTGTTTTTATTCGAGATGAAAAATGCTGTGTTGTGGCTGTTGGGTGCGGTTTCTTTGGTGTTAGGCGTATTGGGAATGTTTTTACCCGTGTTGCCGACTACTCCGTTTGTATTACTGACGGCGGCATTGTGGGCGAATGCTTCGCCGCGTTTTCATACCTGGCTGCTGGGTTCCCGGTATTTCGGAAAGATTGTGCGCAATTGGGAGGAGAAACGGGCGATACCGCGCCGTGCCAAATATCTTTCTTGGTCGATGATGACGTTTTCTTGCGCAATGGCGCTGTATCGTTCTTGGCTTGTAGGCGTGCCTTTGTCGTTGTTATGCTTGGGAGTCGGAATTTGGATTGCGCGTTTTCCCGATGACTGATTCCATGTTGAAAAACAAGATGTCAAAAACAACCATCAAGTAGGAAAGTTGCTTCATCGGTATTTCATCATACACGAAACAATAGAAACAAAACCCATCGTTTAACTTCAAATAAATTAAAAAAATACAAAAATATCAAAACAAATCAACAAACTGTACAATACATAATACAAAGGACATTTTCATATACCGCAATAATTGGTTTTATCCCAATAAAAACGGCCAAATGGAAAATATTTCACATTTGGCCGTCTATTCACAAATCATCTCTAAAAGCCTTTCAGGCTGCCTGAAAACTCACCCTGCCTGAACCACTTCAAACGTATGGCTGATTTTGGCGGCCTTGCCCAACATAATCGATGCGGAACAGTATTTATCCGCCGAAAGCTGCACTGCCTTGGCAATCACCTCTTCTGCCAAATCCCTGCCTACCACTTTGAAATGAATATGAATTTCGGTAAACACCCTTGGCACCGCATCGGCACGCGTTCCTGTAACCGTAGTAATGCAATCGCTGACTTGCTGGCGTTGTTTTTTGGCAATGTCCACTACATCAATACTCGAACAACCCGCCACGCCCATCAGCAGCAATTCCATCGGACTGGCACCGCGCTTACCTTCTTCGGCAGAAACACCGTCCATCACCACAGACTGCCCGCTTTCATTGGTCGCAACAAAACAACGTCCGTCCACCCATTGACTGGTAATTTTCATAGCTTTACCTCTATTTTTGCAAATATCCAAACATTGTGTAACAACATCGAAACCCAATCGGGCAATTTAATGCGATGTTTTAGAGAATAAATTAATGACCAACACACCGCCCATAATCATCGCCATACCTAAAAAAACCTGCGAAATCAGGTTCTTGCCCAAAGGCAAAATAAGCAACCACGGCGGTCAAAACAATACCCGCCCCCGACCAAACGGCATATACCAAACCGACAGGCAACGTGCGAAAAACGATTGAGACGAGATAAAAGGCAAAACCAAAAGCAACCAATGCTGCAACGGTTGGTAAGAATTTGGTGAAACCGTTACTGTATTTCAAGGCTGTTGTACCGCAAATTTCAGCGGCAATTGAAATAAATAACAAAATCCAAGGATTCATTTTATCCCGTCCAAAATAAACTAAGCGGATAACCGCCCATTACGGCCGTCCTTAACAGTAGAAATGCCTGCAAAAGCCGTATTGCCGAGCTTTCAGGCAGCCTGAAATATAGCATATTTTTACCGGCGATTAAGAAAACTTAACGCCACAGACAATGTGTATTAAAATGAGAACGTATGGCACACAACGTGCTTTTTACTGTTTGACAAAGGAATCCAAAATGTCCCAATTTGACGTTGTCGTAATCGGCGCAGGCCCGGGCGGATATGTCGCCGCCATCCGCGCCGCACAACTTGGTTTTAAAACCGCCTGTATCGATGCGGGCGTTAACAAAGCAGGCGACGCTCCCGCGCTCGGCGGCACCTGCCTGAATGTCGGCTGCATTCCCTCCAAAGCCCTGTTGCAGTCGTCCGAACATTTCCACGCTGCGCAACACGACTTTGCCGAACACGGTATTACGGTCGGCAAAGTCAGTTTCGATGCGGCCAAAATGATTGAACGTAAAGACGATATCGTTACCAAGCTGACGGGCGGCATTGCATTTCTGTTCAAAAAGAACAAAGTCGAAAGCATTCACGGCAAAGGGGCGTTTGTCGGCAAAAACGGCGAACTGTATCAAATCGAAGTGGATAACAAAGGTGCGAAAAGTGTGGTTGAAGCCAAGCATGTCATTATCGCCACAGGTTCCGTACCCCGCCCGCTGCCGCAAATTGCGATTGACAATGTGAATGTATTGGATAACGAAGGCGCGTTAAACCTGACTGCCGTACCTGCCAAATTGGGTATTATCGGGGCAGGCGTTATCGGCTTGGAAATGGGCTCGGTATGGAACCGTGTCGGTTCGAAAGTCAGCATTTTGGAAGCCTCACCCACTTTCCTCGGTGCTGCCGACCAGCAAATCGCCAAAGAAGCGTTCAAATATCTCACCAAAGAACAAGGTTTGGATATCGAATTGGGCGTGAAAATCGGCGAGATTAAAAATGTTGCCAAAGGCGTTCAAGTTCAATTTGAAACCGCTAAAGGCGAAGCCAAAACCGAAACCTTCGACAAATTGATTGTTTCCATCGGCCGTATTCCCAATACGCAAGGCTTGAACGCCGAAGCAGTCGGCTTGGAAAAAGACGAACGCGGTTTCATCAAAGTGGACGGCGACTGCCGCACCAATCTGCCCAATGTATGGGCGATTGGCGATGTGGTACGCGGCCCGATGTTGGCTCATAAGGCCAGCGATGAAGGCGTGGCGGTAGCCGAACGCATTGCCGGTCAAAAACCGCATATCGATTTCAACAGCATTCCGTTTGTAATTTACACCGACCCCGAAATCGCCTGGGTGGGCAAAACCGAAGAGCAACTCAAAGCCGAAGGCGTGGATTACAAAAAAGGGACTTCAGGCTTCGGCGCAAACGGCCGCGCGCTCGGCTTAGGCAAAGCCAAAGGCACCGTCAAAGTATTGGCCGATGCGAAAACCGACCGTATTTTAGGCGTGCATATGGTCGGCCCGATGGTCAGCGAACTGGTGGCCGAAGGCGTTACCGCATTGGAATTCTCCGCCAGCAGCGAAGACATCGCCCGCATCATTCACGCCCATCCGACTTTATCGGAAGTGCTGCACGAAGCCTGCTTGGCGGCAGATAAACGCGCATTGCACGGTTAAGCAGTGCTAATGCCGTATTAAAAGCGGTTTTCAGGCTGCCTGAATATTTTTATTCTAATTGTTGTATCAACAGTCGGGATATTTCAGGCAGCCTGAAAATTTTCTTGTCCCAGATAAATTCATCACAAAAACCCTAACGAATTCAAATGAGTCGCCGTCATTAAGTATTCACACAAATACCAATGTTCGATTTCATCCATTCCAATTAAAAATCAGCAAGCTATTAAAAATCCACACAGGCACGTTTTGATATCGCAACACATTTATTTCCCCAACTATTTCATGAGATAGAACAAACCTGCAACCCCTATTAAAATTAAATATACCTCATCATAAAAATTAGGTTATATTTCCGCTTTTCCAAACACCACAGACAGGCATTATGATTTCATACCGCATTATCGGCTGGTTTGCAGCCTCCCTATTCTCCCTCTCCGCTTGCGGTGAAACACCGGCAGCAGGCAAACCTGCACCCAATTCCCACAATGCAGAACAAACCATCCGCCAAAATCTGGAAAAACATTATTCCGGACAACTGAAAATTACCAACGTCACCCCCACTCCCGTAAAAGGCTTATATGAAATCAGTACCTCGGATCGGCAAATTGCCTATACAGATGCCGAAGGCCGCTACGTTATCGTAGGAGAATTAGTCGATTTACATCAAAATATCAACCTTACCGCACAAAGTGCACAAGAACTGAATAAATTGGACTTCGGCATTCTGCCGCTAGATAAAGCCATTACCGAAGTGCGAGGCAACGGCAAACTCAAGGTAGCTGTGTTCACCGATATTGACTGCCCTTTCTGCCGCCGTTTGGAACGTGAGTTCTCAAAAACCGACAACCTTACCATCTACAACTTCATGATGCCTTTGTCCTTCCACCCCGACGCACCGCGTAAAAGCATACAGATTTTGTGCCAGAACGACCCTGTACGGGCATGGACACAATATATGCGCGAGGGCAAAACACCGCCGCAAGTCAGCGAATGCCCAAATCCATTGCAAGAAACTATGGCTTTAGGGGAACGCCTTGGATTCAACGGCACGCCTACTATGGTTTTCCCCAACGGCAAAATCCACAGCGGCTATCTCCCCGCTGATGAATTGATTAAAATGATAGAACAAAACCAATAATTCAAGATTTTAAACAGGCTGCCTGAAAACATTTTCAGGCAGCCTGTTTAAAATATATTAATCCGCTTACAAGAGTAATCAACAAATAAACGGATAACACGGTAAAAAAATATATCCAAAATAAAATTGGCCAAACGACAAAATAATTCTTTCGGTCAATGCCTTCATACACAATCCTACCAAACCAATACACAACCCATTAACTCCGATACAACTCATTCGATGTTTTATTGCAAAAATAATGTTGTATTTTGAAAGCCGCGTTGTAAGATTTGATTGATATCACTAATAAACGATTGTGTAAAAATATTTAATTCCAATCGGAATTTACAATAAACTTTTGGGAATATGTATTATTTTTATTAAATCACATTGCAACATCAATCTTTTTTAAAAACGGAGCAGCTATTTCTAAACATAGGAATATATTTAGAAATCAATATGTAATGATTTGCATACAATTAATCTTTTATCCAATAAAAAAACCGCATCACTGTCTCCAGTAATACGGTTTTACCCATCAGATGTCAGGCATATTCTGACACATCACTTATTTAGCAGATTGGTCTACACGTTCGCGCAATTCTTTGCCCGGTTTGAAATGGGGAACCTGTTTGGCAGGCACTTCCACTCTCTCGCCCGTTTTAGGATTGCGGCCAATACGCGGCGGGCGTTTGTTCAAATCAAAACTGCCAAAACCACGGATTTCAATCCTTTGACCTTTAGCCAATGAACGGGTCATCGTATCAATCAAAACTTTAACACCGTATTCAATGTCTTTTGACTGCAATTGGCTCTCCACGTGTTTTTCGGAAAACACCTCGGCCAAACGTGCCATTAACTCTGATTTAGTCATAAGCCGATACCTTAGTTTTTACCCAAAGAAGCTTTCAGCAAATCGCCCAAGCTGGTTGTGCCCGCATTGGCGGCCGATGCCGAATTCACAGTATTCAGAGCTTCGCGGTTGTCTTTTGCGTCTTTGGCTTTCACCGACAGTTTGATGCTGCGGTTTTTGCGGTCGATGCTGACAATCACGGCTTCTACTTCATCACCTTCTTTCAGTTTGGTAGTCAAATCTTCTACGCGTTCGCTATCAAACTCGGAAGCGGGCAGGTAGCCTTCGACTTCGTCTGCCAAAGCAATGACGGCACCTTTGGCTTCAACGGATTTCACGGCACCTTTAACTACTGCACCTTTATCGTTTACGCTGACAAAGTTGCCGAAGGGGTCGCCCGAAAGCTGTTTGATACCCAAAGAAATGCGTTCTTTTTCCACATCGATTGCCAATACAACGGCTTCCACTTCTTCGCCTTTTTTATATTTGCGCACAGCTTCTTCGCCGCTTTCGCTCCAAGACAAGTCGGACAAGTGTACCAAACCGTCAATATTGCCGGGCAGGCCGACGAATACGCCGAAATCGGTAATGGATTTCACCGCGCCTTTGATTTTGTCGCCTTTATTGTAATTGGCTTCGAAATCCTGCCACGGATTAGGTTGGCATTGTTTCATACCCAAGCTGATGCGGCGTTTGTCTTCGTCGATATCCAAAATCATCACTTCGACTTCATCGCCCAATTGCACGACTTTGCTCGGGTGAACATTTCGGTTGGTCCAGTCCATTTCGGAAACATGCACCAAACCTTCAATACCTTGTTCGATTTCGACAAATGCACCGTAATCGGTCAGATTGGATACTTTGCCGAACAAACGCGCGCCTTGCGGATAGCGGCGGGCCAAACCGTTCCACGGGTCTTCGCCCAATTGTTTCAAGCCCAAAGACACACGCTGTTTGTCTTGGTCGAAGCGCAAAACTTTGGCTTCCACTTCCTGACCCACTTCCAGCACTTCGCTGGGGTGTTTCACGCGGCGCCATGCCAAATCGGTGATGTGCAACAAACCGTCCACACCGCCCAAATCAACGAACGCACCGTAATCGGTGATGTTTTTCACGATACCTTTAACGATGGTGTTTTCTTGCAGATTTTCCATCAGGGCTTTGCGTTCTTCGCCCAAAGTCGCTTCCAAAACAGCGCGGCGCGAAACAACAACGTTATTGCGTTTACGGTCCAGTTTAATCACTTTGAATTCAATTTCTTTGCCTTCAAAGTGGGAAGTATCTTTAATGGGGCGCACGTCTAACAGAGAACCGGGCAGGAAAGCGCGGATGCTGTTAATCATCACGGTCAGGCCGCCTTTGACTTTGCCGTTAATCACGCCGGACATAATCACGCCGTCTTCCATGGCTTCTTCCAAAGTAATCCAGTCGGCAGCGCGTTTGGCTTTTTCACGAGACAATTTGGTCTCGCCGAAGCCGTTTTCTACGGATTCCAAAGTTACGGTAACGAAATCGCCGACTTTCACTTCCAATTCGCCCAAGGCGTTTTTGAATTCGGAGATATCAATCAACGCTTCAGATTTCAAACCGGCGTTTACAACAACGAATTTATCGGTAATATCCACCACTTCGGCAGTGATGACTTCACCGTGGGTCATTTCTTGCGATGCTGAATATTCTTCCAGCAGTTGGGCAAAATTTTCCATATGGGATTTGCTTTCTTGTGCACCGCCAAGGCGTGCGGGGTAAGCGTTGGACAAATCATCCGCACCCTTGGCTTGCGGACGGTTAAAACAGTTCTTCAGGCAGCCTTAAACCGGTTAAAGCTGCCTGAAAACAAAACGTGCGGATTATACGTGATTTTTTCGTTTTGAACAGCGTATCAAGCTGTTTTATGTCAAAAATAATGCAAATATCCCCATCACGCCCGCGCAACCTGTCGCTACGCAAATAAACTACGCACTATCTTGACATCATACTGCTTTTTCAGGTTAAATCTCGGCTCTTGAATATTGCTGCCGATTTGCATGGCTTGCGGGCATGGGGGACGCGTTTCCCAACACAGCTAAGCCGGATAAACACCCCAGCCCGCAGCATTGAGCCGTTGCGGGCTGTTTTCTTTGGAAGAACCGTTATGATTATTTTGGACAATGTTTCCAAACGTTTCCAAAACCGCGATAAAACGTGGTTTGCCGCCGTAGAGCCGACCAGCCTTACCATACGGGAAGGCGAGATTTTCGGCCTGATGGGCTATTCCGGCGCGGGCAAATCCACACTGTTGCGCCTGATTAACCTGCTCGAACGCCCCGACACGGGAAAAGTATTTCTAGATAATCAAGAGCTTACTGCCATGAGCGAAGCCAAACTGCGGCAGGCGCGCCAAAGCATCGGCATGGTATTCCAACAGTTCAACCTGCTCAGCAACCGTACCGTAGCCGAAAACGTTGCTTTTCCCTTGGAAATTGCAGGCTGGAATGAAACCGATATCAAACGGCGCGTTAGCGAATGTTTGGAGGTTGTCGGCCTTACCGAACGCGCGGAACATTACCCGGCCCAGCTTTCCGGCGGACAAAAACAGCGGGTCGGCATCGCCCGCGCTCTCGCCCCCAAACCCAGCGTGATACTGGCGGACGAACCGACTTCCGCACTCGACCCGATTACCACGCGCAGCGTTTTAGGCTGCCTGAAAGATATTAACGAACGTTTCAAGGTAACCATCGTCATCGTTACCCACGAAATGAGCGTTATCCGCCGTCTGTGCCAACGCACCGCGCTGCTGCACCACGGCAAACTGCTGGAAGTGGCGGAGGTCAGAAACGGCGTGATTTTGGCTCAATCCGAAGTCGGTAAAGAGCTGCTGCGAGACGATTAACCGTTCAGGCAGCCTGATTCAATCTCCCACAACAGCTTTCAGGCTGCCTGAAACAAAAAACCACATAAGAATCTGCACCATGAACTTTGACAACATCCAAAAACTGCTCCCCGACTTCCAAGCCGCACTGTGGCAGACGCTGACTATGGTAGGCGTATCGGCCGCTTTCAGCATCATGGCAGGCGGACTGCTCGGCATTTGGCTGTTTACCAGCGGCAAAGGACAGATTTTTGAACACGCTCCGATTAACCGCAGTTTAAGCTGGATAGTCAGCTTTATGCGTGCTTTTCCGTTTGTGATTTTAATGATTGTACTGATGCCGCTCACACGCATGATTGTCGGCACTTCATTCGGACCTTTGGCGGCGTCCGTATCCTTAAGCATTGCCGCCAGCTTCTATTTTGCCCGTCTAGTGGAACAAAATCTGAAAGAGGTGCCGCGCGGCGTAGTGGAAGCGGCACAAGCAATGGGGGCATCGCCGTTTACCATTATTTTCAAAGTGCTGTTGAGCGAAGCGCGTTCCGGATTGGTATTGAGCATTACCATTCTCATGATTGCCATTTTGGGCGAAAGCGCGGCGGCAGGACTTATCGGCGGCGGCGGCATCGGCGATTTGGGCATTCGCTACGGGCACCAACGCTATATGCCCGATGTGATGATGGCAGTGGTACTGATTTTGACCGCGCTGGTTATCATTATCCAAACGGCAGGCAACTGGCTGTCGGCAAAATTAAACAAACGGTAATGAAATATCGCCCTGCCCGATGAAGTCGTTGCACATCAATCCGTGCGGGGCCGATACTGCCGCCGGCCGACTTTCTAAAAAACAGCCTTTCCCTGTCTTTCCCATTAAACCGACCGTCTCCCTGCATGAATATTTGCGGGCATATGCGTTTCAGGCTGCCTGAACAGTTGAGCGCCCGATGCTTTTTCTTGCAGATAAGCATTTTTCCGCACGCAATAGTGCCGAACACGCACCCATACACTGTCAACCGTCGCGCGATTCCTACCAACCCGCCGCACTCCCCAATCAGAAAAAACATGCTATAATTCACAGGTTTTGTCGGCCGAAACACACCGCAACCCACACAAAAAAGGACACACACATGGCGAAACTGACCGAACAAGATATTTTGAATTGGAATGGTCCGGACAGCGAATACATGAACGAAGACCATTTGGAATTTTTCCGCGAACTTTTAAGCAAACTGCAAGACGAGCTCATCGAACGGGCAGACGAAACCACAGGCCACCTGCAAGACCACGAATTGGCTCCCGACCCCGCCGACAGAGCCTCACAAGAAGAAGAATACGCATTGGAACTGAGAACGCGCGACCGCGAGCGCAAGCTGTTGTCCAAAATCCAAAAATCCCTGCGCGATATCGACCAAGGCGATTACGGTTTCTGCTTGGATACCGGAGAACCCATCGGCTTAAAACGTCTCTTGGCGCGTCCCACCGCCACTTTATCGGTAGAAGCGCAAGAGCGGCGCGAGCGTTTGAAAAAACAGTTTGCCGATTAAACAAGCACCCAATATTGCATCAGGCTGCCTGAAATTCAGGCAGCCTGATTGTTTATGTCGAAGCGGCGTATCGAATGTTTTCATTGTGTTAGAATGCGTAACGGTTTGATGGCTCAACGGCAGCTTGTATGAAACGAAGGCTTATCGGAATACGGTAAAAACTTACGGCATGTATGCGCATCTATGGAAATCAACGTTTATTATCCATATACTCATCGCGGCATAATCCGCCGCATCGAACAAAATAACACCTATTCCATTTACCGCACTACCGACAATAACTGCCGACAATACAAGCAGCATCTCGCCCTAAGCCTACTTTGATTAGATTTATTTTCCTGATTTTGCAACTGCTTACAAGCTCACCTGCACTATGATTCGGCAGTTGGAATCATACGGACGGCGAAAACCGTTCCTGTTCTTCACTCAAAGATACAGCAAAGGCCAAACGTTATGACAATGACTCAAGCGGAAATTCAAAAGCGCAGTATCGAGGTTGGTAAATATCGAAGTTGGTAATAATAATGAAAAGCGCGGGATTAAGTTCTGTGGCTTCCAATTCAAATCGGAAACCCATAGACAAACCGGATATACTCGCCGCACAGCAGAGTTTGTCCAAAACCTCCTTACCGGAAAAACCGATTAACCAAGCCTACTCTGCCGAATCAGGCGGCTTCAGGCAGCCAAACTATTTAAAATAACCCTATTCCATCTATCAACCGTTTCGCCACCGTTTCAATCATGCCCGCTTCCACCTCCTCTACTTTCAGGCAACCTGCATCACAAGAGCCGCACATCACCACCAAGCTGCCCGCACATGATGCGGACTGCCCGGAATGCGGTTTGCGCGTGTCGCTGCCGAAGCTCAAACGCGGGCAGAAAGCGGCATGTCCCCGTTGCGGCCGCCATTTGGTACACATCGAAAACCAGCCGTTTTCCACGGTTTTTGCCTGTGCTTCAGCCGCCTTGATACTCATGCTCTTAGTGTACAGCCAACCTTTCGTAACCGTTCAGGCGCGCGGCATTTATGCGCCGCTGTCGCTGCCTGAAATGGTTTACTGGCTGCTGGCAGACAATTGGAGCTTCATGGCTTTAACCATGTTATTCCTGACTTTCGGCACGCCGCTGCTGTTTTTACTTTTGGTTTTATACAGCTATTTTGCTTTATCCGTGCGCCGCAATTGGCCGTTTGTCCACGGCGCGGTCAGAATGATTACCCGATTGCGGCAATGGATTATGGTGGATGTGTTTTTCATTTCCATGTTGGTTGCCTATATTAAAATCAAAGAAGTAGCGGAAGTGCATTTCGGCGCGGCATTTTGGCTGATGCCTGCATGGGCGTTGCTGTTATTGCGTACCTCTTTGGCGGTATCCGAACATTGGACATACCGCCAGTTCGTCAAAATCCGCAAGTTTCCCGTGTTTCAGGCAGCCGAAAATACGGTTTGCTGTTCGCACTGCCTGCATTTCCGCCCGCTGACGGAAATACATTGCGGCGTGTGCGGTTCGGAATTGTTCCAACGCCGCCCGCACAGCCTGAAAATCTCGCTTTACCTTCTGATTGCCGCTGCCCTGCTCTATCTGCCTGCCAACTTATTACCCATTATGATTACGGAAAACCCCGTTAAAACAGAAACCAGTACGATTTTAAGCGGCGTTGTCTATATGTGGCACAAAGGCGATAAATTGGTTGCGGCCGTTATTTTCAGTGCCAGCGTGGCCGTGCCTGTTTTAAAGATTATTTCATTGTCTTTATTGATGTTGTGTACCCAATACCGTTTATCCGCCGATGCGCATATTTTGTCATGGCAATACCGCATCACCGAAGCCATAGGCAGATGGTCGATGATTGATATTTTCGTCATCATCATTTTAATGACTTCTTTCCACACGCCGATGGCACGGGTAACACCCGGCCCCGCTGCGGTTTATTTCTGTCTGGTTGTGGTATTGACCATGCTGTCGGCCTACTTTTTCGACCCGCGCATGCTCTGGGACAAACAAAACAAGGAAACGGTATGAACATCGTTGCCACAACCCTTGCCGATGTCAAACTGATAGAGCCGAACCTGTTTTGCGACCCGCGCGGCAGTTTTTCGGAAACCTTCCGCGAAGACCTTTTCAGGCAGCATGTCGGCGATTACCGCTTTGTTCAGGACAACCAAAGCACGTCCGAAAAAAATGTGTTGCGCGGACTGCATTACCAACTGGTTCGGCCTCAAGGCAAACTGGTCCGCTGCATCGGCGGAGAGATATTTGACGTTGCCGTGGATATGCGCCGCAGCTCTGCAACTTTCGGGCATTGGGTCGGACACATCCTATCGGCACACAACCGCCTGCAAATGTGGATTCCGCCGGGCTTTGCACACGGCTTTTGCGTCTTGACCGAAACTGCCGACGTGGTTTACAAATGCACCGATTATTACCACCCGCAATCCGAACAAACCATCATCTGGAACGACCCCGACATCGGCATATCATGGCCTTTAGACAATCCCGTCCTGTCCGCTAAAGACCGTTCAGGCAGCCTGCTGCGCGATGCCGTCCCCTTCCCCTAACTCTCCTGCCGACACCATGATTCCCATCTACACCATTTCACTTGCCGGCGAAACCGAGCGCCGCGAACATATCCGACAAGAATGCAGCCGTTTCGGATTGCAGGCCATACACACCGATGCCGTGGATATGCGCCGAACCGACGAACAGGAAATCAAAAACCTGTCGCGGCTGCCCGAGCGCAAACCACGCAAAAAACAGCGTTATCTCACCCGCGGCGAATTAGGTTGCGCCCTCAGCCATCTCAACATCTACCGAAGCATCACAGAGCAGCAGCAAAACTACGCACTCATTTTGGAAGACGATGCCGTATTCCTGCGCAACCCCGCTCCGCTATTGGACGAATCCGTACTCAACAACTTGCAGTCGCAATACCCTTTTGACGTTTTAATACTCGGATACGTTAAAACCCTGAGCCACCAACTACCGTATTACTACCGCCGCATTCCCGTCAAAAAGCGAGCCGCCCTCGATATTGCAGGCGAATCCCTATCTTTCGGTACGCCTTGGGAACAATACGGCTGCGGGACAGTGGCTTATATCGTTACCCGACAAGGCGCGGCAAAACTGCTCGGCATCAACTCTCCGCCTTGTGTCAGTGCCGATGATTGGCTGTATTTCGAACGCCACGCCGGCCTGCGCGTACTGCATGCGCGTCCGACCTTCGTTTTGGAAGCATTGGAAAAACTAGACAGCACCATCCGCATCGAAAAAGCCGATTTTCTCAAACCCAAAACCGTCAGCGTGATTATCCGCAGCATCAAAGGCTGCCTGAAAAACTTTGCCATGAACACATTAGGAATGAAATGAAACTGATTATTTTAGACAGAGACGGCGTGATTAACCGCGACAGTGACGAATTCGTCAAATCCGTTGACGAATGGATACCGCTGGAAGGCAGCATGGATGCCGTCGCATTGCTCACGCAAGCAGGCTACACCCTGGCCGTAGCCACCAACCAATCCGGTTTGGCACGCGGCTATTTCACCATGCAGGATTTAAACGAAATGCACGCCAAAATGCACAAACTGGTGCAACAGGCAGGCGGCGCCATCAGCGGTATTTGGTTTTGCCCGCACACCGCAGACCACAGCTGCAATTGCCGCAAACCCAAACCCGGCATGGTACTGGACATACTCGACCGTTTCGGTGCGGACGCCACGGAAACTTGGATGGTGGGCGACAGCCTGCGCGATTTGCAAGCCATCGCCGCAGTAGGCGGCAAACCCGTGTTAGTGAAAACAGGCAAAGGACTCGCCACGCTGGAAAAAGACGCCGACAAGCTGCCTGAAAACACTCTGATATTTAACGATTTGTTAACATTCTCGCAACACCTGTCCGCTCAAGAAAACATACCGGACAACAAGGAGTGATTTTATTATCAATCAGTTGAAATACAATCCAGCTCCAAAAAGAGAACATGACAAGCCTTGGCGTACTTGCTATAATCGCCGCCGCGTTTCACGTACATTAACAAAACTATTTCCTTGAGAGTAAACCATGTCAGATTTAAACTTAAAACAAGCCGTCCAACAAATTATGGATATTGAAGGCGCAATCGCAACATCCATCGTAGACTCGGAAAGCGGATTGATGCTGGAAGGAGACGGACGCGGTATCGATTTGGAATACGCTTCCGCAGGCAATACCGACCTTTACCACGCCAAACAAAAAATCATGAAAGCTCTGAATATCAACGAAAGCATCGAAGACTTTCTGATTACGCTGGAAACGCAATACCATATCCTGATGCCCTGCCCGCATATGGAGGGCGTGTTCATTTACTTTGTGATGAGCAAATCACACGGCACGTTAGCGTTGGCACGCCGATTGGTAAGAGACGTTGCCAAAAATCTGACCAGGCTCTAAACGTTTTCACCCGAACGCCAGGCGGAGGATTCCAACCCTCCGCCTATTTTTCAAACCGGAATCTTCAGGCAGCCTGAAAACGCCGCCGACACAGTCTACACATAGCATCTTGATAAGAAAAATTTATTTCCGTCCCCATCTGCCGTAAAATATTTCACCATACCGCCGCCCACTTGAAAAAAACGCCCGCCAACCCATATTGAGAAAAGTTCATGTTCCCCTTTAAAAGAAAGCCGAAAATGACCGAACACAATCCGTCCGATGACATTCAAACCGACATCCCCGCCGAAACAGAAGAAATCACCCTAGAAAGCCTGCAAGAAAAAATTGCCGAACTGCAAGCACAGCTTCAAGAAGAAGAATTGCGCCATGCCGCCACCCGTCAGGATTTCGCCCGCAGGGTTATCCCGCAACGGGAAGAAGAAGCCAAACAAAAAGCCGTGCGTGAATTTGCACAGGCCATGCTCACCGTCAGAGACTATCTGGATATGGCGCTGGCAGACCAAAGCGGCAATTTCGAAGCCATGAAAATGGGGGTCGGCATGACCTTAAACGAAGTATTGAAAGCATTTTCAGCAGTACGCATCGAAGAAATCGCCGTAGAAAAAGGCAGCAAACCCGACCCCTTGCGCCACGAAGTGATGCGCGAAGTAGAAAGCGGACAAGAGGCTGGAACCATCGTAGATGTTCTGAAAAAAGGCTACACACTAAACGGACGCTTGATTCGCGCCGCCGTAGTCAGCGTAGCAAAAGCCGGATAAACTCCGATATGCAACAGTAACTACAATCCATAGTCATACCGGAATAACGGATACTTCCACATTCCCAAACCTACAATAGGCTGCCTGAAACCTTTCAGGCAGCCTATTTTTCAAGCTGATAAACTGATTACTATAGTTGATGCGCTTTATTTTTCATACGAAATTAGCTCTCCTTACTTGGGCATACAGTCTTCGGCTTGCTGCCGTGCATGAACAAGAAATCACATCAACTATACACAATCCCAATGTGCTTTGCCGTATTACCAATACCGGCAGCCCGCTTTTCATAAGACAAAGCACATGAATCATGCCGCCCATACGTAAATTCTTGTTAGTCAATGCGGCATCATCTACAATCCCAGCTCCATTTCACTATATCCGCTCCGCTTATGAACAGTTATCAACAACCCAACCCGCTCGGCTTTTTCGGGCAACACGGCGGCACGTTCGCCGCCGAAACCCTGATTCCCGCGCTGGAAGCCGTATCCGCCGCCTACCGCGCCGCCAAAAACGACCCCGAATTTTGGGCGGCATTCCGCCGCGATTTGGCGCACTATGTCGGCCGCCCCAGCCCCGTTTACCACGCCGCGCGTCTGTCGGCGCACTTGGGCGGCGCACAAATCTGGCTCAAACGCGAAGACTTGAACCACACCGGCGCACACAAAGTCAATAACACCATCGGCCAAGCCCTGCTCGCGCAACGCATGGGCAAAAAACGCGTCATCGCCGAAACCGGCGCGGGACAGCACGGTGTCGCCACCGCCACCGTTGCCGCGCGTTTCGGCATGGAATGCCATGTGTATATGGGCGCGGACGACATTCAACGCCAAGCCCCCAACGTGTTCCGCATGAAGCTGCTCGGTGCGAATGTGGTCAGCGTGGCAAGCGGCAGCCGTACCCTCAAAGACGCGATGAACGAAGCCATGCGCGAATGGGTCGCCCGCGTGGACGACACCTTTTACATCATCGGCACGGCGGCCGGCCCCGCGCCTTATCCGGAAATGGTGCGGGATTTTCAATGCGTTATCGGCAACGAAGCCAAAGAGCAAATGCTCGCCGCCATCGGCAGGCAGCCTGACGTTGCCGTTGCCTGTGTGGGCGGCGGTTCCAACGCCATCGGATTGTTTTACCCGTATATTCAAGAACAAAACGTGCGCTTGGTTGGCGTGGAAGCGGGCGGGCGCGGCACGCACACCGCCGACCATGCCGCGCCCATCAGCTCCGGTGCGCCGCTTGGCGTGTTGCACGGCTTCCGCAGCTATCTGATGCAGGACGCGCACGGGCAAGTGCTTGGTACGCATTCGGTTTCCGCCGGTTTGGACTATCCGGGCATCGGGCCGGAACACGGCCATCTGCACGACATCGGGCGGGTGGAATACACCGCCGCCAACGATGATGCCGCGCTGGAAGCCTTTGATTTGTTGTGTCAATATGAGGGAATTATTCCCGCGCTGGAAAGTTCGCACGCGCTGGCGTGGGCGGTGGCACACGCGCCGGAAATGGACAAAAACCAAGCGGTGTTGGTGAATTTGTCGGGGCGCGGCGATAAGGACATCAACACCGTTGCCAAGTTAAAAGGCATTGAATTGTAAAATCTTTCAGGCAGCCTGCAAACGGTAAAAACCGCCCGCAGGCTGCCTGAAACGCAAAGGACACAGCCATGAGCATCAAATCCGACCGTTGGATTCGCCGCATGAGCGAGCAGCACGGCATGATTGAGCCGTTTGAGCCGAAGCAAATCAAGGAGTTAAACGGCAAACGCATTATTTCCTACGGCACGTCCAGCTACGGCTACGATATCCGTTGCGCCAACGAGTTTAAAATTTTTACCAATATCAACAGCACGATAGTGGACCCGAAAAATTTTGACACGCGCAATTTCGTTACGGTGGAGGACGATTTTTGCATTATTCCGCCCAATTCGTTTGCGCTGGCGCGGACGGTGGAATATTTCCGTATTCCGCGCAATGTCTTAACCGTGTGTTTGGGCAAATCCACTTATGCGCGGTGCGGGATTATCGTGAACGTTACGCCGTTTGAACCGGAATGGGAAGGCTTTGTTACGCTTGAGTTTTCCAATACCACGCCGCTTCCGGCGAAAATTTATGCGGGCGAGGGCGTGGCGCAGGTATTGTTTTTTGAGAGTGATGAAGTCTGCGAAACTTCGTATAAAGACCGCAAGGGCAAGTATATGGGGCAGACGGGCGTTACCCTGCCGAAAGCCTAGATTTGGTCATGATTGAGCTGAAAAACACAAAAAATGGAGTGATTGCCACCCAGACAGAAATCCGCTCCCATAACTTCTTTTATCTTGATTCCAATCTTAGATTCCTGCCTGTGCGGAAATAACGACACGGCTTGGAAACTCTTCCCGATGAATTTATGGATACAGAACTGATTAAAATCAGCAAATTCCTAAGCTATATTTTGCGCCACCACCCCGAAAGCATCGGCATCACGCTGGATGGCGATGGTTGGGCCGATATAAACACTTTATTGTTTCAGGCAGCCTTGCACGGCCGTACCATCAGTCGCGAACAATTATTTCAAGTGATTGCCGAGAATAATAAAAAACGCTTCACGCTATCGCCGTGCGGCGGGCGTATCCGCGCCGCACAGGGACACTCTACCGCGCAAGTCTCGCTAAGACATACCGCAGCCGTACCTCCGAAATACCTATATCACGGCACTGCAAAGCAATTTATACCTTCAATAAGAAAACAAGGATTATTGGCAGGCAGCCGTCATCATGTGCATTTGTCGCACGATGCCGAAACCCCACGGCAGGTGGGGCAACGCCACGGCAAAGCGGTGGTGCTGACCGTCCGCGCGGGCGCGATGCACGCGGCGGGAATGCCGTTTTATTTGAGCGACAACGGCGTTTGGTTGGTAAAATATGTGCCGCCCTTGTTTTTGCAGCCGTTTGACGATTGAAAACTTTAGAGGTTTCTACCTGATACACGCTATTGTTGGCGAATGCCGCACTCGTTTGCACATATAAAGCCAGTCAGGCGGATTCCCGGCTAATCAATTACATCCACATTTTCCACATCTTAAGAAAGAATGATGCTTTACACTCATAAGCAGTAGAATTCAATACTATATCCATCCAAGCAAACGCCATATCCATATATTGTTCGGCTTCAAATCCAAACCCATTTATACAAATATCTCACAGCAATTCAATAAAAAATTTTTCTATCACATTATTTCTAACAACCACTTACCCCCTTTATATTCAATTTCTCCAAAAATAATTCTGCAATACTCGAGAAATATAAATTTCACTATTGACAGAAATAAATGACAATAATAAAATCAACTGCATGATGAAACTGAATCCTATTACCGAAAAATTCATCCTGCATTGGGGCGAAATGGGCACCAAGTGGGGCGTAAACCGTACTGTGGCGCAAATCCATGCTTTGCTGTATATCATCGGTATGCCTTTGCCCGCCGATGAAATTGCGGAAACCTTGGGTGTGGCGCGTTCGAATGTCTCCAACAGCATTAAAGAATTGCAAAATTTGCAATTGGTGCAAACCGTGCATATTCTCGGCGACCGCCGCGACCATTTCACTACCTCGGCCGATGTGTGGACACTGTTCCGCACCATTGTGGAAGTGCGCCAACGCCGTGAAATCGAACCTACTTTGCATTTTTTGCAGGAATTGATGAACAGCCCCGAATTTGCCCACGAAAATGAAACGGCCAAGCAACGGATTACCCAAACACATGATTTTATTGGCACACTAACCGCTTGGACCAATGAAATATTGCGCTTGCCTACATCGGTTATGATTAAAGTGCTAAAACTGGGTGCAAGCATTCAGAAACTGCTGCGTTAATGCTTTCAGGCAGCCTGAAACGTCTCGGGCTGCCTGAAAACGGCAATTTTTTTAAACTTTTATTTCTGTATTGACAGAAATTACGGTAATTTAAAATGAAACAAAAATCCATGCCGTTTTATTTGCCCGCTTCGGTGGGAATGTTGTGGCTGTGGAGCGGACTGCAACCGATTTTGACCGCTCGGCAGGCATCTTTGGATTTGCTGGCGCGGGTCGGCGTGGCGGAAGCGTGGCAAATGCCCTTGTTGGCGGCGGCTTCGCTGCTGGACGTATGCTTCGGCATCGGCTGTTGCAGTGCTTTACGCCATGCCCGTTGGTTTTGGTTGGCGCAGTTGGCAACGGTGGCGGCATACAGCGCGGTGATTGCGTTCAGGCTGCCTGAATTTTGGCTGCACCCGTTTGCGCCTTTGTTGAAAAATTTGCCGGTTATGGCGTTGATGTGGTTTTTATTTTGCGCAAACAAGGAGCCATGATGAATACTTTTTTACTGGTGAAAACCTTGCATATTTTGTCTTCCGTGCTGATGGTCGGCACGGGTTTCGGCACGGCGTTTTATCTGTTTTGGGCAAACCGCAGCGGTTCGGTGGCGGCGCAGGCGGTGGTGTCCAAATGGGTGATTAAGGCGGATTGGTGGTTCACCACGCCGGCAGTGGTGTTCCAACCTTTGTCGGGCTTATGGATGGCGCACTATTTGGGCGTGCCGTGGTCGGCAACGTGGATTTGGCTGACGCTGGCCTTGTACGCTTTGGCGGGAGCGTGTTGGTTGCCGGTGGTGTGGTTGCAGTTAAAAATGGCGAAGTTGGCAGATGCGGCGCACCAACAGGGCGCAAGCACTTTGCCGCCGCAATATTTCCTTTATGCAAGGCGGTGGGAATGCTTGGGTTATCCTGCGTTTTGCGCGATGGTGGCGGTGTATTTTCTGATGGTGATGAAACCGATTTGACAGTCAGGTTGCCTGAAACAGGCTGTAAAAGGATGCATACTTTTTTCAGGCTGCCTGAATCATACTGAAACGAAAGTGGCGCATCAGTTTGCCCGTAAAAATAGAAACGCCGGATATGCAGACGATGTTATACATTGACGCAGCATCACTTTTTTCAGGCTGCCTGAACATCATGGTTCCCCATTTTTCATAACAGGAAAAACCTCATGAAGCGACATATCATTTTTTACGATGCCGAGTGTCCGATATGCGTACGCGAAATGGCTTTGCTGCACGAACGCAAAGGCGGCGGACATTTTGAAACCGTCCCCATTCAAGACAACGAAACTTTGCTTGAACAATACGGCATCAGCCGCGCCGATGCCATGACTTATCTGCACATACTCACGGCAGACGGCAAAATGTTGTTCGGCATGGATGCGTTGCGCTTGATGCACCGTTTAAGCAACGGCATGTTACTGTTCCGAATCAGCGGACTGCCTGTATTAAAACAGCTTTCCGATTGGATTTATCCGTATTTTGCACGCAACCGCAACCGTTTTCCCGCATGGCTGCTGCCCCATCCGCGCTGTGAAAACGGCGCATGCAGTATCCGAAAACACAAGGAGTAATATCATGAATACACTATCCGTTCTCGCTTTGATGACCACCGTATCACTCGGCATCAGCCTGATTTGCTGGTTTTTATTGGGCGTACCGCTACGGCACGCTATGGTGCTGATATGCGATGACCAAAGAAAAGAAGTTAAAGAAATCAGCGGATTATTTTGGCAACGTTTGTATTTATGCCTGATATTGTTTACGCCCATGCTGTGCGTCTTGCTGTTTGCCCCCAACTTTGAACGCAGCTTGGCGGATAATCTGCTGTACGCATTGCGCTGGGCAGTGTTCGGCGGCCTTACCCTGTTGCTGATACTCGCATATTTGGTACGCAAACAAGTTCGGGAAATCAAATCACTATCCACCGGCACACTTCAGAAAGACAACCAATCATGAACATTCTCTTTTTCGGCAGCAGCGGCTTTATCGGCAAACATACCCGACACATTTTGCAGCAACACGGCTGCCGTATCACCGCGCCATCTCACCGCGACTTCGACTTTCTTCATCCCGATGCCGACAAAGCGCGCAACCTGATGCAGGGACAAGACCTTGTTATCAACACCGTGGGCATTATGAGCCGCCATACCGACGTACTGGAAACCGTGCACCACCATACTCCCGCACTGCTGGCGCGTTGCGCCCATGAAGCAGGAGTCAAACATTGGATACAGCTTTCCGCATTAGGCGCAGATGCCAAAGAAACCATCGCCTTTACAGGCAGCAAAGGCAGAGGCGACCAAGCCGTTTCGGATTCAGGCCTGCAGGCAGCCATCGCCCGCCCTTCCGTAGTGTACGGGCGCGGCGGAGCAAGTTGCGAATTGTTTATCCAACTTGCAAAATTGCCTTTTTTCATCCTTCCCGGCGGCGGACGATTTATGTTGCAGCCCGTACATGTAAACGATATCGCGCAAGGTTTGGCTGCTTTGTGTCTGAATCCCCCCGCACACGGTACCGTTATCAATATGACCGGCACGGAAACACTCAGCCTTGCCGACTATCTCAACACCCTGCGCCAAACATTGCACCGCAAACCCAAAGCAGCAGTTTGCCCGCTGCCCCTACCGCTATTGCGTCCTTTTTTGCCGATTACCAACTGTTTGAGCAACGGCTTTCTCAGTCCCGACAGCATCCGCCTGCTGCAACAAGGCTCATGTGCCGACTACAACGATTTCGCCGCACTTCTCGGACGCAAACCCTTAGGCGCACATCAGTTTGCCGGCTGAAACCGTGATTATCGTTGGATCGAATTCATTCCAACAGCAGTGACCTGAAACTCTTCAGGCTGCCTATGCCGTATTGATAAAATGAATATGCATGTTTATCAATCTGATGAAGAACACGGGTTATCTTGCAGTCGGCTGCGAATCAAACCTATCTCACACCCTATCTCGCAATACGCAACAGGCTGCCTGAAAAGTTTCAGGCAGCCTCCAATACAAAGATACGGTATAAAAATCCGGCAAGTTAACATCATGATATCGGACTGCTCCCGCAAACACACAACGCAGGCATTCACACCCGTTCACGACATATAACTAACGTAATCAACGACTTGTCCGTGATATACCGAATAGCCAATCCTACAAAATCAAACCGCACGACTCCTATCGCATCAGGCTGCCTGAAAATCCACACATCGCCATTCCGATACAAATAGCACACTCCGCAAAATAAAACCTTTAATGCATAAACTGTTGCTCTCCTGTACATGTAGTAAAATGCGCACCGCCCAAGCGTTACAGGCTCGAACTCTTATCCCTAACGATTGAAAACGCCATTTCACACCACGGGTCAAAACGTATTAACGTTTATACCGCACGATACGGTGCCGCCCTATTTCCCACTTGCAACCACCTCCTTACATCTACCTAAAGCATTCACATGATTATCCGGATTTTTCTATTTTCAGCCGCAATGTTTACCGCCCTACGATTAGCAGTCTGGGGCATTTATCATGATTATTTCAAAGATATACCCCTGATAAAAACCTTATGGATAGGTTTGCGTTTCGACTGGCAATTGACGGCGCTGGCATGCGCGCCGTTTTTACTGCTGCTGTTGCTGCCGGTGCCGCGTTGGCAAACGGCGAAATGGCGCCGCATTTGCGCTTGGGGATGCGCGGCGGTATTGGCAACGGCATTTGCGGTGGCCGTGATTGACGCAGCATACTTTGACGAAGCACACCGTCATATGGGCGGCGAATTGTTCAATATCGGCGGAGACTTGGAAATTTTAGTGAAAATGGCGTTAGTGTCGCGCTGGCAGGCAGCTCTGGGCGGCGTAGCCGCAGTCGCGATGGCGGCGTGGGCATGGCGGCGGTGGGTAGCGGGTGCTGCGGCAGACGTTTCAGGCAGCCTGAAAAAACTTTGTTTACAAAATCTTTTGATTTTATTGATGATTATCTTTCTGGCGAGAGGCATGGTCATTCAGGGCAAACCCTTAAGCGCAGTGGATGCGTTTGCAGGCAACGGCCAGGCACAAGCCAATCTCGCCCTGAACGGCACTCTACTCAGCGCCCAGGCATGGCGCAGCCGCAACCTTGTCAAACCGCTTCATTATTTGGGCGAAACCGAAATGCAGGCGTTTCACGCCGCGCACCCACAACCTTTCCGTTACCAACCGCAAAGCACGCAAAGCGGTAAGAAAAACATCGTGTTTATCCTGTTGGAAAGTTGGTCGTACCGCTACATTGATGCGCTGGCGGGCAAAGGCTATCACGCTACGCCGCATATGGACGCACTGGTGGGGCAAAGCCAAGTGTGGGACAACTTTTACGCAGCAGGCCAGCGCAGCATCATCGGCATTCAGGCAGCCTTAACGTCCGTACCCGCCCTGCCAAAACGCGAGCCGATTGGTTTCGGATTGGAGCTCAACAACATCAGCCGCATCGCCGAACTGGCGGGCAAACAGGGCTACCGCACCATTATGGCGCAATCGTCCAAACGCCGCTCGTTTCATATGGACGGCATTGCCAAGGCATTGGGTTTTCAGGAATATTACGGACAAGAAGATGTACCGCTGCGCCGCCGGTACGAACAAGACACTCCCGCCTTCGGCTGGGATTACGATACGCTGATGCTGCTTGCCGACAAATTGGACGCACAGCCGCGCCGACCCTTTTTTGCCTTTTTGTTTACCGGCACCACCCACGAACCGTTTACCGACCCCGGCAAGGAATTTCATATCCGTCCGCACGAAAGCAAAGGCGAAAACGGCTTTTTAAACACCTTGAAATACAGCGATTGGGCGATAGGGCAATTTATGGCACACGCGCAAAAACAACCGTGGTATGCCGACACCGTGTTCGTATTTGCCGCCGACCACACGCTGAACACCACTGTGCGCGGCCATGACGTACACGAACGCTTCCATATTCCCTTGATTGTATTCGACCCCGCGCAGCCTCAACCCGTTCGCCACAGCCGCCAGGCCAGCCAATACGATTTGCTGCCCACTTTTGCCGATATTTTGGGGATTGAACAAGCGGTTTACACCTTCGGCGGCAGCCTGTTGCGCCCCGACATCCCGCCCGTTCCCCTGATGCTGAACCAAGGCGAAACCAGCGCCTTTATCCACCAGGGGCAAACCGCCGAATTTCAAAACAGACAATTGATTTCAGGCAGCCCGACTCCCGAACTGCAACTTTTGCAGGCACGCATGCAAAGCGCGGACGACAAACTGCGCCGAAACCGTTGGACGGAATAACCCGGACGGAATCATTTTCAGGCAGCCTGAAAGAAGGAAATCGGCATGAAAAACCAAAAGATGAAACGTTTACTCTCTCATTTTCTCTTGTTGCCGGACAACGCAGCCAATCAGCTTATCCGCTTATCCAAACGCCCCGTGAAATCCGCGGTTTTATCGCTTGCATTTCTGTTGTGGTTGGCTCTGGCCTATGCCCACCGGGACACCGTCCGACACCTTGCCGCAGGCCTGTTCTCCGCATTACTCGCCCCGCAGGCGGTAATCGTGCTGCTGCTTCCCGCCTTTTTTCTGCTGTATCCGCATCTGGCCAAGCAATCGCGCGCGGTGCAGGTCTGTGTCGCATTCATTGGCTCGCTGTGCCTGCTGGAATGGCTGATGTGGGTGCTGCCCCCGCTTATCACACATTGGCAGCTGAACGAATACCCGAACACACAACACTTCTGGAATACAGGCATCATCTTGCTTGCTTCCGCACCGGTGGCGTTTACCCTATGGCGTTTTCGTGACGGAAACCAAAGCAAGGACATCAATTTAAAAGAATTTCAAAAAATTTCCGAATGGGTGATGGGCATACATTTCAGCGACCACACCCAAACACGGCATACAGAAACCTTTTCAGGCAGCCTGAAAAACCATGCCGCCCAGTCAACCGATAAGCTTGCCGCTCCAAGCAACACATCTTCCTGCACCTTTTCCAAACAAGACGGTGCCACCGGTTTGCAAATCGCCGCCATCTATAATCTGCTGCCCTTCTATCACGGCGACTACGGCCGCGATTTTGAAAAACCCGCCCTGCATCTGCTGCTCTGTGCTTGGGAAATGCTGCAGCACGATGCCTTGCAAGCATTCCGGCAATCCGATGACACAGACATACGGCGAAATCTCATCACCGTATTGCAACAACGCGCCAACAGCCCGCTAGGCCAAGCGATTACACGCGTTTTATTGGCATGCGGATACAATAAAAAGCCTTTATTGCACCGTCACCCCGAAGTTTTGCAGGGGATTTGTTTAAGCGGCATGAATTTGGGTTTGAAGGGAATAGAAACAGAAATTCTGGCCAAAACCCTATTTTGCGGACAGGATTGGAGCACTGCGCAATTGCAAGGAATGCAATGTATTGATGAAGAGATAAGATTTGACTTCTCAAATGTAAAATTGAATGGGGCGGATTTATCCTATGCTTCCAAAGGCTTTTTCACAAGAGCTGATTTTGTTCAATCCAAACTTCATGGCGCAAAACTTACCTACACCGCAATCGAGAACGCCGATTTTTCCCATTCGCTACTTTTCAAAACCGACTTTTCCTATTCTGATATACACAACACCCGCTTTGCAGATGCCCGTCTAAACTATGCCATTTTTCTCAATGCCCATCTTTCTCTCATAGATTTTTCCCGTGCCAACGTTGGTGACGGTAATTTTTCAAAATCCACTTTACATCAAGGAAATTTCGCCCATGCCGCTTTACACAAAGCAAACTTTAAAAATCTCAATCTCAGCCTAAGCAATTTCATGTTTGCCCGATATTTGTCGGCAGAGAAATTACTGGAAAGCGCATCCTGCCAAGCCTGCCTGATAGATGCGGAAACTTTTGACCGCTTTTCCCCAAAAGAGCAGGAACAATTACGGCAACACGGTGTGATTTCCGTCTATTCGGGTTCGCAGCCGATTACCCAAAAATTGATTTGCAACAGCCAAGTACATCAAGCCTGTTTGTCCTATCTCGCCGAAGAAGTCCCCTACTCCATCGATTTAGACAAAACCCGCGCCGCCAATCCGGATTGGGATATTTCAATAGAATAATTATGTAAGCAAAGCATTTCGTCCCTACGCACCGCATTCTCCATGCCTAATTCAAGACATGACCGCCCATTATCCGACAGGGATCAATCAACGCCCCACGCCACAGCAGCCCAAACTTTTCAGGCAGCCCGACAGGCTGCCTGAAATACATTTATCCTTCTCCAATCATCCATCTTGTTCATTGTGCGGCGGCACAGGCGCAAACCAGCCCACCGCCACCATCATCAACCCTACCGCGATAAACGACACAATACGGGCAATGCCGCCGCTGTCGGCCAATTCCACAAAAAACAGTTTCGCCACCACCAAGCCCAGCAATGCCGCGCCTGCCTGCCAGCGCAAACGGTTCAGGCTGCGGTTGCCCGTAATCATCAAGGCAATGCCCATAGCCGTCCACACCACCGACAAGGCTGCCTGAAGGGGAAAAGACGACAACAAATCAGACAAATTCCAAGCGATGCCGCCGAAAAAATAACCGCCGCGCAACACCTCCGCACTCACGGCAAACCATGCCGCCACACCCGCCGTCCAAAGCGGAACTTTGCGGGTATCCGCCGCCGCCCAACACATCGCCGCACCCAACACAAACACAGGATTGAGCAAGGGCAGATACCGCCAAGGCGCAGACGGCTCGACAACATTTGCATAAAGCAGCCACACGGCACACCAAGCCGCCAAAACCAGCGCACAAAAATGACGGTAGGTCGGAGCGGAATGGCGCAGCCATTTCGATAAAGCACGGCCGCCATACGCACACGCATACCATACCGTACACAATACCAAACCCGACAATGTGATATGCCACACGCGGCCGGTATGCTCCGTAATGAAAAGCAACCACAAAACGGTAAACAACATCAAACCGAAAGCATGCACAAACGCAGGCGCACGGTCGTTTTGCAAACGCAGAATCCAGAAGTTCAACAGCGTGGCGGCAGCCAACACCGCAAGATTGGGCGGATACGGCTGCCAAAGCAAAGCGAAAACCACGCCGAACGCCAAAGCCGCCTGCGCGCCCTGACGCCAAGACAACATCAACGCAACAGCAGCCCAAAGCGCAAACCAAACCACAGCACCCCAGTTTTCAGGCAGCACAGGCAGATTCAACAAAGCCGCCAATCCGAAGCCGCACGATACCGCCACCGCAGTCCAAGCACTGATTGCGGCGAAATCCGAATACCGCTGCCGTTGCATCAGCCGTGCGGCAGCAGCTATCAACACAGCCGCCGCCAGCCAGTACAGGCTTCCGGCAGAGCCATACGCTCTCTTATGTATACCGGACCAAGCATCGTTGGTCGGCAAATACCGGATTTCAGGGTAGTGATACCAAGCTACCATACAAAACAGCAGCAAACCGACCGCCAACAACACCTCTGCCGCCGCACCGATATATTTGCGGCAAAGCGGCCACAACACCAATACCGAAGCCAATACCGGGAATACGCCGTTTTCAGGCAGCCACAACAGCGGCAGCAGCATCAGATGCACACCCGCCGCCACCACCGATATACCGCGCAACCATTGTTCCCAAAGCGCTTTACCCCCGTTGCGACCCAATACCGCCACTACCGCGCCGCCTGCCGCCGTCCACAATGCGCGGGACACTTCCTGCATCAGGACGGGATAGGAATCAGTAAACCAATGGTACTGCGCCAATTGCAGCAACGCCGCCACGATGCCCACCAACAGCGCGCCGAGCCGCAACCACGGCTGGCGCAGATATGTGCCGAAAGCATATACCAAAGCCGCTTCCAAACTCCAGATTGCCGCCGTCCATTGCCCGTTCAAAGCAAAAGGCACGCTTAAAGTAAAGAAAACCGCCGCCAATACGGCGCACGCCGCCCGAAAAACAGGCTGTCGCACCGCCAATACGGCAACCGCCGCATAGGCCGCCGCAAATGCCAATGCCGACCACGCCGCGCCATAAGGCATATCCGCCACCATACGGTATTGCAGCGAAAACGCCGCCAAAGCAGTGCCGCACAACAGTGCGGCGTCCAAACGCCCGATATGCACGCCGTATTGCACCGCATGTCGCCACAAAGCAGCCAAATCCGCATCGTTATCGGCTTCAGGCAGCCCTTTCTCCCCGTTCAGGCAGGCAAAACGCCACACCACCCAAGTGTATAAAGCGGCGTGATAAAGCAAAAACGGCTCCGTTGTTACAAAATGTTCGGGCGTATAAGCACGCGCACCCCACAGCATACCAATCAAAAACGTGCCCACGAAACCGATGAGGTTTAAAGAACGCCACGATTTAAACCAAGCGATTACCGCAATACCGGTATTCAACAAAGCCAAATAGGCAAACAGCACCACATGGCTGCCGCTGCCGGACACCAGTACCGGCGTAACCACACCGCCGGCCGCAGCGATTTGCGCCAATATCAAAGCATCGCCGCGCACCGCCAAAACAATCATCGCAACCACAATCGCAACCAAGCAGGCAAACGCCACGGAGACAGGCAGCAAATGATGCAGTCTCAAAGCCGCCAACACCGTAAGATACAGTACCGCCATACCGAAGCCCTGCACGGCCAATCCGTAGGTTCGGCGTTTGCGGGCCAACCTGCCGCCCGACCACACCGCCGCCGCACCGAGTGCCGCAACGCTGAAATAGCGCGCTTCAATCGGAAAATGAACATATTCCGCCGCCAGCCTTAACAAAAACGCCAAGCCCAAAAACAACAGCACCATGCCGGTTTTCAACAAAGGATTGCCGTGCCAAAACCATGTCCAAAGCGGATTAGACGCGTTTTGCCGCTCCGCATCGCGGCGCCTTTTCACCTTATAAACCTGCCTTGGCGGATTGGAAGCTGCAGTATCCGAAGCGCGGGCAGAAGCCTGCACAAAAGAAGCGGACGGCTCAGGCGGGGCTGCCTGAAAACCGCCCGTATCATCGTTTTTCGTTTTGTTCTCCAATCCCGACCGAAAGGCCGAAACCGGCATATGGTCTTCCCTATGGGCGGAACGGGCTGCCTGAACAAAACGCGGCGGCATATCCGATACCGCTTGCGGCCTTTGGATATCCATATCGCGGCCATCGCCGCCCTGTTTGGCCACAGAAGCCGCCTGAAAAGCTTCCGCCGCCCGATTTGGCCTGTCTGCCGGTTCGGATTTCGCCTCAGACACCGAATAACGGGCCACAACACCCCTCATGGCTTTCAGGTGGGTTTCCAGCTTCTCCAAACGCTGCTGCAACACTTTATTTTGATAAAGCAAATAAACCACAGCGGCAAACAGCAACACCTCTTGCTGATATCCCAACAAGGCAAAACACACGCCCAAAAAGACAAATAGCAATATCTCCATTATCACGCTCCCTGCAGTCGGAATATCTTATTACCACCCGGCTTATCCGGCCGTCAAGCCTTACCGCCTGCCGCCGCATCCACACATCCCAAATGCCGCCGTTAAAAAACAGCAGCATAAGCATCCGCATTTTACATAAACTTCAAAGAAAATAAATCCCCGAACCATCGACAACCTGACTGCATTCCTTCCCTTTGCTATACTGTGCTGCCTGAAAATTCGGCACGCCGTTTCCCAACGCAATCCGCACGCAGCACATTGCCAAGCCCACCGAAAACACAAGACAAAGGAAAACACTATGGCCATACAATGGTTTCCCGGTCATATGAACAAAGCCAAAAAAGCCATTGCCGAACGCATCAAAAGCGTTGATATGGTGATTGAAATGTTGGACGCACGTCTTCCCGCCTCCAGCGAAAACCCGCTACTGGCACAACTTGCACGCGGCAAACCCAAACTCAAAATCCTCAACAAACAGGATTTGGCAGACCCCGAACGCACCGCCGTCTGGCTCTCGCACTACAACGCCCAAACCGATACCCGCGCTCTCGCACTCGACGCCTCGGACAACAACGCCACAGCCAAAATCACCCGCGCCTGCCGCGAAATGCTGCCCGGCAGAAACGGCATAGACAAACCCCTGCGCGTATTGATTTTCGGCATTCCCAACGTTGGCAAGTCCACTCTCATCAACGGCATGACCGGCAAAAAATCCGCCAAAACCGGCAACGAACCCGGTATCACCAAAGCCGAACAACGCCTCTTCCTTGCCGACGACTTCTGGCTCTACGACACCCCCGGAATGTTGTGGCCGAAAATCATCGTAGAAGAAAGCGGCTACAACCTGGCCGCTTCAGGCGCAGTCGGCCGCAATGCCCTGGACGAAGAAGAAGTCGCCCTGGAGCTGCTGGATTATCTCCGCCGCCACTACCTGCCACTGCTGCAACGCCGCTACCAAGCCGACAAAGACCCTTCAAGCCATTGGCAGGACACCGAATGGCTCGAATGGATAGCCCGCAGGCGCGGTGCCGTATTAAGCGGCGGACGCATCAACTACCAAAAAGCCGCAGAAAACGTCCTTACCGATTTCCGTGACGGACAAATCGGCAGAATCACCCTAGAAACCCCGCAACAATGGGCCGACTGGTTCAAAAAAGCGCGGCAAAAAGAAGCCGCGCTGAAAGCCGAACGTGAAGCGCGCAAAGCCGCCAGGAAAGGACATACGCAGGAAACCTGACGGCATCTTTTCAGGCAGCGTAAGGCAGCTTCAGCCTCTCCTTGCCCATTAACGGCAAAAAACAAAATATTTCAGGCTGCCTGAAAACAAAAACCCCTCAAAACAAACGGCTTTTTACTGTTTTCCAAACGCACTTTTGCGCTACAATCGCCCCCCGACACAATCATGAAAACAGGAACACCACCATGCCTAAAATCACCGTTTTGCCCCATCACACCCTTTGTCCGGAAGGCAAAACCATCGAAACCGCTTCGGGCGGCACTCTCTGCGACATTCTGCTGGATAACGGTATCGACATCGACCACGCCTGTGAAAAATCATGCGCCTGCACCACCTGCCACGTTATCATACGCAAAGGCTTCGACAGCTTGGCAGAACCCACCGTATTGGAAGAAGACCTGCTCGACCAGGCATGGGGATTGGAAGCCGAGTCGCGCCTAAGCTGCCAAGCCGTATTGGCCGATGAAGATTTGATTGTCGAAATTCCCAAATACACCATCAATCATGCACGCGAACATTGAATTTTAAACATACATTCAGTTAAAATTTTATGCTTCGCCACGCTATCTAAATAGCCCGAAACATTCCCACCCCACGCTGCCTGAAACAACCGCAATCCATTTCAGGCAGCCTTTTGAAAAGGAAAGTATCATGACAAAAAAACTGGTTGTCGCCATGTCCACTGCTTGTTTGGATTACTATCCTTATTATCATGAAATATACATCTTGCCGCTCAACATTAAAATCGGCAAGGAAACCTATATCGACGGCAAAACCATCACTGCCGAACAACTTGAAGACTGGATGCTCAAACATCCTAACGAATTGGCGAGAACCTCTCCGCCCAACCCCAACACTATCGCCAAATTTTTTGCCAAAGTGATGGATGAAGGTTATGAAGAGGTTCTGTTTATATCCATGTCTTCCGAATTAAGTAAAACCGTTCTGGCCATCAAGGAAGCGATACAATTATTTGCCGGCCGTCTCAAAATCCACGTTTTCGATACCAAGTCATGCTCTTTTCCCGAAGGCTTTATGGCATTAGAAGCGGAAAGGTGCTTTCAAAAAGGCATGACGATGGAAAATACTCTGGCACGTTTACGGCATCTGCGCAGAAATAATACCTTAATGTTTGCAGTAAACGAATTGAACTATTTGGTAGGCAACGGACGTTTATCCGCCACTGCAGGATTCGTCGCCAATGCGCTCAATATCAAGCCCATCATTACCATCAATTCGGAAGGGCAAGCCGTTGTTACCGAAAAAATCATGAGTTTCAAACGTGCCATGTACAATATGACCACCCAATTAAAAGGTTATATGAAAAAAACACCCGGTAAAAATTATGTATATCTGCTGTACACGGGCAAACCGCGCGAATGGTTTCACGAATTCGAACAGCTGGTAGAAGAACGTTGCGGCTTAAAAGACCTGCCTGCCTTTCCCATCAGTCCCGTTGTTTCGGCACACTCGGGGCCTAATTCGGTCGGTTTCGGCATTTTTTGGGATTATGACCGCTAACCCGGTTGCAGCTTGATGCATTTGTATAAACCATATGCCAACTATCTATTGATTATCCCGTTTTTGATAGACAAGATAACAAAAGCCCCGATACCTGTCGGGGCTTCTTCGTTTCAGGCAGCCTGAAACAGATTGGCCACACAATCGTTTCATACGGCTGAAAACATCAATCACTGAAAATATAAAACAGATTACACAGGGTCAGACTATATCCGTTATTTTCATTTCAACTCCAACCACTATTTACTGAGGCACCACTTCCATCACGTCCACACCTTTGGGCGGCGTAAAACGGAACAAATCACGCGGCAAAGTCGCCTGCATTTGCACATCGTTAAAACGAATGGCCGTCAGATTGCCCAAACTGTCCTTCAGCTCCATAGCAGCCAATTGTCCGTTGCGGAAACCGATGCGGATAAAGTGGTAACCTGCATTATCCTGCTTGGGTTCGGCCAAAACATAATCTATACCGTCTTTGCTGCCATCTTCTTTCAGATGATAGCTGCCGTCCAAAGCCTGCTTGTCCGACAAAATCGCCGCAGGGCTGCCGCCTATCGTTTGCGTCTGAGAAGACTTGCTGACCTGTTTCAAATCAACGTCATACAGCCAAATCGTTTTACCGTCGCCCACAATCAGCTGCCGGTAAGGACGCTCATATTCCCAGCGGAACAAACCCGGACGCAAAATATGGAAAGAGCCGCTCTGGGCTTTTTTTTGCGACTGTACCGTTTGGGTGAATTTGCCGCTAACGGAGTTAGTGTTTTGATTGAACGCTTTCAAATCGTCCACCGCTCCTGCTTGCGATGTTAACGCCCATGCCGCCAATAAAACCGCAGCTGTGGTTTTCCAAATATCCATCATCTCGCTCCCGTTATCAGAAAAATGGCAGCATCTTAACACTTCAGGCAGCCTGAAAGCGTTTTTACACGTTAAAAACCGCAAAACTGTTTATGGTCGGTACGGTTTTTTTCATACAAAAGGCAAACCCCAGACAACATAAACCATACGGCGAGATAAGCCCGCACCATATACAGACAGCCTGCTCAATCCGCTGCGCCGCAAACGGTCAATCCATTGCCGCATATCTGATGCCGGCCTTTTCCCATTCTATTTCAGCCATGCGTTTTTCACACCGATAAAGCAAATACAGGCTGCCTGAAACTTTTCAGGCAGCCTTTTTGCAAACAGCTTCAATCGGATATTCGCACTTTGCCGTATTTCTAAAGGCTCAAGCCAAACCCGTACTCCCAAAACCGCCTTCGCCGCGGCTGCTTTGTTCAAACTCATCCACCACCTCAAACGCCGCACGCACCACAGGCACAATCACCATTTGCGCGATACGTTCAAAGGGTTGGACAGTAAACGGCTGACCGCTTCTGTTCCATAAGGAAACCATCAGCTCGCCCTGGTAATCCGAATCAATCAAACCGACCAAATTGCCTAACACGATACCGTGCTTATGACCCAATCCGGAACGCGGCAAAAGAGTTGCCGCCAAATCGGGATTATCGAGATAAATGGCCAAACCCGTTGGAATCAAAGCGGTTTCACCTGCCGCCAACACCAGCGGTTCTGAGATGCAGGCGCGCAAATCCAAACCTGCCGAACCTTCGGTGGCATAGGCAGGCAGTTTGTCTGCGATTTCGGGACGGAGGATTTTCAGTTGTACGGTACGGTTCATAGCATGGATATCCATCATCAAAAATCGGTTGGGCATTCAGGCAGCCCGAGTTCAGCTTTTTTGCCGCCACATCAAATAATCGCGCAACGGCGGTGCGGGCGGATTGATGCAGTGCGGGCAAACGGACGTCCCTTCTTCTTCATCGTCAAAACCGTCCAAATGACCTGCATTCGGGTCAAAACGGCTTTGCTGCATCACTGCCTGAACCAATGCCTGCTGCTGCACGGGGTCAAAACAATAAGCGCTTAGAATTTCACGCAATAATTCGTTTTCGGCTTCGGAAAAACCTGCGGCATATGCAGCAATCATGCGGCGGTAATCGTCATGGGTGATTTTTTCTGCCAATATGCTCTGCATGATGTTCAGGCTGCCTGAAGGTGTTTTCTAATCAGGGGCAGCAATTGCGCCAAAATCTTCGGATTGGCGGCAACGATATTGCCGTTTTGCAACCAGTCATCCTGACCGTGCATATCGGTTACGATACCGCCCGCTTCCTGAACAATCAACGCACCTGCGGCGATGTCCCACGGCTTTAAGTTAAACTCAAAAAATCCGTCAAACCGCCCCGCCGCCAACGCACACAAATCCAAAGAAGCCGCCCCTTCCCTGCGCGCACCTGCGGTTTTGGCGATAACGTCCTTCAAAACCGCCAGATACGTATCGGCCACCGATTGGTCGACTACGGGAAATCCCGTACCAATCAGGCATTGGTTCAAATCGATGCGCGATGACACGCGAATGCGGCGGTCGTTCAGCAATGCCCCTTGTCCGCGTGAAGCCACATATAAATCGTTGCGTTCGGGCGCATACACCAAGGCTTCTTTCAGCACGCCTTTTTCCAGCAAAGCGATGCTCACGGCATATTGCGGATGGCCGTGCAGATAATTGGTGGTACCGTCCAAAGGGTCGACAATCCATTCGAATTCGGCTCGTTGCGAACCGATAACGCCCGCCTCTTCCGTGATAATACGGTGATGCGGATAGGCGGAACGCAAGGTTTCTACAATGATGGCTTCGGCATTTCTGTCCACTTCGGAAACAAAATCGTTAAACGCTTTGCTGTCCACTTTAATCATGGAAAGATTGTTTGACGCACGCAACATCAAATCGCCGGCTTTTCGGGCGGCTTTGAATGCGGTTTTGAGAATGGGATTGAGCTGTGCCATAGTCGGATGCTTTCTGGAAAATGTGATGGCTATGCTAACGCATTAAAAAATATAAGGAGAATCATACCGCCTGCCGCAATACCTTTAATACGGTATCTGAAGCCGCGCCTATGTTTCAGGCAGCCTGAACGGTATTTTATGGAAAACAGGGCTGCGGATTATACGGGATTTGCATGGCAGCCGCCATGTTTGGCTGTATGCAGCGCTGCCTGAAAAGCTTTACATGAAGGGAATATCCGTTAAGCAAACGCTTAAGGTATCAGCCGTTCTACGCAAACCCGCAAAGGCTGCCTGAAACGTTTAACGCGCCCTTTTACCGAAACACTCTGCCCAACATACGGAAAAGCGTATCAGCAATACGCCCGATACCGGTCAAAATAGCGCCCGAATATTAACGCCCGAATATTCATGCCTTTGTATTCGTGCGAAGAAAAGAACAGGCACTTGCAACCCAAAGGCAGTATTGTACGTTCAGTTGCGCATTACCGTCATACACCGAGCCTATCATGTAAACGCTGCCGCCGATGCCGTTGCGAAACTGATATGCCCGACAAAACCCTCCCGTCATCAAGCCGCAACGCAGACATATCCTCCAACGTTTCTGCTGCACGGCCGGGCAACAGGCAGGCATGGGAGAAAAACGCCTTAACCATACCGCCAACACTGCCGCCGCAGAAAACCAACACGGTTGCCGCACATCAAATAGCCTGCCTGAAATAGCCTGCCTGATTGTCCATCAGAAAACGCACCGTATGCGCCACTTCCTCCGCCTTGCCCAGCTCGTTTTATAGTACAGGCGGCAAAATCTCATACAGTCAAACCGATGCCGGCAAACACACGGTAACAATTCATATTTGCTTGGACGGCAAGATAATGCTTCTCCCATTACCAACCGTTCGGGCAGGCTGCCTGAAACATTTTCAGCTATAAGTATCGCTGCCGCTTTGTTTTTGAATAAACTCGACTTTATAGCCGTCCGGGTCTTCCACAAAAGCGATAACGGTCGTACCGTGTTTCATCGGCCCCGCCTCTCGCACGACTTTGCCGCCCTTGCTGCGTACCGCCTCGCAGGCTGCATAAGCATCGTCCACTTCAATCGCAATATGGCCGTATGCCGTACCCAAATCATAGGCGGGCGTGTCCCAATTGTGGGTGAGTTCCAAGACGGCGGTTTCGCTTTCCTCGCCGAATCCGACAAACGCCAAGGTAAAACGTCCGTCAGGATAATCTTTACGGCGCAACAATCTCATGCCCAACACTTCGGTGTAAAACGCCAAAGATTGGTCCAAATCGCCAACCCTCAGCATAGTGTGCAATATACGCATGATGTTATCCTTTCTTTAATTTGCGGTGAAACGTAGCGGATTATAGTCTTTTTGCAACAGTTTTGCCGCGCCGTTCACGCCGTATCGGCAATTTATCTATACAAAATCCATCTCTTTTTGACATGTTTTAACAAATCACTTAATATTTCCGCCTTACTCGAAATTGCGCTCCAATGCGCGTTACTCCAACAATAATGACGAGGGATTTTTATGCAACCCATTGAACCTATTGTATTAAACGGCTATTACACCCTAATCGCCGCCAGCATCGTGCTGCTTATCGGCCGCCTGCTGGTTAAAAACCTTTCTTTTTTACGCAACTTCAACATTCCCGAGCCCGTGGCGGGCGGCTTGCTTGCCGCTTTGGTTATCTCCTGCATTTATGTCATCGCAGGCATCACTTTCCAATTTGAAGCCTCGCTGCGCAACGCTTTCATGTTGGTATTTTTCTCGTCCATCGGTCTTTCTGCCGACTTTTCACGCTTAAAACAAGGCGGCTTCCCACTGGTTGCCTTTTTGGTGATTGTGAGCATCTTCATTGTGGTGCAAAACCTTGTCGGCGTCGGCTTGGCAATGGCTTTGGGCGAACATCCGCTGGTAGGCTTGATTACAGGCTCCATCACCTTAACCGGCGGTCACGGCACAGGTGCGGCATACGGCGATGTTTTGGCAAGCAAATACGGCATCAGCAATGCCGTTGAAATGGCCATGGTCGCCGCAACCTTCGGCTTGGTTGCCGGCGGATTGATAGGCGGGCCGGTAGGTCGCCGCCTGATTAACAAAATGGGGCGCAAACCGTTGGATGAACAAAGCAAATCTTCCCACGACAATCCCGAATACTATGACGACCATACTTTTGAAAATATCAAACAAGAGCGTTTGATTACCGCCAATTCCGCCATCGAAACCATGGCCTTGTTTGCCGCCTGTTTGGCATTTTCTTCTATCGCCTACGGCTATATGAGCGAACATTTCCCCTCGTTCAAGCTGCCCCAATTCGTTTGGGCGCTCGGTTTCGGTGTGGTTTTACGCAATATATTGACCGGCTTGTTCAAATTCGACATGTTCGACCGCGCCATCGACGTATTCGGCAACGCCTCCCTGAGCCTGTTTATCGCCATCGCCCTGATGAGTACCAAATTGTGGGAATTGGCCGGCATCGCCAGCTCCATGTTCATTATCTTGATGGCTCAGGCAGCCATTATGATACTGTATGCCTATTTCGTAACTTACCGCTTCATGGGCAAAGACTATGATGCCGCAGTATTGTCGGCAGGCCATTGCGGCTTCGGCTTGGGCGCTACCCCCACTGCGGTTGCCAATATGCAGTCCATCACCGGAACCTTCGGTTCGTCACACAAAGCGTTTTTGATTGTTCCGCTGGTTGGCGCATTCTTTATCGACTTGGTAAACGCCCTGATTTTAGACAGAATGATGTCTTTATTCGGTTGATTTCCACTATTTCAGGCTGCCTGAAAACTTTCAGGCAGCCTTTTTCACAGCTATTGATTATGCCCACACTCTATCTGATACCCGTTCCGCTCGGCACACCGGACACCCCCTGTCTGCTGCCGCACGAACAAGCACAAATCCGACACATCAGCGACTTTGTCGCAGAAGCAGAAAAAACCGCCCGCGCCTGCCTGAAACATTTAGGCATCACCCTTCCCATCCGCGAACTCAATCTGCGCACACTCAACATCAACACCCCTTCTTCCGAGCTGTCCGAATTACTCCTTCCGCTGCAAGAAGGCAGGGATTTGGGACTACTCAGCGAAGCAGGCTGCCCCGCCGTTGCCGACCCCGGTGCAGCCTTAGTGGCATTGGCACATCAATACGGCTTTGAAGTCCGTCCGCTGATAGGGCCTTCCAGCATTTTATTGGCACTGATGGCATCGGGAGCCAACGGACAATGTTTCGCCTTCAAAGGTTATCTACCCGCCGACAAAACCGAACGCATAGGCTGCCTGAAACAACTGGAAACCCGTTCACGCAAAGAAAACGAAACCCAAATCTTTATCGAAACCCCATATCGAAACAATGCCTTACTCGAAGACGCAATAGCCACACTACACCCCGATACCCTACTGTGTACCGCTACCGATCTCACCTTACCCACACAGCAAATTATCAGCCAACCGATTGTCAAATGGCGCAAACAAACCCTACCCGATTTTAAGAAACGTCCCACATTGTTTATATTTCATGCAGGCCAAGTAAAATAAACCCATTCAAACAATCCTTGCACTAATATCCCAACAAACTTATCAGAATAATCTTTTATATCTCGAATAGGCGCAACAAAGGCTGCCTGAAAGCATATTTATCGGAAAATACGCTTTCAGGCAGCCCTTAAACAATGATTGAAGCAAATAGAATAGGCTTCAGTGCATCCTTATCCCATACGGCTTAAGCTCAGAATAAAACAAGCGCGGCCAACTTACTCCACATCCGTTTGCATTAAACCAAATCTGCAAAAAGCGGCGTAGAAAGATAGCGTTCGCCGTAAGACGGAATGACCACCACAATCAATTTATCACGGTTTTCCTCTTTCGCGGCCAACTGCAACGCACTCCATACCGCCGCGCCCGAAGAAATACCGACCAAAATCCCTTCTTTTTCAGCCATCGCCCGTGCGGTTGCAAACGCATTTTCGTTCGCCACTTGGATAATGCCGTCATAGACAGCTGTATTCAGATTCTTCGGTACAAATCCCGCACCAATCCCCTGAATCGGATGAGGCCCTTTTTGCCCCCCGCTCAAAACGGGAGAAGCCTCGGGTTCGACCGCATAAACCTGTACGCCTGCTTTTTTCGCTTTCAATACCTCGCCGACACCTGTAACTGTGCCGCCCGTACCGACGCCGGCCACAAAAATATCCACCTTTCCATCCGTATCACGCCAGATTTCCTCCGCGGTAGTACGGCGGTGAACTTCAGGATTAGTAGCATTTTCAAATTGTTGCGGCATAAAATATATATCGGGATTACTGTTCACAAATTCCTGTGCCTTTGCAATCGCACCGCCCATTCCTTCAGCAGCAGGTGTCAACACCAGTTCCGCACCAAATGCACGCAACAACATCCGGCGCTCCTTACTCATACTTTCAGGCATGGTAATAACCAGTTTATAGCCCTTAGCCGCACACACCATCGCCAAACCGATACCGGTATTCCCCGAAGTCGGTTCGACAATAATGGTATTTTCCTTGATTTTCCCTGATTTCTCGGCTTCTTCAATCATTGCCGCCGCGATACGGTCTTTCACGCTGCTGCCCGGATTGAAAAATTCCAATTTAGCTACTACCCGACCGGGCAAACCCTGAGACAAGACATTCAATTCGACCAAGGGCGTATTGCCGATTAACTCCGTAATACTGTGTGCAATCTTCATCATTCATCCTTAAAAGTAAAACTGTTGTTCTAAACCATATTAAATCAGGCAGCCTGAAAAACAAAGTAATTTGTACTGCTTTGGTTTATAACTTAAAAATATATCCATATGATTAAATAACTTACAGACTCAGATTAACACAGCAGAAGAATTTTATACAAAACATCAAGTTGCATGATTCCTGACATAAATAACCGCATTTGCAATAAACAGCCGACAGGATAAACAGATTAAACAAGTATAGATAGCTTCAATACAACACGGTCGAAATTCATTTTAATGAATAAATTATCTGATGTACTCCTTTGCCGCAAAAATCAGGCTGCCTGAATAACAAAACATAAGTGTTTCAATCGGCAAAGTTTAATTACCCGACGCTTTCCAGAGAGGCAAACCACTGCGCCACCACGCGATTGACTTCTTCCACTCCCTGTTTTTTCAGACTCGAAAACAGCTGCACCGATACGGTTTGGCGGGTTTGGAAAGGTTCAAGGGCTTTTTTAACCGCAGCAAGCGTTTTAAATTGCTCGTTTTTGGAAAGCTTGTCGGATTTTGACAACAAAATATGCACGGGACGTTTTGTTTCGGCAAAAAAATCCAACATTTTGACATCTAAATCTTTCAAAGGATGGCGCGCATCCATAATCAGAATCAAACCTGCAAGTTGACGGCGCGTTTGCAGATAGGAGCCCAACAACTGTACCCAGTGCGCCCGTATGGCTTCGGGTACTTGTGCGTAGCCGTAGCCGGGCAGATCCACCATAAAGCTGCCGTTAGTCAGTTCGAAAAAATTGATGTGCTGGGTACGGCCCGGCGTCTTGGAAACGTACGCCAGCCGGACGTGATTGCACAATGTATTGATGGCACTGGATTTCCCCGCATTGGAGCGTCCGACAAAAGCGATTTCTGCCACAGTGTCGGGCAAGTCTTTGAGATGGTTTACCGTAGTGAAAAATTTTGCGTTTTGAAATAAGTTCATGGCTGTAAAAATATGTGAATTTGGTATAGAATACCACGTTTGCAGATTCTCGGTTTATCCTGTTATCAAACAGGAGTGATATAACAAAAAGCAGCCGCACGGCGGACTGTCTGGTAAATCAGGAGCATTTTCCATGAAACATTTAACTTGGTTGGCCGCTTTGGCGGTTTGCGGTGCGGCAACAGCCGGCGGCGATATTGCGAAAGGCAAAGAGATTGCCGAACAGGTTTGCGTGGCATGCCATGCGGCGGACGGCAACAGTATGATTGCCGCATATCCGAAACTCGCTTCCCAACATGCAGATTATTTGTTCAAACAAACCCTTGATATCAAATCAGGCAAGCGCAATAACGGCTCTTCGGCCGTTATGGCACCCATGGTTCAAACTTTGAGCGAAGCAGATATCCGCAATGTTTCCGCTTACTATGAACGCCAAGCTGCAACCCCCGCCAAAGCCATTGATGACGGCAGCGTGGCATTGGGCTTGAAAATCTACCGTTCGGGTATTCCTGAAAAAAATGTCCCTGCCTGCATGTCTTGCCACGGTCCTGCGGGTGCGGGCACTCCGGGCGGCGGTGTGGATATCAGCGCTTATCCGCGCTTGTCCGGTCAGCACGCCGCTTATCTTGCCGACCAAATGAAAGCGTTTGCAAGCGGTAGCCGTACCAGCGCGAACAATATGATGGAAGACATCGCCAAGCGTATGAATGATGAGGAAATCAAAGCGGTCAGCAATGCCATCCAAGGTTTGAAATAATCTTGAGTTTCTTCTTCAGGCTGCCTGAAAACACTTTCAGGCAGCCTGAATTATATGTGTAACTTAAAATAATATAGAGGCTTTTGATGTTTGATTGGGTGGGATTGTTACCGGTCGGCGGCTGGAAACTGAGTTATACGGTGTGTCCGTGCCGTAAGAATTCTTTGGGTCGGGCGCACCGGAAAGCGGTTGTTGTATAACCATCGGCATTGGTTTTGTGTGCTGTTTGGCTTTTAATGAAGTGATAAAGCCTGAGCGGTTCGGAATGTTTGGCTTAACGGGTATGGTTGATTGGCACGGAATGTTGCCTATGAACTGCTTGGTGGCTGCACGCAATGGCTATGCAATTGGATATTGGGTTTATAATGGCTGCGTTTGCCTTTGATTGAGACAAACCTGTTTGATGGTAGATATTGTTGTATATCCGACCATGTCCCGTTTTTAATTTTATTTTTGTTTGATTATGTCTGAAACTGCCAAAAAAATTCCTTTGATTCGCCGCTCTTGGTTTGCTTTTTTCAGCTCTATGCGTTTTGCGGTGGCCTTGTTGTGCATTCTGGGTATTGCGTCTGTGATTGGTACGGTGTTGCAGCAAAATCAGCCTGCACAGAATTATGTGGTGAAATTCGGACCGTTTTGGGCGGAGATATTCCGTTTTCTGGGTTTGCATGACGTCTATGCTTCGGCGTGGTTTATTGTCATCATGCTGTTTTTGGTGGTGAGTACGGGTTTGTGTTTGTGGCGCAATATTCCGCCGTTTGTGCGGGAAATGCGCTCGTTCCGTCTTCAGGCTACGGCAAAATCACTCAGCCATATGAAACACACTGCGGTATTTTCAGGCAGCCTGAACGCGGATACGGCGGTACGTTATTTCCAAGTAAACGGCTTCAAAACGAAAACCGAGCGGCGTGCGGACGGCAGCGTGGTCGTTGCGGCTAAAAAAGGGGCGTCAAACAAATGGGGTTATATTTTTGCCCATGCAGCGATTATTGTGATTTGTTTGGGCGGTTTGATAGACAGCAATGTATTGCTGAAAATCGGCATGGCAACGGGTAAATGGGTACCCGACCAAGACAGTGTTTTCGCACGCGATTTCAAACCGGAAAGCACGGTGGGAACCGGTAATCTGTCTTTCAGAGCCAATGCCGAAATCACTGAGGGACAAACTGCCGATGTAGCTTTTATTAATGTTGACAAAGGTTTGTTGAAACAGGAGTTGCCGTTTTCCGTCAAGCTGAACCGTTTTTTTGTCGATTTTTACGACACGGGCATGCCTAAAGATTTTGCCAGCGATATTGTGGTAACCGACAAACGCAGCGGCAAACAAACCGAACATACTTTGCGGGTAAACCATCCGCTCACGGTAAACGGTATTACGATTTATCAGGCAGGCTACGGTGACGGCGGTTCACCGTTGACCTTAAACGTGCATAATCTCAACGGCATCGGCCAAGCAGTGAAAATGGAGGCCGTATCTCAACGCCAATTTCCCTTGGATTTGGGTGAAGCGGGGCAGTATCGGATTGAGTTCGGAGAATTGCGCGTGTTTAACGTGGAAAATTTGGACGCCGATAACAGCCAAACCGTTTTGCATGATGTACGCAGCGTGAAAAAGGCCGATAAAATGCAAAATGTCGGCCCTACCATCGCGTTTAAAATCCGCGACAGTGCAGGACAGGCGCGTGAATATATCAACTATATGCTGCCGTTGAAACGCGAAGGTAACCTGTTTTTTGCCACAGGAGAGCGTTCGAGCTTGGACGAACCATACCGCTGGCTGATGATACCCGCCGATTTTCAATCGACTAATCATACATTCATGGCATTACGAGAAGTTCTGCTGCTGCCTGAAAAACGTCAAGCCATTGTCAATAAGGCCGTCCGCAATGTGGACGACAAGGTACGTCCGCAATTTCGTTTGGCAGTGGAAAACCTGTTGCGCCAATTTTCAGAAGGCGGCTACGTTGCCATCAACAACCACATTAAAGACAATGTGCCTGAGGCCGAGCAGGAAAAAACCGGGCAATTTATGTATCAGATTCTATACGGCGCGATGAATATCGCCTTAGATGAAGCGGTTGCCTATAAAAGGCTGCCTGAAATGGCAGCGGGTGATGAAAGAAATACTTTTGTTCTCAACAGCATGGATGCTTATACGGCACTGACCCGTTTCGGTTCGCCAATTTTGCTTCAACTTGCCGATTTCAAACAAGTGAATATGTCCGGCCTGCAATTGAGCAAATCACCCGGTGCGGCATGGGTATATTTGGGCTCGCTGCTGCTGGTATTGGGTATTATGTTTATGTTTTATGTGCGCGAAAAACGGGCTTGGTTGCTGTTTGAAAATGGGCAAACCCGTTTTGCCATGTCCTCGGCACGCGATGAACGCAGTCTGAATCAAGAGTTTCCGGAACATTTGGATAAGTTGGAGCGTTTATCCCGTGAAACGAACACCGGCATAACTTGAAAAAATATATGATAAATAATATGTTTTATGCTACGGTTGATTCTGTTTGCCGATTATTAAACCGCAACTTACTATTTTATTAGGGGAAATCATTAATATCGACCATATCCGTGTTTCTGATTGATTGCTGTGCGATATTTCTGGCTATATGGTGATACTCTAAATTAAAAGGCTGCCTGAAAATCTTTCAGGCAGCCTTGTTTGTATTACGGCTTGTGTGTCTCCAACCAGTGTTCCAAATAATGGATACTTGTCCCACCCTTCAAAAATTCAGAGTCTTGAAATAAATCACGGTGTAGCGCGGCATTGGTTTGGATTCCCGTAATCATCAATTCCGACAACGCCACACGCATTTTAGCCGCTGCTTGGGTGCGGTCTTTGCCATGCGTACAGATTTTACCAATCAGGCTGTCATAGTTCGGCGGAATACGGTAGCCCTGATAAATGTGGCTGTCCACACGGATACCCAGTCCGCCGGGAAGGTGGCATGAAGTGATGGTGCCCGGACTGGGGATAAACGTGTAGGGGTCTTCGGCATTAATCCGACATTCAAATGCGTGCCCTTCCAAAACAATATCATCTTGGGTGTACTGCAATGGCAGGCCTGCGGCAACACGCAGCTGCTCCTGCACGATATCTACTCCGCTGATAAGTTCGGTAATCGGATGTTCGACTTGTACGCGGGTATTCATTTCAATAAAGAAGAACTCGCCGTCTTCATACAGAAACTCAAATGTTCCCGCGCCGCGATAACCTATACGCTTGCAGGCTGCCACGCAGGCCTCACCGATTTTGCGGCGTTCTTCAGGGGTAATAAACGGAGCGGGTGCTTCTTCGATGATTTTTTGGTGCCGCCGCTGCATGGAGCAATCGCGCTCACCCAAATAAATAGCGTTGCCGTGTTCATCGGCGAGTACTTGGATTTCTACATGGCGCGGGCGTTGCAGGAAACGTTCCATGTACACCATCGGATTGCCGAATGCGGCTTCCGCTTCGGCACGGGTCATTTCCACGGCTTTGAGCAAATCTTCTTTTTTCTCAACCACGCGCATGCCGCGTCCGCCGCCGCCGCCTGAGGCTTTGATAATAACGGGAAAACCGACCTTATCCGCAGTCTTCAGAATTTCTGCAGGAACGCCGGAAAGTGCGCCGTCCGAACCCGGTACACAAGGCACGCCGGCCTCAATCATGGCTTTTTTAGCGGAAACTTTATCGCCCATCAAACGGATGGTATCGGCACGCGGACCGATAAATACAAATCCGGATTGCTCAACCTGTTCGGCAAAGTTGGCGTTTTCCGCCAAAAATCCATACCCCGGATGAATCGCATCGGCCTCCGTTACTTCGGCGGCGGCTATCAGGGCGGGAATATTCAAATAGCTTTGCGGAGAAGGAGCGGGCCCGATGCAGACAGATTCGTCCGCCAATTTGACATGTAGGCTTTCCCTATCTGCCTCGGAGTGTACGGCAACCGTTGCAATACCCATTTCGCGACATGCCCGTAATACCCTTAAGGCGATTTCGCCGCGATTGGCAATTAAAACTTTCTGTAACATGTTTTTTTCCCTGTAACGCGGTTTCAGGCTGCCTGAAATTATTCAATGATGAAAAGGGGTTCGCCGTATTCCACAGGCTGTCCGTTTTCTACCAGAATCTCTTTAACCACACCTGATTTTTCGGCTTCGATTTCGTTCATCAGCTTCATGGCTTCAATGATGCACAAAGTATCACCGGCTTTAACGGTTTGTCCGACTTCGACAAAAGCGGGAGAAGAAGGGCTGGGAGCGCGGTAGAATGTACCGACCATCGGAGATTTTTGTGCTGCGGATAAATCGCGTCCGCTTGCCGGAGCCGCCTGAACAGGAACTGTTGTCGGAGCGACAGGCGCAGAAGCGGCTGCCTGAACGGGTGCCGCCGCATATACGGTTTGCGTGGCAGAGTTGGCAGCCGTTCGCGTGATGCGGATTTTCTCCTCTCCTTCGGTCACTTCAAGCTCGGCAATACCGGATTCTTGCACCAAATCAATCAGTTTTTTCAGTTTACGTAAGTCCATTTTCATATTCCTTGTATCAAAACGGTAAGGAGTATTTCAGACAGCATACCAAAGGCTGCCTGAAATAAAATGCTGTCGGCAATATGAATGCCGTTAAGACTGATAAAGATAGAATTTTGTCGCTTTTAATGGGGAAAGTCCAGCAAAATTGTAGCTAAAATCGGTGATTGGGAGTTTTTCTAATTTTTTTTAAGATGTGCGCTTTATGTAAGTTTAGAGTATATGCTTCATTTTGTCATCGTCTTATTTTACCGTATGGAAAGATGGATTGGATTACACCAATATCATACTACCCGGCCAAATATCTTCATTTCGGATAATCTGCTGAAAATCATTAGTGCTATTCTATATAGATAGAATAGCACTAATGATTTGTACGATATAAAAAATATCTTATCCAAACTGATTTATTTTGCCTGTGAAGCATTCATAGGGTTCAGAATTTTTCTAGCTACCTGTTTTTGTTCTTCCGATAGTTCGGGTTCGTTTTCCAAATAAACATATTTCGGCAGAAAGCATCCTTCTTTAAGATTACTTAAAGACCAAATTAAATACCATCGAAAAATCATACTTTCCAAACACCATAGAATACATATCAATTTTCAAACCATATCCATCTCCGCAAAACCGTTTTTAGTCCTGTAACCGCCGCAAACGGTATAACGCTTCCAATGCCTGTATCGGACTAAGCTCATCGGGATTGAGTGTTGCCAATTCCTGCAAAACGGGATGGACGGCCACATCAATTCCGTTTTCCGTGCGGCCGTCCTCATCTGCACCTATGCCGAAAATATCCATTTGCCGCTGCTCTTGTGCGGATTGTTCTTCCAAATACTGCAGATGTTTTTGGGCTGCTTTCAAGGCACGGCTCGGCAAGCCTGCCAGCTTGGCAACGGCGATGCCGTAGCTTTTTTCTGCCGGTCCCGGTTCGATATGATGCAGAAAAACAATATCCTGACCTTGCTCCAGAGCAGACAGATGCATATTAAAAGCATGGGCAAACCGTTCAGGCAGCCTGGTGAGCTCAAAATAATGGGTGGCGAACAGGCTGAAAGAACGGTTTTTCTGAATCAGATGTTCGGCTACGGCTTGCGCCAATGCCAAACCGTCAAAAGTAGACGTACCGCGCCCTACTTCGTCCACCAACACCAATGATTGCTCGGTAGCGTGATGCAGAATATAGGCCGTTTCGGACATCTCTACCATGAAAGTGGAACGGTTGCCCGCCAAATCGTCTGATGCGCCGATGCGGGTAAAGATACGGTCTATCGGTCCGATAAGGGCGCGGTCGGCAGGAACGAAGCTGCCTGTATGGGCAAGCAAAACAATTAATGCGGTTTGCCGCATATAGGTGGATTTGCCGCCCATATTCGGGCCGGTGAGCAGCATCAGGCGGTGTTTGTCGTCCAAACGGGCGTGGTTGGCGGTGAAATGGCGCACTTGCCGCTCTACAACGGGATGGCGGCCGTTGTCCACTTCTATCACAGGATAATCGGCAAATTGCGGAGGGGTGTAACCATGTGCGGATGCCGTTGCGGCAAAACTGCACAATACATCCAAAGTGGCGGCGGCTTTGGCGGTCTGCTGCAAAGCGGGCAAATATTGTTGCAGGCAGCCTATCAGCTTCTCATACAGATGCTTTTCCCAAGCCAGCGCGTTTTCCTGTGCATTTAAGAATTTGTCTTCAAAAGCTTTGAGTTCGGGGGTGATATAACGCTCGACATTTTTCAGGGTCTGGCGGCGCTGGTAATCGGCGGGAGCGTGTTCGGATTGCAGCTTGGAAAGTTCGATATAAAAACCGTGAACGCGGTTGTATTCCACTTTCAAAGTGTTCAAACCGGTGCGTTCGCGTTCGCGCACTTCCAAATCGGCAAGAAAGCTGCTGCCGTTATTTTGCAGGTTGCGCAACTCGTCCAATTCGGCATGGTAGCCATGGTTAATCACGCCGCCGTCGCGCAGCCATACCGCCGGTTCGGGCAATATGGCTGCCCGAAGTATTTCGGCAACAGGCAAAGTATTGGGGAAACAGGCCGACAGAGTGTCCAATAAAGGACTTTCAGGCAGCCTGAAAACGGACAAGGCAAACAAACTGTCGCGCAACGCGGACAAATCGCGCGGACGTGCGGAACCCAAGGCGATACGTGCGGCAATGCGTTCGATATCCGCCAAATTTTTCAGGCTGCCTGAAACTTCGCCGCACACGCTTTGTAAAGCCGACACCGCCTGCTGTCTCGCCAGAATATGGTTGCGGTTGCGCAAAGGATGGTGCAGCCAGTCGGCCAACAAACGGCTGCCCATATGCGTAGCGCAACCATCCAATACGGAAAACAGCGTGGGGCTTTTTTTGCCGCCAAGCGTAACGGTGAGTTCCAAATTGCGCCGCGTAGCGGCATCCAGCTCAATATATTGACTTGCCGTTTCCAAAGTCAGCGCATCCAAATGCTGCGGCAGTTGAGATTGCGTGTGGCGGATATAATTGAGCAACGCTCCTGCCGCGCCAATGGCAGCGGGATGTTCGTCCAAATTCAAACCGAACCCGTTGAGGTCTTGGCAGGCAAAATAGTCGGTCAGCAGTTTATAGCCCGTGTCGGGTGCAAACTGCCAATCATGCAAACGGGTAAGCGGCAATCGGTTTAAACTTTCAGGCAGCCTGGCGCGGTCGGTATCGGACATTAACACTTCTGCCGCCTGCAAGCGTGCCAGCTCGTCTGCCAATGTATCGGCGGTAATGATTTTTGCTTTAAACTCACCGCTTTGCAACGACACCCAAGCCAAAGCAATCTGTTTTTTCAAAAACAATACCGCCACGGTACGGTTGCTTTCTTTGTCTTCCAATAAAGCGGAATCGGTTAGCGTGCCCGGCGTAACAATGCGCACCACTTTACGTTCCACCGGCCCTTTGCCCGCGCCCACTTCGCCCACCTGCTCGCAAATCGCCACACTGCGCCCGAGTTTGACCAATTTCGCCAAATACTGTTCAACGGCATGAAACGGAACACCTGCCATTTGAATCGGTTCACCGTTCATCTGGCCGCGGGTAGTCAGCGTAATATCCAAAAGCTTGGCCGCTTCAACTGCATCATCAAAAAACAGTTCGTAAAAATCGCCCATGCGGTAGAACACCAATTTATCGGTATGTTCCGCTTTAATGGACAAATATTGCTGCATCATCGGGGAAACGGGTTTGGGAGCAGTCATACAATCATTACCAAATTTATTGTTGCTACAGTTCGCTGTTGCCATACGAAAAAGGCTGCCTGAAATGCTTGGTTTCAGGCAGCCTTTATCATTTCAGACCTTAATCGCGCAGGGTATCGATAACATCAATCAGAAATTCGACATCTTCCTGAGTGAGTATTTCAAAACCTTGGGGAATATTCAAATCTTCCAAAATCACTTTACCTGCCGAAGTGGAAATCACACCTGTAAACGCTTCCTGCAAAATATCCTGATACTCGGCATAATCGGGATGCAAAAGCACCACATGGCTCAAATCATTGATTCGGCTCTCCATCAAAATCTTCAGATAGCCCAATGTGCTTGAACGGAAATTATGATACGCGTCTTTCAAGAAAAACGCAGCATCCGCTTCTTTCTCAATCAAACGGCGCGCCGCTTCTTGGAAAGTATCCGCATGCAGCCATTCAATGTCCTTCTCCGCCAAACCCGCAGATTCCAGCAAACGCAATCCCAACATGATAACGTCCTGATTGCTGGTTACCAAAATGCGGCAGCCTTTTTTCAAATCGTCCGAATGCCGGTATGCGCTGTCTTTATAACTGGCAATCACCATTTCGTCAGGCCGCCCAATGGGACGCACCAAAGGAAGATAACCGCGCTCGCGTACCAGTTGCGAAGCATCGAACGGATTGGCGTAAATCAGCCCTACCTTGGAGTTGTCCAATGATTCGGTCTGTTCGCGGTGGTCCGCAGGCATGAGCAAACGGATAGTCGTATCGGTGGCACGTTGCAAATTAGTATTGAATAAATGCCAACCGGCAAAATCTTCCGGCGGAAAGTCCGGAGCAATAAGAAAATTCAACATATGAAATTCCTGTTCTCTTTAGATTTCATTGTTCTCAAACACATCCTACCGTAACCGGCCAACGCGGCCTTAGTCGGCACGGGCACTCTTGATTTGTTTCACGGCATTGCGGGCGTGTACCAATATCATGCCCAATTTCGCACCTTCCTTGGCAGTCAAAGTCAGCACACTGTCTTTGTCCGCCTGAACCAACAGGATAAAGCCGTTTTCGCTTTCCACGATAATCTGTTTCATATCGCCGCCGGTCAGCTCGTGGGTGGCGCGAAAGCCCAACGCCAGCAATGCAGCCGACATTCCGCCCACACGGTCGGGGTTAACGCCGCGCGCCAGCAGGGAAGCCATAGTAATACCGTCCGTTGACACTACGGCAGACGCTACGATATCGGCAGATGCGCTGTGCAAATCTTCCAAAATGGTTTTAAGCGATAAATGTCTCATAAAGCGAAAATCCTATAATTTGTGTTTTTAGCTTTCAGACAGCCCCTTTATCAAACTCCATGCTGCCTGAACACCGTTTTCAGTTATTCCAACGTTTACTTGCCTGCCGCTTCGCGTTCCTGTTGCAGCAATTGCGCATACAACGCCGTACATTCGTCCACTTTATTACGGTCGGGTTTGCGGCGCACCGAAGTGTAACCTTCCACCACGCCGTTACGGATATTGGGAATAGCCGTTGCATAAACCCAATAAAAGCCGCCGTTTTTACGCAGGTTTTTCACATAACCGTGCCATTTCTCACCTTTTGCCAAAGTATCCCACAGCCCTTGGAAGGCAATCGCAGGCATATCGGGATGACGCAGAATACTGTGCGGGCTTCCCACCAATTCGTCTTTTTCCCAACCGCTCATATAAACGAAGGCTTCGTTGGCATGAGTAATGATTCCGTTCACATCGGTACGCGATACAATCAGTTTGCCGTCCGGAAATTGGGTTTCCTCGTCCGTGCAGTAAACCGTATAGGATTGCCCGTGATAATTACGCATATGATGGGTAGTATGTTCCGCCGAAGGAACAGGCATTTGGGGCTGCGCAACTTGCGGATAAAAAAGCTGTGTCATAACTGGTCACCAAATAATTACATGCAAACCCGCCCGCAAAACCACTACAGCAGCATACGGACAGCCTGGCGTTTCACTTGCCAATATCAAAAGCGATTGAATAAATTGATTCCGTCAATCAGCCGTTCTGAACCGCCGATTGTATGCACATGAGCAGCACGTGTCAAACCAACGTTCACATTCCCAAACGGAATTTTAACATTTAAAAAAAGCATGATTTTGCGTAAAATAAGCGAATTTAAATCTTTCAGGCAGCCTGAAAATTTTTACGCCCAAGAGAATACAACCATGAGCGAACAAAACATTATTTCGGAAGAACAACAGGACGAAAACCAAATCATCGCCCTGCGCCGCGAAAAACTCAATCAAATCCGCAACGAAGGCATTGCCTTTCCCAACGGCTTCCGCCGTGATGCCTTTGCCGCCGACTTGCAGGCGCAGTACGGCGCATTGTCCAAAGAAGAACTTGACCCGCAAAACATTCCCGTGAAAATCGCGGGGCGCATGATGCTCAAACGCGCGATGGGCAAGGCGAGCTTTGCCACCGTGCAGGATATGGGCGGACAAATCCAGTTGTATATCAATAATCAAGGCGTGGGCGAAGCGGCGCACGAGGCGTTCAAACATTGGGACATGGGCGATATTGTCGGCGCGGAAGGCACGCTGTTCAAAACCAATCACGGCGAATTGACCGTGCGCGTGTCCAAGCTGCATTTGTTGAGCAAGTCGCTGCGTCCCCTGCCGAGCAAGTTTCACGGTTTGTCCGACCAAGAAACCAAATACCGCCAGCGTTATGTGGATTTGATGGCGAATGCCGATTCGCGCGAAATCTTTATCAAGCGCAGCCAAATCATTCAAACCATTCGTCAATTTATGGTGGACGAGCGTTATCTGGAAGTGGAAACGCCGATGATGCACCCGATTCCGGGCGGGGCGGCGGCCAAGCCGTTTGTTACGCACCATAATGCGCTGGACATGCCGCTTTATTTGCGGATTGCGCCGGAGTTGTATTTGAAACGGCTGGTGGTGGGCGGTTTGGAGCGGGTGTTTGAAATCAACCGCAATTTCCGCAACGAGGGCATGTCGCCGCGCCATAATCCCGAATTTACCATGATGGAGTTTTACGAGGCGTTTTGCGGTTACGAACGCATGATGGAAATGACGGAAAACGTGATTCGTGCCGCCGCCAAAGCGGTTTCAGGCAGCCTGAAAATCAGCTACAACGGCAAAGAAGTGGATTTGGCAAGCCCGTTTGAACGTTTGACGATTGTGGGCGCGATTAAAAAATTCAATCCGCACTACACGGACGAACAATTAAACAATCCCGACTGGCTGAAACAAGAAATCGTCAAACACGGCGAAAGCCTGCCGCACGCGGGCGGTTTGGGCAGTTTGCAACTGGCTTTGTTTGAAGGCTGCGCGGAAAGCAAATTGTGGAATCCCACTTTTATCGTGGATTATCCCGTAGAAGTGTCGCCGCTCGCCCGCGCCTCCGACAGCAATCCCGCTTTGACGGAACGTTTTGAATTGTTTGTGGTCGGGCGCGAGTTGGCCAACGGCTATTCGGAATTGAACGACCCCGAAGACCAAGCGGCGCGTTTCAAGGCGCAGGTGGCGCAAAAAGACGCGGGCGACGATGAAGCCATGCACTACGATGCCGACTATATCCGCGCCATGGAATACGGCCTGCCGCCAACGGGCGGTTGCGGCATCGGCATCGACCGCTTGGTGATGCTGCTGACGGACGCGCAAACCATTCGCGATGTGGTGTTGTTCCCGCAGATGCGTCCCGAATAATTCTTAGTCAGACGGTTGAAATCCTGCGGCCTGAACGGTACATACCGAAAATAAAAATACTGTTGCAATAAAGAAACACTATTGCACGCTTTATCTGGTTTTCACTTCTTTCGGCAGCTTCGTCGGATAAGAACACCATTCTTCTCTTTTCGGTTTTCTTTCCCCTTCAGGTGCTTTTTCAGGCAGCCTGATTTGCCGCACTTGGAGTAAAACTATGAAACTTTATCATTACGACCATTGCCCGTTTTGCGTTCGAGTACGCATGATTTTGGGATTGCGCGGTTTGCCGTATGAAAGCCAAATCCTGCCCAACGATGACGCAGCCACGCCGATTTCGTTGATTGGTGCGAAGCAAGTGCCGATTTTGCAAAAAGCAGACGGTACGCATATGGGCGAGAGTTTGGATATTGTCCGTTATTTGGATGAATATGCGGGCAAAGAGCGTTTAATCGAAGCCGTGCGCCCCGAAATTCAGGCTTGGGCGGATAAAGTGGGCGGTTACTACGGCCGTTTGCTGCATCCCCGCTCTTGCCGTTTGCCGCTGCCTGAATTCGGGACGCAATCTGCCATTGATTATTTTGTGAAGAAAAAGCAAAACAGTATCGGTTCGTTTGACATTCATTTAAACAAAACGGCGGATTACCTGCAGACGCTTCATGAAGATTTTCAGGTTTTGGAAGGCTTGGTGGAATCTTCAGGCAGCCTGAACGGCAAGGGTTTGAGTATGGAAGACATTTTGGTTTTCCCGATGTTGCGTAATTTATCGATGGTACGCAGTGCGGTTTATCCCGAGAAAATATCGGCCTACCTGCATGATTTGGCACGGCAAAGCGGCGTAAACCTTTATTTTGAATATGCGCTGTGAATAAGCCTCTGTCCTGTTCATATGCCTGATTGGGCTGCCTGAAAGCTGTTTCGGATAAAGTTATGCTTGATTTTTCCCAACCCGTGCTTGCCGTTGATACGGCAACTTCCGTCTTATCACTGGCATTGTCGGCAAACGGTAGGACTGCCGTATTCAGCGAAGAGGCAGGCAGCCGCCAATCGGAGCTGGTTTTGCCGCAGATACAGTTTTTATTGCGGCAAAACGGTGTGCAAGTGTCGGATTTGGCCGGGATTGTTTACAATCAGGGTCCGGGTTCGTTTACCGGTTTGCGTATCGGAATCGGCGTGGCGCAAGGTTTGGCCGCAGCATACGGCACGGCTTTATGCGGCATTCCGAGTTTGGACGCCGCCGCCTATCTGCTGCCTGAAAAAAAATGCGTATTGGCAGCTTTGGATGCGCGCATGGGCGAAGTGTTTTATGCATTTTTTGATACGGCGACGCACCGCCGCCTCAGTGCTTATCAAGTAGGTAAACCTGAAAACATCAGGCTGCCTGAAGGATATTCGGCGGAGAATGTATGCGGTGTCGGCAATGCGTTTTCGCTACAGAATGCCCCGCCGTTTTCAGGCAGCGTTATGATGCCGGATGCCGCCGCTTTGTTGGCTTTGGCCCGCAGCGGCCGTTATCCTGCCGTCGCACCGGAATATGCGGAATTATTGTATGTACGCGATAAAGTAGCATTAACCGCCGCCGAACAGTCGGCCAACCGCAGGCAAGGCGCAGTATGAAATTAAATCACGCGCAAGGCGTTGCCGGAGAACAGGCTGCCTTAAACTTTTTAGAACAGCAAAGTTGTGTTTTGGTAGCCCGAAACTGGCATTGTCCGTTTGGCGAGATTGATTTGATTATGAAACAGGGGGATACTCTGCTCTTTGTAGAAGTGCGTTACCGCAAAAGCCAAGCCTACGGCGGCGCGGCATACAGCATCACTGCCGCCAAATTAGCCAAATTGCAACGCAGCGTGTTGTATTATTGCCAGAAAAACGATTACCGCGGCAATTGCCGTTTGGATGCGGTATTGTTGCAAGGCAATCTGCCTGCCCAATGGATACAGAATATTACGGGGTAAAATATGGATTTGAAAAAAAGAGTGGCTGCACACTTTGCACAAAGCATTGAAGTCAAACAAGCCGCAGAAGCCGTGTTGTCGGACGACACCGCACGTGCCGCCGCCGCTATGTTTGAAGCCTTGTCGGAAGACGGCAAAATCCTGATTTGCGGTAACGGCGGTTCGGCTGCCGATGCGCAACATTTTGCTGCGGAAATGACGGGGCGTTTCGAAAAAGAACGCATGGAATTGGCAGCTTTGTCGCTGAGCACCGATACTTCCGCACTCACCGCCATCGGCAACGACTATGGTTTCGACCATATATTCAGCAAACAGGTTCGCGCTTTGGGCAAGGCGGGCGATATATTGGTAGGTATTTCCACATCGGGCAATTCTGCCAATGTGATAGAAGCGGTTAAAGCGGCACACGAACGCGATATGAAAATTGTCGCGCTCACAGGCAGAGACGGCGGTAAAATCCGCCATATGCTCAAAGACGGCGACATTCTGCTGAATGTACCGCACCCGCGTACCGCACGCATTCAGGAAGTGCACATTCTGCTGATTCACGCCATTTGCGACTGTATCGACTTTATGCTTGTCGGCGATGCTGCCTGAAAAGTTTCAGGCAGCCTGAATAAACATTAATATCGGGTTGATTGATATAAACGAAGGAGACGGATATGAATATGGTGTCCCGCAGTTGGAAAGCCGTTGTGATTGCCGCTTTGGCATTGTCTTTAAACGGTTGCGGTTTGTTGTTAGTCGGCGGCGCAGCGGCGGTGGGAGCAGACTCGTTGGCCAACCGCCGCAGTACGGGTGCGCAGGCAGACGACCAAGTCATGGAATTGCGCGTTAAAAACAATGCATTGAAAAATATACAGTATTACAATGCAAACAACCCCTCCGCCCTCAAGCCCAGCCTTGCCGTGGTCAGCTACAACCGCAGCATTTTATTGTTGGGTCAAGTATCAAGCTTGGCGGAACGCCAATTGGCCGAGCAAGCCGCCCGTTCCGAAAAAAACGTACGCAACGTATATAACTATATTGATGTCAGCGCGTCTTCCCGCACATGGGGCAACCGCAACTATGATACGTGGATAACGTCCAAAATCCGTACCCGTCTGCTGCCCATCCGCGGCGTGTATGCCGGCCAAATCAAAGTGGTTACCTACAACGGCACGGCCTATGTGATGGGTCTGCTAACGCCCGAACAGCAAACAGTGGCAACCGAAACCGTGCGCAACACTTCGGGCGTGCAAAAAGTGGTTACACTGTATGAAACCTATCACCAACAGACTACTCCGCAATAATCGGTTTCGCCGCCTTTCAGGCAGCCTAGGCTGCCTGAAAATATTTATAAAACCTTAACGAAAATCAAATATATGAAATATTCAAAAAAACAATGTGGCGCATTGTCCTTCGGCCAGCTTATGCTTGTGGTTTTGGCGTTGGGAAGCATTGCCGTAGCGGCATTGATGTATATGCTGTATGCCACGTTAACCGCAACTCCGCAAAATACCGCTAAGCAGTATGAAGAACGTCAAAAAGAAATTACAACTCAAATTATGACGCCCGGCGGTAACGGCAAAATCACTATTTCATCACCCGAAACCGCATCCGAACCGCAAAATCTGCCCAACACGCAAACAAACCCTACTGCGGAATCGGTGATACATACCGGAGAACCTCCCGTTGTATATCCATCCGAACCCAGTAAAAACAATACGGTTACACAAAAAACGTTGGAACAATTACTTCCCATGCCCCCCGAAACTCCAACAGGGCTACCGGGCAAAGAGTTGAAACCCATTCCGCACAATCAAGCGGAAATACCTTTACAACCTACCAATATTCCTCCGCTTGAATCCGCCACAGCACCCGTGCCTGTTAAAAAACCGGCACCGAAAAGAAATAACGACCAAGCTTTAGACGACCTGTTCTAAACAAAAACACCAAGCAATTTATTTCTTTGTCATGAGCAACAGCGGCTCATCACAAGCCGTACATCACTTTCTTATCAGTATCTTTACCCAAAACAAGAAAAAAATACACTTTCCATGCAAAACCAAACCCTACAATAGGTTAAAAAGGCTGCCTGAAATGAAGTTTTCAGGCAGCCTTTTATTCCTTTTTACGGAGAACGACGATGAAAAAATCCCTTTTGGTTCTGGCTCTTTCCACTTTTGCATTGGGTGCTTGCGTTACCGACCCGACTACCGGTCAGCAAAAAATCAGTAAAACAGCCGTTTACGGTGCAAGTGCTGCTGCCGTATGCGGCGTTATCGGCGCTATCAGTCATGGCGGCAAAGGTGCAAGAAATTCCGCCTTAGCTTGCGGAGCGGTAGGTGCGGGCGTCGGCGCTTACATGGACTACCAAGAGAAAAAACTGCGTGAACAATTGGCAGGAACAGGCGTGGAAGTAGAACGTCAAGGCAATCAGATTAAATTAACCATGCCGGAAAACATTACTTTTGCTACCAATAGTTATGTTTTATCTCAAACGGCCCGGAATTCTTTGGCACAAGCGGCGCAAACTTTGGCCACTTATGCGGATACAACCATTACAGTTATCGGCCATACCGACAGCACAGGCAACGATACCATCAATATTCCCTTGTCGCACAAACGTGCCGGGGCGGTTGCCGATTATTTGCGCCAACACGGTGTCGCCGCATCACGCATGAGTGTATCCGGCAAAGGTTCTTCGCAACCGATTGCCGACAACGGCAGTGAATTCGGGCGGGCGCAAAACCGCAGGGTTGAGATTTTAATTAATCCCAAACCTAACGCAGGTATGTAATCCGTGCTGTTTCACAGGAAAGGTGGTGCGAAAAGCACACATTCGCTATAGAAGCCGCAGGATTTTAAAAAGCACTTGCACAGCTCACCACCCTTCTATATTCTCACTCCTTGCAGCACAGAAGCGTTTTCTGCCTGCATCCCCATAAAGCGTTTCAGGCTGCCGAATTAGCGTTCAGGCAGCCTGAAATACATTTGAAACACAATAAGCAATAATCACAATAAATATCACTATGCTATCATCCGCCTTAACCGCCCGAACAGGAACATTCGCCCACAACTGCAATATACTCAAAACCATAGCACACCCCGAGCGTATGGCTATTTTGATGCTGTTGCTGGATAACGGATACAGTATTGCCGAATTATCGGAATTAACAGGGCAAAACGCCGCCACTCTGTCCAGACACCTGAACAAAATGCGTCTGCTCGGTATTGTCGGGCATACACGCTTCATGCGTATCGTGCAATACCGCTTGATTTCCGACCATGTCAGACAAGTTTTGCACACCTTGCAGAATATGCACCACAACACTTCGCAAAAGAATTAAAAACCAAACAATTACCCTAGTCATCAGGCTGCCTGAAAGAATATCTATGAAAATCGCCACATGGAATGTCAACTCCCTAAACGTACGTTTGCCACAACTGATTGACTGGCTCGGCACGCATCAGCCCGATGTATTGGCTGTTCAGGAATTAAAGCTCGAGCAAGACAAATATCCCGCCGCCGCCCTGCGTATGATGGGTTGGCATACCGAATGGAGCGGTCAAAAAACCTATAACGGTGTGGCCATCATCAGCCGCCATAACATTCAAGACGTACACTACGGTTTGCCCGACATGCCCGATGATCCGCAACGCAGGGTCATTGCAGCCACCATCAACGGCATGCGGATTGTCAATGTCTATTGCGTAAACGGCGAAGCCTTGGATAGCCCGAAGTTCACCTATAAACGCCAATGGTTTGCCGCACTCACCGAATTCATCCGGCAACAATTACAGCATTATTCCCAATTGGTATTACTGGGCGATTTCAACATCGCCCCAAACGATGCCGATGTGTACGCGCCTGAAAAATGGCATGAAAAAATCCACTGCTCTTCCGAAGAAAGACAATGGTTTCAAAATCTTTTGGATTTAGGTTTATGCGACAGCCTGCGCCGCATCCATCCTGCAGGAACACACTACACTTGGTGGGATTATCGCGGCGGCATGTTCCAAAAAGGTCTCGGTTTACGCATCGACCATATTCTCATCACACCATTACTAGCCGAAAACTTACTTGACGTCCAAGTAGATAAAGCCACACGCGCATTGGAACGCCCAAGCGATCACGCCCCCGTTTGGGCACTATTTTCCTAAAGCACGTCAAAAGGCTGCCTGAAAGTTTTCAGACAGCCTTTTCATATCCGTCAACCCAAGTATTCAATGCAGATACCCAAATAAATATATCATTATTGATATCTATCATTGCACAATCCCAGCAAACAATCCCCAAACATATTCATTAATAAGCATCAATTACTGAGGCATCGCTTTTCAGGCAGCCTGAATCATCGCTGGCACGCCCGACAAAAAAACGTGCCGCGTTGCCCGATGATGCTCTTTTCAATCGGCGAACCGCATTTCAGGCAGCCTGCGCCCGCACGTCCGTACACCGCATATTCCTGTTGGAAATAGCCGCTTTTGCCTTCGCTGTCGACAAAATCGCGCAGCGTGCTGCCGCCTTTTTCAATCGCCCGCGCCAAAACCGCCTTCACCGCCGCCACCAAACGGGTGCAGTCGTCCAAACTCAAAGACTTGGCGGGTCGGGTCGGCAACAAGGCTGCCTGAAACAGGCTTTCGTTGGCGTAAATATTGCCCACGCCGACCACTACGGCATTGTCCATCAACGCCGTTTTAATCGGGCGCGACTGCTTTTGCAGCGCGGCGAACAGATATTCGGCGGTAAAACCGTCTTGCAAAGGCTCAACGCCCAAATTCGCCAACAAAGGGTGATGCTCCGCCGCCCCCGCAAACCACAAAACCGCACCGAAACGGCGCGGGTCGTGGTAACGCAAAACGGTGTTGTCGGCAAATACGATGTCCACATGGTCGTGTTTGCCCGCATCGGGCGCACCGCCGCGAAACACGCGCAGGCTGCCTGACATACCCAAATGAATCAATAAAATACCCGTATCAAAACGGATAATCAGATATTTGGCACGGCGGTGGCATTCGCGCACGGTTTGTCCGTATAGCGTATCAGGCAAATCGGCGGGGACAGGCCAGCGCAATTTGGGCTGGCGCACGGTAACGCGGGAAACGGTTTTGCTGCTGATATGCGGGGCGATGCCGCGTAGGGTGGTTTCTACTTCGGGGAGTTCGGGCATGGATAGTTCCATATTTTATAATGATTTACAGAATATATTCTATATGGGGATGCTATAAACGCTATTCCTGCTTGTTTAATTTATAAATTACTTATTAATTTTTTTCTCTCGTACTCTAGCAATTCTTTTCTTTCATAAAGTTTTTTCTCTTTTATGAGAAGAATTGCTTGTTCAGTGCTTAAGTCTTTAGGAACTAACTTACCTAATTTATATAATGCTGTATTAGGTACCCCATATTCTTCTAAAATAAAAAGATTATCTTGAATGAAATTATTTTCATATAATTTAATATATTGTGAGTAATTACCTGGAGACTGGTTTGATTTTTTAGCAAAAAAATTTTGCATATTATTTAATACACTTAACCATTTAGGGATTTTAAATTGAATATAAAGCCGAAGAAGTTTAAAGTTTCTTTGAATGAAATGGCCGGATAGTTGCACTTCTGAATAATTTCTATAGTTGTTGTGATTTCTCCAAAATTCAATATCATCTTCAATTAATTTATTAATGCTTTTATTGTAAATATATTTGGATATAGGTATCCAAAAATTATTAAACTTATTATAAAAAAATTTTTTATCTTCATCTTCAAATAAATAATCCCAAATTATACGTAGGCAAAAATTCTTTTGCTGTTTGTTAGGATATGTGTTCCATGTTAGTAAAGAATATTTTTTTGTATAATTTTCTTGCAAGTAGTCAAATAACTTCTTCTGTCTCTTAATTGATATGCCATTCTCTGAAAATAAAAGCCTTTCATCTAGACCAAGGCGATTAATAAAATTATATTGCTCAGTATTTTTAAATAAAATTTCATCTTCCGATAAATTAATAAGCACTTCATCTTGAATTGGACTCTGCTCATGAAATGGTATATCAATTACTAATTTCTTATATTCAGGAGGACGAGTGAAATTATAGATATGGCCGATATAATGCCGCATGAATCTACCAGCCCTGCCTTTTATGTTTTCGTAATCAAAGTAATCAATTTTATTTTGTGCTCCCTTAAATTCATCAAAATAAATAATATTCTTAGCATTAGTATTTACCCCTTCAATAATTGTAGAGGTGCAAAAAATATGCTTAATGGTATTATCATTAAAATATTCTAAAATGGAGGATAGTAGATGTCTAGGCATAGTTCCATCATGAACAGCAATGCCATGTCTTAATGATTCGGACAGCCCCCAGGTTTTAGATACATATATATTCAACCACTCTATTAATAATTTGGTATTATCAATATACTTGACAGGAGTATTTTTCTTATTCAAGTATTCTGTATACTTTCTAGACAATTCATGTGCTTTATGTGGAGACGCGCAATAGATTAACGTACTTTCTTGCTGTAATTTTGAAGATAGCAACTCAAATAATACTTCTTCTTTTTTTGTTTTACCTTTACCTTTATTTCCAAATTGTTGAGGGTATTCTTCAAATACATTGTGCATCTCAGAAGAGACTAATTTAGTACTTATTGCAATAAATCTTGCTTTATATTTTTCTTCAAAGCCACTAGAGATTCCTTCAATATTTGGACCCAATAAGTAAAATTGACAATTTGGATGTTGCTTTAAAACTTTCAAAAAGGCATTATTTAAAGAATAGCTACGACCATCATCTCTTCGTGCGCTTAATTTATAAAATTCATCGATAATAAAAAAATCTAAAGCAGGAAAAAATTGGTATTCATTTGCTCGTTCTGCAGTAAATAGAAAAATATTTTTATCTTTGGGTTCTTGAGTAGTTTTTGTAATTAGATTATATGTGAGTTTATATTTTTTAAGATTTCTCCTTGTTTCATCTAGTAATGCTAATGTTGGCTGAATAATTAATATATTATTAAATTTTTTTGAAGCAATTATTTCCTCTATTAACAGGCTTTTTCCAAAGCTTGTTGGAGCACTAATTACTAAGTTTTCACCGGCATAAATTAAATTGAGAATATATTTTTGACTGTCATGAAAAATTTTATTTTCCAAATAGTCAGATTTATTTGTATACATTCTTATATTACTGGAAGTGGAATAGGAAACTAAATCTTCTTTTTGGAGATATGGATAAAATCCCACTGACTCAATTAATTCTGTTAGCATTTCCTCGCAGTTAATAGAAAACTTACTGCGGTAATTTAAAATATATATCAATAAATTCTGTCCATTTAACTCATCTTCGATGAGCAATTTTGAGCAAAATCTATAAATAGCAAACGTTTCATCAAAGTTGAAGCTATTTTCTTGCTTTATCTTATTAATTAATTTACATGTTTCCATGCCAGTTTTCCAGAAATTACTATATGCTTTGCAAAGCTTCGATTTTTGTGTGTAATATTTTGACTAGCTCATTTTTATCCATGACTGGAAAAAGTATCAAAATAATTTTTAATTTATCTTTCCACTTATGATTAAGTCTCTCATCAAAATAACATTTTAATCTTTTAATTTCATCTTTATACTTATTTTTAAAATCAGCATCTTCTTCTTCAAAATATTTTGAAAAAATATCAGATGAATAAGTACAAATCAAAGGTATTTTGATTTTTTCTATTGTTTTGCTATAGTCTGTTGAAGTAAGTAATTTAACCCAATAATCACGTTCTCTTATTATTTGATTGTATTCGTCTACTCCATTTCCCACACCATGTACTTTTTTTGCAATCAATGAAAATTCACCTTCCAGAAATTCACAATTAAGGTGGTCATCCAAATCTTTTATTAGAGCAGATAAGCCTTTCATGGGATCCACATAAAGTTTAGACTCTCCCAGCCATAAAGTTCTCTCTTCTACTTCTATATGGACACAATCAAATCCGTGTACAGCATGCCCCAAAGAATCTTTAAAATAAATTTTAGATATTAATGGAATTGTCTTGAATCTATCTCTTAATAAAAGATGTAAAATAAGTTCCCCAAACTCCCCACGTTTAAGATATTTATCTTCAATGTCATCATCTAATCCATTTTCCCCTTTTTTTAACCTATCAGAAATATCTTTGAAGCCTTTTATTTGATACAGAGCTTTTGCTGCTTCTCTTAGTTTATCAGTAAGATTTGAATTGTCTGTAGTTGTCCCTTCATGTAATCCGTAAGCAAATTCTGGCAGGGTACGTATAATTACTTGGGCTAAATGTTGCCAACGGTATTTTTTATCAAGATCATACCCTACAAAGTAAGCATGAACAGAATCATGAAATTTAATTTCACGGATGACTTCATCTGATCTAAACAAGGTATCATTCCTTAGAATTGAGTATTTGATGATATTCTTTATTTAATCTCTTAACCGAAACCGGATACGGCGTTTTCAACTCCTGCGCAAACAAAGAAACCCGCAATTCTTCCAATTGCCACAAAAAATCATTCAGGCTGCCTGAAACAGGCAAATTCTGCCGCGCCAGCGATTGTACTTTATTTTGCCACATCTGTTCCAACTCTTGAATATCCGCTTCCCGCGCCGCATCACGCGCCGGATTGCCCGAATATTTTTCCATACGCAGCACCATTGCTTTCAAATAGACAGGCAGCCGCGCCCATTGTGCCCACGGCGTGCGCGTGGCGAAACCGGCGGACAGCAGAACATTCAGGCGTTGGCGCAGCAGGGGGGTAAGCGGGTGTTTGCCGAGTTTGCCGTTGAGTTCGGCATAGGCGGCGGCGGTGTCCTGCAAATGGCGGCTCAAGGCTTCTTTCACGGCAGGCAGACGGCTGCGGGCGCGTTTGATTTGTTCTTTAAAGGCTTTTTCATTGCGCGGCAGTTCGTCTTCGCCGATAAAAGCACGGTCGCACACGGCGGCAGTCAAATCATCGCGCAGGGTGTCGGCGGGAATGTGTTTGAGCAGCATCGCCGCTTGGGTAAATCCTTGAATGCCTTTGTTTAAATCTTTCATATGCTCTTTGAGTTGAAGCTGCATCAGCGCAATCACGCCTTGACGGTGGGCTTGGTCGGCGGCTTCACGGGTGTCAAACAGGCGCAGGGCGATGTTGCCGTTTTTTTCTTTTTGCAGGGCAAGATAGCCGGTAAGCTGTTGTTTGCCGCGCGCGAATTTGATGCTTTCAGGCAGCGTGCCGATGTCCCAATTCGTTACCGTATCCCGTTCAAATTCTTGGGTATTGTCGCGGAAGGTGAGCGCGGCGGCGTTGCCGAGCTGCTGCTGGATATGCGCCAAATCACGCCCGCACGCCAGTTCCTGTTTGCCGTCATCAATCACGCGGATATTGAAACGGCAATGTTCGGGCAGGGGCTGCGCCGCCCAGTCGTCCAAATTAATCTGTTCCAACAGGCGCATATCGCCGGCGGTTTTGGCAACGGCATGGGCAAGCTGCGGCAAAATCGGACGGCTGCGGTCGGGGTCGGCGGCGAGAAAGGCGGTGATAAAGTCGGGAACGGGTACGCACACGCGGCGGATTTGTTTCGGTAAGGCTTTAATCAGTAACTGTAATTTTTCGCGTATCATGCCCGGAACCAGCCATTCCAGTTCGGCGGGATTGAGGCGGTTCAGCACGGTAAGCGGCACGGTCAGGGTTACGCCGTCAAGCGGGTGGTGCGGTTCAAAACGGTAGGAAAGCGGGAATTTGCCGTCTGCATTGCGCCAAAATTTGGGGAACTGTTCTTCGGTAATGTGGGCGGCAGCGTGCTGCATCAGTTCCTCGCGGGTGAGAAACAGCAGGTGCGGATTGTCGCGCTCGGCGTTTTTGCGCCACGCTTCAAAAGTGCGGATATCTGCGATGGGCAATGCCTGTTTTTCAGACGGCGTATAACGTTCAGGCAGCCTTTGATTGTAAAACTCAAACAAGGCTTCTTCGTCCACCAGCACGTCCTGCTTGCGCGATTTGTGTTCCAACTCGCTGATTTCGCGTATCAGTTTTTGGTTATGTACAAAAAACGGCGCGTTCAAACCGCATTCCTGCGCCACCAACGCACTGCGGATAAAAATCTCCCGCGCTTCATCGGGCGCAACCTTGCCGTAAGCCACCGGACGGCGCGGCAACACGGTCAAACCGTAGAGCGTAACCCGTTCTGCCGCCACCACTTCGCCGCGTTTCTGCTCCCAATGCGGCTCAAAATAATGATAACGCACCAAATGCGCCGCTTCCTGCTCAATCCATTCCGGCTTGATTTCGGCGACATCGCGGGCGTAAAGCTTTGTGGTTTCAGTAAGTTCTGCCGCCATCACCCATTTCGGTTTGCTTTTGAACAGCGCGGACGCGGGAAACAGGAAAAAACGGCTGCCGCGTGCGCCGGTGTAGTCGTGGCTGTCGGGCGATTTCATGCCGACATTGGCAATCAAACCCGTGAGCAAGGCGCGGTGGATTTGTTCGTAGCCCGCTTCTTTTTTGGCACGGATTTGGGCGCGGTGCTGTTTTTTATCCAATTGTTTTTGTTTGAATTGGGCGGACAAATCTTGGTCGCCCTGATTTTCGGACGGCATCAGTTGCGCCTGTTTTTCAGGCTGCCTGAACGCACGTTCTTTGCTGGTCAAACCCATTTCCACCGCAATTTCCGCAAGCTGGCGGTGCAACTCGCGCCACTCGCGCATCCGCAAATGCGACAGGAAATATTGATGGCACCACTGCACCAACTGCTTATTGGTCAAACCCTTATCGCGCTCGCGCTGGAAGCTGTCCCAAATATTCAAATAGGCGAGAAAATCGGATTGCTTGTCGGCAAAACGCTCGTGCGCCTTGTTCGCCGCCTCCCGCGCTTCCAACGGGCGTTCGCGCGGGTCTTGAATGGACAGCGCGGACACAATCACCAGAATTTCCGCCACGCAATCATGTTTTTGCGCTGCCAATAAAATGCGGGCGATTTTGGGGTCAATGGGTAAACGTGCCATTTGCTCGCCGATTTTGGTTATGCGGTAGCGGGGTTTTGGGGGATTTTTCAGACTGCCTGAAAGGTTGTTATCGGGATTGTTTTTGATGCTTTGCATGATGGTTTTTTTACTTGTTTCAATGCCGCGCACATAACGTGATTGTTTTACGGCAGCATTCTTTAATATTTTAAAAGATTATTTTATCGTATATCAAAGCTGCCTGAAAACTGGAATATTTATTTCCATCTGAAAAAATGAATAATTGTTCACTTTTTCATTTGAAAAAATGTATAATTCGCGCAAAATAACAGACAAATTTTTGTGAGATTCATTTATGCAACGCAAGATTATCAAATCTCTAAATAAATGGAAAAATCAGCCCAAACGCAAGCCTTTAATTATTCAAGGGGCAAGACAAGTCGGCAAAACGTGGGCGATGAAGCATTTCGGCGGGCAGCATTTCGCCAAAGTCGCCTACATCAATTTTGACAACAACCCGCGTATGAAAACGCTGTTTGCAGGCGATTACGACATTAACCGCTTGATACTCGGCTTAAAAATTGAAAGCGGCATAGATATTCAGGCAGAAGATACCTTATTGATTTTTGATGAAATTCAAGAAGTGCCGCAAGCTTTGTCATCACTCAAATATTTTTATGAAAATGCGCCGCAGTTTTATATCGTGGCAGCAGGTTTACTGCTGGGCGTGTCGCTGCATCATCAGGTTTCCTTTCCTGTCGGCAAAGTAGATTTTCTACCTATGTATCCGATGGATTTTCAGGAATTTCTCGCCGCGCTGGGCAAACAGGATTTGATGCAACTGCTTGAAACACGGGATTGGACGTTGATTGCCGCGATGAAAACGACCTATATTGACTTGCTGCGCCAATATTATTTTGTCGGCGGCATGCCCGAAGCGGTACAGACGTTGATTGATACGCAAAATTTTGATGCGGTTCGCCAAGTACAGCGCAATTTGCTGTTGGCGTATGAACAGGATTTTTCCAAGCACATCAAAGACGGGCAAACCGTGCGAAAAGTGCGTTCCATTTGGTCGTCCGTTCCCGAACAGCTTGCCAAAGAAAACAAGAAATTTATCTACTCACAACTGCAAAAAGGCGCACGAAGCAAGGATTATGAAATTGCCCTGCAATGGCTCAAAGACAGTGGTTTGGTGCATTGTGTACCGCGTATCAAAAAACCGCATCTGCCGCTTTCGGCATATCAAGACAATGCTTTTAAACTGTATGGTTTGGATGTCGGCTTACTTGCTGCCCAAAGCTATTTGGATGTCAGCGTTTTGCTGGAAGGCAGCCGTATTTTTACCGAATTTAAAGGCGCATTAACCGAGCAATATGTTTTGCAGCAACTGGTTGCTACTCAGGAAAACCCCGTGTTTTATTGGGCAGCAGAGCGTGGCACGGCGGAAGTGGATTTTGTACTGCAACACAAGCAGTCTGTCATTCCGATTGAAGTGAAGGCAGAAGAAAATCTGAAAGCCAAAAGCTTGAAAGTGTATGTGGAGCAGTTCCAACCCGAGCAGGCAGTGCGTTTTTCTATGGCGGATTATCGGGAACAGGATTGGTTGGTGAATGTGCCGTTGTATGGGTGTTTGAGTTTTTGATTAGCAAAAAAACGGTTACCAATGGTAACCGTTTTTTGGTATAATATTAAAAGTAAAAAATCTTGTGAGGTGACTTTAGATATGGCGACAGGCATTCCATCTTCATCAGTTTCAGAAAAAACAATATTAGCAAGTTTAAAAAGCAAGCAACCGTATTCCTTGCCTAAAGGAAATGCTGTAACTATTCATTATCCAAATAAAAACTTAGAAGCTAAAATCTTATTACCTATTACTAATAATTTTGTCAAAATTGAAAATAATCACTTTTTTCCTATTAAATTTTTCCAAGAAAATGATTTGATTTTTTCAGATAATATTTTTGCGTTACATCAATTAATAAATCAACGGGCAAATTTTGATTTAATATATTTAGACCCCCCTTATAATACTGGATATGACTTTAATTCAAAAAGTAATGGACACTCCTATAGTGATAATTTTGATTTGTCTGAATACATTGAATTTATGCGTATCAGGTTAATTTTATTAAGAGAACTACTCTCTGATAAAGGGTCAATATATATTCATATCGGTCATCAGATGCTTCATTATATAAAAGTAATCATGGATGAGGTTTTTGGGACAAAAAATTTTAGAAATTTAATCGTCCGAAAAAAATGTAGTAGTAAGAATTATACTAAAAATCAGTATCCAAATTTAAATGACTATATTTTATTTTATTCGAAAGGAAATGATTTTATTTGGAATCCACAAGGCACTAAACCAACGGAGGAGTGGATAAAAAAAGAATATCCCAAAGTTGATGAAAAAGGGCAATTTAAACTCGTACCTATTCATGCACCAGGTGAGCGAAATGGAGAAACAGGTAAAAAATGGAGAGGTATGCTTCCACCTAAAGGGAAACATTGGCAGTATACACCGTCTAAATTAGATGAATTGGATAAAAATGGTGAAATTCATTGGTCAAAAACAGGGAATCCAAGAAGAAAAGTTTATTTAACTGATGATAAATTAATCCCATTAACAGACTACTGGGAGAATTTTCGTGACGCTTATCACCAGAGTATTAAAACTACAGGTTATCCCACAGAAAAAAATTTATCAATGCTAGAAGCAATTGTTCGTAGTAGTAGTGATTCTGATAGTTTAATTCTAGATCCCTTTTGCGGTTCAGGGACTACATTAAATGCTGCACTAAATGAAGGAAGAAAGTGTATAGGAATAGATCAATCCTTAAGTGCTATTGAACATACATTGCAACGGCTAAACAATAAATTAAGGCTTATTGTTGATGAAGATGTTTTTAATTTATTTTCTTTAGAAATACTTTCCATATTAAGATAATAACCATTCTCGAGTTATAATAATATTTGCTATTTTCATTGTTGTAACTCGAGCATTATCTCCCCAAGAATCAGCGAGGCGGCAATTTTCTTGCCAAGTATCATTGTGGGCTAATCCTGGCCCATCGGATAAAAAAATAACTTTGATAATATTATTAGTTTTCATTTGATAGTTTTTTAATTTAGCAACTTTTAAGGCATTTCCTCCTGTTCTATCATCGGATTGAGCACCACCACGAGTTGAGTCATATCTTGAAAATCCGACTGCAACAAGTTTGTTTTGATGATAAATAATAAAATCACATGGAAAATTTAAATCATCAAAATCTGATAAAATAGAAGATAACTCAATGTCTCGACCTGCTGCAATAGGTCCTTTTATTTCAAAATCAGCAAAATTATTTTTAAACCATGAGAAAAATAATGTTGTTAATTCATATCCTGACAATCCCCTAGTATCATACTCTGCAAGTAAACAAGATAATGTTTGTATTTCCGCCTCAGTAAGGCTTCTGAAGAATTTTTTTAAGTCATTAATATTAGCGAATGTTGCAGAATAAGCATCAATCAAAGATTGTGTTGAAATCTTACTAATTTTCTTTGAGGTTTCGGTGTCAATAACAGTGGAAACGCAACGTCTGAATAATTTTAGGAAAGTCATTCTTTTGTCTTTGTGAATATTCCTTTGCCGAATTTTATCTAATAATTCTTCAGAACTACTAGAATTCAGAACTAGTGTCTTAAATTCATTAATATCATTTTCGTATTTTGCTACATTAATCGGCAATGCCTCTTGAAAACGTAAATTGTTATCTAAAGCAGTAATAATATCTAATGGTTTAAAATTATAAATTTTAGACATAAATAAAAATCTCAACAGTAAAGAAGGATCTTGATCAAATAAAAACGATTACATCTGAAATATTGGGTCGCCTGATGTAAATTCAGGAGTTTGTTTTCCAAACAGGTTAGGTTTAAAGCCCAATGCTTTTTATTAATTAAGTAATTTATTGAGTTTTCAACCAAACCTATGACTACTAAACCGAAACTGAATTATTTTATCATAACCCGTATCATCTATTTTTAAATAGCTACTCCTCCACCGCCCCTAATTCCAACAAAACCTGAAACCCGTCATTAATATAACGCTGCTCCGGCGCTTCCAAAAACGGAAACGCCGCCACATCGCCCAGTTTCAACGCCGCCATGCGCAAAATCACCGCCGCCAAATTGCTGCGGACAATTTCAGGGTCGGTAAACGCAGGGCGTTGTTCAAAATCCTCTTGCGAATATAATCTGATGCACACGCCCGCCGCCACGCGCCCGCAACGTCCCGCCCGTTGCCGCGCGGCTGCCTGCGAAATTTTTTCCACATGCAGTTGTTCCACTTTCGCCCGCGCCGAATAGCGTTTCACCCGTGCCAATCCCGTGTCAATCACATAGCGGATTCGCGGCACGGTCAGCGAAGTTTCGGCAACGTTGGTCGCTAAAATAATCCGCCGCGTGTCGCCTTTGGGGTGGAAAATTTTTTGCTGCTCCTGCGCCGACAAACGGGCAAACAGGGGCAGGATTTCATCGTTTTGGCGGAGCGGCGATTTTCGCAGCGCGTCCGCCGCTTCGCGGATTTCGCGCTCGCCGGGCAGAAACACCAAAATATCGCCCGCGCCAAACCGCGCCAATTCGTCCGCCGCGTCCGCGATGGCATCGGCGGTTTCCATTTCCGCTTCGTCCTCATCGGTGCTGTGCAGGGGGCGGTACAACACGTCCACAGGATAAGTGCGCCCGTTCACTTCTATCACGGGCGCACCGCCGAAATGCTCGGAAAAGCGTTGCGCGTCAATGGTAGCGGACGTGATAATCACTTTTAAATCTGGGCGTTGCGGCAAAAGCTGTTTCAGGTAGCCGAGCAGAAAATCAATGTTCAGGCTGCGCTCGTGCGCCTCGTCAATAATGATGGTGTCGTAGGCGGTAAGGTAGCGGTCGGTTTGGGTTTCGGCAAGCAAAATGCCGTCCGTCATCAGTTTGATGCAGGCATCGCGGGAGGTGTGGTCGGTAAAACGCACTTTATAACCGACTGATTGCCCGATATTTTGTTCCAATTCTTCGGCAATCCGAGCGGCTACGGAACGCGCTGCCAAACGGCGCGGCTGGGTGTGTCCGATTAAACCCGCCGCGCCGCGCCCCAGTTCCAAGCAAATTTTCGGCAGTTGGGTGGTTTTGCCGGAGCCGGTTTCGCCGCAAATAATGGTAACTTGGTGGTTTTGCACGGCGGTTTTGATGTCGTCCAAACGCTCGTGAACGGGCAGCGTGCCGTCAAACTGCGGTTTGGGCAGGTTTTGCAAGCGTTTTTGGTAGATTTCGTGGGATTTGGCGTATTTTTCGCGCACTTTTGCCAAGCCGCCGAATTTTTCGGGCTGCCTGAAAGCGCGTTGCAGAAAATAGCGGTCTTTGGCAAGGGTTTGGGACAAATCGGGGCTGTGCACTTTTATAATTTTAATAAAAAACAACAATAAGATAGATTATATCAAAAAGAGCTTGAAACTCAGAAGCGTGTTTATATTACGAACATATACAACATAACAAATTCATTTTGCCTATTACCTAATCGAAAACCGTATTTTCAGGCTGCCTGAAATGTTTTTTACTGGAAAAGTATTGTTTTTCTCTATCGCAAACAGTAGCATCCGTTAAATATCTTATTAATTATAATATATATTATTAAATACTAATTAGGCGACAAAAATTAGGAATTAAAACCGCATCCGGCATAAAGAATGCACAAACGTTCTTAAAAAATGAGATAAATCTTCGACATATTTTCATGGTGTTGCACGATATTGCGCCGCACCGCGCCATCGGCATGAGCATTCACGCTTTTTTGCGTAATTGGCTGCCTTTGCTGGTATCGGAATTTGTGTGGCTGCTAGTGTTGTTGGGTGTGGTCGTGCTGGTACTCGGTGCGGGCATGGTGATGGGAAGAGCAGCGTTGCTGTTGTGGCTGCCGGTGGTTTTGGCGGAAACGGCGGTGGGACTGTTATCCACTCACACCTGCTACCACAATATCTGGACAAATCTGCCGATGAAGTAAAATCCGCGCTGCCTTCGGGCGGTGTTTATCGTTGGCCGCCTTTCTTTCCCGTACTGCGTTGGCCCGCCTTGCCGTATTTGCCATACTGTCTGCCGCTTGCCGCCTTGTCTGGAAAAGAAAGGCCGCCAACTTAACTTATGCTAAACTGCCCCGTTTTTTTGATTTTACGGAAACCTTGTGATGAGCCAAACCGCCAAATTTTTAAAAGATTACCGCGCCCCCGAATATCTGATTGAACGGGTGGATTTGTGTTTTGATGTTTTTGACGATTACACCGCCGTTACCGCCGTCATGCGCGTGTTGCCGCAACAGGGCGCGGGCGCGATGCGTTTGCACGGCTCGGCGGAACTGCTCGGCATCAGTGTGGACGGACGCAGGCTGCCTGAAAGCGCCTACCGCTTGGAAAACGAAGTTTTAACGCTGGACGACACCCCCGCGCAGCCGTTTGAATTAGTTGTGGAAACCAAACTTTATCCGCACGACAACACCACCCTGATGGGCTTGTACCAAAGCGGCGGCAACCTCTACACCCAATGCGAACCCGAAGGCTTCCGCAAAATCACCTTCCACCCCGACCGCCCCGATGTGATGAGCATCTACACCACCGAAATCCGCGCCGACAAAGCGCGTTTTCCCGTGCTGCTCGCCAACGGCAACCGCACGGACGGCGGCGATTTGCCAAACGGACGGCATTTTGCCGTGTGGCACGACCCGTTTGCCAAACCGTCCTACCTGTTTGCGCTGGTGGCGGGCGATTTGAGCTGCACCCGCGACAGCTTCCGCGCCGCAGACGGGCGCGACATCGCCATTGAGTTTTACACCCGCGCCGCCGATGCCGACAAAGTGGCGTTTGCCGTGCAGTCGCTCAAACACGCGATGAAATGGGACGAAAGCCGTTTCGGGCTGGTGTACGACTTGGATATTTATATGGTCGTGGCGGTGGGCGACTTCAATATGGGCGCGATGGAAAACAAGGGCTTGAATATTTTTAACACCAAATACGTCCTTGCCGATGCCCGCACCGCCACCGATGCCGATTTTGACGGCGTGGAAAGCGTTATCGCCCACGAATATTTCCACAACTGGACGGGCAACCGCGTTACCTGCCGCGACTGGTTTCAGCTTTCCCTGAAAGAAGGTTTGACCGTGTTCCGCGACCAAGAGTTTTCCGCCGACCGCAACAGCCGCGCCGTGCGCCGCATTCACAACGCCGCCTTTTTGCGCCGCCACCAGTTCCCCGAAGACGCCGGCCCGATGGCACACCCGATTCGCCCCGCCAGCTATGTGGAAATGAACAATTTTTACACCATGACCGTGTACGAAAAAGGCGCGGAAGTGGTGCGTATGTATCACACCCTGCTCGGCGAAGACGGCTTCCAAAAAGGCATGAAACTGTATTTTGAACGCCATGACGGGCAGGCCGTTACCTGCGATGATTTCCGTGCGGCGATGGCGGACGCCAACGGCGTGGATTTAAGCCAATTCGCCTTGTGGTACAGCCAAGCGGGAACGCCCGTGTTGGACGTTTCAGGCAGCCTGCGCGACAACGGCGATTATGTTTTGCGCGTGCGCCAAACCGTACCGCCCACGCCCGACATGGCGGAAAAACAGCCGATGATGATGCCCCTGAAAACCGCGTTGCTGGACGACAACGGCAACGCCGTGCGTTTCAGGCTGCCTGAAAACGGCGCGGACACCGCCGAAGCCGTGCTGCTGCTTACCGAAGCGGAACAGGAATTTGTGTTGCAGGGCGTAAACCGCGCCGTTACTCCCTCGCTGCTGCGCGGCTTTTCCGCGCCGGTGCGCCTGAATTTTCCCTATACCGACCAACAGCTTGCCCTGCTGTTGGCACGCGATGACGACTCCTTCGCCCGTTGGGAAGCGGGACAAACGCTCTACCGCCGCGCCGTTGCCGCCAACGAAACCGCTTTGGCGGACAACGCGCCGCTTCCCGACCACGCCGCATTGTTTGCCGCGCTGGAACACGTTGTCCGCGCCGATATTGACCCCGCGTTTAAAGCCGTGCTGCTGACTCTGCCCGCCGAAGAGGAATTGTGGCGCGCGTCCGAGATTGACCCCGTGCGCCTGCACCACGCCCGCGAAGCCCTGTCGGACGCGCTGGCGCGGCATTTTGCCGATGCGTGGCTGCCCTTGAACCTGCAAGCGAAAACGGCGGAAGAAGCCTTGCCCGACTGCTATGCCTATTCGCCCGAAGCGGCGGCGTGGCGCAGTTTGCGGAATCTGTGCCGCAGCATGATGCTCCGCGCCGCGCCCGCCGAGCAGCTTGAATATGTGTTTGAACATTATGACGTAATGGCGAAAAACATGAGCCACGAATGGGGTTTGCTCAACGCCGTCAATCACATTGACGACCCGCGCCGCGATGCGCTGCTGGCACGTTTTGCGGAAAAATTCGCCGACCAAGCGCTGGTGTTGGACAAATATTTCGCCCTGATTGCCTGTTCGCGCCGCGCCGACACGCCGCAGCGTGTGCGCGAAGCCTTGTCGCACCCCGCGTTTGCGCCTACCAATCCCAACAAAGTCCGCGCCCTGCTCGGCACGTTTGCCCGCAACCATCTGCACCTGCACGCGGCGGACGGCGCGGGCTACCGTTTTGTCGCCGAGCGGGTGCGCGAAACGGACGCGCTCAATCCGCAAACCGCCGCCGATTTGGTGCGTGCCGCGTTCAGCCTGTGCCAACGCCTTGAGCCACACCGCCGCGCCCTGATGAAGTCGGAGCTGGAAAAATTGGCGGCACTGCCCGAATTGTCCAAAGACACGCGCGAGATTGTGGAGAAGATTTTGGCGGGGTAGGGCGGAAAGGTTTTCAGGCAGCCTGCGCGGAAAAAAATATCCCCTCCCCCGCTTGCGGGGGAGGGGCAGGACGTGTCATCAATTGCTTTGCGAAGCAGTTTTTCAAGCCAAAATCCGCAGAAAGCGCAAACCCGCACAAGGCTGAACCCTTACAAGGATTTTCAACGCGGCAGGTACGGATTACACCGCCGCATAAGTAAATGGATAATATGCCCTAATTCGGAAAAGTTTTCAGGCAGCCTGCGTTTGGAAACGCGGCTGCCTGAACCATTTCATACTCAAAATATCGCAGACTTAGTCTTACATTCAGACGTAAAAGAACAGCCTGAATTCTGCAGAGATAGCATCAGTACATTTAAATAAAAAAATTAATTTTATCCATAGTTTGATAATATCGTATAGAATCTCTAGCATGCACCTATACTATACAAAACAATCTCGTCAACCTTTTGCTATCTCAGTAAAAATACTGGCTCTGTATTGCATCTAAAACACCATCAAACAAAAATGTTATAGACCTTATCACATCAAGTGATAACAAGGCATATAGACAATGCCTAAAACAAGGACCGAAACCAAATAAAATTGACTACGAATCTTTGCTACTTTGTTAAATGGAATCTTTATTTGAATCTTCAAAACCATATAAACAGACAAAAGTTTTATTATTGTATCCAGAGATAATTAATACTAAATTTGAATTTTTCACTGCTACAATTAAGATATTTGGAAGTGTATAAAAATTTATCGTTGTAGCTCCTTTTCTCATTTCCCCATCGCTGAATCAATAAAAATACCGTTTGAACTGATGTACAAACGGTATTTCCTTTTTACTGCTGCCTGAAAAATTGATTTCAGGCAGCCTGACCAGGCAAATTAACCCTTACGAGCCGCAGTAACTTCGGCTGCTACGTGTGCAGGGGCTTCAGAGTATTTTGCAAATTCCATGGAATAAGTCGCACGGCCTTGGGTGGCAGAGCGCAAATCGGTGGAATAGCCGAACATTTCCGCCAACGGTACTTCCGCGCGGACTTTTTTGCCGCCGATGCCGTCATCATCCATGCCCAACACGATGCCGCGACGACGGTTCAAGTCGCCCATTACATCGCCCATATACTCTTCAGGAGTTTCTACTTCAACTGCCATAATCGGCTCAAGCAAAACAGGGGATGCTTGACGCATACCTTCCTTAAATGCTTGGGAAGCTGCCAATTCGAAGGCTAATTGTGAAGAGTCCACATCGTGGTAAGAACCGAATACCAAGCGGATACGCACATCCACCACAGGGAAACCTGCTACCACACCGTTCGGCAGGGTATCGCGGATACCTTTGTCTACTGACGGAATAAACTCGCGCGGAATCACACCACCTTTAATTTCGTCAATAAACTCGTAGCCCGCACCACCGGGTTCCATCGGTTCCATTTCAATTACAACGTGACCATATTGACCTTTACCGCCTGATTGCTTAGCGTGTTTGTGCTCGGCTTTAACAGCTTTACGGATGGTTTCACGATAAGCCACTTGAGGCGCGCCAATATTGGCATCAACACCAAACTCACGCTTCATACGGTCTACAATAATTTCCAAGTGCAGTTCGCCCATACCGGAAATAATGGTTTGACCGGACTCTTCATCGGTACGTACACGGAAAGATGGGTCTTCTTTAGCCAAACGATTCAAGGCAATACCCATTTTTTCTTGGTCAGCTTTGGTTTTGGGCTCAACGGCAACGTGAATTACCGGTTCAGGGAATTCCATACGCTCAAGAATGATAGGGGCATCATCGGCACACAAAGTTTCACCGGTAGTAACGTCTTTCAAACCGATGGCAGCAGCAATATCACCTGCACGCACTTCTTCAATTTCAGTACGGTCGGCAGCTGTCATTTGAACCAAGCGACCAATACGTTCACGCGTACCTTTTACAGAGTTGATAACAGTATCACCCGATTTCACGTAACCCGAATACACGCGAATGAAAGTGAGTTGGCCAACATACTTGTCATTCAACATTTTGAACGCCAATGCAGAAAACTTAGCATCATCACTGGCTTCACGGGTTTCAGGAGCATCGGTAGAAGGATTTACACCGGCAACGGGAGGAATGTCTGTCGGAGCAGGCAAGAATTCGACTACAGCATCCAACATACGTTGCACACCTTTATTTTTAAAGGCAGAACCACACAACATAGGTTGAATTTCACCAGCCAGAGTACGGGTACGGAGAGCAGAAACAATTTCCTCTTCGCTCAACTGTTCGCCGCCCAGATATTTATCCATCAATTCTTCACTGGCTTCTGCGGCAGCTTCAATCATATTCTGACGCCACTCTTCCGCCGTAGCCACCAAATCTGCCGGAATATCACCGTAAGTAAAGGTAGTACCTTTATCTTCTTCATTCCAAATAATGGCTTTCATTTTCAGCAAATCAACCACGCCTTCAAAGCTGTCTTCCGCACCCACAGGGATAACAACAGGTACAGGATTAGCACGCAGACGTGTTTTCATTTGCTCAACCACGCGGAAGAAGTTCGCGCCTTGGCGGTCCATTTTGTTCACAAATGCCAAACGCGGCACTTTGTATTTGTTCGCCTGACGCCATACGGTTTCAGACTGCGGCTGTACGCCGCCAACCGCACAGTACACCATCACAGCACCGTCCAGAACGCGCATGGAACGCTCTACCTCAACGGTAAAGTCAACGTGTCCCGGGGTGTCGATGATGTTGAAACGGTGTTCGGGAAATTGTCCCGCCATACCTTTCCAGTATGATGTAACCGCAGCAGAAGTAATGGTAATACCGCGCTCTTGTTCCTGTTCCATATAGTCGGTGGTAGCAGCACCATCGTGCACTTCACCCAACTTATGTGTCAAACCGGTGTAAAACAGGATACGTTCGGTAGTAGTAGTTTTACCTGCATCGATGTGGGCAGAAATACCGATATTACGATACAGGTTAATGGGAGTTTTGCGAGCCATTTGTTAAGCCTTTCCAAAAAATTAGAAACGGAAATGCGAGAAGGCTTTGTTGGCTTCCGCCATACGGTGTACTTCTTCGCGTTTTTTCAACGCACCACCGCGACCTTCGGCTGCATCAATCAGTTCGCCGGCCAAACGCAAGTCCATGGATTTTTCGCCACGTTTGCGAGCCGCATCACGAATCCAGCGCATTGCCAAAGCCAAACGGCGTGAAGGCCTCACTTCAACAGGAACTTGGTAGTTGGCACCGCCGACACGGCGGCTTTTCACTTCCACAACAGGCTTGGCATTGGCAATAGCTTCATTAAAAACTTCAACCGCTTCTTTGCCTTGTACTTTTTTGGCAATATGTTCCAACGCTCCGTACACGATGCGTTCCGCAACGGCTTTTTTACCGTCAATCATCAGTACGTTCATAAACTTAGTCAGTTCTACGCTGCCGAATTTCGGATCAGGCAATACATCGCGCTTGGGGACTTCTCTACGTCTTGGCATGTTAATTCCTTAATATCTTCAGTTGGGGCGATCCCATGAATAGCCATCGGGCATATTCACTTACTCCGGCCGTATTTTCAGGCAGCCGGCGATGCCGTGTTAATGGGTTATTTTTTCGGACGTTTGGCACCGTATTTGGAACGGGCTTGTTTACGGTCTTTAACGCCTGCGGTATCCAGAGAACCGCGAACAGTGTGGTAACGCACACCCGGCAAGTCTTTTACACGACCGCCGCGAATCAATACCACGCTGTGTTCTTGCAGGTTGTGGCCTTCACCGCCGATGTAGGAGATGACTTCAAAACCGTTGGTCAGGCGAACTTTACATACTTTACGCAATGCAGAGTTCGGTTTTTTAGGAGTTGTAGTGTATACACGGGTACACACGCCGCGCTTTTGCGGACAAGCTTCCAGTGCAGGCACTTTGTTTACGTACACGGGCTTTTGACGGCCTTTGCGTACCAATTGGTTGATAGTAGGCATATTTTAACTTTTCCTGTTGAATAAAATATCTTGCCGGCACCATGCCGACAAGCCGATTATTGTATAATTTTTGCAATCACAATGTCAAGTAAGGGTGTGATATCCTAAAGAAAATCAAATTAAAACCAACCTAATCCGAACACATCGCTACAAAAATACAAACAACAAAAAACCCCGCATTGTGCCAATGCGGGGTTTTCCAAACCCATTTTATTTCAATTTGGTTTCTTTATACATAACGTGCTTACGGGCAACAGGGTCAAATTTTTTGATTTCCAATTTACCTGGCATAGTACGTTTATTTTTAGTAGTTGTATAGAAATGACCTGTACCGGCAGATGATTCCAATTTAATTTTATCGCGCATGATGTCAATCCTTTATCAATCAGATGGTTTCGCCACGGGCGCGCATATCGGCCAAAACGGCATCGATGCCATTTTTATCAATGGTACGCAGTGCTGCATTGGTCAAACGCAGACGCACCCAGCGGTTTTCACTTTCAACCCAAAAACGGCGTGTTTGCAGATTTGGCAAAAAACGGCGTTTGGTTTTGTTATTGGCATGAGATACATTGTTGCCGGACATCGGGCGTTTTCCGGTTACGGCGCAAACTTTAGCCATGGTTCAGTCTCCAAACTTAAATTTAAACAATAAAAATCCGAACACGGCTTTCAGCATTAAACCGTGAAATTAGGCAATTGCAACATCAACTTACCCGCCCGCGCACCCAAATTCATCATGGAAACAGGCGTTTTTGCCTACGAAAACGCGTGATTATACAAATTTGTTTGTTGTTTGGCAAAGATTTTTACGGTTTATTTCCACGAAGCGTAGGGATGCTTGCTGAGATACGCATTGGTAAACCGCCCGTCTGCGGTTACTTCTTCACCCAGCCAATCAGGCTGCGGATAACGGGCATCTTCTGAAGGCAATTCCAACTCCGCCAAAACCAACGGGGCATTAGAACCTGCAAATTCGTCTATTTCAAACCGGATGCCTTGGTATTCAACAATATGTCTGATTTTTTCCACTTTAAACACACACATGGTTTCTAAAATGGCTTGCGCGTCCTCAACGGGGACAGGGTATTCAAACTCGCTGCGGCTCACATCGGAAATAAATCCCTTCAGCGTCAGCCACGCCTGACCTTGCGTGATGCGGACACGAATGCTGCGTTCTTTTTCCACGCTTAGATAACCTTGATGCAGAGTGCGGGTTTCACGCACGTATTCGCGCCATCGGTCGTTTTTCAGTAAAAAGCGGCGCTCTATTTCCAAACCCATTTTTTCAGGCTGCCTTTCTTAACTACTTAACTAATCGTGTGCCGATTTTCCATACCATTATTTATACCGTTGCAGAGATTATGTCTGCCAAGCAACAGATATTCGATTGAGGCTGCCCGATAAAGACAGACGGTGTTTCAGGCAGCCTGAACAACTTTTGCCGATTCCTGCGGCCGACTCCGCTAAAACGGCTTGAACAAAGCCAAATAAACAGCCGCCAATAAAGCAAACACGGGCAACTCGTTGAATATTCTGTACCAACGGTGGCTGCGGCGATTTTGTTTCAAAGCAAACCGTTTCAGCAGAATACCGCACCAGATATGGTAAACCGCAAGCATCACGCCGATAAGGATTTTGGCGTGCACCCAGCCGGCAAATCCGAAGCTGTAAAACGGCAGGGCAACACCGCAAACCAATGCGCCGATACCCCAAGGCGTCATGAATTTAAACAGCTTCTCCGCCATCAGAAGCAAACGGGCATATTCGCTTTCATCTTGCGCAAGGGCAAGATTAACGAATATGCGCGGCAGATAAAACAAGCCGGCAAACCACGACACGATAAAAAATATATGTAGAAATTTAAGCCATAAAAACATAATCTATACCGCCTGAAAAAATCAGGCATTTTACCCTGTAAAACGCTTTCAGGCAGCGTTTGTCTCACACGCCGGCAAGCGGGCAACCGGCCAATCTTGTTAAAGCGTAAGCCGATTAGCCGTTTTCCGTCATTTCCCGCAGGGCTTATCCAAACAGGAGAATTGAACCGTCCGTGTGGCTGAAACAGAGTGCTTCCGCATCAATTTTCAGATTGCGTCTTGCCCAACGCACTTTTCCGCACATATCCGATTGTGTCGTTAGACAAAAAATCTCTCAGAAAAATTTTTAAAAGCAAACATTCGCAACGCAGCTGCTAACGCTTGCCTAACGCCGCAACAAAACCGCAACGTGTTTCAGGCAGCCTCCCGTCCATATCCGTCCGCACCATTGCATTGACACGACAGGCCATCGAAGCTGCCAAACAGAAAAACGCCCCACGCATTTTCAGGCTGCCTGAAAGCATTCGGATTACATTTCCTGCGGGTCGATATCAACGTGGTAGCGCATACCGTGCGGCGCATTATCGCGCAAGGCGGCCAGCCACAACGATGCGGCGCGGTGCACGGCTTTGCGGTCGCCGCTTTCCAAAAACAACTGCGCGCGTTCGCGTCCTTCCAAGCGCGTGAGCAGCATGGGGGCGGGCCCGAATTGGTGCAGCTTGTCGGGCAGCGCGGGCGCAAGCAGGTTTTTGACGTTTTGCAAACTGTGTTGTACGGTTTCCGCGCTTGCCGCATCGGCACGGACGGCTGCCTGAAAAATATAGGGCGGCAAGCCGAAATCTTCGCGTTCTTTGAGTTGGCTGTCGGCAAACAGCGGGTAATTTTGGTTACGGACGGCGGCAAATATCGGGTGTTCAGGCAAACGGGTCTGTATCCATACCTGCCCTCTGCTCTCCGCACGCCCCGCCCTGCCCGATACCTGCATCAATTCGGCAAACAGGTGTTCGACGGCGCGAAAATCGCTGCTGTATAAAGAGCCGTCCGCATTCACGACAATCACTAAATTCAAACGGGCAAAATCGTGTCCTTTCGCCAGCATTTGCGTGCCAATCAAAATATCCACGCGGTTGTCGGCAATGTCGCGGTAGAGATGCTGCCAATCGTGTCTGCCGCTGACGCTGTCGCGGTCGACACGGGCGATTCGGGCTTCAGGCAGCAGGCGGCGCAGGGTTTCCTCAATGCGTTGCGTACCTTGCCCGACCGCAGTCAAATCCTGATTGCCGCAGTCGGGGCAGGCATGGGGAACAGGCTGCCTGAAGCCGCAATGATGGCAACGCAGTTGGCGTATGCGTTGGTGCAGAACGGTTTTGGCGGAACAATTCGGGCAGCCGAACGTGTGTCCGCAATCGCCGCAAAACAGCGCAGGCGCAAAACCGCGCCGGTTGAGATACACCAACGACAGGCCGCCCTGCGCACGGTTGTTTTGCAACATCTGCAGCAATTGCGGAGCAATGCCGTGCTCCAACGTCATGCGGCGCGTGTCGAGAATATGGATTTGCGGCGGTTGGGCTTGGCTATGGGCGCGATTGGGCAAAAGCAGCAACCGGTAACTGCCGCTGCGGACTTTATGCCAACTCTCCAAAGACGGCGTGGCGCTGCCCAACACAATCGGACAATCCGCCTGATAAGCACGCCAAACCGCCAAATCCCGCGCGTGATAGCGCAATTCGCTGTCTTGCTTAAACGAGCCGTCATGCTCTTCGTCCACAATCAGCAAGCCCAATTCAGGCAGCGGAGTGAACACGGATAAACGCGTGCCGATAATCAGCTTGGCTTGTCCGAGCAGCGCGCGCAGATAATCCTTGCTTCGCTGCCCTGCGGCAGTCTGACTGTGCAATACCGCCAAAGGAACTTCGGGAAAACGCTGCTGCAAACGTTGCAACAACTGCGGAGTGAGATTGATTTCAGGCAGCATGAACAACACCTGCTTCCCCTGCCGCAACATATGCGCCGCCGCTTCGAAATACACTTCCGTTTTGCCGCTGCCCGTGATGCCGTGCAGCACAAACGCTTGGAAACACCCTTGCGCACCGACAATATCGGCAACGGCAGCCCGCTGCTCCGCATTCAGGTCGTGCACAGGCGGCGGAATAGGCGGCAAGGCTGCCTGAACGGTTTCGATATTGCCCCGCTGCAGCCATTCTTTTAACAAGGTTACCGCCTGCGGATGAACCTTCTTGAGCGCATCCTGACTGCACGCCTGATGCAGCGCCTGCCACAACGCCCTCTGTTTGGGCGCACGCGCAGGCGGCTCATCCGACAAACCCCGATGGTTGAGCCGGTACAACATTTCAGGCTGCGGCACGGCAACCGCTTTCGCCTCCCGCAAAGCCTGCGGCAAAGCGGCAAAAACGGTTTGCCCGACAGGATAGTGATAATAACGCGCGGCAAAATCCACCAAAGCTCGCCAACTTTCAGGCAGCAAAGGTTCTTCGTCAAACACCTTGGCCACCGTCAAAATTTTCTCAACGGCAATATCGGGCGTTATCCCTGCCGCCCACACCACGCCGAGAGCCTGCCTGCCGCGAAACGGCACCAATACGCGCCGCCCTTCAGGCAAAGGTTCGGAGTAGGCATAAGTCAGCAGACCGATGGGAATATTCAGAGCGATATGGTAGTAATACATAGGTTCAGGCTGCCTGAAAAAACCATACAACAACAAAAAATACTGAAATACTGACGGCTCAAACCGCATTATCGATACAGCAGCCGCTACGGCGTATTTTTCAACCCTGTTTTCTCTTTTCAGGCAGCCTGAACGCGCAAGCCGCCTGAAAAAATAACGCCATCTGACAGCAACACAAAGATACCTTTAAAAAAACGGCGCAGACGGTAAAAACCTCCGCCCCAATGCATACGCGCATACCGAAAAGCCCTACCGCACCTTACCGATACCGCGGCACGCCGCCTCCTTTTGACATTCGGCAGACGGCACAAACGGCGGCGTATCACGGCTTCCGCCCAGTCATTCGCCGCCCAAACCGTCCAAAAAGCCCTGCAATTCCGCCGGCAAAGGTGCAGACCATTCCAACATCTCCCCGCTCAAAGGATGGGGCAAACGCAAACGGCAGGCATGCAAAAACATCCGCTTCAATCCCAACTTCTGCAAACGCCTGTTCGCCTGATAATCCCCATAGCGTTCATCGCCCGCAATCGGACAATTCTGCGACTGCATATGCACGCGGATTTGATGCGTCCGTCCCGTTTTCAAAGCCGCTTCCACCAAACTCAGCTCCGACACCCCCACCGAATGCAACAGGCTGCCTGAAAAATGCCGCAAACGCGTAAACACCGTATGCGCCGCCTGCCCCTCCTCCGACACGCGCACCATCTTCTCGCCGGCCGAACCCGTATATTTCACCAAAGGCAAACGCACATGACGGTTTTCAGGCAGCCAAGAGCCCACGCCCAAAGCCAGATAAACCTTCTGCGGCACCCCCGCACGTATCATTTCGTGCAGCCTAACCAAAGCACTGCGTTTCTTCGCAATCATCAGCAAACCGCTGGTATCCTTGTCCAAACGGTGAACCAACTCCAAATAACGCACTTCGGGACGCGCCCGACGGATTTGCTCAATCACCCCGAAACTCACCCCGCTGCCGCCGTGCACCGCCACCCCGCTCGGCTTGTTCACCACCAACAAAGCCTCGTCCTCAAACACAATCCCGAATTCCCGCGCAGGAACAGACGGCTTCAGGCTGCCTGAAACATTCGGCACGGCCACGCGCACCGGCGGCACACGCACGCAATCCCCGCACGCAATACGGCTGTCGGGTTTGGCGCGTTTCTTATTGATACGCACCTCCCCGCCGCGAATCATGCGGTGGATATGGCTTTTAGGCACGCCCTTCAACACCTTGATTAAAAAATTATCCAAACGCTGCCCCGCCTCATGCTCGGCGATATTCAGATAATTGACAGTTTCTTTGCTAATTTGAGACATTTTCTTATATAATCCACACCGTTTCCGCAGCATCGCGGAAACAGGTTTTGCGGTAAGGCAAGGCTGATAACATCCTGATTTTCAGGCAGCCCGAAACACCAAAGCCGCAATTGTAATGAATTTTACGGTATTTTGAAAAAAGGAAAACGTGCACCTGCACAGCCTAGGGCATCAGCAATCAACCCTTGCGACAGTACAGTCGGTACACACTGCACACGCAAGGCAGCCTGAAACAGATTCAGGCATTCATTCGGCACAGCACACAAAACCAATCCGTTACCGACTGTCGCCATCGCCCGAACAGATTGCATCATCCAATCAAGTTTGAATTTTCCGAAGCGGTTTGCATCCGACAACAAGCAGTACAAACCGCTCCGCAACACAAGAAGACACGGCTTAAATTATTTTCAGGCAGCCTGAAGCACTGCCACCGCGTTACCTTTGATACGCGGCACATACACAAAATAACACCGCTTCAGGCAGCGTTTTACCATACAGATTTCTGTATTTTATTGTTCTTTATATTTCTTCTTCATTTGCCCGCGGTACACGCACGCTGCCTGAAACCTTCAGGCAGCCTGAAAGCCGCAACAGGCAATATTCAAAAACTGATTGGACTTCTTCTTCAAAATACCCGCAGCGCAGCGCACCCAAGGTGTTGCACAACGTTTGCCGCCGAATGCAGCAAATCCATGAAAGCACGCAAAATCTTTCCGATACAAACAACACCCGGACGCCGCGCACTTAACGAGGTATTGACACAATGAAACGCATGTTATTCAACGCCACGCATTCCGAAGAATTGCGCGTGGCGATTGTAGACGGGCAGACCCTGCTGGATTTGGACATTGAAACGCTGGGCAAAGAACAGCGCAAAGGCAATATCTACAAAGGCGTGATTACCCGCATCGAGCCGTCTTTGGAAGCCTGCTTCGTGGATTACGGCACCGACCGGCACGGTTTTTTGCCGTTTAAAGAAGTGTCCCGCGCCTATTTTCAGGACTACGAAGGCGGCAAAGCCCGCATTCAGGACGTGCTGAAAGAAGGCATGCAAATCATTGTTCAGGTTGAAAAAGACGAGCGAGGCAACAAAGGCGCGGCGCTGACCACCTTTATCAGTTTGGCAGGGCGTTATCTGGTGCTGATGCCCAACAATCCGCGCGGCGGCGGCGTGTCGCGGCGCATCGAGGGCGAAGAACGCCAAGAGCTGAAAGCGGCGATGGCGGAACTGGACGTGCCGCACGGCATGAGCATCATCGCCCGCACCGCCGGCATCGGCCGCAGCGTGGAAGAATTGCAATGGGATTTCAACTACTTGCTGCAACTGTGGCGGGCGATTGAGGAAGCCGCCAACGCCCACAAACAGCCCTATCTGCTGTTTATGGAAAGCTCGCTGGTGATTCGCGCCATCCGCGACTATTTCCGTCCCGACATCGGCGAAATTCTGGTGGATAATCAGGAAGTTTACGAGCAAGTTTCTGAATTTATGAGTTATGTGATGCCCAATAATTTGGGCAGACTGAAACTCTACACCGACCACACGCCCTTATTTTCCCGCCTGCAAATTGAGCAGCAGATTGAAACCGCGTTTTCGCGTTCCGTCAGCCTGCCATCGGGCGGTGCGATTGTGATTGACCACACCGAAGCCCTTGTTTCCATTGATGTAAACTCTGCACGTGCCACGCGCGGCGCAGACATTGAAGAAACCGCGTTCAAAACCAATATGGAAGCGGCGGAAGAAGTGGCGCGGCAAATGCGTTTGCGCGACTTGGGCGGTTTGGTTGTCATTGATTTTATTGACATGGAAGACGCGCGTAATCAGCGCGAAGTGGAAAACACCCTGCGCGATGCGCTGAAAAAAGACCGCGCCCGCGTGCAGATGGGCAAACTGTCGCGCTTCGGGCTGCTGGAATTGAGCCGCCAACGCCTGCAACCCGCGCTGGCGGAAAGCAGCCACATTGCCTGTCCGCGCTGCGCCGGTACGGGCGTAATCCGCAGCATCGAATCCACCGCGCTGCACGTTTTGCGCCTGATTCAAGACGCGGCGATGAAAGACAACACCGGCGAAGTTCACGCGCAAGTGCCTGTTGATGTGGCCACTTTTCTGCTGAACGAAAAACGCGCCGAGCTGTTCGGCATGGAAGAGCGTTTGGACGTATCCGTGTTTCTGATTCCGAACATTCATTTGGAAAATCCGCATTACGAAATCACCCGCATCCGCAACGACGACGTGGACGAAAACGCCGCGCCGAGCTATAAGCGCGTTTCCAAACCGGAAGCCGTTGATAATGTGCCGTTTTCCAACAGCAAAGGCGAAAAAGCGGCACGTCCCGAACCGGCGGTGAAAGGCGTGAAACACGCTTCGCCCGCGCCTGTCCGCGAAAGCAAATCTTGGTGGGATGGCTTCAAAGGCTGGTTGTCCGACCTATTTGGCAGCGACGAGACCGAAAAAGGCGAACAACCCGCTACTCAGGCTAAAGGACAACGCAGCACTGCAAACCGCCGCAATAATCCGAACCGCCGCGCTAATAAGCGTAAGAATATGTTGGAAACCGAAACCATTGCGGTCAAAGAGAAAAATAACGGAAAAAACAAAGCGGAAAAAGAAACCGGCAAAACGGCGAACGAAGAGAAAATCCCGCTTGCTCCTGCCGCTGCCGAAAAAGAAAGCCGCCCGAACACACCCAAAGCGCAACGTCAAAACCGCAACAAAAACAAACAGCAAGAAGCACAACAACCCATTCAGGCAGCCAACGCTGATGAAGCTTTGTTGCATTCCGAAAACGTTAAACAGCCGCGCAACAAAGGCAAACGCAACAAACCTTTGGTTGTAGAATTGGGCAAACGCCAGGACAACCGCGGCAGAAACAACAGACAACAGAAAAGCCGCCATATCCCCTCCGCTGAAAAAATCAACCGCTATCTGGATATCGACAACGTAGCGCAGACAGTTGAAAACGGTATTGCACACGTTTTAAGCCAATATCCCGATTTAGCTGAAGAAAGCTCTTTGGTAGCAGCATTCAACGAACGCAAACGCCTGCGCCTGTTGGAGATGGAACGCCTTCAGGCAGCCAATTTAGCCGAAAAAGAAGCAGCTTTGATTGCACAATCTGCACAATTGGTACGCGATGCAGTGGACAGCATTGTTGCGGAATCTGAAATTATCATTCCCCAAATTACTGTTTCTGAGATGGTTTCCCACGAAACCGCCGGTTCAAAAACCAAAACCGTTGCGGCTGAAATTGCGGAAGATTTAAACCAAGAAGCCATTCAGGCAGCCTCCACGGCAGCAGAACATGACGATATTCAAACCGCCGGAACAAAACACTCTATAGAACACATAGATGCTCCTGAAACCCAAGAACACACTCTGCCCGACACCATTGCAGCCGGTGCGTGTAGTGCCGCCGATTACCGTGGCGAAGCCGTGCGTTTGGCTCACGCAGCAGGTTTGGAATTGGTAGAAACCTCTCCTGAAGCTTTATCGGCCGCCGCACATATGCCCGAACCTGCCGTTCAAGCCGGACTGCGCCGCAGTGATGTGCCGCGCCGTGTTACTGCTGCTGCAAAACATGAAATGATTCAGGTGGAAACCCTGCCGCATTAATGCTTTTCCATTCAGGCAGCCTGCCTGAAAACCATGAGGACATACTTATGAGTTGGTTAGATAAAATCCTGCCTCCGAAAATCAAAGGCAATGCGAAAAAAACTTCGCGCGTTCCCGAAGGGCTGTGGCGCAAATGCACCTCATGCGGTGCAACCCATTATGCAACCGAAATCTGCCAAAATCTGAATGTCTGCCCGAAATGCAGCCACCACGAAGCCTTGTCTGCGCGGGAGCGTTTGAATCTGCTGCTCGATGAAAAAGGCAGAGAAGAAATCGGCGAACAAATCAAACCTGTTGATATTCTTAAATTTAAAGACAGTAAAAAATATCCCGACCGTCTCTCCTCTGCCCGTAAAGCAACAGGGGAAGATGATGCCTTGGTTGTGATGAAAGGCACTTTGCACGGCCTACCCGTGGTTATTGCGGCTTTTGAATTCCGTTTTATCGGCGGCTCTATGGGCTCGGTAGTCGGCGAGCGTTTTGTACAGGGCGTACGCCGTGCAGCGGCAGACGGATGCAGTTTCATTTGCGTGGCCGCTTCGGGAGGCGCACGTATGCAGGAAGGTCTGACTTCACTGATGCAAATGACCAAAACCAGTGCGTCACTGCATTTGCTCACCGATAAAGGCCTGCCCTTTATTTCCGTGCTGACCGACCCGACTATGGGCGGCGTATCCGCCAGCTTTGCCTTTCTGGGCGATATCGTTTTGGCAGAACCCAACGCACTCATCGGCTTTGCCGGCCCGCGCGTGATTGAACAGACGGTACGCGAAACCCTGCCAGAAGGTTTCCAACGTGCGGAATTCTTATTGGAAAAAGGTGCGATAGACCAAATTGTCGACCGCCGCGAAATGAAACAACGCTTAGCTGAACTGATTACACTGCTGCGTCGGCAAAATGCCGTTCAGGCTGCCTGAAAAGGTTCTTAAATCTCCATTAAGGCTGCACGAAACATGATTAAAAATGTTCAGGCAGCCTTAATGATTGGTTCGCACTGACTTTAACCTTTTTTATCAAGAAAACATCTCCATGAATACCGCCATCATTTACCACAATCCCAAATGCAGTACTTCGCGCAACGCTTTGGCTTTGCTGCGCCATGTGGGTATTGAACCTACGATTATCCATTATCTGGATACTCCGCCCGACGAAACCATGTTGCGTGATTTACTGGCAAAAATGCAGCGCTCCCCGAGAGAAATCATGCGAACAGATGTAGATGCCTACTCCGAGCACAGTTTAAATGACACCGCTTTAAGCGACGACATATTGATTTCCACTATGGTTCGGGAGCCGTCTTTAATCAACCGTCCGATTGTGGTTACCGATAAAGGCGTCCGTTTATGCCGTCCTTTGGAATCGTTGTTGGAGATTTTGCCTGTACCGCTTATGCGTGATTTTATTAAAGAAAACGGCGATATTATTGCGGCTTAAAATCTGTCGATATACGAAATAAACGATGATTGATATGAAAATTCAACTCGCTCCGTCATCCGCAAACCCAATTGCGTTTGCGGATTTTTATTTGGAAACAGACAAAGAAAATAACAAGCAGGGAGATTCCAGTGCGGATGCCATCAAGATTGGATACCGATGCATTACGGATAGTTATGCAAAGCAATGATAAAGCCAAGTTTGTAACACGTTTCCATGGGCAAACTGCGAACAGCCTACATTCCTTATTTCAGGCAGCATCTATATTTGATGCTTATAATTATAGCTAGCATACAACTTCAAATAACTGAAACAATATTTTTTGGTAAAGATATTGAAGCAACGTTAAGACTGCCTGAAAGCTAAACAGATGTTTTCAGGCAGCCTGTAACAATATGACGGCATATACCGATACAACCGCAAATCCATCTATATAATTGATTTGAAATAGGTTATATGCCTAAAAAATACCAGTATCCGGCATACATCCCAACAATCATTCATCAATACACGAAATTAATCAGACACAGACAAAACCTGTTTCAAATACTTCCCCGTGTAACTGGTTTCGCAACGTTTCGCAATTTCTTCCGGCGCGCCTGCCGCAATGATTTGACCGCCGCCGTCTCCGCCTTCGGGGCCTAAATCGATAATCCAATCCGCAGTTTTCACCACATCCAGATTGTGTTCGATAATCACGATGGAATTGCCTTTGCCTTTCAATCGCTGAATGACTTCCAGCAACAAGGCAATATCGGCAAAATGCAAGCCCGTAGTGGGTTCATCCAAAATATAGAGCGTGCGCCCCGTGTCGCGCTTGGACAATTCCAATGCCAATTTCACCCGTTGCGCCTCACCGCCCGATAAGGTGGTGGCGGATTGGCCCAAACGGATATAACCCAAACCGACATCCATCAAAGTTTGCAACTTGCGTGCCACTATCGGTACGGCATCAAAAAACGTCCGCGCTTCTTCTACGGTTAAATCCAAAACTTCACTGATATTTTTTCCTTTGTATTGCACATCAAGGGTTTCACGGTTGTAACGTTTGCCGTGGCACACTTCGCACGGCACGTACACATCAGGTAAAAAGTGCATTTCCACCTTAATCATGCCGTCGCCTTGGCAGGCTTCGCAACGCCCTCCCTTAACATTGAAGGAAAAGCGTCCGACACTGTAGCCGCGTTCACGCGCCAAGGGCACGCCTGCGAACAATTCGCGTATCGGGGTAAACAAGCCGGTATAAGTAGCAGGATTACTGCGCGGTGTCCGCCCGATAGGCGACTGGTCGACATTAATCACTTTGTCCAAATGCTCCAAACCGCAGATTTCGTCATAAATAGCAGGCTCTTCGTGGGCGCGGTTCAACTCGCGGGCGGCAATTTTGGCAAGCGTATCGTTGACCAATGTGGATTTACCGCTGCCTGAAACCCCTGTAACGCAGGTAATCAAACCCAGCGGCAGCTCGAGAGTAACGTTTTTCAGATTATTGCCGCGCGCGCCTTTCAATACCAGCATACGTTCGCGATTCGGCTCCGTTCGCGATTCGGGAACGGCAATCGATTTCTTACCGCTTAAATATTGTCCTGTAATGGATTGTCCGCATTGCGCAATCTTTTCCGGCACATCCGCAATAATCACATTACCGCCGTGTTCCCCTGCCCCGACACCCATATCGACTACAAAATCGGCGTGGCGGATGGCATCTTCGTCATGTTCCACCACAATCACGCTGTTTCCCAAGTCGCGCAAACGTTTGAGCGTAGCCAGCAGGCGGTCGTTATCGCGTTGGTGCAGGCCGATGGAAGGTTCGTCCAAAACATACATCACACCCGTCAGACCGCTGCCGATTTGGCTGGCCAAACGGATACGTTGCGCCTCGCCGCCAGAAAGCGTTTCTGCACTGCGGCTGAGATTGAGATAATCCAACCCGACATTGATGAGAAAACCCAAACGCTCGGTAATTTCTTTCAGAATTTTTTCAGCAATCTGTTTTTTGTTGCCGTCCAACTGCAAATTGTTAAAAAAATCCAATGCCTGATTGAGCGGCACGGCCGAAATGTGATGCAAAGATTCGCCGCCGACATAAACATAACGCGCCTCTTTGCGCAGCCGCGCACCCGAACAATTCGGGCAAGCCCGATGGCTTTGATAATCGCGCAATTTATCACGAATGGTTTCACTGTCGGTTTCACGGTAGCGGCGTTCCAAATTCGGGATAATGCCTTCAAACGCATGACTGCGGTTAAACGTTGTTCCCTTTTCGGAAAGATATTTAAACTCAATCACTTCCTTTCCGGAACCATGCAAAATCACTTTCCGGACTTTTTCAGGCAGCTCTTCAAAAGGCGTATGGGTGTCAAAGCCGTAATGCAAAGCAAGCGACTGTATCATTTGAAAATAAAATTGGTTTCGCCTATCCCAGCCGTCAATCGCACCTGCCGACAAAGACAATTCGGGATGCGCCACCACCCGCTCCGGGTCGAAGAAATTCATGCTGCCCAAACCGTCGCAAGTCGGGCATGCCCCCATAGGATTGTTAAACGAAAACAGGCGCGGCTCCAATTCAGGCAGGCTGTAAGAACACACGGGACAGGCAAACTGTGCGGAAAACCAATGCTCCTCGCCCGTGTCCATTTCCACAGCCAAAGCACGTTCGCCGCCGTGTCTGAGCGCGGTTTCAAAACTTTCGGCCAGTCTTTGCTTGATTTCCGGTTTGATTTTGACACGGTCGATAACCACATCGATATTGTGCTTGATGTTTTTTTCCAGTTTCGGCACTTCGTCCAAAGCATACACCGCACCATCGACACGCACCCGCGCAAAGCCCTGCGCCTGCAAATCGGCAAAAAAATCCGCAAACTCCCCCTTGCGCTCGCGCACCGCAGGAGCGAGTATCATCACACGCGTATCTTCAGGCAGCGCCAAAACATAATCCACCATTTGCGAAACCGTTTGGCTCGCCAAAGGCAAACCGTGTTCAGGGCAATGCGGCGTACCCACACGCGCATACAGCAAACGCAGATAATCATGGATTTCCGTAACCGTACCCACCGTAGAACGCGGATTGTGGCTGGTCGATTTCTGCTCGATGGAAATAGCGGGCGACAAGCCCTCAATCAAGTCCACATCAGGTTTATCCATCATTTGCAGAAACTGACGCGCATAAGCCGACAAACTTTCCACATAACGCCTCTGCCCCTCCGCATACAGCGTATCAAACGCCAAAGAAGATTTACCGCTGCCTGAAAGACCCGTTATCACAACCAATTTGTGTCGGGGAATATCCAAGTCGATATTTTTCAAATTATGCGTGCGGGCTCCGCGGATACGGATGGTGTCGTTGTCGCGAGATGACATAGAAAGCTGCCTGAAACAGTTGGTAAACTGGTTATTTTAGCAGTTCCAACCGTTTCAGGCAGCCTGTAGACTATCTTGGCATCAGTCATAATATTTAATCTAAAAAAGCAATTGCCATTTTAGTATTTATCAATATGAAAACTTTCCGGCATCTCTCCTACGATTTCCCAACAACTTAATATCTAAACAACAAAGCATTAATATCGAACAGTATTCATATCAAACAGTTACAGCAACTGCGTGCCTTATTCATCACGCATCTGAAACCAATCTGCCAAACTGGTTTCAAAAACATAACAGCAACAATCCTAATAGTAAAAGCAAAAATATATATTTCGTCATTAAAACAGGCTGCCTGAAAGATTTCAGGCAGCCTGTTTGAAGCAATTGTGCTTATTTGACGATTTGGCTCAACTCGCCTTTGGCATATTTGACTGCCATTTTTTCCAGCGAAACCGGTTTAATTTTGTCCGCCATGCCTTCGCAGCCGAAAGCGGTGTAGCGGGCCAAACAAATTTCTTTCATGGCTTCCACAGTTTTTGCCAGATATTTGCGCGGGTCGAATTCGGAAGGGTTTTGCGCCATAAAGCGGCGGATTGCGCCTGTGGAGGCGAGACGCAAATCGGTGTCGATATTCACTTTACGCACGCCGTGTTTGATGCCTTCCACGATTTCTTCTACCGGCACGCCGTAGGTTTCGCCGATATTTCCGCCGAATTCGTTGATGATTTTCAACCATTCTTGCGGTACTGAGCTGGAGCCGTGCATCACGATGTGGGTATTGGGCAATGCGGCATGGATTTCTTTGATGCGGTCGATACGCAATACATCGCCGGTGGGCGGACGGCTGAATTTGTATGCGCCGTGGCTGGTACCTACGGCAATCGCCAATGCGTCCACACCCGTGTCTTGCACGAAGCGCACGGCATCTTCCACGCTGGTCAGCATTTGGTCGTGCGACAATTTTCCTACTGCGCCCACGCCGTCTTCTTCACCCGCCTCACCGGTTTCCAGATTACCCAATACGCCGATTTCGCCTTCTACGGAAACGCCGCAGGCGTGTGAAAATTCTACAACTTTACGGGTTACATCGACATTGTATCCGTATGTGGAAGGCGTTTTGCCGTCTTCCAACAGCGAGCCGTCCATCATCACGGAAGAAAAGCCCAATTGAATGGAGCGTTGGCAGACATCGGGCGATGCGCCGTGGTCTTGGTGCATCACTACGGGGATATGGGGAAATTCTTCAACCGCCGCCAAAATCAGATGGCGTAAAAACGGCGCACCGGCATATTTGCGTGCGCCTGCGGAAGCCTGCACAATCACGGGAGCGTTGACTTGGTCTGCCGCTTCCATAATGGCACGCATTTGTTCGAGATTGTTTACATTGAATGCCGGCAGCCCGTAGCCGTGTTCGGCGGCATGGTCGAGCAGTTGGCGCATGGATACTAATGCCATGAAAAAACTCCTTGCAGTTGTGTTGTCGGTGCCATCCCGTTATGCTGCAAACAACGGCGTTTGTAGCGGGATGTAATGCGGAAAAATATGGCGGATTATAGCGCAGTCGCGCAGTGTATAGAAAGGCGTATCAAGGCTTGCAGACAGAAAAAGGCGGCACTGCCGCACCGCACTGCCGCAAAAGTTGCAATGTTTCGAATACGGGCAGCCCCATCACGCCGGTAAAGCTGCCTGAAAGATGGGAAACGAATACGCCGCCTATCCCTTGAATGCCGTATGCACCCGCTTTGTCCATCGGTTCGCCCGAAGCAATGTAGGCGGCAATTTCCGGTTCGGATAAGGTTTTGAACCGCACATCACTGCTTTGTACCGCAGCCTGTTCCCTGCCTTGGAAAGAAACGCAAACGGCGGTCAATACCTGATGTACGCTGCCTGAAAGCCGACGCAGCATATGCGCGGCATGTTCTTGATTTTCAGGTTTGCCCAAAATCATGCCGTCAAGCACTACGGCCGTATCCGCACTCACTATCGGCATACTGCCGTATTTATGGGCAACAGCGCGGTTTTTTTCCACCGCCAAGCGCAAAACATAATCGGCAGGGAGTTCGTTGGGGAGCTGCGTTTCGTCAATATCGGAACTGAATACGGCAACGGTATAACCGAGATTACTCAAAATCTCGCGGCGGCGCGGGCTGGCGGAAGCCAAAAGCAAAGAACGGTTCATCATGCTGTTGTAAGGTAAAGAAAACGCTTGAGAATAACATAAACATTATCGCAAGTCTCTGTTTTATGTTACAATCGCGCTCCTTTGCGATATGGGAACGGCACTTGCAAAATACCGGCAACATCCCCATGTCCGATGCCGACTTATTCCGCCTGAAAATCAACCCGATTATTGCAGGCTTGTTTCGTCCGCCGCTGTGATTTTTGCTGCACGCGATTTGATGCAGAACCTTTCAGGCAGCCTGCGGACGGTTATTTGTTTTCAAAGTATACAGGTTTTTCCATGTCTGACACTTCATACCAAAATAACGAAACCGAAGAACAACAAGAAGACAGCAACCGCCCCTTAACTCCCGAAGAACAACGCGAACGCTTGCGCCGTTTGGTTTTGCAGGGTAAAGAGCGCGGCTACATCACCTACGCCGAAATCAACGACTCATTGCCTGACGATATGTCCGATGCCGAACAAATCGACAATATCGTCAATATGATACAAAGCCTGGGCATTCAAGTAACCGAAGAAGCTCCCGATGCGGAAACCTTGCTGATGAGCGACAATGCCACAGGCATTACCGACGAAGACGCGGTAGCCGAAGCAGAAGCCGCTTTATCGCAAGCGGACTCGGAATTCGGCCGCACTACCGACCCCGTCCGCATGTATATGCGGGAAATGGGACAAGTCGAACTGCTCACCCGCGAAGACGAAATCAAAATCGCCAAAGAAATCGAACACGCATTAAAAAGCATGATTCAGGCCATTTCCGCCTGCCCGGGTTCGATTGCTGAAATTTTGTCATTGATTGAACAAATCAAAAACGATGAGATTCGGGTGGACGAAGTAGTGGAAGCCATTATCGACCCCAGCGAAGCCTTGAAAGAAGAATTGGGTTTGTGGCATTTGGATAATAATGTATCTTCAGGCAGCGAAAACGATGCGGACGACAATCCCGAAGAAGACGGCGAAGAAGATGATGACGATACGGGCGGCAGCGATGATGCCGGCATGGAAAGTCAAAATCTCGAAGAACTGAAAAACCAAGTGGTTGAACACTTCGCCCAAATCGCCGACCGCAACAAGAAAATGTTGGCTGCGCTGGATAAATACGGCAGCAGCCATGCCAAATATCTGGAACACCGCGATGCGATTGCGCATAAATTGCTGGAAGTGCGTTTTTCCACCCGTCAAATCGAATCGCTCAGTGCCAATTTGCGCGGCCGCGTTGACCAAATCCGCAAATTGGAACGCGAAATCCGCGACATCTGTTTAGACCGCGTCCGCATGGACAGAGACTATTTCATCGAGCATTTCCTGTCTAATGCGACCAACCTGCAATGGCTAGATGAAGAAATCGGCAAAGACCTTGCTTGGAGCGAAACTTTGAGCCGTTTCAAACATGCCGTTTTGGAAAAACAAACCGAAATGGCCGATTTGGAAAAAGAAGCACGCATTTCCATAGCCGAACTCAAAGACATCAGCAAAAATATGGCGGTCAGCGAAAAAGAAACCGCCGCCGCCAAACAAAAAATGATTCAGGCCAACCTGCGTTTGGTGATTTCCATTGCCAAAAAATACACCAACCGCGGCTTACAGTTTTTGGATTTGATTCAGGAAGGCAATATCGGTCTGATGAAAGCGGTGGATAAATTCGAATACCGCCGCGGTTACAAATTCTCCACTTATGCCACTTGGTGGATTCGCCAAGCGATTACCCGCTCAATCGCCGACCAAGCCCGCACCATCCGTATTCCGGTCCATATGATTGAAACCATCAATAAAATGAACCGTATCTCCCGCCAATACCTGCAGGAACACGGCGAAGACCCCGATTCGGCGAAGCTGGCGGAGCTGATGGAAATGCCGGAAGACAAAATCCGCAAAATCATGAAAATCGCCAAAGAACCGATTTCCATGGAAACACCAATTGGCGATGACGATGATTCACATTTGGGCGATTTCATCGAAGACGCCAATAATATTGCCCCTGCGGATGCCGCCATGTATTCCGGTTTGCGCGAAATCACCCGCGATATTTTGGAAAGTCTGACCCCGCGCGAAGCGAAAGTGTTGCGTATGCGTTTCGGTATCGATATGAACACCGACCACACGCTCGAAGAAGTCGGACGCCAATTTGACGTAACCCGTGAACGCATCCGTCAAATCGAAGCCAAAGCATTACGCAAATTGCGCCACCCTACCCGTTCCGACAAGCTCAAAAGCTTTTTGGACAGCGAAGATGCCAAATAAAACCCGTTCAGGCAGCTTTCAGGCTGCCTGAAACCGTAAAGGCATCAGAAAGAACACTATGAAAAAACAACGCAACGGCTATGCGCGTATCGACCGCGTTAAAGAACAGATAACGCGCGAATTGGCGGAACTGGTCCGCAAAGGTTTGAAAGACCCGCGTGCAGGTTTCATTACCATCAACGATGTGGAAGTAACCCGGGACTACAGCTATGCCACGGTGTATTACACGGTTTTGGATGAACAAACGCGCGATGTAACCGAAGAAGCTCTGGAACACGCCAAAGGCTTTTTACGCAGCGAATTATCCAAACGCATCACCGTATTCCGCACCCCCGAACTGCATTTTGTGTATGACGAATCGTTAGAGCGGGGCATGGCCATTTCCAGCCTGATTGAGCAAGTGGCTGCGGAAAAGCCGGTAGAAGACTAGCGAAGTGTCGGAGAATCGGATACAGCGGCCGCCGTTGGTGTGCATACCTTACCCAAAGCCATCCCGTTGCTTCATCGCCGCTTGAGCCGAATCCGAACGACAGTTTCACCCCGCACGTTAGTTTTACCCCACACGTTTTCAGGCAGCCTGAATCATGACGACTTTGGTTTTTTGTGCAGGAGCTTCCCAGCCCTGCTTGGACATATTGCCCGCAGATGCCGTGTTCATCGGCGTGGACGGCGGTGCGGCCAAACTGGCGGCACAGGGCATTATCCCCGATTGGGCCATCGGCGATTTTGACACTGCCGAACCGCCCGAACAGGCACGCCGCATCGTCAGGCTGCCTGAAGCCAAAGACGATACCGATTTGGAAGCCGCGCTGCTGCATATTCTCTCTCGGTACAAGACTGAAAACATTGACGAAATCATCATAGTAGGCGCATTGGGCGGCGGCAGGCTAGACCATTTGTTGTGCAATATCTGGCTGGCATACCAGCCACGGTTTGCCACGTGGCTGGATAAAATCCGTTTAATCGAACGCCATAACAGCATCCGGTTTTACCGTGCCGGCAGCTATCGTCTGCATCGGGAAACCGACAAGCGCTATTTATCGTTTATCAGCCTCACGCCCGTGAGCAAACTGCATTTGCACAATGTCCGCTATCCGCTCGACGGACGCGATTATGATTATCCCGTTGCTCTCATCAGCAATGAATTTTTGGCAGACGAAATGCAATTTTCCTTTGAAGAAGGCTTGATGTGCGTTATCCAATCCGTTGACGAACCAAACAAAAGCACTTGATACATATTCAGGCTGCCTGAAACGAAATCAAACAAACTTCTAAATATTTTCAGGCAGCCTATTGCGAATATCATAACGGCAAACCCGTCAATCCTTGCAACCCTTATCCCAATCGGCAGTTCAGGCTGCCTGAAAACCTTTTCCAAACGGCAGATACATTATGGAAACCGAACTGATTAACCAATTAAACAACAGCCTAGACGATTTATCCCAACGCAATACCGATATCCGCAACTATTTGGATTACCAAGGTAAAAAAGAACGTTTGGAAGAAGTTATCGGGCTGTCTGAAGACCCCGAACTTTGGAACGACCCCAAAAAAGCCCAAGAAATCGGCAAAGAACGCAAGATGCTTGAAGACATCGTACTGACTTTGGACCGTATCGAAAACGGTATCGCCGATAACCGCGAACTGATTGAAATGGTGGTAGAAGAAAACGATACAGACGGTTTTGCCGCCATTCAAGCCGATGTTGCCGCGCTGGAGGCACAAATGGCAGGCTTGGAATTCAAACGGATGTTCAACCAACCCGCCGATCCGAACAACTGTTTCATCGACATCACCGCCGGCGCGGGCGGCACCGAAGCGGAAGACTGGGCAGGTATGCTGTTGCGGATGTATGCCCGCTATGCCGAGCGCAAAGGTTTCAAAGTGGATATTCTGGAAGAAGACGCAGGCGACATTGCCGGCGTGAACCGTGCCACCATCCGCGTTGAAGGCGAATATGCCTACGGCATGTTGCGTACCGAAACCGGCGTACACCGTTTGGTCCGTCACTCTCCGTTTGACTCCAACAACAAACGCCATACATCGTTTTCATCGGTATTTGTCTATCCCGAAGTGGACGACAGCATCGAAATCGAAATCAATCCCGCCGACCTGCGGATTGATACTTATCGCGCCAGCGGTGCGGGCGGACAACACATTAACAAAACCGACTCCGCCGTACGCATCACCCACGAACCGACAGGCATTGTCGTGCAGTGTCAAAACGACCGTTCGCAGCATGCCAATAAAGCCGCCGCCATGGATATGCTGCGCTCCAAATTGTTCGAACTGGAAATGCGCAAACGCAACGAAGAAAAACAAGCATTGGAAGACGGCAAATCCGATGTGGGCTGGGGCAACCAAATACGTTCATATGTACTGGATTCTTCAAGAATCAAAGATTTGCGTACAGGCTATGAGGTAGGAAATACCAAAGCGGTCTTGGACGGCGATTTGGACGGATTTATCGAAGCCAGTTTGAAGCAGGGTGTTTGACAAAAAAGACTATTCACTTTTAACAGGCTGCCTGAAAAGTTTTTCAGGCAGCCTGTTCTGCGCATATTACTTTAAACAATAATCTTTTTTAACTATAATTAACATTCATATTATTGCAATATAGTTTAATAACCGAAAATCAGATTGCGTAATAGTGAAAATTTGCATCATCACTAATATTTGAAAGACATTTAGATTGAATACTTCATAGGAGAAAATCATGGAACAATGGCATGATGACGATGCGGAACTCTATACTCCCCAATTGCTGGATAATCCTGCGGCACACCCCATTTGGCGCGGCGGAGTATGGTTTGCACAGGCATTCGCTCTGTTCGGCAGACGCTGGTTCAGATGGATGTGGTTGGGATTTGTGACCACTTTCCTGCAAGGTGTACTTTCTACCGCCGCCAAAAGCATTCCCGTTGTCGCGATGGCAATGCCCATGCTGATGTTGATTGCTGCCGCCGGTATTCTGAATGCGGCAGCCGAACAAGAATTGGATGACGAACCTCCGAAACTGAAACATTTCTTCACCGCATTCACGCATGACAATTATTTCAATTTCATGTTTTTGTATATCATCTTATTGGCTGTCGGATTCGGCTTGTCCCATCAAATCGACAGCATCGTCCGCTTCGAACATTGGACCGATTTGTTATTGCCCGCTCTGTTTTTCACCGTGCTGTTATCGATGGTGTGGTTTGTCCCGCCTTTGGTATTTTTACAGGGAGAAGGGCTGGCTTCGGCTATTATTCTGGGTTTGAAAACCACATTCCGCAATATTCTGCCCGTTTTTGTTTTAATGTTGTTAGAACTGCTGTTGGTTATTGCTGTGGTGGTATTAATGAGCGTTATACTTGCCGGCAAAACCTTTATACCGTTTTCTATGGTGCTGCTCGCAGTATTTATCATATTCTTCCAAATCTTTACATGGTTGTGCTGCTATTGTGCCTACCGCGATATCTGGTTTGAAGACGGCATAATGCAAGACCAAATTCCGACCTAACTCAAACAAGAACGTCTCCATCAAACCCGAACGGCTTTCAGGCTGCCTGAAAAGGCAACTGAAAGCCGTTTGAATATCCAAGCTATGGTTGCGGTTTCAACTTTTACTGCGCTTTTTTCAGGCTGCCTGAAAAAGTATTTACCGCAACAACAGATTGTTTTTAAATATATTACAACGCATCAATCACCGCATTGAACGTTGCACTCGGACGCATGGCGCGGGCGTATTTTTCCGCATCGGGCGCATAATAACCGCCGATATCCACCGCACCGACATGGCCGTTCAACTCTGCCAAAATCGTGCTTTCTTGCGCGGCAAGTTGTTGTGCAACGGGTGCGAAGCGTGCTTTCAAGGCAGCGTCTTTGTCCTGCCCTGCCAAGGCTTCCGCCCAATAGCGGGCCAAATAATAATGGCTGCCGCGGTTGTCCAACTCGCCTGCTTTGCGTTTGGGCGATTTGTCGTTCAACAACAGTTTTTCGGTAGCGGCATCCAAAGTGTCGGCCAATACTTGTGCTTGTGCATTGCCGGTTTTTTGCGCCAAATGCTCGAATGAAACCGCCAATGCCAAAAACTCGCCCAAAGAATCCCAACGCAAGTGGTTTTCCTCCGCAAACTGCTGCACATGCTTGGGCGCGGAACCGCCCGCGCCGGTTTCAAACATACCGCCGCCGTTCATCAACGGCACAATCGACAACATTTTCGCACTGGTACCCAATTCCAAAATGGGGAACAAATCGGTCAGGTAGTCGCGCAATACGTTACCGGTTACGGAAATGGTATCTTCGCCGTTTTTGAGACGTTTCAATGTAAACAGGCAGGCCTCTTCGGGCGGCAGAATGCGGATATCCAAGCCATTGGTGTCGCAGGTTTTCAGGCAGCCTTCCACTTTGGCAATCAGAGCCGCATCGTGGGCGCGGTTTGCATCCAACCAGAACACGGCAGGAGTGTTGCTCAAACGTGCGCGGTTCACTGCCAAACGCACCCAATCTTGAACAGGAGCGTCTTTGGTTTGGCATGCACGCCAAATATCTCCTGCTTCCACAAGGTGCGAAGTCAGCACATTGCCCTTTTCGTCAATGATTTCGACTTTACCGTCGGCGGCGATTTCAAAAGTTTTGTCGTGCGAACCGTATTCTTCGGCTTTTTGCGCCATCAAACCGACATTGGGTACGGTACCCATCGCAGTCGGGTCGAACGCGCCGTTTTCACGGCAGAAATCAATCACAACCTGATAAATGCCCGCGTAGCTGCTGTCGGGAATCACGGCTTTGGTATCACGCGCCTTGCCGTTTTTATCCCACATACGGCCGGAATTGCGAATCATCGCCGGCATGGAAGCATCCACAATCACATCGCTGGGAACGTGCAAATTGGTAATGCCTTTGTCGGAATCCACCATCGCCAAATCGGGATTGGCGGCATAAGCGGCATCAATGGCTGCCTGAACGCCTGCACGGGTACCGTCGTCCAGTTTGTCCAAATTGGACAACAAATTGCCCAAGCCGTTATTCACATTGATACCCGCAGCGGCAAGCTGTTCGCCGTATTGCTCGAACACGGGAGCGAAAAAGACTTTAACGGCGTGTCCGAAAATAATCGGGTCGGACACTTTCATCATGGTGGCTTTCATGTGCAATGAAAACAACACGTCCTTCGCTTTGGCATCGGCCACTTGTTCGGCCAAAAACGCCAACAGGGCTTTTTTGTTCATCACTGTCGCATCAATGATTTCGCCTGCTTTCAATGCCAGCGGTTTGCGCAATTCGGTTTGTTTGCCCGCCTTATCGGTAAACACAAACGATACGTTGGTTGCATCGGCTACGGTTTGGGATTGCTCGTTGGCAAAAAAATCACCGCCCTGCATCGTGGCAACGTGTGATTTGGAGTCTTTACCCCAAGCGCCCATGCTGTGCGGGTATTTTTTAGCAAAGTTTTTCACTGCTTTAGGCGCGCGGCGGTCGGAGTTGCCTTCGCGCAAAACGGGGTTCACCGCGCTGCCCTTGATACGGTCGTAACGTGCTTGTACGGATTTTTCTTCATCGGTTTTAGCTTCAACCGGATAATCGGGCAGAGCATAACCCTTTTCCTGCAATTCCTTAATCGCGGCATTCAGTTGCGGCACAGACGCGCTGATATTGGGCAGCTTAATCACATTGGCATCAGGCTGTTTCACCCATTCGCCCAATTCGGCCAAAGCATCCGCAATGCGCTGCTCGGGTTTCAAATATTCGGGAAACGCCGCAATAATGCGCCCGGCAAGAGAAATATCGGCAGTAACCAGCTCAATACCGGCACTCTTGGCAAACGCGCGGACAATAGGCAGCAACGATTGGGTGGCCAACGCAGGCGCTTCATCGGTATGGGTATAAACAATAGTGGATTTATTAGACATAACAACTCCTTATAAAAATTTTTCTTATAACGCCCGCTTAAGGCTTTCAGGCAGCCCACGGTAAGCAGACAACGGCGATTATGGCATAAATTTACACTTATTTGCATGATTTTTCTGACTGAAGCACTTAATATCCCATACCGTTTCATACAGTTTTTCTATGCAATGCATAGCCAAAAACAATCTCGGCCGACTGTTTGATTTGTCTCAATATCGGCCTGCACACTTCAATCTACACTGCAAGCGTGTATTCCAAAAATACACAGGCGTTTCCCCTAATAACCAAAATAAGGAACACAACCATGAATACGACAGCCCGTTATCTGTGGATAGCAGCCCTAACCGCCGCTTTAGCCGCCTGTACGCAACAGGAAACCGCAGCAACTTCCAAAGAAACAGACGGCAACACCGCCACGGTTAATGCTCCCGCCGCTCCTGCCGCCTCCGCAGAAGACCAAGCACTGCTGGAACAAGCCCGCACGCTGTTCCAAGCACTTCCCAGCCGTGAAGAAATGCAAAAAGTACGCGCCTTCACACCCGAACAAGTCAAACTCGGCCAACAACTGTGGTTCGAACCGCGCCTGTCATTGGGCGGCACGGTAAGCTGTAATTCCTGCCACAACTTAGCCAGCGGCGGCGTCGACAATCTGCCGACCAGCCAAGGACACAAAGGCGCGTTCGGCGGGCGCAACTCACCCACCGCACTGAATGCCGCCCTACTCGGCAGCCAATTTTGGGACGGCCGCGCCGCAGACGTGGAAGAACAAGCCGGCGGCCCCTTGCTCAATCCGATTGAAATGGCCATGCCCGACAAACCGTCGGTAGAAGCACGCATTGCCGACATTCCCGAATATCAGGCTCTGTTCAAACAGGCATTCCCCGAAAACGGCGGTGCCGTTTCATTCGACAACATCACCACCGCCATTGCCGCATTCGAACGCACCCTGCTCACCCCCGGACGTTGGGACGCCTATCTGCAAGGCGATATTACCGCACTGACCGAACAAGAACGCAGCGGTTTGAAATCCTTCATCGACAACGGCTGTATCGCCTGCCACAAAGGCGTTAATCTGGGCGGCGACAGTTTCCAAAAATTCGGTTTGGTCAAAGGCCCCTATTGGAAATTTATCGACAGCAAAGACCACGATGCAGGTCGTTTTGAAGTAACCGGCAACGAAGAAGACAAATTCTTCTTCCGCGTACCCGGCTTGCGCAATGTAGCCAAAACCTACCCCTACTTCCACAACGGCAGCGTATGGGATTTGGGCGAAGCCGTAAACATCATGGCTCAAGCCCAATTGGGTAAAGAATTATCCAAAGAAGAAATTGCCAATATCGTAGCCTTCCTGAATTCGCTTTCAGGCAGCGTTCCCGAGTCAGCACGCATTCTTCCCGAACTGCCTCCCGCAGCCCCCAAAGATGCCTCCATACGTCCCGACAACCACTAATCAGCAGTAAAAAACAACCGCCCCACTGAGGGCGGTTGTTTAGCTTTGTTGTTTTATAATTATGCGCAATATTTTCAGGCAGCCTGAAACCGCAGACAAACTTTACTTGCACAGTCGGAATGTTATCCCTAAATTAATACGGTGCTGTTATAATAACTCGGATTTGCCAATTACCCTCGCATTGAGATACACATGAAATCCTCATATTTCAACTGCTTAATCGCAGCATCTCTGCTGTGTCTATCCGCCTGTTCGAGCATGCCCACCAGCGGTCCAAGCCGGAATGGGATAACCGGAAGCGCATCCAACAACCAAAATGCCACACCCGAAATCAACATTGTGGATTTGGACAATCAAACGGCGCAGGCACTCTACCAAAAACAAAAACAACAATATTTTTCCGAACTGGAAAACCGAAACGGTTATCACAACATCATTAATTCAGGCGATATATTGGACATTACTGTTTGGGAAGCGGCTCCCGCAGTATTGTTTGGCAACGTAATCGGCGAAAACGGCTCAGGCACTCCCCAATTAAGCAGGCTGCCCGAACAAACCGTCAGCACCGGCGGCACAGTCAGCATTCCGTTTCTCGGCTTATTGCGTGTAGCCGGCAAAACGCCCGAAGCCGTTCAAAACGAATTGAACCGCCGTCTCAGCAGAATGGCGAACAAACCTCAAACCATTGTCCGCATTATTCAAAACCACTCGGCAAATGTAACGGTTATCCGGCAAGGCAAAGCCGTACGCATGCCTCTTACCTCAAACGGCGAACGGGTACTGGATGCCGTTGCCGCGGTGGGCGGAATCAACGAACGCATACAGGACACTACCGTACAGCTCACCCGCGGCAAAAATGTAAAATCCCTTTCTTTCGAATATCTTATCAAGCATCCCAACCAAAACATTACGCTTCAGGCAGGCGATGTGCTCACCATGATGCACAACCCCTACAGCTTCACTGCCTTGGGCGCGGTCGGCAACAACAAAGAAATCTACTTCTCCGCCAGCGGCATATCATTGGCAGAAGCACTGGCACGCACAGGAGGTTTGCTGGACAACCGTTCCGATGCGCGCGGCGTATTTGTATTCCGTTACCAACCGTTTGAAGAGCTGCCTGAAAGTATCCGACCCTATTGGCACGACAAAGGCTATGACTACGGCATGGAAGTACCCACCGTATACCGTGTCGATTTAACCGATCCGGAAGCGATGTTCAGACTGCAGCGTTTCCCGATGCGTAATAAAGATATGGTCTATGTCGCCAACGCACCGCTGTCTGAATTCCAAAAATTCCTGAGACTGATTTACTCGGTTACTGCGCCGATTACCTCCACCATCAACAGTATCAACGATTTAAGAAATTAGGATTTGTGATGACCGAACCAGTTGAAACCCTGAGCCAAAGTGATTTCAGGCAGCCAAACGGCACAAAAAAACGTTTTGGTATGTTAAGCCGCATCAAAAACCTGCCGTTTTTTCTCATCGTTGTCATACCTACCTGTTTATCACTGATTTATTTCAGTATATTTGCATCCGATATTTACACTTCGGAGTCTTCGTTTGTCGTTCGTTCGGCACGCTCACAAGCTTCCGCAACAGGCGTGGGTGCGCTGCTGCAAAATGTCGGCATTTCGCCTTCGCAAAACGACACCTACACCGTACAGGAGTTTATCCGTTCGCGCAGCGCACTGGATAACTTATTGGAAACACTGCCTGTACGCAGCTATTATGAAGACAAAGGCGATTGGTTTAAGCGCTTCAACACTATCGGCTGGGATGGCAGCAAAGAAGCCTTTTACCAATATTTCCGCAAATTCCAAACCGTCAGTATTGATTCGGTATCGGGTATTGCCACCCTGCAAATACGCGCATTTGATGCGGCGGAAGGACAAAAAATCAATCAGGAATTATTGCAACAAAGTGAAAACCTGATTAACCGCTTGAATGAACGCGCCCGCCGCGACTCCATTGCCGCTGCCGACCAAACCGCACAAGAAGCCGAAGAACGTGTCGCACAAGCCGCAAAAGCTCTGAGCGAGTACCGTATAGCCAACGGTATTTTTGATATTCCCGCACAATCGGAAATGCAATTGAATTTGGTAGCGAGACTACAAGCCGAGCTTATCAGCATTCAATCACAATTACATCAATTACATGCCATTGCTCCCGAAAATCCGCAGATTGCCGTTCTGACTGCCCGCGAAACCGCACTCAAACAGCAAATCAAAAACCAAAGTGCGGCCATTTTGGGAAAAGGCAAATCGATGGCAACAGAAACAGAGGAGTATCAAAAACTTAGCTTAAACAGCGTTATTGCACAGCAACAATTCACTGCCGCAGTGAATGCCCTGCAAATGGCACGCGAAGAAGCTAACCGACAGCAACTTTATCTGGAAGTTATCAGCAGCCCCAGCCTGCCTGATTCGGCCTTAGAGCCCTATCGTCTTTACAATATCATAGCCACTTTCTGTATCAGCTTGATGCTATACGGTATTTTCAGACTTTTGATTAACAGCGTACGCGAGCATAAGAACTAATGCGGTACGGAGAACAAACCTCACTGCGCGAATCCTTCGCCATTCAGGTACGCGTCATCCACGCATTGCTGATGCGCGAAATCATTACACGCTACGGACGGCAGAATTTAGGCTTTTTATGGCTGTTTATAGAGCCTTTGCTGTTTACCGCACTGATAGTGGCTATGTGGCAGTTTTTCCGCGCAGACCGCCTGTCAACACTGAATATTATGGCATTCACGGTAACAGGCTATCCTTTGGCAATGATGTGGCGCAATGCTTCCAACCGCGCCATTGGGGCGATTGCCGCCAATCAAAGCTTGTTGTACCACCGTAATGTACGCGTATTGGACACTATCTTCGCACGTGTTCTGCTGGAGATTGCCGGTGCAACCATTGCCCAAATCGCGATTATGGGCGTGATGATTGCTACCGGTTTAATCGATATGCCGAACGATATGTTTTATATGCTGTGTGCATGGATATTGATGGCTGTATTTGCCTTTGGTCTGGGTCTGATTATTTGTTCCATCGCTTTTTATTTTGATGCCTTCGGCAAAATCTGGGGAACATTAAGCTTTGTGATGCTGCCTTTATCGGGAGCATTCTTTTTCGTACATACGCTGCCTGAAACCGCACGCAATATCATGCTGACCCTGCCAATGGTGCACGGCACCGAAATGCTCAGGCACGGCTACTTCGGCTCTTCCGTAACCACTTACGAAAGCATAGGCTATATTATATTGGCAGATTTGGTGATGCTGTTTATAGGCCTGCTTGCTGTGCAGTCATTCAGCAAAGGGGTAGAGCCCTTATGATACAAGTACAAAACGTAAGCAAATACTACTCGACCCGCAACGGTATGCGCACGGTATTGCACGATGTCAGTTTTACCCTGAAAAAAGGCGAAAAAGTCGGAATATTGGGGCGCAACGGCGCAGGCAAGTCCACACTCATCCGCTTAATCAGCGGAGTAGAACCGCCCACCCGCGGGCGTATTATCCGCAACATGAGTATTTCTTGGCCTCTGGCTTTCTCAGGCGCCTTCCAAGGCAGTCTGACGGGTATGGACAATCTGCGCTTTATCTGTCGGATATACAATGCCGATATCCATTATGTGAAACGGTTCACGGAAGAATTTTCCGAGTTGGGCGATTATCTTTATGAACCTGTCAAAAAGTATTCTTCAGGTATGAAAGCCCGCTTGGCTTTTGCGCTGTCGCTTTCGATAGAATTTGACTGTTATTTGATTGACGAAGTGATTGCCGTTGGCGATGCCCGCTTCAGCGAAAGATGCCGCTACGAGTTGTTTGAAAAACGCAAAGACAGAGCGATTATTTTGGTATCCCACAGCTCCAGCGCCATGAAAAGCTATTGCGATACCGCCATGGTGCTGCATCAGGGCGTGATGCACCATTTTGAAGACATGAAAGCCGCCTACCAATACTATGACAACCAATCCAAATAAAGCTGCCTGAAACAAAATATCATCAAGGCAGAATAACGAGTTATAAATTATAAAAAACCAAAAACATTAGCCGTACAACACAAACCACTGCTATCCGCCATACATTATGGAACATAATATAACCCGTCTGCTGAAATATTCGCACAATATCCTACTCCTGCAAGGGCCTGTTGGTCCGTTCTTCCTTGATTTCGCACAATGGCTGCGTCATCAAGGGAAAACCGTTTTCAAACTTAATTTCAACGGCGGTGACGAATATTTCTACCCCAACACGGAAACCGGTACCTTCGCCTATCGCGACACACCCGAGCATTTTTTGCCATTTTTAACCCGATTCTGTGAAACCCACCGCATTGACAGCCTGATTTGTTTTGGCGACACCCGTTTTTACCACCGGCAAGCAAAACAACTTGCCAAACAAAACAACTTATCATTTTGGGCGTTTGAAGAAGGCTACTTCCGTCCCCACTACATCACCCTCGAACAAAACGGCGTTAATGCCTACTCCGAAATTCCCCGCGAAGCAGAATTTTTCAGGCAGCAGAATCACTCCGCGCCCATACCCGAACCGAAAGCAACCGCAGGCGGTTTTTTACCTATGGCAAAATGCGCTCTTGTTTACTATGCCCATGCATTTTTCAAACGCAAATCTTATCCCGACACCCAACATCACCGTCCGCTGAGTCCCGGTTACTACAGCAAGCATTGGCTCATCTCACTCTTTAGGCGTTTGTTTTATTTCCTGCCTGAATACCGTTTCACCCAACAAATCGCCAAAGGTAAAAAAGGACGCTTTTTCACCGTTGCACTACAAGTACACAACGACAGCCAAGTGAAAGTTCACAGCTCCTACCCCGACATCGACACCTTTCTGAAACAGGTTTTACAATCCTTCGCCGCCTATGCCGTACAAAACGGCGATACCCGTCTCATCATCAAGCAACATCCCATGGACAGGGGCTTTAACGACTACCGCTATCTGATTGAACAACTCTACGCCCAACACCCGCAATTGCGCGGGCGCATCGACTATGTACGCGATGTTTCCATGCCCGTTTTACTGCGGCATACGGCCGGCATGGTAACGCTCAACAGCACCAGCGGCATTTCGGCCTTGTGGCACAATCTGCCCGTCATCACTTTGGGCAATGCCGTTTACAACATCCCCGAACTCACCCATCAAGGCAGCTTGGACGATTTTTGGCACAACCCTCAACAACCGGACGCAGAACTGTTCAAAAGCTATCACCGCTACCATATCCTCACAACGCAAATCAACGGCAACTTTTATAACCGCACCGCCTTTCAGGCAGCCTGAAAATATCCCCTATAACCGCAACGGCTATAGGGGACCGATTAGTCGGAACCATCATGCCAAAATCATATCAAATCAGCACAATTTCCAAAATCATCAGCGATAAAAAACCGTTTCAGGCAGCCTGAAACCAACAGTATCTCTATACAGACAAACCGCACATAGCCGGCTCGTCACACTGAGCCGCACCTTTACTCCTTTCTTCAACCCGACACCAACAGACTTAATCCGAGCATCTATAACGTTACCTTCCATTCTCTTGGCAAACACAACCCAAGGCTACCTGAACCGCGCGGCACAAAGCATAACATTGCCTTCCATTCTCTTGGCAGACATCACCGCACGCTTACCTTGTCATGCCCCCTCAATCAACTAACATGCCGTCAAAACCGTTTTACCGACATATCAAAACAGCTTCATACCGTTCAGGCAGCCCAAACAAACCGCACTTGATGGCATAAAGCTGTTTCGCACTTGCAACCGTTGTTGCCGATATTCGTATTATACCGTTTGCGAATATTTGGCCGTTGTTTCACGGTGGCGCAGATGATAGTCAAACACCATTGCGATATTGCGGATGACAAACCTTCCTTTCGGCGTAACGCGCAAACCGCCCTCTTCCAACTCTATCAAACCTTGTTCCGCCAGATTGCCCAATTCGGGCATTTCCGCGGCAAAATATTCGGCAAACGGACGCCCCGCAGCGGTTTCATAATCGGCAAACCGCAATTCGAAACGACACATCAAATCCTGTATCAGTTCGCGGCGCAAAATATCATCATCATTGAGTGTATAACCGCGCAGCACCGGCAGCCTGCCTTCGTCCAAAGCAGCATAATAAGCCTCCAAATCTTTTTCGTTTTGGCTGTAAGTATGGCCGACTTTGCCGATGGCAGACACGCCCACCGCAATCAAATCACAATCCGCGTGGGTGGAATAGCCTTGGAAATTGCGTTGCAAACGCCCTTCCGCCAAAGCCTTTGCCAATTCGTCTTCCGGTTTGGCAAAGTGGTCCATACCGATAAACACATATCCTTTTTCATCCAAAAGATGGACGGCATACTGCAAGATATCCAGTTTTTCCTCGCTGGAAGGCACAACGGCGGTATCAATGCGGCGTTGCGGTTTGAAAATATGCGGCAAATGGGCATAGTGATACAGCGCCAACCGGTCGGGGTCGAGCGACAATACCGTTTCCAAAGTCGGCTTGATGCTTTCCACGCTCTGATGCGGCAAGCCGTAAATCAAATCGACACTGACGGATTTAAATCCCGCCTCACGCGCCGCATCAATCACCGTGCGCGTTTCTTCCACGCTTTGAATGCGGTTCACGGCTGCCTGAACTTTAGGGTCGAAATCCTGAATGCCGACACTCATACGGTTGAAACCGAGTCTGCCCAGATGATGCACATTGTCGCGGCTCACTTTGCGCGGGTCGATTTCAATCGAATATTCGCCGTCGGGCACCAATTCAAAATGCCGTGCAATCAGTGAAAAAACGCGCTCGAGTTGTCCGTCGCTGAGAAAAGTAGGCGTGCCGCCGCCGAAATGCAGCTGCGCCAAGGGGTGTCTGCCGCCCAAATGCGGTGCCAGCAGGGCGAATTCTTTTTCCAAATAATCCAAATAAGCATCGGCGCGGCTTTTGTCTTTGGTGATGATTTTGTTGCAGCCGCAGTAGTAACAGATAGTGTTGCAAAAAGGAATGTGCAGATACAGGGAAACCGGTTTGCGGTTGCCGTTGAGCACGGTCTCCAGCGTTTGCAGGTATTCAGGCTGCCTGAAACCGTTATGAAAACGGTCTGCCGTGGGATACGAGGTGTAGCGCGGGCCGCTGGACGGCAATGAAGCGATAAGTTCGCGGTCGAATTCAATCCGCTGAGTCGGGGCGATGGTAAAGGTTTTCATGGTAATGATTGTATTGCTGTTATTTGAATTTTGTTAAAATTAATCGTATTTAACCACTCTTGTTTTGACATACATCAAGCGCAAAACGGCATCATCATACTACAAAAAGACCCGGACTTATGCCACACACAATTATCGACATTAAACCGCACTGCAACCGCTGCTCTTTCAAGGAATTATGCTTCCCGTTAGGACTGGAGGCGGATGAGTTCGCCAAACTGGATGCCGTTATCCGCCAAAGCCGCCGCCTGAAAAAAGGCGAATACCTGTTTCGCGCGGGGGAAAACTTTACATCACTTTACGCCATACGTACGGGATTTTTCAAAACCGCCGTCAATACTCAAGACGGCCGCGACCAAGTAACCGGATTTTTCATGTCGGGCGAGCTGGTCGGCATGGACGGACTGGGCAACAAAACCTACACCAGCGACGCCGTTGCACTTGAAGACAGCGAAGTATGCGAACTGCCCTACTACCGCTTGAACGAACTCATAGAACATTTTCCCAAGCTCTCGATGCATTTTTTAAGCATGATGAGCAAAGAAATCATACGCGACCAAAATGTTATGCTGCTTTTAGGCAATATGCGCGCCGAAGAACGTCTTGCCGCCTTCCTGCTCAACCTGTCCGAACGTCTCAATATGCGCGGCTTTTCCCCCTATGATTTCGTTCTGCGCATGAGCCGCGAAGAAATCGGCAGCTATCTCGGTTTAAAATTGGAAACCGTCAGCCGCACCCTTTCCCGCTTCAATCAAGAAGGCTTGATTGTCGTAGACCACAAACACATCCGCATCCTACAGGCAAAGAAACTCGAAACCATGGTAACGGGATGCAACATCTCGTCAGAATAACCCGCAAAAGGATTAGGCTGCCTGAAGCCCTTCAGGCAGCCTGAAAACATCATGCAAGCCTACACACTGGAAATCTTCAACTACCACTTGGACGGTTACCGACACGTCAATAACGCCCGTTATCTCGAATTTCTCGAAGCCGCCCGTTGGGACTTTTTCAGACAGCACGGCATGCAGGAAGCCCTACGCCTGGCCCGTCTCGTTGTCGCACAAAGCAATATCCGCTACCGCCGCCCCGCCGAACTCGGCGACATACTCCATATTCACAGCCGCATAGCAGAAGTACAATCACGCAAAATCCACATCGCGCAAACCGTCTGCAACCGGCACCGACAAACCTGCGTAGAAGCCGGCATCACCCTTATGCCCACAGATGAACAAGGGCGCGTTTTCAGGCTGCCTGAAAACCTGCTCGACACTTTTCAAACACTCATTCAAACACCATGAAAAAACTTCTCCCCCTGCTCGCCGTCGCCTTTCTGGGCATACTCGTCGCCATCGCACTGATTCCGCGCCACGACAGCGCCCCGCCCTTCTCCCTGCCTGACCTCAACGGCAACACCATCGACAACAACACCCTGCAAGGCAAAGTCAGCCTGATGAACTTCTGGTTTCCCTCCTGCCCCGGCTGCGTAAGCGAAATGCCCAAACTCATCCGCACGGCGCACGACTACCAAGGCAAAGATTTTCAAATCCTTGCCGTAGCCGTACCCGTAGATGCACTTCCCATCGTCCAAGAATATGCGACACAAAAACAATTACCTTTCACCGTCATGTTTGACGGCGACAAAACCGTTACCCGCAGCTTTGTCAAAACCGATTTGTATCCCACCAGCGTTTTGCTGAACAAACGCGGCGAAATCATCAACGTTTTTGTCGGCGAACCCGATTTCGGCCAACTCTACCGCACCATAGACGAAGAGCTGGCAAAATAAACTTTTCAGGCTGCCTGAACCTTTTCAGGCAGCCTAAGGCATACCATTTACGAGCTCTTTCCCAAACATTTCCGAGCCTCTGCCTACATTGCCATCAGCGTTTATACCGTCTTGCCACTCACTCGCCCGTACGGCAGCATACATTTTTTCACTGCACAACACACAGCCGACAGTGCCTTCCAAAAGCAAAATTTAAACAATCTGTCAGCCCAAATCTCACAATCCGAACACCATAAAAACCTATTCGGTTCTCATGTAATCATAGCCGACCGCTTCATTTTCGACATCTACGCCTAGTCTGCATTTGAATATGCCGCGCACACCGCAACGCCCGTGCATTAGACATTCAAGGTTTCAGCTTCCCTTCCGTTTGGAGATAACATCCCCTACATTCCCTTGCCCAATTTAATACTGCACTCCACACCATGCAAAAATGGGGAAACAACGGTTTCCACCATAGCGGCGTACGCAAAGTTCCCCTAATATCCACACAAATCTTCTGATAACATTATGTATTTATTAGATATTCTTTATACTGGGATTATCCCCGTTACCCGGCACAAAACTTTTCAAGTATATCAACCAGTTGGAGAATCTACTGAATCTCACTGGGATTTTCAAAATTTATCAGCATGATAACCCTAAATCATTCTTTTCCAGATATTCCCGCAGCCTGCCATCCACCATCATCTGCCCCGCATCAAGCGCGCGCAACCTGATTGCCGGATAAAACCTACCCACACAAGCGGTTCAGGCAGCCTGAAAGCCTTTTTTTAAGATACAATCCGGTTTCCAATATATTAAAAAATAAACAAAGGAATACCCACCATGCCCGATTACCGTTCCAAAACCTCCACGCACGGCCGCAATACGGCGGGCGCACGCGCCCTGTGGCGCGCCACCGGCGTACAAGATGCCGACTTCGGCAAACCGATTATCGCCATTGCCAACTCGTTTACCCAATTCGTTCCCGGACACGTCCACCTGCACGATTTGGGACAACTGGTCGCCCGCGAAATCGAGCAAGCGGGCGGATTGGCAAAAGAATTCAACACCATCGCCGTTGATGACGGCATCGCCATGGGACACGGCGGCATGCTGTATTCCCTGCCCAGCCGTGACCTGATTGCCGACAGCGTGGAATACATGGTCAATGCCCATTGCGCCGATGCGCTGGTGTGCATTTCCAACTGCGACAAAATCACCCCCGGCATGCTGATGGCGGCGATGCGCCTGAACATTCCCACCGTTTTTGTTTCCGGCGGGCCGATGGAAGCGGGCAAAGTCATCGGCGTGGCGAACATCACCGACACGCGCAAACTGGATTTGGTGGACGCGATGGTCGATGCCGCCAACGATGCCGTTTCCGATGCCGAAGTCGCGCAAGTGGAACGTTCCGCCTGCCCGACCTGCGGCTCGTGTTCGGGCATGTTTACCGCCAACTCGATGAACTGCCTGACCGAAGCACTCGGCTTGTCGCTGCCGGGCAACGGCTCGCTGCTCGCCACCCACGCCGAACGCAAAGAATTGTTTTTGCAGGCGGGGCGTTTGATTGTAGAAATTACCAAACGTTATTACGAACAAAACGACAGCAGCGTTCTGCCGCGCAGCATCGCCACCAAAGCCGCCTTTGAAAACGCCATGAGTTTGGACGTTGCCATGGGCGGCAGCACCAACACCGTTTTGCACCTGCTCGCCGCCGCCAAGGAAGCGCAAGTGGATTTCAAAATGGCGGACATCGACCGCATCAGCCGCCAAGTGCCGTGCCTGTGCAAAGTCGCGCCCGCCACGCAGAAATACCATATGGAAGACGTGCACCGCGCGGGCGGCGTGATGGGCATTCTTGCCGAACTTGACCGCGCAGGCTGCCTGAAAACCGATGTTTCCACCGTCCACGAAAAAACTTTGAAAGACGCGCTGGCAAAATGGGACGTAAGCAACCCCGCCAACACTGCCGCACACGCGCGTTACAAAGCCGCGCCGGGCGGCGTGCGCACCACCCAAGCCTTTTCGCAAAACCGCCAATGGGACACGCTTGACCTTGACCGCGAAAACGGCTGTATCCGCAGCAAGCAGCACGCCTATTCGCAAGACGGCGGCTTGGCGGTGCTGTTCGGCAACATCGCCGAGCGCGGCTGCGTGGTGAAAACGGCGGGCGTGGACGACAGCATTTTGCAATTCACGGGACGCGCGCGCGTGTTTGAAAGCCAAGATGCCGCCGTGTCCGCGATTTTGGATAACCAAATCGTGGCGGGCGACATCGTCATCATTCGTTACGAAGGCCCGAAAGGCGGGCCCGGCATGCAGGAAATGCTCTATCCCACCAGCTACCTGAAATCCAAAGGCTTGGGCAAAGCCTGCGCTCTGCTCACGGACGGGCGTTTTTCAGGCGGCACATCGGGCTTGAGCATCGGCCACGTTTCCCCCGAAGCGGCGGAAGGCGGTGCAATCGGTTTGGTGCGCGAGGGCGACACGGTGGAAATCGACATTCCGCAACGGCGCATTCATCTGGCAATTGGCGATGACGAACTGGCGCAACGCCGCGCCGAGATGGAAAGTCGCGGTGCCCAAGCGTGGCAGCCAGAAAACCGCGACCGCCACGTTTCCGCCGCCCTGCGTGCCTACGCCGCGATGACCACTTCGGCGGACACGGGTGCGGTGCGCGATGTGAGCCAAGTGGAACGGCGTTAAGCAAGATTACGGCGGCAGCTCTACGCATTGTTGTGTATGTTGTTGACTGACATAAGCTACCGACTTGGCGGCAAAACCGGTTTGCAATGCCGGTTTGACCACTGAAACGGCAACTTTTTTCTTCCGTTATTTTTTGTTTTTGGAGATCACAATGAAATCCATGCTGAGCAAATGTGTATCGCTTGCTGCTGCCTTGTTGTTGAGTGCCTGCGGCACCTTGTCCGGGCATTTGGGTGTCCCTGTAGGGCAAGAAACGGCTGACTACAAGGTCGAATGGGCAGGCGGGGTTCTGGCACAGATAAGACCCGGCAATGCAGCGCAATCAAGCTACCGCAGCGGCTTTTCCGTACTGCTTAAAACCGCAACCAGTGTGGAGTCGGTGAAAGTAGAACGCATCACCAACGGCCAGGCCGAGGTCGTGATTGACGACAGGGACGCAGCCGCCAATGGCAACACATGGAAGAACAAACAACCTGCCGGCGCACGCGCCTACTTTCACGGCAAAGGCATAGGCGGTACAACATGGGTAGGGCAAACCGCTGAGCGCGACATGACCCAGTCCAACGCTCCGTGGCTGTATGCCCGTGGCTCAACACACGAACACTATCGCATCACCATCCGCAGCACCACAGGCCGGCAAACTGTGCTTGAGCAACCTACATTCATTTCGGAATCATCCAAGCAAACGTATCGGCGGGCGCTGGGTATTCGCTAAACGCTACTTTAAAAATGCACTCTGTAATACCTGCACGGCAATAACGGCTTTGCCGGATACGGGTTTGGTGTCCGATGCCCACCAAGTAGCGCAGCGTTGGGCATTCAAAAAACAGGCTGCCTGAAAATTTTCAGGCAGCCTCTCACATTTCAGGACAACGCGCCGCAATCTCCGCCCAATCCAAACCCCAATAATGCCAATACAGTTCGCGGAAGCGCACCATCTCATAGCCTGCCAACCAAGGCTTGGCTTCGGTATTATAGTGAACGATTAGCGGAACATTACCCTGCAAATCCTCTTTCGGCAGCGGTGCATATCGGGTTACGAAATCAATACCCACTTGATAATTGAACGAACGCCCCGCCCGCAACCAACGTCCGGCAAACAGATAATTCAAAACACCTTGGTCGCCTTCGGCTGCGGGCGTCACGCCGGTACCGGTCAATTCCAATGCACGGCGGCAAATATTTTCCTGTTTCCACAAACAGTTGTTAATCAGCATCACGCCTGCGTTGAAATAATCGCGACCCATTCCGTGCACAGTTTCGGCAATATGGTCGGTCGCCGCTACGACAAAACGGCTGCCCAAATCCATCTCAAATACAGTTTGCAAACTGCTGTTCACCACCACATCGCAATCCAAATACAACACAGTCTCTTCAGTAATCCATTCGGGAATAAAATAACGGAAATAAGTGGCATCGGAAATATGCGGATAAGTGGCGAACTTACGGATATCGTCATTACGGATTTTCACGTCAATCAATTCGCAATCCGAACGCTGCAAAGCGGCGTTCAAACAAGCAAACCATTCGCCCGGAAAATCACGGTTCAGCAGATAAAAACGCAGATTGCGGTTGTGATAGCAAACCGATTTGAGTGTAGTAACTACTTGTTCGGAAAAACGGCGGTCGGCGGCAAGGGCGATAGCATACATCGAACTATTTTCCTTCTTAAATAAAGCCCTGTTTTCAAATAAGATTGCGCTGCAGTATGATTTATAAAATTCATATTATTCAATATCTTATTTCAAATTCCCATTAAAGGAAATGTTTTTATGCAATCTATTTACATCATATCAATCAAATCTTGCAACACAGCCTTAAATAAACAGCGGTAACAAACTATGTTTGCTTTCAGGCTGCCTGAAATTGGGAATATATCCTATTGAGTAAAAGAAAGATGGGCAATAGAATATCTAAACGAACTGCCTAAGGAAACTGATTAAATCGAGAATAACGATAAACATGCCGCTGATTGGCGGCATTTGAGAGTACACAAATCTGTCTCCCTATACGCTTGAACAGCTTCAGGCTGCCTGAAAGATGTTTTATCAAAAGCTATCTCTACAAATAACAATAAAACAACAGCAGGTACAGGCATCAGGACTTTAAACATCATTCCCTGTTTCGCCGTAACACTGCTGTTGCGCTTCAATAATACCGAATTTGCATTAACCGGTTAATTGCCGGCTAATCAGATTCTTCAACGGCGGCAAATTATTGCTTAATCTCAAAGCGGCACCGCGCAATAATTTCACAGGGGCGGAGTCGGTCGTGAAAAAACGTACCATGGCATTGGTGCCGTGATAAAGAGGCCGGGTGTGAAGCTGGTGTTTAAAATTGTATTCTTCCAGCAAACTTGTTGCACCGATGTCTTTACCGCGTTGTTCGGCTTTCAAAATCAGTTTTGCCAAAATATCCGTGCTTTCCAAACCCAGATTGTAGCCGTGTGCGGTAACGGGATGCATGCCTACGGCGGCATCGCCAATCAAAGCGCAACGCGTACCGTAGAATTTCTTGGCGTGTACACCTACCAAAGGATAGCTGTGCACCGTGCCTGCCGCTTCCATGCTGCCCAATTTGCCGCCAAGCATTTGCTCTGCTTCTTTTGCCAATTCGTCAGGCGTGAGCGACAGCAATTCATGCGCTTTGGTATTGGCGATAGTAATTACACAATTGGTTAAATGTTCTTCCAAAGGTAGCAACGCCAAGGTGCGTCCGTAAAAGAAACATTCGCTGGCAGTATGCTGGTTGGATATAGTGTGCTTGGTACGGAATACCAATACGGTTCGCCCGAAATCGTGCATATCGGCCGCAATGCCCAACTGCCTGCGCGTTTGCGAAAAGCGGCTGTCGGCACAGACCAATAATTTGGCAGTCAATATTTCTCCGTTTTCCAACTCAACCCTAGCCGCTTCGTTGTCGGTTTTGACATTTTTCACTCCTATACCGCAACGCAACACCACATTATCCAGAGCCGCTGCCTCTTCATAAGCGGCGCGGCGGATATTGTGATTGGAAATCAAATGCCCTAAACGGTCGGTTTCGCCTCCGCGTGCCCGGGTAGGTTCTTTAAAATGCAAAGTGTAATCAGAAGTACCGTTATACACTTTGGCATCACGCAAACGGTAAATTTCGTTTTCGGGAATACGCTGCCACATTCCCAGTTTTTGCATGATTTCGGCAGAAAGATGGGTCAACGCAATTTCACGCCCGTCATACGCGGGATTACTCAGCGTTTCCTCAGAAGCTTTCTCAATAACGGTGATTTTCAGGCTGCTGCCTTTGAATTGGCGCGCAAACGCCAGCCCTGCCGGCCCTCCGCCCACAATGATAATGTCGCTGTCCATTTTTTCTGCCTCCGCAACCAGTAGTGGAAAAACAAAGCGCTATTGTACGCCGTGCTGCCTGAAAGGGTAAAGGCTGCCATGGATACTTTAGATAAACCAATCCGGTTAACAGGCAATATCACGGGTAATATGCGTGATTTTGGTTCGCTTTGATTTATGCAAACCAAATCATAACAACCATAATATCTTCACTTATTTTAATCATGATTAAGGAAACCATAAAAACAAAATCAGAGCTTGTTATCACTAAACAAAACTCTCATAACAAACAGTTAAATAGTTTCCATAATACGTATGACTATATTTTCAGGCAGCCTGAAAATCAAACAACCCCGAAACGGGGCTGTTTTTTCAGAGTGTATCGCTATGAATTTAATATAATTGATTTTGCAGAGAGATTCATCTCCCCAAGACGGAAAATCCGCACAAGGCTGAATACCTTGTGCAGATTTCCAACGCAAAAACCGCAGTTTTGCAAAGGGAAAGCAAGGTTTAAAGTTTATGAGAAATGTATAGACTATTCCCACTCAATCGTGGCGGGCGGTTTGCCGCTTACATCGTACACCACGCGGTTGATGCCGCGCACTTCGTTAATGATGCGGTTGGACACGCGCCCCAGCAGCGCATACGGCAGCTCCGCCCAATGCGCGGTCATAAAATCGCTGGTAACGACTGCACGCAGTGCCACCACATAATCATAAGTGCGCCCGTCCCCCATCACGCCCACCGATTTCACCGGCAAAAACACCGCAAACGCCTGACTGGTCAAATCATACCAAGACGTACCGTTTTCATCTGTGCTGCGGCGCAGTTCTTCAATAAAAATATCATCGGCGCGGCGCAGCAAATCGGCGTATTCGCGTTTCACTTCGCCCAAAATCCGCACGCCCAAGCCGGGGCCGGGGAAAGGGTGGCGGTACACCATTTCGCGGGGCAAACCCAATGCCAGGCCCAATTCGCGCACTTCGTCTTTAAACAGGTCGCGCAGGGGTTCAAGCAGTTTCAAATTCAGCGTTTCAGGCAGCCCGCCCACATTGTGATGCGATTTGATGGCGTGGGCTTTATTGGTTTTCGCGCCCGCGCTTTCAATCACATCGGGATAAATCGTGCCTTGCGCCAACCACTTGGCATTGTGCAGCTTGGCGGCTTCGCGCTGGAACACGGCCACAAATTCCGCACCGATGATTTTGCGTTTTTGTTCGGGGTCGGACACGCCCGCCAGTTTGGACATAAAGTCGTCCGCAGCGTCAATATGCACCACGTTCACGCCCAAGTTACGGGCAAACATCTCCATCACTTTTTCGCCTTCGTTCAGGCGCAGCAAGCCGTGGTCGACAAACACGCAGGTAAGCTGGTCGCCGATGGCGCGGTGGATTAAGGCCGCCGCCACGCTGGAATCCACGCCGCCCGACAAGCCCAACACCACTTGTTCGCCGCCGACCTGCTCGCGGATTTTGGCAACGGCTTCATCAATATAATTGGGCATCGTCCAAGACGGTTGCGCGGCGCAGATGTCCAGTACAAAGCGGTTCAGCAGGGCACGGCCTTGTTTGGTATGGGTAACTTCGGGGTGGAACTGAATGCCGTACCAGCGTTTGTCGGCGCGTTCCATGATGGCAACGGGGCAACTGTCGGTTTTGCCGGTGATTGCAAAGCCTTCAGGCAGCTTGGACACTTTGTCGCCGTGGCTCATCCACACGTCCAAACCGCCCGCTTCGCCGTCAAACAGTCCGCGCGTCAAATCGCTGTCGGCGGTTTGGACGCGGGCGTAGCCGAATTCGCGCCGGTTGCCCGCTTCCACCGCGCCGCCCAGATGGTGCGCCATAAACTGCATGCCGTAGCAGATGCCCAACACCGGCACGCCCAGTTCAAACAGTGCGGGGTCGGCGTGGTATTCGGAGCCGTAAACGGAATTGGGCCCGCCGGAAAGGATAATGCCTTTGGGATTAAAGGCTTTAATCGCTTCCAAAGGCATGTCGTAGGGATGAAGCTCGCAGTAAACGTGTGCTTCGCGCACGCGGCGGGCGATGAGTTGCGTTACTTGCGAACCGAAATCGAGAATCAGGATTTTGTCTTGGTGCATAATGATTTACTTGATTATGACTAAAAATACAGAGCGCTCTTATTCTAACACAAGCACCTGCCATAACGACACCGAAAACAATAGATAACAACCGATTACATATTTTTCACTTTTGCAACAAAAGAAATAGGTTTCATATTGACAACTTTACTAAACTACGCCGAAATTTTATAATGGCTACAGTTTCCAAGTACGCAGAAACCGTTACACGTCAATACTGCAGGTAAAACTTGGCAACAGGCAGACAGAATGTGCCTGTCGGTATGGATGTCTGTATTTCAGTTTGTGCATTTAGAATTGATTTAAATCCAGGAGTTTGTAATGAATTATGATAAACCCGTAGCCGAAATGCTGAATGTAGACGGTGCTGTAGCTGCTGCCGTAGTGGATTATGCCAGCGGTATGTTGCTTGCAGGCGGCGGTTCTTCCAGCGTTGATTTGGAAATCGCAGCAGCAGGCAATACCGAAGTGATGCGTGCCAAAATCAAAACCATGGGTATGCTGAACCTGAACGACAGCATTGAAGACATCCTGATTACTTTGGGCAAACAATACCACCTGATGCGTCCTTTGACCCGTCATGACGGCTTGTTCCTGTACTCCGTATTGGACCGCTCACGCGCCAACTTGGCTTTGGCCCGCCGCTCTTTGGTGGATGCCGAAAGAAACTTGGGCTGATTGCCACCGTATCTCAAGCACCCGTATCCTACGCATGGCTACGGGTGTTTTTATTCCCGCTTCAGGCAGCCTGAAATATTCAAAACCATGCTAAACCGCCATTACTTTCTCCGTAACCGCCTACCCGTTTACCTGCGTTTGATGCGTGTCGACAAACCCATCGGCACCCTGCTTCTGCTATGGCCGACTTTTTGGGCCATCTGGATTGCATCGGAAGGCAGACCCCATTGGCTCACCGTAGCCGCCTTCACACTCGGCACTTTCCTCATGCGCAGTGCAGGCTGTGTCGTAAACGATTGGGCCGACAAAGATTTTGACGGCCATGTAGAACGCACCCAAAACCGCCCTTTCGCCACGGGCGAGGTCAGCAGCAAAGAAGCCGAAATCCTGTTTGTGGCATTGTGCGGCACAGCAGCCCTATGCCTGCTGCCTTTCAACCTTTCCACTTGGATGATGTCGCTGCCCGCCTTGTTTTTAGTCGCCACCTATCCGCTCACCAAACGCTTTTTCCCCTTGCCCCAGCTCTATCTCGGCGTTGCATTTTCCTTCGGCATACCCATGGCATTCACCGCCATACAAGGCCATACTTCAGCCATTACATGGTGGCTGTTTGCCGCCAATATCTGCTGGACGGTCGCCTACGACACCATTTACGCGATTGCCGACAAACCCGATGACTTGAAAATCGGCATCAAAACCTCCGCCATCACCTTCGGCCGTTATGATGCCCAAGCTGCGATGTTTTGCCATTTTCTGTTTGATTTACTGATGCTGCGCATCGGCATACTGCTTCACGCCGCTTGGCCCTTTTGGGCAGCATGGCTGCTGGTTGCCTACCTGCAAACACGCCAATACCAACGCATCAAAAGCCGCGACCGCCAAGCCTGCTTCCAAACCTTTTTAGACAACAACTCAATCGGCTGGATTTGGTTCACCGCATTGGCGGTTCACTACGCCTTAATCTGAAGGGGAATTTCAGGCAGCCTGAATATCAACACACATGCCTGCCCACACAAAATCAATCAAATTAATATGGTATACACTTTCCAAACCGCGCTTTTGCAACAACCAAGCGAGGTGTTTCAGGTCAATATCCGATAATATTTTATTATTAACCATACACCTATTTTTCAGGCAGCCATGACAGAGTTTCAGGCTGCCTGAAACATCGTTCTGCTTTCACAAGGCATCTTCCCCACCCCAAAAACCGCAGTTTCCGCATTAACACAACGATTTTTCAGCACAAAATCCATCGCATCACATTCATAACAACATACTTCTAAACCCTTTCAGGCAGCCGCGTTGCCCGCATGGTAGGCGTAGGACGCTCCACACGCACCATATATTTGAATAAATTAAAAAAGTGCGCGTGGCGCACCCTGCATCGTAATGTGTTTTCAGGCAGCTTGGAAACGGAACAAGCTGCCTGAATGTTAAAAAGACGAACCCGGCGTTTGCAAAAACGCCGTTTCTTCCGCCGTACTTTCCCGTCCCAACACCGCGTTACGGTGCGGATAACGCCCGAAACGGTCGATAATCACCTTGTGTTTGATTTCAAAATCCAGCGCGTAGGGCGTGGTGTATTCGGCAAACAGTTGTTCCGCCAGCGCGTGCACGGCGCGGCTTTCGCTGTGCATCAGGGGCATCAGCATCATGTGGCGTTCGCTGCCGTCCATCTCGGCGAAACCCGTCTGCCGCACCGCTTCCTGCGCCAACACCACCGCCATGCCGTCCTGCGCGAAGGCAAGCGGGCTGTTGCGGTGCAGATTGCGGGAAAACTGGTCAAGCACGATGATTTCCGCTAAACGCCCGTGCAGGCTGTCGCGCCAACCGAACAACTCGCCTTGCGCCGCCTGTTGCCACAGCGTGAAAAAACGGGCGCGGATTTGCGCGTCAAAATCACCGCTTTTTTGAAACCAAAACGGACGGTTGTTTTCGGAAAACCAAAAATCCAAAACGGTTTGCGGGTTCATGATTTATCTTTCTGGCAAAAACGGCGATTATAGCAGGCTGCCTGAAAACCCCGCCGCACAATGCTATAATTCGCCGTTTTCATTTTTTCAGGCAGCCTGAAATGTTACCCAAATACTCCCCCGCCGACATTGAAACCAAACACTATGCCCGTTGGCAAGCATCGGGCGCGTTCCAAGCCGATTTTTCCCGCGCCGAAGCCTTTTGTATCCAGCTTCCCCCGCCCAACGTTACCGGCACCCTGCACATGGGACACGCCTTCAACCAAACCGTGATGGACGGCTTGGCGCGTTACTACCGCATGAAAGGGCGCAACACCTGCTGGATTCCCGGTACCGACCACGCCGGCATCGCCACCCAAATCGTGGTGGAACGCCAACTCGCCGCACAAGGCATCTCGCGCCACGACTTGGGGCGCGAAGCCTTTTTGGAAAAAGTGTGGCAATGGAAAGAACAATCGGGCGGCACGATTACCGAACAAATGCGCCGTGTCGGCTGTTCCGCCGACTGGCAGCGCGAATACTTTACGATGGACGAAGTCCGCGCCGACACCGTTACCCGCGTGTTTGTCAAACTGTACGAGCAAGGTTTGATTTATCGCGGCAAGCGTTTGGTGAATTGGGACCCCGTACTCGGCACGGCGGTGTCCGACCTGGAAGTGGAAAACGTGGAAACGGACGGCTTTATGTGGCATATCCGTTACCCGCTCGCCGACAACCCCGATGAGGGTGTAACCATCGCCACCACCCGCCCCGAAACCCTGCTGGGCGATGTCGCCGTTGCCGTCCACCCCGAAGATGAACGTTATCAGCACTTAATCGGCAAGCAACTGCAACTGCCCCTGTGCGGACGCACCATTGCCGTGATTGCCGATGAATATGTGGACAAAGATTTCGGCACGGGCTGCGTCAAAATCACCCCCGCCCACGATTTCAACGACTACGAAGTGGGCAAACGCCACGACACCGCCTTGATAAACGTATTTGATTTGCAAGCAAAAGTGTTGGAACAAGCGGAAGTATTTGATTTCCGCAGCAAGGCTTTGGACGGTTTCAGGCTGCCTGAAAACTATGCAGGGCTTGACCGTTTTGAAGCGCGTAAACAAATCCTTGCCGATTTGCAGGCGCAAGGTTTGCTGTTGGAAACCAAGCCGCACAAACTGATGACCCCCAAAGGCGACCGCACCGGCAGCGTGATTGAACCGATGCTGACCAATCAATGGTTTGTCGCCATGCACGCGCAGCCGCAAAACGGCGAACCCGACAGCGAATTTCGCGGCATGAGCTTGGCGCAAAAAGCCAAAACCGCCGTGGATAGCGGACAAGTGCGCTTTATCCCCGAAAACTGGGTCAATACCTACAACCAATGGATGAACAATCTGCAAGACTGGTGCATTTCGCGCCAGCTTTGGTGGGGACACCAAATTCCCGCGTGGTATGACGAAAACGGCAACATCTACGTTGCCCGCAGCGAAGCCGAAGCGCAGGCACAAGCGGGCGCGGGCGTGGCCTTGCAACGCGATGAAGACGTGTTGGACACTTGGTTTTCCTCCGCGCTGGTGCCGTTTTCCACATTGGGCTGGACGGACAATGGCATTGACACCGATGAATTGAAAGCCTTTTTGCCGTCTTCCGTATTGGTAACGGGCTACGAAATCATCTTTTTCTGGGTGGCACGCATGATTATGATGACCACGCACTTTACCGGCAAAGTGCCGTTTAAAGACGTGTACATTCACGGCATGGTGCGCGACCACGAGGGCAAAAAAATGTCCAAATCCGAAGGCAATGTGATTGACCCCGTGGATTTGATTGACGGCATCGCGCTGCCCGAACTGCTGGAAAAACGCACCACCGGCTTGCGCAAACCCGAAACCGCGCCGCAAGTGCGCCAAGCCACCGAAAAACTGTTCCCCGCCGGCATTCCCGCGATGGGCGCGGACGCGCTGCGTTTCACCATGGCAAGCTACGCCAGCTTGGGGCGCAACATCAATTTTGACTTCAAACGCGCCGAAGGCTACCGCAATTTCTGCAACAAAATCTGGAACGCCAGCAATTTCGTGCTGATGAACGCCGAAGGCAAGGATTGCGGTCAGGACGAAAACCTGCCTTTGGCATATTCCTTTGCCGACCAGTGGATTATCGGGCGTTTGCAGCAAACCGAGCAGGCAGCCACCGAAGCCTACGAAACTTATCGTTTTGATTTGGCGGCGCAAACGCTTTACGATTTTGTGTGGAACGATTTTTGCGACTGGTATGTGGAATTGGCGAAAGTGCAGTTGCAAAACGGTTGCGAAAGCCGTCAGCGCACCACGCGCCGCACTTTGGTGCGGGTGTTGGAAACGGCGTTGCGGCTGTTGCACCCGATTGTTCCGTTTATCACCGAAGAGTTGTGGCAGCACATCGCGCCGCTTGCCAATGCCAAACACGGTGACAGCCTGATGCTGGCGGCGTTTCCCGTGCCCGACCCGGAAAAAATCGTGCCGTCCGCGTTTGAGCAAATGGCGGTTTTGCAAGACTTAATCGGTGCGGTACGTAATTTGCGCGGCGAAATGGGGATTGCGCCGAATGTGAAAGCGCCGCTTTTTGTGGAAAGTACGGACGATTTGGGCGCGTATTTCCCTTATTTGACCGCGATGGCGCGTTTGAGCGAAGCCGTGCCGTGTGCCGCGCTGCCTGAAAGCGAAGACGCACCCGTTGCCGTGTGCCGCGATGCGCGTTTGATGCTGAAAGTGGAAGTGGACAAAGCCGCCGAAACCGCCCGCCTGAACAAGGAAGCGGAAAAACTGCAAAAGGCTTTGGACAAGCTCAACGCCAAACTCGCCAAGCCGGGCTACACCGACAAAGCGCCCGCGCATTTGGTGGAAAAAGACCGTTCGGAGCTGGCGGAGTTGAATGCGAAAATGGATAAGGTGCGGATTGCGCTGGATAAGTTGAAGTAACACGGTTGGGCTGCCTGAAAAAGGGTTTCAGGCAGCCTGAAACAAGGAAAATCAAAATGAAAATTGAAAAAATTGAAATTAAAGGCTTGTTTGGCAAAAAAGACATTTGCTGGGAACTCAATCCGCAAGTGAATGTGTTGGTGGGCGTGAATGGGAGTGGGAAATCTACGATTTTATCCACGCTGTGTTGTATGTTAAAAAATATTCCTAACTCTAGCAACAGCATGATTTTTGATACGGCTGAAATTTATTTCATAAATAAAGAAATAAAGCCCATTGTGCGTAAAAATAATGTTAAACATCAAATTTTTGATATTGAAGAAGTAGCGAGAAATATTTCCGAAGAAATTTTAAATGGATTGGTTGGTATTGAATTTAAAGCTAAACGTAGAAACGATGAAACTAAACTCTTGCAGCTCAAAAAAGACGAGTTAAGTGACCGAGTACGAAATGACATTCGTGAAAAATTAATGAAAAGTGCACAAGATGTTGATGGTAATAAAGTTTTAGTTGTGAGCGGAACTGAACAAATTGTAGAAAGTAAAGAACTCTTTAAAAAATTTAATATTACAATGATTTCCACTTTAAATTTAAGTGTCAATGCCATTTTTGAATTTAAAGGTAGTAATGCAGAAGTATTAAATATATTAGACTTGGAAATGGATAAAGTTCTTAATCAATTTAATCAGAAAAGTGATGAACAAATCCAAGAGAAATTAATGAATTCTCTTAATTTCTTTTTAAATACAGTAAATAAAAATGCAGAATATAAAAATCATTCCATTGTTTATTTTGATACGGATATTCAAAAAGAATTAAAATTTTCCGATTTATCATCAGGAGAACGTCAATTAGTTTATATTTTGGTACAGGTTGCTTTAAATGCTACTGGAAAAGAAAAATCGTCCATTATTTTAATGGACGAGCCCGAAATTTCTTTGCATCTCAACTGGCAAGCGCATTTTATTAAACAATTAACTATTTTAAATCCAGATGCACAGTTTATTATTGTTACCCATAGCCCGGCCCTCATTATGAATGGTTGGAATGATGTGTATGTTAATATGGAAGAAATTGTGCAATGATGAATCAGTTTTTTGATGAAAATGCACCGGAATATGCACGAGCATTAGCAGGTTTTGAAAGTAATGATAAAAGCAAATTAGGTGTGATTTATATTGAAAACATTACTGATAAACAATTTTGGCAGAAAATTGCTACCAAGCATGAAGTCAAACTGTATTCCGAACAAGGAAAAATCATTACGGGCAAATCAAAATTATTGCAAATTTGCAGTCCCAATCAACTGATTGCTATAGACAGCGATTTTGATTATTTGTGTCCCGAACATCGGGTGGAAAGCATTATTTGCTCGGAGAAAAACGATTTTATTTTGCAGACCTATGCACACGGTATTGAAAATATTTTATTTTCTCCTGATTTTTTGCATAAAGTTTTGAGTGAAAAATTTTATTTGTATTTGGACAACCATTCTAATCCTATTTTCAACTTGTTTGAAACTTTATCCGATATTTGGTATTCACCATATAAAAAGTTTTTGTATTTATTGAATTGTCAGAATACAGATTTTCAGCACCAAGATTGGATAACGGTCATTCAATTAAACGGGGAAAAAAATTTCAATATCAGTCAGGCTTATCGGGAAAAAGTAGCAGCTTTAGATAACAAGCTCAATCAGTCGATTGATAATCCTAATAAATACAATGATTTTTGTGAAAAATTGGTAGCTAAAGGATTTTCACAAACAAACATTTATGCTTTTATCCGTTGCCATGATTTTAAGGATAGCTGTGTAATGCCAATGATGAAAGAAATTATCCGGGACAGACAGGAAAAAGAAAAGGCGTATATAGAAAAGCAGTTTGCCGATGGGGAAATTGGTAATAGGAAAAAAGAAGTTGCCAATTTTTTCAAAAATGAAAATAGTCTGGCAACAGTTTTGCATCAATACTTTTATGATGTCTATTTTGAACACGCCAAACAAAACGATTTCTTTGTTAAAAAAATCGTAGGGAAATATCAGACAGTATTGGCAATGGCTTAATCGTGTAAAAAAGAAAATGAGCTGAAAATGGCAGGCTGCCTGAAATTTTTCGGATAAATTTTTTAAAGGAACAAACAATGAATAAAACACTCGCAACCCTATTTTCCACACTCACGCTCGCCGCCTGCGCCGCCCCGCGCAACGATTTGTCCACCGTCCCGCAAGTGGACGTGCAACGCTATGCCGGACAATGGTATGAAATCGCCCGCCTGCCGATGCCGTTTCAAAAACAATGCGCCGCCAACGTAACGGCAACATACACCGTCAATCCCGACAACAGCATTACCGTGCTGAACCGTTGCCAACGCGCGGACGGCAGTTGGTCGCAGGCGGAGGGTTTGGCGCGGGCACAAAATGCCGAAAACACCCGTTTGAGTGTAACCTTTTTGCCGAAAGCGGTGCGTTGGCTGCCGGTCGGCCGTGCGCCGTATTGGGTGATGGCTTTGGACAAGGATTACCGAACCGCGATGGTCGGTCAGCCAAACCGCAAATATCTGTGGCTGCTCTCGCGCACGCCGCAAATGGACGAACAAACCTATCAAACCTATCTGGCGCAGGCTAAAGCGCAAGGTTATGATTTATCTAATTTGATTCAAACTTCCCACCAACCCGTAAGCAAGGAATAAGCTATGAAAAAATGGTTTGCCCCGATAATGGTTTCTTTGGCATTGGGCGCGTGCGCCATGCCGACCGCCCCGAAAGTTTCCGCCATGAACACCACGCCCCACACCGCCGTTACCAGCGCATACGGTTTCGCCGACACCGTTGCCAAAATCCGTCAAGCCGTTGAAAGCAAAGGCATGACCGTATTCGCCGTGATTGACCACCAAGCGGCGGCGCAACAAGCCGGTTTGCAAATGCAGCCCGCCACCGTGCTGGTGTTCGGCAATCCGAAAGCGGGTACGCCCCTGATGGCGAAAGACCCGATGTTTGCGCTGCAACTGCCGCTCAAAGTGCTGGTTACGGAAACGGACGGCAAAGTGCAGGTGGCGTATGTGCCTGCCGCGAAACTGATTGCGGGCAGCCAAATCGCTCCCGCCGATGTGGAAAATACTTTGGCGAAAGCGGAAGGGCTGATTCGCGCTACCGTATCCCGATAATGTTTCAGGCTGCCTGAAAAAAGCGAATACTTGATTACACTTGATTTCCCTATAAAAATGAGCGATAATTTGCAATCTGTATTTCACGGGGTGGCGAACACTTGCCGCCCTGTATTTTTGTATAAGGCAATAGCCTTATTCGTTCTTTTAACCTGCTCTTTATTAAGGAATTTAGCTCATGGCTAAGGAAAAATTTGAACGTAGCAAACCGCACGTAAACGTTGGCACCATC
>JASBYJ010000004.1 GCA_029984035.1 Conchiformibius sp.
AGAATCTGAACAAACAGAATCTGAACAAACAGAATCTGAACAAACAGAATCTGAACAAACAGAATCTGAATATATACAATATTATAACTGATTCCGTCTGGGTGATGGCAGGAATGTAACGGTGTGTAATGCCGCTGTTCTTAAAGCCATGTTTCCAAATCGGACAAGGGAATATTCCAAGCCCATACGCCGCCGCCCGAGCCGTCTGTGCCGCGTAAAAACAGATAGCGCACGGCGATGTATTCGGGTTCGGCCTGGCGGCTGCGGAAGTATCGCGCGGCGGCCACTGCATAGATGAAGGCTTGCAGGTAGTAATGGTGTTCCGCTATGGCTGCGTCCATAGCCGCCTGAACGTAGCTACCCGGGTCGGCACCCAAATAATTGGATTTGTAGTCGATGATGACGGCGTTGCCGTAACGGTCGCGGCAGAGCAGGTCGATGAAACCGCCGATATAGCCGTTTACGGTTTTGAAATCTAAGGTTTGTGCGGCCTGTTTGATGCTTTCGGACAGCTCTTGGCGTGCGCCGAACCATTGTTTGAGGGTATCGAGAGAGAAATCTTCGGTGTGAAACAGGAATTCGGTTTCAGGCAGCCTGTCGTTTGCCGTGATGTCGTACAGGCGGGTGTCGGGCAGCAGGGGCGTGCGGTAAACGGCATCGCACATGGCGGTTACGGCAGGCAGCCATGGTTCGGGCGGAAAACCGTATCGGCCGAGAATATCGGCGATGAGACTGTGTTGTTCGGCGGCGGGGCGGTCGGGGCGTGCTTTTTCCAAAATTTCGTGCAGGCAGCGTCCTGTTTTCGCGCCTTGTTCCAAATCGGCAAGGGTGAAGTTTTCGCTTGGGTCGGATGTGGCGGCGGGGTCGTCCCATTCGGCCAAAGTGTCTTCTTCGATGATGTGGCGGCTGCTCGGGCGGGTGAGGCTGCTGAAGCTGGCGTGTCGGATAAAACGGCAAGGGCGTTCGGCGGGGCGGAAGGCGCGATATTGTCCGGTTTCGGTGCCGGTGCGTTTCAGGCTGCCTGAAAAGCGGTGTTCGGGTTGTTCTCCGGTGTGGAAAACAAAGCCTGTTTCGTAGGGGTTTTGGCGTTCGATAAAATGTTGCCATGCTGCGCGGTGTTGTTCGCTGTTTTTGGCATCTTGCGCTTGGAGCAGATAGGCAAAGGGGCTGTTGTTGCTGTCGCGGTAGTGGGCGGTGTAGAGATTGAGCTGCTCTTGGGCGCGGGTGAGGGCGACATAGAGCAGGCGCAGGTCTTCGGAAAGGTTTTCGGCGGCGAGCCGTTCTTGTGCTTCGGGGTCGGCGGCCAGTTGGCTGCGGTATATGAGTTCGGCGTTGCCTTCGGGGGTGTGGACGATTTGCCAGCTTTGTTTGTTGCGGCCGCTGCTTTTCCATGCGAAAGGGCAATATACGATGGGGTATTGCAGGCCTTTGGAGGCGTGTACCGTGACGATTTTGACGAGATGCTCATCGCTTTCCAGCCGCAAAAGCCTTTCTTCGCTGTCGGGTTCGCCTTCTTTGGCGGCTTGGATTTGCCGCCCGAACCATTGCAGTAGGGCGGTCGGAGTGCGGCCGTCGGCATCTTCGGCGGCAAGGATTTCCATGAGTTGGTGCAGATTGGTGAGTGTGCGGTCTTGGCGGCTTGCGATGAGTTGCGCTTCGGTGCGGTGTTGCCGGAAGAAATGTTGCAGGGCGGTATATACGCCGTGTTGCTGCCAGTTGTCGCGGGCAAGCAGGGCGCTGTCTGCCCAACGGCTGTCTTGGCTGTTGCTGCCGATTTGCTCGGCGGTATGGTTGAACAGGCTGCCTGAAAGTACGAAATGGAGCAGTCCGGTTTGTTGCGGGTGCAGAAAATATTCGAGCAGGGCATACAGTGCTTCGGCTTCGGATTCGGCAAAAATGCTGTCGCGACTGAGCAATACGCTTTGGATGCGGTGCCGTTTCAGGGCGCGTTGTATGGCGGCGCCGTCTTTGCGGGCGCGGACGAGAACGGCGATTTGTCCCGCATGTACGGCTTTGCCGTTGAGCAGGTATTCGCCGTCGGCGGCTGCCTGAAGGGTGCGGGCGATTTCGGCGGCGCACCATTGAACGGCGCGTTTGCCGAGCGTGTCTGCATTTTCGGTGGCAGTGTCGGGGCTGTTCAGGCAGCTGATGCGTACGGGATGGGTATTGTTTTGCAGTCGGCTGTCGGTGCGTGAGGCTTTGACGTGTGTGTAGCCGATTTCAGGCAGCACAAAGGGGTGCGGCCGCGAAAACAGGGCGTTGACGCTGTTGACCAGTTTGGCGTGGCTGCGGCGGTTGGTGGACAGGGTGTAGCGGTGTTGCGCATGACGGGCGGCATCGAGATAGGCGAAAATGTCTGCGCCGCGAAAACCGTAAATGGCTTGTTTGGGGTCGCCCACCATGAATAAAACGGGCTGCCTGCCGTTGCGGCTGCCTGAAAATGCGGTGCGGAAAATGGCATATTGCAGCGGGTCGGTATCTTGGAATTCGTCTATCAGGGCAACCGGCCAGTTGTTTGCCATTGCTTCCGACAGGGCTTGTGCATGTGCGGAAGGGGTTTGCAGGGCTTGAAAAACGTCAAGCAGCAGGTCGTCGAAGCGGCGCATGGGGCTGCTTTTTTTCTCTTCTTGGCGGCGCATCTGCAAATAGGCGCACAGTTGTTGCGACAGTGCGGCCAGTGCGTGTTGCTCCGCCGCCAGAAGGTTTAGGCAGCTTTCGCCTAAATCGCCCAACAGGGTAACGGCGGCGAGGTCTTCGGAATCGAGGGTTTTGCCTTTTTTGGTTTTTGTGCTTAAGGCTTCTTCGGTGAAGGGATTCTCTTGGCTGCTGTTTTGCAGGATTTGCCACACACTGTGGGCGCGGGGGGGCTGGCATGAACGGAGTTCTTGGAATTTGTTTTGGTAGGTTTCTGTTTTGTAGTATTTTAAATTGGGCTGAAGCCGCCAGAATGCCGCTTCGATTTCTGGCAGGCTTTGGGAAATGCGTTGCCAGAGATGTTCGAATGCTTGCCGGCAGGCGGATAAATCTTTGGATTCAGGCTGCCTGAAAGCGAGATAGGGGCGCGCCAGATAGGGGCGGAGTTCTTGGAGCTGGCTTTGGGGCGTTTCCCGGTAGGCGTATACCAGTTCGGACAAGGTGCGGTTGCGGGTGATGTGTGTGCGCCAGAAGTCTTGGGCGAAGGTGAGGGTCTGCCTGTCTTTGCTTTCGTCCAGTTCGATTTGGAAAGGCACTTGGCAATAAAAGGCGAAATCTTGTAACACGCGTTGGCAAAAGCCGTGAATGGTATAGACGGCGGCATTGTCGAAATTGCCGATGGCTGCCTGAAGGCGCAATTGCAGGCGGCTTTGGCTTTCGGCGTTGTCGCGAAACAGGGCTTGTTCGAGCAGGTTATACAAAAAAACGTCGCCGCCGCATTGCTTTTTCAAATCTTCGCGGTGTTCTCGTGCATCGGGTACTTGTTTGAGAACGTAAAGTGCGTTGTCCAAGCGTTCGCGCAGACGGGTTTTGAGTTCGGCGGTGGCCGCTTTGGTGAAGGTAACCACTAAAATCCGTTCGATGCCGTATTGTTCGAGCAATATCAGGCGGGTGAAGAGTGCGGCGATATTCCAAGTTTTGCCGGTGCCGGCGGAAGCTTCTATCAGGTTGGTGCCTTCAAGCGGTACATCGAGTGGCGAAAGGGTAGGGAACATAATGGTATCGGGAGGTCGGATAGTGGTGGCTGTGCACCGCAGGAAGGTTTCAGGCAGCCTGAAAAGTGTTGCCCGGGGTGGCGTGCCGATATGAAACGTTTCGGTGCGGGTTGGCGGTGTTTTGGCAACAAGGCCGTTATTATGCTGCATCGGCGCGATTGTGTCTTGCCGAACATATGGATGATAAGCGGGGGTAGGGGAGATATTGTTATGGCATAGCACTTATATGTGCGGGTGTGGATATGGCGCTGTGCAGGCTGCCTGAAAAGCGTATATTCGGGCAATTGGAATGTTTTCAGGCAGCCCGAATGTTGCTTATCCGCGTCCGAATGCATTGGAGACGGCAACGGCTCGGGTTCGGGCTGCCTGAAAATGTTATACAACAGCATCTCTGTTTTCTGTCGGTTGAAAATAAACCGAAATCCGTATTCCGCTGATAGGGAATGCAGGTTTCGGTTTTGTTTTGAATAGGGCCTGATGCCTCACGGATAGGGGGCGCGATGGCCCGAGCCGGATTAACGGGCGGCGGTGCGGGTATCGCCATCATGCGCCTTGCCCGTTTATCCGCTATACGCAACGCTTATGCCGAACCGTTTTCCAGAATGTTTTGGGCGATTTTTTCCAATGCGGTGGACAGCTGCTCGTCGGTAAACGGTTTGCAGATAAAGCCGCGTGCGCCGTATTGCAGCGCACGGATGCCCGTGGCTTTGTCCGACAGTGCCGATACCACCAAAATATTCACGTTGTTGCTCATGGCGGTGAGATTTTGGATACAGGCCAAGCCGTCCATATGCGGCATGGTTAAATCCATGGTTACGATAATCGGCTGGAATTCCTTGAATTTTTCCAATGCTTCCTGTCCGTTGGAAGCGGTGGCGACGATTTCAAATTTATCGGGAGAGATACTTCTGCCGATGCGGTTTCGGATAATGTTGGAGTCATCGACAACCATTACTCTAAATTTCATGATGCAGCCTCTGCAATGGTTAATTTAAAGGGAAAGAAAGACTGATGCGGGTGTATTTGCCCGGCACTGAGGCAATTTTGATTTTGCCGTGCCGCTTCTCGATTTCATCACGGATAATGTCCATGCCGACACCGCGTCCTGCATCTTCGCCGTTTGAATCTGCCGTAGAGAACCCTGCGCGGAAAATCAGTGCAACCAATTCCGATGGCGACAAACGTGCGGCTTGTTCTTCAGTGTATAAACCGCGTTCAACCGCTTTGGCGCGGATTTTGTCAAAATTGATGCCTGCGCCGTCGTCTTCAATCACCAATACCGCTTCTTTGCTGCCGTTTCGTGTCAGAATCAGCATGATTCTGCCTTCCGCCATTTTCTTGGCCGATATACGGGCTTCGGGGCTTTCGATGCCGTGCACTACCGCATTGCGCAAGAGTTGTACGGCAATATTTTTCAGCCAGCTTGCATTTTGTGCAAATACCGCATCATCAATGCCGTGGCATAAGAGCAAGACTTGTTTTTGATTTCTTTGAGCCAGATCTTCGGCAAAGTGTTTCAGATAGTTTTGATGAACGAGTCCGGGCGGGCTTGCGGGTGCGTCTGCGGCGGGGACGTTGCGTTGGATACGCTGATTCAGGTTTTCCAACACGCCAAGCAGATTGATGATTTCGTCCAAAGTAACGACAAGTCCCAAGAAATCTTCGCCGACCAAATCTTTTTTGTTTTGCAGCAGTTTGATTTTTTCTTCAAACAAATGGCAGGCGGTAACAATCGGTGTCATGCGTATGGATGACGCTTCGCCTTTCATACTGTGCACTTCGCGGTAGATATGGTTGGCTTTTTCGTACAGAGAGCCTTTGTCTTGCCTTGGGTTTTGCAGAATGTTGTTGATGGATGCGGTACGTTTTTTAGTATTGGTAATAAATTCTTTCAGCAGCGCATCTTCAATATTCAAAATACTGTTGAGCAATTGGATTTGTTTTTCGTTTTGGTCGGATTCGCGTTCCAGGCTTTCTTTGAGCAATACCGAGTTGGTGATGTCGGTTACCACGACCAGCACGCGCACGATTTCTTTATCTTCATATACGCGTGAAAATTTGAAGTTCAGATAGGCGGGGCCCGCTCCGTTTTTTCGGGATACTTTCACTTCGTTTAAGGGGTTCAGGTCGGCAATCAAGTCTTCCATCACCCAGTTGCTGTAGAGCTGGCCGATAAATCCCTGCACTACGTCTATTTCCTGTTCGGGCACCAAATTGGCAACCAAATCGGTGAATTTGCGTCCGCCGATATTTTTTTGTCCGATGATTTCTTCCAGTTTGGCGGAGTGCTGTTTGCCGATAACCAGCTCTTTATCCAGCAGGAACAAACCTTCGTTTACGTTATCGAGAATGTCTGTGGTTTCTTTTTGCGCTTCGCGGATGTTTTCGTCCGCCTTTCTCAAGTGGCGCAGAGAATAAGTCATCACCACCAAGAAGTTGATAAGCGACAAGATGATGCCGCCCGTTTGAATGGCGCGCATGAATTTCGCTTTGCTGTCGGCGATGTGTTCGGTGGCGATGGTCAAATCGTTCATCAGCGCCAAAAGCGGGAGATTGTTTTGCGCGGCATAAGCGGCGGTTGTTTCAATATGTTCTTCATTAAGGGTGTGGTTTTTAAATTCTTTCAGCAGAGAATCGATTTTGTCGCGATAGGGCAGCCAGATTTTCAAACCTTTCTCCACTGCCTGCATACCCTCATCTGAAGAGACTTTTTGCAGGAAAACGGGCTCGCCGTCTGCGCCCGTTACGACTGCGCCTTGTTGGAAAGCATGGAGCGTGCTGTCGAAAAGATTGCGTACCGTTTCCAGTTCTTTGACGGATTTCTGTATTTCTTCCGTATTGCCCTCGTTATAGAACTTATCAATGGAAAGCAACGATTTTGCCGTTCTTTGCGTCAACATACGCTGACGACCGGACAAGTTTACGCTCACGGCATCTTTGGATACCTGAAACGAGATGTAAAAGTTCATCGCCAAAACCGATACGTCCATAATCAAAAAGAGAATCACGGAAATCACAATGGTTTTGTATTTTTCGTATGTGTTGGTTGGATGCTTCATGACAGTGCCTCGATTAAAGTCGGTTTATTTAATTTCTAAACAGATAATTATTAACAATAGCATTTGCGTATTATTTTAGTATTTGATTTCAATAAATTTACTGTACGAGCAATATTGTGTGCATTATGCGCCTTAATAATTATGAAATCAAATCGTTAGCTTTAAAAAAGCACCTTATGTTGCGACATAGTGCTGATTTTTGTCTGATTGGCGTTCGATTTTTACGCTTCGATGCGCGGTGCGGCATCCATGCTTGGATTGTTAGCTTATAAATGTAAAGGTAAGCAAATTTTATGCCAAGTTTCGGTAAAGAAAGTTAACTGCTCAATGGATATTAAAAAAACCGTTGCAAAATCTATCGCAACGGTTTTTTGATGGGATTTGGAAACTATTTGCCGAAACACGGGCCTTTGCCGCTGATGGCGGGTTGGGTATTTTCTATCCATTCCTCGCAGGCGGCGGTGAGTTCGGCAACGCTGCCTGAAAGATGGGAAACGGGCGGGCCGATAACCAAGCGTATGGTGCCGGGGTATTTCAAAAACGAATTGCGCGGCCAGTATTCGCCGCTGTTGTGGGCAACGGGCACCAAATCCATTTCAAACAATTTTGCCATTTTGGCCGCACCTTGTTTGTATTTGCCGCGCTGCCCCGATTTGACGCGCGTACCTTCGGGGAAAATGGTAATCCAAAAGCCTTCCCGTTTGCGCGCCATGCCTTGTGCGAGCAGTTGCGCGGTGGCTTTGCCGCCTGCTTTGCGGTCGATGCCGATGGTTTTGGCGATTTTCAGACCCCAGCCGAAAAAGGGGATTTTAAACAGTTCTTTTTTGGCCACATAAATTTGCAGGGGGAAAATTTCCTGCAATGCCAATGTTTCCCAGCCGCTTTGGTGTTTGGCGCAGATGATGGCGGGAGAAGCGGGGATATTTTCCCGTCCGCTGACTTCGTATTTCAAGCCGACAATATTTTTGAGCGTCCACAGCAGGATTTTTACCCAAGCGCGTCCGACTTTGTTCGGGCCTTTCGGCACGAGAGCGGCCGGCAGTACGAAAAGAAACATGAAAACGGCACTGACCGACAATATCAGCCAGTAAATCAAATTGCGGATAATCAGTGTAAGCATAAAAAACCATCTTTCAGGCAGCCTGAACGGTAAGGCGGAACAGGCTGCCTGAATGTTCCGTGCAGGTGGGTTGTCGATATGGTTGGACAGTGCGTTCAAGCGGTTTGTATCGGTTCGGTGCGTGTCCGACTGCACCGGTTTGGCCGGTGCACATCCAGCAGCGATGCAGGGTAGGGTAATCTGAATGTGCATCGTTGTGCGGATTGTGTGTAGGGCGTACCCTATTTGACGGCAGCCTGTTGTCTGAGGCGGCGGGATATGTGCAAGGTGTTTTGTCTTATCGGTTCAGGCAGGCTCCGGAATGGGCATCGGTTGCTTGCCAAATCGGGATGGAGCGGCCGGCAGGTTTCCATTTTGATGTTTAACCATCGGAGATCCATTTCAAAAGCGGGCGCCCTGAGCAGTATGTGGATAGGTTGAGGCTGCCTGAAAGAATGGTTGCAAACCGATAAATAGGTGGGGAGGTATATTTTCAGGCAGCCTTTTACCTGTTTAAGGCCGTCCTGTGCGCGGGCTGATGGTGAGGATTTCATAGCCGCTGTCGGTTACCAATACTTCGTGCTCCCATTGCGCCGACAGGCTGCGGTCTTTGGTTACCACCGTCCAGCCGTCCGCGAGTATGCGCAGATGGCGTTTGCCTTGGTTGATCATCGGCTCGATGGTGAAAATCATGTTGGGCTGCAAAACCGTGCCGGTGCCTTTTTTGCCGTAATGTACGATTTGCGGTTCTTCGTGGAAGGAACGGCCGATGCCGTGTCCGCAGAATTCCTGCACTACCGAATAGCCTGCGTTTTCGGCAACTTGCTGGCAGGCGTGGCCGATGTCGCCTAAAGTGGCTCCGGGTTTGACGGCTTCTATGCCTGCCATCATGCTTTGGTGGGTAATGTCAATCAGGCGCTGCGCTTGCGGGCTGACGGTGCCGACTGTGTACATGCGGCTGGAATCGCCGTGAAAACCGTCTTTTTTGATGGTTACGTCGATATTGAGAATATCGCCGTTTTTCAAAGGCTTGTCATCGGGAATGCCGTGGCAGATAACGTGATTGACGGAAGTGCAGCAGGATTTGGGAAAGGGAGGATTGCCGTAATGCAGAGGGGCGGGATAGCCGCCTTGTACATTGATATGGTAATCGTGAATCAATTGGTTGATTTCGTTGGTGGTAATGCCGGGCTGAATGAAGTCGCCGATATAGTCGAGTGCTTCGGCTGCCAAGCGGCCGAGTTCGCGCATTTTTTCGATTTCTTCGGGGGTTTTGAGAAGAATGGCCATGGTGTTGTCTCTGATAATGAGTGGATGTCCGATGCGATATGGAGAATGCGGACATTGAAAACCAATGAATGAATATTTCAGGCAGCTTGATTTCAGGCTGACTGAAAAGGTTCTCATTTTATGCCAACTGTGCGTATGCTGCCAGTTGCAGGCGGTTAATGACGACAGTTGGAAACGGTATGCTTGTTGCGAATTGGATTCAGGCTGCCTGAAAAAGCGGGATCGGGCGCAGTTATACGCCTGCTGCGCGGGCAATGGCAAGCCCTTCTTCTTGCGTGAGATAAACAGGGCTTTCAGGCAGCCTGCGGTGCACGATTTCTCCGTTTTTAAATAAAACCAGTTCGTTGCAGGCAAATTGGTGCCAGTGTTCGTTGTGGGTGAGCGGCAGGGTGGCGATGACGGCAACGCGGTCGTGGGGGGTGGTTACTCGGGCGAAGTCTATGGCGATGTCGTCGTCAACAAGATGCGCGGTGCCGAACGGTGCTTGGCGGATGATGTAGTAAAGCAGGGTGCTGCAATGGACGAACATCATTTCGCCGTTGGAAAGGATAAAGTTGAACAGGCCGTAGCTGCGGATTTGGCCGCTTAGTTCCGCAACGGCGGCAAACAGGGCGGCGGTGTCGGGCTGTTCGGGAAAGCGTTGGCGCAATTGTTCGAGTATGTGGCAAAAGGCGCGTTCCGAATCGGTGTTGCCTACGGGGCGGTAGAACCGGCCTTGCGGCGGACGGAAGTCTTTTAAATTGCCGTTGTGGGCGAAAAGCCAGTATCGGCCCCACATTTCGCGTAAAAACGGATGGGTGTTTTCCAAAGTGGTGCGCCCTTGCGTGGCTTTGCGGATGTGGGCGATGACGTTTTCCGATTTGATGCGGTAGCGGCGTACCAAATCGGCAACGGGAGATTGGGCGGACGGCTTGTCGTCTAAAAACAGGCGTACGCCGCGCGATTCGAAAAATCCGATGCCGAAGCCGTCTGTGTGGTGGTCGGTGAGTCCGCCGCGTTTGGAAAAACCTTCAAAGGAAAAAACAATATCGGTGGGCGTGTTGCAGTTCATGCCGAGCAGTTGGCACATAGTCGTGTAAGTAAAGAAATGAAAAGCGGCATTATAAACGGCCTGGACTTTTGCTGCTAAAATAGCCGTTTTTTACAAAGGAAAAAATAATGTTGTGTCATCCGAAAATTATGGGTGTAGATGCGCTGGCGGAAAAAATCCGCAAAATTCCGAATTATCCTAAAGAAGGAATTTTGTTCCACGATATCACGCCCGTATTGCAAAGCCCCGAGTATTTCCGCCTGACTGTGGATTTGCTGACTTACCGCTACATGGGACAGCAAATCAATGCGGTGGCAGGTTTGGATGCTCGCGGTTTTATTATCGGTGCGGCCTTGGCGTATCAGTTGAATGTGGGTTTTGTACCCATCCGCAAACAGGGTAAGTTGCCGTTTGACACCATCTCGCAAACCTACGCGTTGGAATACGGCGAAGCAACGGTAGAAATCCACCGAGACGCCATCAGGCCGGGAGATCGAGTGTTGTTGGTGGACGATTTGGTGGCAACGGGCGGAACCATGCTGGCAGGCGTGGAATTGATCCGCCGTTTGGGCGGCAATGTGGTAGAAGCCTGCGCCATTTTGGAATTCACCGATTTGGACGGCGGTCAGAAAATCCGCGACAACCATGTACCGCTGTTTACGCTGATGCAGAACGACGGCACGATGTAAAACGTTTCAGGCAGCCTGATATCAAGCATTCAGGCTGCCTGAAAAATATAAGCAAGGGATTTTTATGGCAGGCAACTCTTTCGGACAACTGTTCCGCATCAGCACTTTCGGCGAAAGCCACGGCGCGGCCTTGGGCTGCATTATAGACGGCTGCCCGCCGCAACTGCCCCTGTGCGAAGCCGACATTCAGGCAGACCTCGACCGCCGCAAACCCGGCACCAGCCGCCACGTTACCCAACGCCGCGAAGCCGATCAAGTGGAAATTCTGTCGGGCGTGTTTGAAGGACACACCACCGGCACCCCGATTGCCCTGCTGATTCGCAACACCGACCAGCGCAGCAAAGACTACGGCAACATCGCGCAACAATTCCGCCCCGGCCACGCCGACTACACCTATTGGCACAAATACGGCATCCGCGACTATCGCGGCGGCGGGCGCAGCTCGGCACGCGAAACCGCCGCACGGGTGGCGGCGGGCGCGGTGGCGAAAAAATGGTTGAAACAACAATTCGGCACGGAATTTGTCTGCCACGTTACCCAAATCGGTGAGAAAAAAATTACCTTTGAAAGTGAAGAATTTATCAAGGAAAACCCGTTTTTCGCCGCCAACCGTTCGCAAATCGCCGAACTGGAAGCCTATATGGACGGCGTGCGCAAATCTTTGGACAGCGTGGGCGCGAAACTGCATATTGAAGCGCGGAACGTCCCCGTTGGTTGGGGCGAACCCGTGTTTGACCGTTTGGACGCGGACATCGCCCACGCGCTGATGAGCATCAACGCCGTGAAAGCTGTTTCCATCGGCGCGGGCTTTGACAGCGTGGCGCAGCGCGGCAGCGAGCATGGCGACGAACTGACGCCGCACGGTTTTTTGTCCAACCACGCGGGCGGGATTTTGGGCGGGATTTCTACGGGGCAAACCATTGTGGCGGATTTTGCCGTCAAGCCGACCAGCAGCATTGCCACGCCGCGACAAAGCATTGATGTTTCAGGCAGCCCCGTTATCCTTGCCACGCACGGACGGCACGACCCTTGCGTGGGCTTGCGTGCCGCGCCGATTGCGGAAGCGATGTTGGCTTTGGTGCTGATTGACCATGCCTTGCGCCAACGCGCCCAAAATGCCGGTGTGTGCGTGGATACGCCGGAGATTGCCAAATCATCATTTGCCCAATGGTAAATAACATCAGGGCAAATCTCATTTATATCGGCATAGGATGGTTTCTTATCTTCGGTGTGCTTCTGTGACTTAATATGAGCTTCCGAAATTAATGTGAGCTTCCGGAAAAATGACCGGTCAAGAATGACCGGACACGGCTGCGAATGAAGAGAGCGTCATTTGTTCGGAAAAACTGAAGCGGCAACCGTATCGCTGATTGGAAAGCCGTTTGGCAACCATGCGGTTTGTCGCTGCGCGATGACCTTTGGTTGCGGGTGGTTGCAGCATGGGGAAATGCGGAGCAAACGGCTGATACCGAACGGCTTGTTCCGTTTTTTCGTAAAGCGGTAAAAATAAGCAATGCGTAAAGGGTTTGTATTGCGCGTTTTTCGGTTTTCAGGCTGCCTGAAAGGGTTTGGACATGAAACAGCGTTGCGCTTGGGTGGGCGACAGTGCCATCTATCGCGATTATCACGACTATGAATGGGGCAAACCCGAATACGACGGCCGAAAATTGTTTGAGCAGCTGTGTTTGGAAGGGCAGCAGGCCGGTTTGTCGTGGATAACCGTTTTGAAAAAGCGCGAGCATTACCGCCGCGCGTTTCATCAATTCCAGCCCGAGAAAATTGCCCGTATGGACGAAAGCGATATAGACGGGTTGATGCAGAATGAGGGATTGATACGCCACCGCGCCAAATTGCAGGCAGTGGTTAAAAATGCCCGCGCTTATCTGGAAATGCAGCGGCAGGGCGAGGATTTCGGCCGTTTTGTTTGGGCGTTTGCGGACTACCGCCCGTATATCCGCGCTGTTGCCTTGCCTGCGGATGTGCCTGCCGCTACCGAAGTGTCGCGCGCTTTGTCTCGTGCTTTAAAGAAAAAGGGATTTGTGTTTGTGGGTGCCACTACCTGCTATGCGTTTATGCAGGCGGCAGGCTTGGTGGACGACCATTGGGACGGTTGTTTCTGCAAACATCAAAACCCGCTTGCGCCGTCTGCATAAGCGGGTTTGTTGCGGATTTCAGGCAGCCTGAACGGTGGGGCCGGTGCGGTGTTTTTGCGGCTGGGCGTGAAGATGTCTGCCTATATGCTGCGGATTGGTGTGAAAAAGTAAGCCAATCACTGCGTCTGTTGGTATGCGAGTGCGGGAGCTGTTGCTGTTTTTGAAATCAAGCGTATTTTCTTTGCGGGTTCAGGCTGCCTGAAAAATGGTAAGAGTTTAGTCGTGTTCTGCAATGCGTCTGAATTTTTTGAAATCGTTCGGGCAATCATTCGTTTTAGCGTCTTTCGGAAGCGGCGTGCTTTTGCAATGACGTGTGCTGCGGTTTGCGTTTGTTTGTTGGGTTTTGGGGGCGGTATTCGGGTTTAAGTACGGCAAAAGCAGTTAATCTAAGATATTGGTTTGATGTGGTTGTGCGGATTGTTTAATTGCGACAGGGCTTTCAGGCTGCCTGAACGGCGGGCAGGCTGTGTGTCTGATATCGGGGGGATAAAAACGGTGCGTTATTCCGATGGCGGGATAACGCACCTTTTGCGTATCGGGTTTATTTCATGGCTTCTGACAGGGTGCGGACGTTGTAGCGGAATAAATCGGTATAAGTTTGGGCGGGCGCTCCTTTGCTGAGCGCATCGGAATAAAGCGTACCGCCGACTTGCACGCCCGTTTCTTTGGCAATGCGCTGCACCATGCGCCCGTCTTTGATGTTTTCGGTGAACACGGCTTTGATGCCTTGTTGTTTGATTTGCCGGATGATGGCGGCAACGGTGCGGGCGGACGCTTCGCTTTCGGTGCTCACGCCTTGGGGGGCGAGAAAGACAACGCCGTAGCGTTTGCCCAGATAGGAAAAGGAATCGTGTCCGGTCAGCACTTTGCGGTGTTCGGGAGCAATGGCGGCAAAACGGCTGCGGGCGTAGTCGTCCAGCTTGGCGAGTTCGGTTGAATAGGCGCTTAAACGTTTTTGATAGTATTCGCGTCCTTCGGGGTCGGCTTTAATCAGCGCGGCAGCGATGTTGGCGGCATATTGTTTCATTAAAACAGGGTCGTGCCAGACGTGGGGGTCGTATTCGCCGTGGTCGTGGTGATGGCCGTGATGGTGGTGGTGTCCGCCTTCTTCGGTTGTGAGGGCGTCAATGCCTGCCGCCGCTTCGGCATAGGGGATTTTGTGTTGGCGGACGGTGCGCAGAATGTCGGCTTTTTCCAAACCTAATCCGTTGAGTATCACCAGTCGGGCCGAAGCGATTTTTTTTACGTCTTTGCCTGTGAGTTGGTAGGCGTGCGCATCGGCGTCCGCGCCGACCAAATTGTGTATGCGGACGCGTTCGCCGCCGATTTGGGCGGCAACGTCGCCGAGAATGCTGAAGCTGCTGACAACATCCATAGCGGCATACAGGCTGCCTGAATAGAATACGGCGGCAAGCCATATTGCCGTTTTGCGGATTGGGTGTGCTGAAAACATGGTGTTTCCTTTGAATGATAAGCGGAGAATAGGGGGGAGATGTTGTTATAGTATAACACTTATGTGCAGGTGTGGATATAGTGTTGTGCAGGCTGCCTGAAAAGGTTTGATTGCAGGTGTTCGGGCTGCCTGAATGTCGGTCGGTGGCGGGAGATGAAGTGTTTTCATGCGCAGCGGCATGGAGATGGCGATGGGTATATGGGGGCAGTGGGTTTCAGGCTGCCTGAAAAGCGTATATTCGGGCAATTGGAATGTTTTCAGGCGGCTCGAATATTGCTTATCTGCGTCCGAATGCATCGGAGACGGCAACGGCTCGGGTTCAGGCTGCCTGAAAATGTTATACAATAGCATCTCTGTTTGAATGTCCCGTTTGCCATGAAACATACCTATTCTTCGCTATTGCTTACCGGATTGCCGCAACGCTTGTTGATTGCGGCCGTTGTTTTATTGTTGTTATACGGCGTATATGCGTGGGCGGTGCCGGCATGAATACGGCTTTGGTTTTGGACAATTTAACGGTGAGCTACCGTTCGCGCCCCGCCGTACACCATATTGATATGGTGTTTGAAGAAGGCTGTATGTATGCGGTGTTCGGGCCGAACGGGGCAGGCAAATCCACTTTGCTCAAGGCGGTGATGCGCTTGTTGCCGTGCAGCACGGGTGCAGTGCATTGGCGCAATCTGCAACGGTGCGATATCGCTTATTTGTCGCAGCAGTCGGATATCGACCGCAGCCAGCCGATGACGGTGTTCGAATTGGCGGCAATGGGTTTGTGGTATGAAATCGGCTTTTTCGGACGGGTGGCCGCTCCTTTGCAGGAAAGGGTTCAGGCAGCCTTGTCGCGCGTGGGTATGGCGGGATTGGGCGACAGAATGATTGCGGAATTGTCCAACGGCCAATTCCAGCGCGTATTGCTGGCGCGTACTTTGGTGCAGAATGCGCAGTTTTTACTGTTGGACGAGCCGTTTAATGCGGTGGACGCGAAAACCACTTACGCGCTTTTGGATGTGTTGCGGCAGGAACATCAGGCAGGGCGTGCGGTGATTGCGGTATTGCACGATTACGAGCAGGTAAGGGCTTATTTCCCCAATACTTTTCTGATGGCGAAAGAAAAAATTGCCGCAGGCAGAACGGAAGAGGTTTTGTGCGGTGAATTGTTGCAAAAAGCCAATGAGTTGGCGCAATCGGGTGAAGAGGACGAATGGTGCGGCATTGCATAAGGCTGCCTGAAATATCGGCGTATCGTGTTGCGTAACAATATGAAACCGCGCCGTAACGGGTGCGGGTTTGGATGGCGGATTGAAGATGATATATGAATGGTTGGTTGCTCCTTTTGCCGAGTTTCCGTTTATGCGTACCGCATTGGCGGCGGTGGTGTTTTTGTCGTTTTCCGCCGCGCCTGTCGGGGTGTTTTTGGTGATGCGGCGCATGAGTTTGATTGGTGATGCCTTGAGCCATGCGGTTCTGCCCGGTGCGGCCATCGGCTATATGGCGGCGGGGTTAAGCCTGCCCGCCATGGGCATCGGCGGTTTTGCAGCGGGTATGTTGATGGCATTGTTGGCGGGTTTGGCAAGCCGTTTCACCGATTTGAAGGAAGATGCCAACTTTGCGGCGTTTTATCTGAGCAGTTTGGCGATTGGGGTAACGCTGGTGAGCATCGGTAAAAACAATGTGGAGTTGCTGCATTTGCTGTTCGGCTCGGTATTGGCGGTGGACGACACGTCTTTGCGCCTGATGGGCGCGGTGGCGGCGGTTACCGTATCGGCTTTGGCCGTGATGTTCCGACCGTTGATGCTCGAAAGCATCGACCCTTTGTTTTTGCGGGCGGTAAACGGCAGGGGCGGGGTGTGGCATGTGGCGTTTCTGGTTTTGGTGGTGATGAATTTGGTGGCGGGTTTTCAGGCTTTGGGAACGCTGATGTCGGTGGGGCTGATGATGCTGCCTGCTATTGCGGCGCGTTTGTGGGCGTACGGCATGGGGGCTTTGATGGCGGTTGCGGCGTTGATTGCGCTGGTGTGCGGTTGGGCGGGTTTGCTGTTTTCTTATTATGTGGATATTCCTTCGGGGCCTGCGATTATTTTGTTTTGCGGTGCGTTTTATGCGTTTTCGATATTTTTCGGGGCGCGCAGCGGAATCGTGGTGCGCCGTTGGAAGCACCGCCATAAAAAACTGAAGGCTGCCTGAACGATATGCAGCGATACACGCCAAAAGGCTGCCTGAAAACCGTGCGACAGGTTTTCAGGCAGCCTTTTGATTGCAGTTTTATTGCGCTTGGCACGGATGCGGTTGATACCAAGCCGTTTGCGGCATTATTTGACGACCACGCGTAAAAAGCGCGTTACCCATTCTTTTTGTTTTTCGGCGATGCGTTGGGGATTGGGCGCGTAATGCTCTTTGGGCACAGAGGCGTGGACGATAATCGGATTCGGCCGCGTATCCAGTACGGCAGGATATACCCACATCGATTCGGTTACGGCTTCCTGTACGGCTTTGCTTTGCAGAAACTGTACCAATTTTTCGGCAAGTTGCGGTTGTTTGGCACGGTTGAGTACGGCCGCCCCTTCGATTTGCAGATAGCTGCCGCCTTTCAAAAACAAATTGCCCATATTCGGTGCCGACAATTTGCCTTCGCTGTAAAACACTTCTGCTGCGGGGCTGCTGGCGTAGCCGACCATCAGCGGACGGCTGCCGCCGTTTAAGGTGAACTCGGTGAAATAGGCGTCCGACCAGCCGCGTGTGATTTTTACGCCGTTTTGACGCATTGCCGCCCACCAAGAAAAGGTTTGCTCTTCGCCCATGCCGCCGATATTGGCCAGTAAAAATGCCAAGCCCGGCGTGGAAGTGCCCGGATTGGGCATAACCAGCAGGTTTTTGTATTGCGGTTTGGCCAAATCTGCCAAACTTTCAGGCAGCGGCAGTTGGTGTTCGGCAAACCATTTTTTGTCGTAATTGACGGTTACGAAGCCGAAATCCACCGCCAGCATGCCGTCCACACGGCCGACCGCAGGCAGGCTTTGCGGTTGTGTTTCTGCCAGAATGCCCGCCTGACGCGCTTTGAGCAGAGTGTTGTTGTCCAAACCGAACACCGCATCTGCCAAAGGCGTGCCGCGCGTGATAATCAGGCGGTTGAGCATCTCGTTGCCGTCTCCCATTTTGATGATGCTGACTTTCGCATTGTGGCTGCGTTCAAAGCCGGCAAGCACTTCTTGGGGCAATTCGAAAGAATCGTGTACGGCAAGGCGTACTTCGGTTTGTGCGCCGGCCTGTGCGGCCAATACGCAAAACGACAGTGCAGCCAGCCATTTTTTCATGTTTTTTATCATGATGTTGTCCTAAAGATGTTAAACCGCTCCGCTGCTTGGACAGGCAGCGGAGCGGTGATGGCAAAAGCGAATCGGTTCCCTACGCCGGCATTATCCGAACAGGTTCACGGGTATGTTCTCAGCCGCACCCGTTTGCACCGATGCAGCACCCCGACTAAAATGACGCTATTTTACGGATTTTAACAGTCGCAGCCAATACAAATTCTTTCAGGCTGCCTGAAAAGTTTTACAATCGCGTTTGTTATTTGGAGAAAATGCCATGCGTTCTATTTTGTTTTGTCTGCTTGCCGCCGCTCTCTCAGCCTGCACTTGGGAAATCTACGAAACCCAAGACGGGCGCACCCGTTTGCGCCAAAGCTATCCGACCGGTACGGCGGTTTACTATACCGAAGGCGCCGCCTCGCAAAATACCCGCTACCACGGCGGCAGGCCGATGCCGCACGCTGTTGTTCCCGAATCTCGCGAGTAAGTTTCAGGCTGCCTGAAAAGTTCTAACCGGTTTACTGCATATCATGTTCGGCGCCGCATATCAAGCATATGGCGCCGACAGCCATCTAAGGAAAACCCGATTATGTCGCTACACATCGTTATTCTTGCGGCCGGCAAAGGCACGCGCATGTATTCCAAACTGCCTAAAGTGTTGCACCGCATCGGCGGCAAAACCATGTTGGAACACGTTATCGATACCGCCGCCGCTTTGCAGCCGCAGTCGGTGAGCGTTGTGGTGGGGCACGGCAAAGAGTCGGTTTTACAGGAATTGGGCGGGAAGGCGGTGAATTGGGTGGAACAAAACCAACAGCTCGGTACGGGACACGCGCTAAAGTGCGCCCTGCCCGCGCTGCCTGAAAGCGGACGTACTTTGGTACTCTACGGCGACGTGCCGCTCATCGACACCGGCACGCTGCACGCCATACTTGAAGCGGCAGGTAACGATGTCGGCGTGCTGACCGATATTTTGGACAATCCCACCGGCTACGGGCGTATTATCCGCAATGAAAACGGCCATGTGGTTGCGGTTGTAGAAGAAAAAGATGCCGATGCCGCCCAAAAAGCGGTACGTGAAGTGAATACCGGCATTTTGGTGCTGCCCAACGCCCGCTTGGCGGCTTGGTTGGAAAGTCTGAGCAGCGACAATGTGCAAGGCGAATACTATCTGACCGATTTAATCGCATTGGCCAACCGCGACCGTATTCCCGTCCATGCCGTTCGGGTGGCAGCATCGTATCTGGCGGCGGGCGTTAATAACAAATCCCAATTGGCCGATTTGGAAAGGGTTTTCCAAAGCAATCAAGCGCAGCAACTGTTGCAGGCGGGCGTTACCCTGCGCGACCCGAGCCGTTTTGACTTGCGCGGCTGCCTGAAACACGGACAAGACGTGGTGATTGACGTGAATTGTGTGTTTGAGGGCGATGTGTCTTTGGGCGATGACGTGCATATCGGTGCCAACTGTGTGATTAAAAACGCCCTTATCCATAACGGCGCCGTCATTGCACCGTTTTCCCATTTGGAAAATTGCGAAGTCGGTGCGGGTGCGCAAGTCGGGCCGTTTGCGCGATTGCGTCCGAAAGCCGTGTTGGCCGAAGGCGTGCATATCGGTAATTTCGTGGAAGTAAAGGACAGTACCATCGGCAAAGGCAGCAAAGCCAATCATCTGACTTATATCGGAAATGCCGTAGTCGGAGAGAAAACCAACATCGGTGCCGGCACGATTACCTGCAACTATGACGGCGTGAACAAATACCAAACCGTTATCGGCAACGAAGTCCGCATCGGTTCGAGCACCATGCTGGTTGCGCCCGTAACCATCGGCGACAGGGCGACCACAGGTGCAGGCAGCGTGATTACCAAAAACTGCGAAGCAGGAAAACTGGTGGTGGCACGGGCAAGACAAACTGTGATTGAAGGCTGGGTCAGACCCGAAAAACCGTAAAAAACACCTTCAGGCAGCCATCAATAAAACCGTACGGGCTGCCTGAAAAACAGGAAACGGGCATCGTTCCGTTTCAAGCGGATTCCCAAGCGCAACCGGTACGGCAACAGGCCGCCGTTTCGCGGTATGCCGTAAAAACGCGTATAATCCCAGCCGTTTTTGACTGACGAAATGATTGAGGCATCTACCATGAGCGAAACCCAATACAAACGTATCTTACTCAAACTTTCAGGCGAGTCGCTGATGGGTAACGACCCCTTCGGCATCAACCGCGAAACCATTATGCGGATTGTCGCCCAAGTGAAAGAAATTGCCGATTTGGGCGTACAAGTAGGCATCGTGGTAGGCGGCGGCAACATTTTCCGCGGCGTTTCCGGTCAGGCGCAAAGCATGGACAGAGCCACTGCCGATTACATGGGTATGATGGCAACCGTCATGAATGCGCTGGCGTTGAAAGACGCTTTTGAAAGTTTGGGTGCCAAAGCGCGTGTTCAATCGGCATTGAGTATGCAGCAAGTGGTTGAAACTTATGCGCGTCCCAAAGCCATCCAATATTTGAAGGAAGGCAAAATCGTCATTTTTGCCGCCGGTACGGGCAATCCGTTTTTTACAACCGACACCGCCGCCGCCCTGCGCGGCGCGGAAATGAACTGCGACGTGATGCTCAAAGCCACCAATGTGGACGGCGTTTACACCGCCGATCCGAAAAAAGACCCTTCTGCCACCCGCTATCAAACGCTCACTTTTGACGAAGCCTTAACCAAACAACTGAAAGTGATGGATGCCACTGCTTTTGCCCTATGCCGCGAACAGCGTTTGAATATTGTCGTATTCGATATTCATAAGGACGGCGCTTTGAAAAACGTGATTTTAGGCAAAGACGAAGGCACGTTGGTACACAATTGACGCTCCGGCTATGATGCCCTTTGCAGAACGATATACCGCGCCGTTTCGGGGAATATGGTTTTGCGCGGACGGCTTTTAAACAGAAAGGCAACCGATAATGCTACCGAAAGTCCGGCGGGGCGACTTGCCCGACCGAAACGGTGAAAATGCGTGGGATTGGCTGTATCCTGTGTACGAAGCTTTAATACAAACCGCTTTATCCCATGCCGATGAACGGGGTGTCAGCATGGAACAGGCTTTGTCGGCTTTGTTTTCCCAAGAGCAGCGCGCGTTTCTGGCCTATGCCGATTGGGACGGACAGACGGCAAACGGTGGCTTGGTGCAATGGATAGCCAACGGCTATGCCGCCGCAGCCTTCGACTTGCCGTTGGCCTCATATTTGGATAAGTGGGGCGCTGTGCATTTGGCCGGCATTTTCCGGCAAATCGAAACCCTGTATCGGCAGACTGTGGCTGTGCGGAATTGGACGTTTGAGAATTGGGAGCAATTTGCCGGACTCTACCATGCTCCCGAAGCACTTGTTTTGAACGGGCTGCAGACGGCATTTTTGGACAACTGTGCCGGCGGTGCGGAAGCAGTGGCCGACTATGTGCAGGCCAATTTTGGTCGGTTTGCCGAGATGGTTTGAAAAATTGTCACGCTTTGACAAATACGTTACCATTCCCCGTTTGAAATCCCGATAACCGTTCGACAACTATTGCAAGGGAAAACAAGATGATTAACGATATTCAAAAAAATGCAGAAACCAAAATGCAACGCTCTTTGGAAGTGTTGCGCGAAAATTTGGCGAAAGTACGGACAGGCCGCGCCCATACCGGCCTGCTCGACCAAGTGGAAGTGGAGTATTGGGGCAGCATGGTGCCGGTGAGCCAAGTGGGTAACGTTACTTTGCTGGATGCCCGTACGATTGGCGTAAAACCCTTCGAAAGCAATATGGCTTCCAAAATCGAAAAAGCCATCCGCGATTCCAATCTCGGCCTGAATCCTGCGGCAGTGGGCGACCTGATTCGCGTGCCGATGCCGATGCTCACCGAAGAGCGCCGTAAGGATTTGATTAAAGTGGTTCGCAGCGAAGCGGAAGAAGGGCGCGTTGCCGTTCGCAACGTGCGCCGCGATGCCAATGACAGCATTAAAAAATTATTGAAAGACAAAGAAGTTACCGAAGATGATGCGCGTCGCGGCGAAGAAGCGGTACAAAAACTTACCGACCGTTTTATCGGCGAAATCGACAAAATGCTGACTGCCAAAGAAGAAGATTTGATGGCCATTTAAACTTTCAGGCAGCCAGGCGGAACGAAACGGCGTGAAATCCACGCCGTTTGTATGCAGCCAACCCGGAGCAAATCCCTGTTTTGGTTTTCAGGCTGCCTGAAACGCACACAGAGAGAAGTTTATGCCTAATCCCATTTGGAAAAAAGCCGCCCTGTATGTTTTGGGCGCAATCAGCGGCGTGGCTTTGAGCGTCAGCGTGCAAAGTTTTGCCGAAAGCAAACCGAAAAACAATGCCTTGCCGATTCAGGCGTTGCGCAATATGGCGGAAGTGTACAGCCAAATCAAAGCCAATTACGTGAGCGAAGAAAGCGATGAAGCCTTGTTGGAAGATGCCATGAAAGGCATGGTGTCGGGTCTTGACCCGCATTCCGAATACATGGATAAAAAAGGCTATATCGACATGAAAGAGCATACCAGCGGCGAATTTGGCGGCCTGGGTATGGAAATCGGTTCCGAAGACGGTTTCATTAAAGTGGTCGCTCCGATTGAAGATACGCCTGCGGAACGCGCCGGTGTGAAAAGCGGCGATTTCATCGTTAAAATCAATAATGAATCCACGCGCGGTATGACTACCGGCGATGCGGTGAAAAAAATGCGCGGCAAACCGGGCACCAAAATCACCCTGACTTTGTCGCGCAAGGACAGCAGTCCGATTGTTTTAACCCTTACCCGCGCCATTATCAAAGTGCAAAGTGTGCGCAGCCATCTTCTGGACGGCGGTTACGGCTATATCCGTATTACCCAATTCCAAGAGCGTACCACTGCCGACACGGCTAAAGCGGTGCATGAACTGACCAAGAAAAATGCCGCACCATTGAAAGGCATTGTGCTGGATTTGCGCGATGACCCCGGCGGTTTGCTCAATTCTGCAGTGGGTGTATCGGCTGTATTTTTGAAAGTAGGCGATGCCGTTGTCAGCACCAAAGGCAGGGATAACAAGCCTGCGATGCAGTTGTCGGCGCGACCCGAAGATTATTTGCTCAGTAAAGGCAAAGACCCTTTGGAGGGGCTGCCTGAAAGCATTAAAACCATTCCCGTTACCGTACTGACCAATTCCGGCTCGGCTTCTGCTTCCGAAATTGTTGCTGGTGCGCTGCAAGACCATAAGCGTGCCGTGATTGTGGGTACGCGCAGCTTCGGTAAGGGTTCGGTTCAATCGTTGATTCCGCTTTCCAACGGCGGTGCGGTGAAATTGACTACGGCTTTATATTACACGCCGAACGACCGTTCCATTCAGGCAACAGGCATTGTTCCAGATGTGGAAGTAAAAGATAAAAACCGCACATTCGAAAGTCGGGAAGCCGACTTGTCGGGACACATCGGCAATCCTCTGGGTGAAGAAGAAGTGCAGGGTAGCGCGGAGCAAACTCCTGTTGCCAAGCACGTTGTCTCTGAAGATAAGGCGGAAAAGGTTAAGGAAAAAGACGAAGATATTTCATCGCGCCGTAAACCCAATCCCGAAAAAGACGACCAACTGCGCGCTGCATTGGATTTGTTGAAAAACCCGGACGAATGGCAAAAATCGTTAGGCCTGGCGGCGTCCAAGCCCGCCGAAACCAAAAAAGAAGATTAATCTTAAAACGGCAAACTGAGAACAGTTTGCCGTTTTTGTGTATAAGGAATTTATAAACTTGTTTGATTGGTCTGATGGAGATGTGATATAGAGAGAAAAATGATGTGGCAGGGCAACTATGAATGATGAAATGATGAGTTACAGGCAGCCAATACGGAATATACCAGATATATGCCGAGTTGCCGCCCCTCTTTATTTCATTGCATAAATCGCCCCCAAATTACGCCACATTTGTTTTGCATCCATGCCGTATCCGAATACATAGCGGTTGGGCACATCCAGGCCTACATAATCTGCTGAAATCGGTTTTTCTTTATCAATCAGTTTGTTGGCGAATACTGCTGAGCGACATGACCGGGCACCCATAGACAAAATCGCTTCCACGATAGCGTGCATGGTATGGCCTTCGTCCAGAATATCGTCCAGTACCAATACATCGCGCCCCGCTACATTCGCAGGTTTGCGCAGCCATTCAAAAGCGCCTCCGTGAAATTTATTGCCGTAGCGGGTGATATGGATATAGTCAAAATCCAAGGGGAAGCGCAGCAGTGGCAGGAGCTGTCCGGTGAATACCACCGCCCCGCCCATAACGGATAAAACCAAAGGGTAAGAATCTGATAGGTCGTTAGAAATCTTATCAGCCATTCGGGCGATGGCTGCCGCACAGGCGGCTTCGTCATAGATTTCATCGGCTTGTTCGAATAAGGCCAAAGCTTCGTTGCGGCGTTGCTGCAAATCGGCGTTCATAGTGTTTTCCATTGTGCAAAGAGTGGGATTGTAAGGCCTTTGCAGGCATGAGTAAAATTTTAAATTAGGTGTCTTTTCCATTACAATTCTGCCCATTGCCTACCGGATAACTTTGCATCCATGTTGCTTAAATTGCTTTTTACCCTATTTGCGCGGATTCCTTTGCCGTGGCTGCATGCATGTGCGGCTGTGTTGGGCAGGATTTCCTATTATTGTTCCGGCAAGAGTCGGAAGCGGATTATCGAACATTTGCAAATCGCCCAATTGCCTAGCGATAAACAGAGCGTACAGGCCGTATTTTGTGAAACTGCCAAGAGCGGATTAGAGCTGCCGCTGGCATTTTTCAGGCAGCCTGAACACATTGCTTCCCTTTTTAAACACATCTACGGCTGGGAATATCTTCAGGCGGCCTTGGATAACCAACAGGGCATATTGTTGCTTACTCCCCATTTGGGTAGCTATGATTTGGCGGGGCGCTACATCAGCGAGCAATTGGATTTTCCGTTGACCGCCATGTATAAACCACCGAAAATCAAAATGTTGGATAGTATCGTCCGAGCCGGGCGCGAACGTGGAAAAGGGAAAACGGCTCCGACTAATTTGCAGGGAGTCAAACAAGTTATCCAAGCGTTGCGACAAGGGCAGGCTACCATTGTGTTGCCTGACCATGTTCCTAATCCTGATGAGGGCGGCGGCGTTTGGGTGAAATTTTTCGGCAGGTATGCCTATACCATGACTTTGGCAGGCAAGTTGGCTCAAGTGAAAAATGTGAGTACCTTGTTTTTTGTTGGCGAACGCCTGCCGAAAGGACAAGGCTTTGCATTGCATATCTCCCCGCTTTCAGGCAGCCTGAACGGTGATAAAGAACATGATGCGCAAATTATTAACAGCAATATCGAATATTGGGTACGCCGTTTTCCGCATCAATATCTGTTTGCCTATAACCGCTATAAGATGCCCAGAGGTGCTCCGGACATACCTGCGGAATGATTAATCTGACTTTGTTTCATTTTATTTGCATGAAATGTTATGCGGTTAAACACAGCCGTTCTGATTTTTGTATCATGTTTTTACGGTATGTTGCCAATTAACATAGCCTGAACGGACAAAAAGCTATTGTCCGATTAAAGAAATCGCAGCTAATCAGAGTAATAATAAAAAATCAGAGTCAAATAACAAGAAGATTGAAAGAATGAAAAAACCGTATCGGAACTGTCCGATACGGTTTTATTTTTGGGGTGGCAGATGGGATTCGAACCCACGACCCTCGGAATCACAATCCGATGCTCTAACCAACTGAGCTACAACCACCGCTGTAAACTGATGATGGCGCGTCCGACAGGACTCGAACCTGTAACCCCCGGCTTAGAAGGCCGGTGCTCTATCCGGTTGAGCTACGAACGCACGGTATTTAACCTGTTTCATGCTGGTCGGGGCGGTGGGATTCGAACTCACGACCCTCTGCTCCCAAAGCAGATGCGCTAACCAGGCTGCGCTACGCCCCGCATGAAGAAGCGAACTGTACTAAAAATTATGCTATGCGTCAAGCCAGATAACGATTTGGCTGATGCATCGATTTATTTTTAATCAAGATTATTTTGCATGGGTTTCAGGCAACCTGGAATACGGTTTTCGTTTACAATACCGCCTTTTAAGAGCAAGGTTGCTGCTATGTTGGACATTCAATTATTGCGTTCCGATACCGCTGCCGTTGCCGCAAAATTGGCGCAGCGCGGTTTTCATTTCGATATTGCTGCGTTTGAGCAATTGGAAACGCAACGTAAAAGCATACAAACCGAAACCGAAAGTCTTCAGGCGCGGCGTAACAGTGTCTCTAAGCAAATCGGTGCGTTAAAAGGGCAAGGCAGACATGAAGAAGCGGAAACCGCTATGGCCGAAGTGGCCCAAATCAAAACCCGTTTGGAGCAGGCGGCTTTGTCTTTGGAAGGCATTCAGGCAGCCTTGGATAGTCTGTTGCTGAACGTTCCGAATCTGCCGCACGACAGTGTGCCGACAGGTGAAGACGAAGCGGGCAATGTGGAAATCCGCAAGGTTGGCGTGCCGAAAGTATTTGATTTTGAAATTAAAGACCATGTGGACTTGGGTGCGGCATTCGGATTGGATTTTGAAACGGCTGCCGAGCTTTCGGGGGCGCGGTTTTCTTTGATGAAAGGCAAAATCGCCCGTCTGCATCGTGCTTTGGCGCAACTGATGCTGGATGCGCATACCGAGCAACACGGCTACACGGAGTGCTATACGCCCTATATTGTGAACGACAGCACTTTGTTGGGAACGGGACAACTGCCTAAATTCGGTGAAGATTTGTTTCACGTTACCCGCGGCGGCGATGAAGGCAAAATGATTCAGTATCTGATTCCGACCGCTGAAGTAACCTTGACCAATACGGTACGCGACAGTGTGCTGGCTGAAAAAGACTTACCTTTGAAACTGACGGCGCATTCGCCTTGTTTCCGTAGCGAAGCGGGTTCGCACGGTAAGGATACGCGAGGTTTAATCCGCCAGCATCAATTTGATAAAGTCGAAATGGTGCAGATTACCCGTCCCGAGCAGTCTTATGCCGCTTTAGAGGAAATGGTCGCGCATGCGGAAAACATCTTGAAATTATTGGAATTGCCTTACCGCGTTATCGTGTTGTGTACGGGTGATATGGGCTTTGGCGCAAGCAAAACCTATGATTTGGAAGTTTGGGTGCCGGCTCAAAATACTTATCGTGAAATTTCCAGCTGCTCCAATTGTGAAGACTTTCAAGCCCGCCGCATGAAAGCGCGTTTCAAAGACAGCGATGGCAAAAACCGTTTGGTACATACTTTGAATGGCTCGGGCTTGGCTGTGGGTCGCGCTTTGGTGGCTGTGTTGGAAAACCATCAAAATGCAGATGGCAGTATTTCCATTCCCAAAGCGTTGCAACCTTATTTGGGCGGGCTGCCTGTTTTGCGGCCGTAGTTTGGAGATTCTGACAATATGCGTTACGGATATACGGCTTGTCGGGCTATGTAAATTCGATTTTTAACTTGAAATAAAAACAGGTGGCTTTAAGAAAATGGGGCCGCCTGTTTTTATTATTTGGTATTTTAAAAGCGGAGTGATATGAGTCCAAATTTGAGAGTAATTTATAGCCGTTATTCAAATTCAGATAAAAGGCCTGTTTAACATTGGCTGCCTGAAAGGGGATAGAAAGGGTTTATTCACGGTGGTAAGGGTGGTTTTGCAGTATGCTTGCCGCGCGGTAGAGCTGCTCGGTGAGTAGGACGCGCACCATGCCGTGCGGCAAGGTCATTTTGGATAGGCGCAATATGAGATTGGCTTGTTGTTTGATGCGGTCGGTCATGCCGTCTGCGCCACCTATGATGAAACAGATATGTTGGCCGTTGTGTTGCCACTGTTGCAGATATTCGGACAGTTCTACCGAGCCGATGTCTTTGCCGCGTTCGTCTAAGACCACTATCCAGGCATTCTCGGGTAATGCTTCCATAATGCGTTTTTCTTCGGCTGCCATGCCTTGTGCGGCGTTGACACCTGCGCCGCGTTTTTCGGGTTTGATTTCTTTGAGTGTGTAGCGGATGTCGCGTCCGAAACGTTTGGCGTATTCGTCCACAGCTTGGTCTACCCAAGAGGGCATTTTGGTGCCTACGGCTAAAACGGTGATGTTCATTATGGTTGGAGAATGATTGAATGCGGTATGGTAATTTTCAGGCAGCCTATTGTTCGTTATCCTGCATATGCATGAGCGACAGCATGACTAAGTCGGCGATGGTTTTGCGTGTGTCTTCGTGTTCCGCGCCGAGTGTTTCCAGCAGTACGGCGGCTGCCTGGTGCAACAGGAGCAGGGCTTGGTTGGTACGTTTGTTGCGGAAACAAAATTGGGCGAAGTTGCGTTGCGCCAGTGCGTAATCGGGATGTTTGTCGCCCAAGCTCTGCGATAAACCGGATAAGGCTTGGACGAAATGGTGTTCGGCTTCGGTGGTTTGCCCGTTTTCGCCTAAAAACACGGCAAGTTGCAGCTGCATACCGCAACTGCGGCGGTGGGTATTGCCAAGCAGGTTTTGGGTGGTTGCGAGAGTGTGCTGCAGGATGGACAGAGCCTGGTCGCGATAGCCTTGCTGCCAATACAGGGTTGCGGCGTTGGTATAGCATAGGGCGGTTTGGTAGTGCGACATGCCGAACAGTTTTTCATTGATAGCGGCGGCGCGTTCGAACAGTGTGAGAGCTTCTTCGCTGTTGCCGTTTGCCAGCAGTGAACAGGCCAAGTCGTTGAGACTGACGGCGGTGTCGGGATGTTCTTTGCCTAATGCGGCTTCGTGCAGCGACAGGGCTTGGCGGTGTTTTTCTATTGCTTCCGCGTAGCGTCCCGTTTTGTTAAACAGCCCGCCCAGGCTGCCGAGTGCTTTGGCGGTGTCGGGGTGTTGTTCGCCTAGAGTTTGCTGTCTGATGTGGAGTGTTTGCGTGAGCAGGGTTTCGGCTGCTTCGTAGTCGCCTTTCGCTTCGTGCCATTCGCCGAGATTGAACAGCGCGAAACTGTGTTCGGGCGAGGATTCTCCATAGTGGCTGACGGCATGGTCGTGCTGGCGGCGGATTTCTTCGCGTACTTCTTCGAGTTTGCCTGCTTCAAGCAGGGTGCGAATCAGTTGGTGGTGTTCGGAGAAATCGTAGCGGTCGGAGGACATATCGGCTGAGGTGTATCGTTTCAGGCTGCCTGAAAGCGGCGGCTGTTTCATTGGAAAACCGTTGCTGCAGATTTGTTGCGTAACGGTTTTCATGGCGGAGCTTAGTGGTCGGCGGCGTGCCAGGGTTTTTCTGCTCCTGCGTGAAATGACGGTTTTTCTCCGCCCCACAGTGATTCGATGTCGTAAAAATCACGGACGGCAGGCAGCATGACGTGTACCAATAATTCGCCTGCATCTACCAATGCCCATTCGCCGCTGTCTTGTCCTTCGCTGCCGACTACGGAAAAACCTGCTTCTTTCAGGCTGACGGCAACGTTGTTGGCCAGCGCTTTGACTTGGCGCGTGCTGTCGCCGCTGGCAATAATCATTTTGGCAAACAACGGCGTACGGGAAGCGGTATCCAATACGGTGATGTCTTTTGCTTTGATGTCTTCCAGTGCTTCAACGGCTATGGCAGCCATTTTTTCCAAATCGGGATGTTCGGTATTCATAAGTTTTTTCTTCGCTGTAAACTTGGGAATTATACAGGGTTTTGCGTATTGCCGTGTTCGGGGCCGTTGCGGTATAGGCGGTGTTGCCGTATGTATTCTGATACGCTTTCAGGCAGCATATGCGCTGTGCTTCCGTCTTGGCTCAAAACGGTGCGGACTTGTGTGGAGCTGATGTCGTTGGGCGGCAGGTCGAGAAATTTCAGGCTGCCGTTGTTCAGTGCGGTATCGAACCATTCTTGCAGTTTTTCGGGCAGTTCCGCTAAATCGCTGCCGGGACGGACGGCAACGGCGATGTGGATTTGTTGTACCAGCCTGCTCCAGTTTTTCCATGAGTGCAGGGTCATGAGGCTGTCCATACCCATCAGCCACCACAGTTTGGCTTCGGGGAAATGCTGCCTGAAAATCTGTACGGTATCGTAGGTATAGGTTGCGCCGTGCCGAACGATGTCGCAATCGCTGACGGCGAAACGGTTGTTGTCGGCTATCGCCAGCTCGAGCATGGCCAGACGGTGTCGGGCGGCGGCGGGTTTGCCGTTTTTGTGGTAGGGATTGCCCGCGGGCAGAAAAACAACGGTATCCAGTTGTATTTGTTCGGCAAAGGCGTTGGCCATTGCCAGGTGTCCGTTGTGGATGGGGTCGAAACTGCCGCCAAACAAGCCGATTGTTTCCATGATGTTGTGTTCTCGCGAAATAGTGGGTAGTGGCTGCCTGAAAGTTTTCAGGCAGGCTGTGCGGGGGCTGTGTCAGTCGAACCGTCTACCACAACCGTGAGTTTGCCTGTGGCCGGATGGATAACCAAGCCGTGTATGGCGATGTGTTCGGGCATCAAGGGGTGTTGGCGGATGATTTGTACGGTGTGGCGCACGCTGTCTTCTACATTGTCGAAGCCTTTGAGCCATTTGTCCAAATCGATGCCGGCGTGGCGCAATGTGGCGATACGGTCGGACGGAATGCCTTCTTCTTGTGTGCGTTGCAAAAAGGCTTGTGCGTTTAGTCCGCGCATACCGCAGTCGAAGTGGGCAATCACCATGATTTCGCTGACTTTCAATTCCAATACGGAAACCAGCAGCGAGCGCATGACCGAGCCCCACGGATGGGTTACGACTGCGCCTGCGTTTTTGATGATTTTGGCATCACCGTTACGCAAACCCAATGCGGCTGGCAGCAGTTCGACCATGCGGGTGTCCATGCAGGACAGAACGGCCAGTTTGCGTTCGGGGTATTTGTCGGTGAGAAATTCGGCATAGCCGCCGCTTTCTACAAATTTTTGATTGTGCTGCAGTATGTTGTGAAGTTCCGACATGATTGTTTGGTTCTCCATCGGGAAATGGGTCGGAGTATTTTTCAGGCAGCCTGCAACGGTATCGGGTATTGGGGCTGCCTGAAGGAAGGCCGGGTATCAGTATTTGCCGTTGGCTTTGAGATAAATCGGCATCACTGAAGGCAGAGCTTTGCGTATCGATTCGATGCGGGCATTGTTGGTGGGATGTGTAGACAATATACGGTTGGCAAGATTGTTATTGTCGTTTTGGCGGTTCATTTTTTCCCAAACGCTTACGGCTGCCTGCGGGTTGTAGCCTGCTTGCGCCATGAGGTGCAAACCGCCTAAGTCGGCTTCGTTTTCGGCTTTGCGGCTGAACGGTTTCATCATGCCCAAGTCGGCTGCCAGCCCGACACTTTGTGCCGCGGCATCGCCGCTAATGCCGGTAGCGCCTGCCAATACTGCGCTGCCCAGTGCCGCACCGAGTTGAATCGCCACATTGCGGTTGGCTTCTTTTTTACTGTGTTCGAGCAGGGCATGGGTCATTTCGTGTCCGATAATGGCTGCCAGTTCGTCATCGCTGAGTTTCAATTTTTCGACAATGCCGGTGTATACCGCCATTTTGCCGCCGGGCATCGCCCAGGCATTGAGTTCGTCCGAGCGGATAACCGTCAGCTCCCAATTGAAGGGAACGCCTGTGGTATTGGCGGCATCGGCATAGGGCAGAAGGCGTTGGAAGACTTTTTGGGTGCGTTTGGCGGTGTCGGAGCTGCGGTCTATCATTTGTTTGCTGCGCGCTTGGGCTACGACTTGGCTGTAGTTTCGGGCGGCCTCCGTATTGATGGATTGGCTGTCAATCAGGCTGCAGGCCGACAAAATCAGTGCGGCGGCAGCGGCAAAAAAACGGGCTTTCATGATAATCGTCCTGTGCATATGTTCAAAGGACGCAGCATAACACCAAACGCGGAAGGCTGCCTGAAATTTCAGGCAGCCCGAACGTTAAAAACTTTATCGTTTCTATACCCTTGAAACAGATATTTACATTACAATACGCCGTTTTACGATTCCCCGTTTTAGGAGTTTAAGTTAAATGTCCCATTCTCATCCGATTGTTGCACTTTACCGCCGCGTCAGCTTGATTTGGCAAATTGTCATTGGTTTGGTTGTCGGTATTATTGCCGGTCATTTCCTGCCTGAAATCGTGCCGACTTTGAGTATTTTCGGCGATATGTTTGTCGGTGCGTTGAAAGCCGTTGCGCCCTTCTTGGTGTTTGTCTTGGTGATTTCCGCCGTGTCCCAACATACGGTAGGTACGCAAACCCATATCCGCCCGATTTTGATACTTTATCTGATTGGTACGTTTGGTGCGGCGGTTGTGGCGGTTGCGGCCAGTTTTATGTTTCCCAGCACGCTTACGCTGCCTGTTGCCGCTGACGCGACCGCGCCGACAGGTATCGCCGCCGTGTTGAAAAACCTGCTGATGAATTTGGTATCCAACCCCGTTAGCGCACTGGCGAAAGCCAACTATATCGGCATTTTGGCTTGGGGTTTGGCTTTGGGCTTCGCTTTGCGCCATGCCGGCGAAACCACCATTAAAGCGGTTGCCGATTTGGCCAATGCCGTTTCCCAAATCGTACGCTGGGTTATCCGTTTCGCTCCTTTGGGCGTAATGGGTTTGGTGGCGGTTACCGTAGCGGAAACCGGCTTTAAAAACATGATTCAGGAGTTTGGCCAACTGATTTTGGTGTTGGTGGGCTGTATGTTGTTTGTGGCTTTGGTGTTCAATCCTTTGCTGGTGTGGTGGAAAATCCGCAAAAATCCCTATCCGCTGGTGTTCACCTGCCTGCGCGAAAGCGGCGTGCCTGCATTCTTCACCCGTTCTTCCGCCGCCAATATACCCGTGAACATGGCTTTGGCGAAAAAACTGAATTTGCATGAAAACACTTATTCCATTTCTATCCCTTTGGGTGCGACCGTAAATATGTCGGGTGCGGCGATTACCATTACCGTGCTGACTTTGGCGGCCGCCCACACGCAAGGCATTCAAGTGGATTTTGCTACCGCTTTGCTGTTAAGCTTGGTGGCTACAATCAGTGCCTGCGGTGCATCCGGCGTTGCGGGCGGTTCCTTGCTGCTGATTCCTTTGGCATGCAGCCTGTTTAACATTCCGAACGATATTGCTATGCAGGTGGTGGGCGTAGGCGTGATTATCGGTGTGATTCAGGATTCGGCCGAAACCGCATTGAACTCCTCCACTGATGTGCTGTTTACCGCGGCGGCGGATATGGCAAGCGATACGACGCTTAAATAAAGTAAAAAAACAGTCCGGATATTTCGGGCTGTTTTTTTTAAGGGGAGAATGTTTTCAGGCTGCCTGAAAAGATACTCGGAATGTTTCTGTTTGATTGGCGGACAAACCAGATGTGCCAGGCGGATTAATGGGCGATGAACTTGTCTGCTCAAGTCGAGTGGCGTTTATTGGACGGTTGTTTCTTGATGTAACAACAGGCTGCCTTCAGCTGATACAATCTGTTTTTTTAATTTTAAAAGGTTGCCGATTGTTGAGGTTTTGCATATCGTTGTGTTCGGTATTCAATTTTCAGGCTGCCTGAAATTCTTTGGCCACGTTTAATATGAAAATAAAAACATTGCCGCTGGTGCTATTGCTATCTGCCTGTACGCTTACTGCGCCGTCCGTGTCATGGCGGGCGCAGCGTCCGTTGCAGTATTTTGAAGCGGACGGGCGCTTGAGCGTCAAAGCGGGCGAACAGGGCAGCTATGCCCATTTTGACTGGCTGTATGAAAACGGTGTGGAAACCATTCACATCAATACGCCGCTGGGTACGTCGTTTGGCAGATTGTGTCGCGATGCCGAACGTGTCGTGGCGGTTGATGCGCGCGGACGCAGCTATCATGCGGACACGCCCGAGCGCTTGAGTGAAAGTTTGATTGGCATTCCCTTGCCGCTCGGATACTTGTCGGCTTGGGCAAACGGCGAATGGGCAAACGCGGCGCCGTATCATATTTCGGCGGATGGTGCGTTGGTACAGTCGGGCTGGACTGTCCGCCGCCATGTCCGAGAAGACGGCAGTACGCGTTTGTTGGAGTTGCAACATCAGGATATTGTGGTCAAAATGGTGTTTGGTACAAGCCGCCGCGTTGAAGGCTTGCCTGTGAATGAAGGGCGTTGTCCTGCCGAAAATTTTTCTCCGGTATGAATGAAGGCTGCCTGGCAGTGGTGTTGGGGCATAGTATGCGACAGTCCTATTCCTATTGGACACTTTTCAGGCTGCCTGAAATCAGGTTCGGCATCGTTGGCGTATCGCCGAAGTATTTCGACAGGCCGTAAAATTCACCCCAATAAAATATTCATATATTCAATCTGTATGCGCTTAATAGTGCCGACAGTTGATGACATTATTTCATGTTGGATTCCTATGCTCCCGTCTCATATCCCGCGCTATCCCGCTCCGGCAAAACTCAATCTCGATTTGCGCATTACCGGCCGCCGCAGTAACGGTTATCATGATTTGGAAAGTATTTTCACCTTGATAGATTGGTGCGACTATATCGGTATTGCTGTGCGTGAGGACGGCTGCATTGCATTGCATACGCCTACGCAAGGGGTGGCAAGCGAAGATGATTTGACCGTCCGTGCCGCGCGTACCTTGCAAAGCCTTTCAGGCTGCCTGAAAGGTGCGGACATTTGGATAGAAAAACATATCCCGATGGGCGGCGGTTTGGGCGGCGGCAGTTCCGATGCTGCAACCGTATTGCTGGCGCTCAACCGCTTGTGGCAGTGCGGTTTGAATACGGAACAGCTTATTCAGGCAGGTGTGCAATTGGGAGCGGATGTTCCTTTTTTCCTGTTTGGACGGACCGCATTTGCACGCGGTGTGGGTGAAATATTGCAAGCTATTGACGTACCGAAGCAATATTATTTGATTGCGTGCCCCGATGTGCACGTGTGTACGGCCGATGTGTTCCGTCATCCCGACTTGCGGCGTAACAGCCCACCTTGTACACAGCCTGATTATCAGGCGTTGCAGCCTTTGCGTAACGATATGCAGCCCGTGGTGGAGCGTGAATATCCTCAGGTCGCACAAGCCATCAGCTGCCTGAAAAAATATGGCAGCCCGCAACTGACGGGGTCCGGAGCGTGTGTGTTTTTGACTTTTGACACGAGGGAGCAAGTTCGGGCAGTACAAAAGCAGTTGCCTGCGGATGTGAAAACATATTGCGCCTCCGCTTTGCCGGAACATCCTATTTTCAAATTATATAAATAAGAAACATATGGTTAATTGAAAATAATCATAAGAAAAACAGCCTATACTTGACCGTATTCTACAAAAACGCGATAATTCCCGCTTTGGTTTGCCGCACGGCAAGACAACTGGGGATTCGCCAAGTTGGTTAAGGCATCGGATTTTGATTCCGACATGCGTAGGTTCGAATCCTACATCCCCAGCCAAACCCGTTTTTAGGGGAGTCGCCAAGTGGTAAGGCATCGGATTTTGATTCCGACATGCGTAGGTTCGATCCCTACCTCCCCTGCCAGTCAAGCGCGTGTGGTGTTGCCATACGCGCTTACTTTATTATGTGAAAACTATGAAACTTGCCGAAGCTTTATCCGAACGCGCCGATTTGCAAAGACGTTTGGCGCAATTGAAACAGCGTTTGCAACAAAACGCACAATATCAGGAAGGCGAAACGCCGGCCGAAAATCCGCAGGAATTATTGGCGGAATACACACGTTGCGCCGATGCTTGGGAAACTTTGGTCACCGCCATCAACCGCAGCAATCATCAGATTGTGCTGGAAAACGGCGAAAGCATGACTGCCGCACTGGCGCGCCGCGACCGTTTGAAAGCCGAACATGCGGTATTGGTTGGCTTGGCGGATGCCGCCACCCCCGAGCAATCGCGTTACAGCCGTAGTGAAATCAAAATGCTGGCGGCGGTAGAGGTAAAAGCGATACGCAAACGTGCCGATGACGTTGCCAAAACCTGCCGTGAATTGGACTTGCAGATTCAGGCAGCCAATTGGGCGAATGATTTGGTTTGAGATATATCGGCGGCGGCATCAATTCAAGTTGCTCAATATCGGATTGCTGTAAAAATAATGTGTTGGCTCGGCGTGTTTTCTATGCCGAATTCACCGTGCAAACTGTGAATATCAATGGTTAGGCTACCTGAATGATTCGGTTGTGCCGGGCTGCGGCAGATGTTTGGCAGCCGCCATTCCGATGTGTTATCGCAGTTGCAGCGCATTATTTGATTCAAATGCATTCACCGCAACGGCATTTGGATGGGCAAACCGCTATGGTGTTTGGAGTTGCGAAGAGATACGCGGCATTATTAGATGATGCTGCCTGAATGTTCAGGCAGCCTGAAACAAATCTTCGGTAATATCGGAAAGCGGGCGCAAACTTTGCTTAACCGCACCATATCGAAGCAAAGGGCAGCTCTTTCGGATTTCCGAAGTACTGCGTATGCCCTGTATTTCGTACGGCTGACGGTGCACGGCGTATTGTTACTACCGCGCGTCGATTCCGATATGAGGGTTGGGCGGAGAGGGAAGAATGTTTCAGGCAGCCTGTTGTTGGGGTGCTTGTTTTAAATTGCAACATCTATAAAAGAACAAATCGGCCGGCGGGCTTTAATCTGTTGTCGCGATAGCGTATAATCTCGGCCGTTTGGCACAATGGCCGGCAATCAGAAAGAGGAAGCGGATGTTTCCTAAAAGCAAATCTCTCAATCCCCATAACTCAGGCGATGAAAATATGGCATACGACAGCTTAATGGTGTTCACAGGTAACGCCAATCCGGAATTGGCAAAACGTGTTGTTAAACATTTGGATACGTCATTGGGCAACGCGTCTGTCGGCAAATTTTCGGACGGGGAGGTTGCCGTTGAGCTTTTGGATAATGTACGCGGCCGCGATGTTTTTATTTTGCAGTCTACCTGTGCGCCGACCAATGATAATTTGATGGAAATTTTGACTATGGCAGACGCGCTCAAACGTGCGTCTGCAGGCCGCATTACCGCAGCCATCCCTTATTTCGGTTATGCGCGCCAAGACCGCCGACCGCGTTCTGCGCGCGTGCCGATTTCCGCCAAATTGGTCGCCAATATGCTGACTTCCGCAGGGATTGACCGTGTGTTGACGGTTGATTTGCATGCCGACCAAATCCAAGGCTTTTTTGATATGCCTGTGGATAATATTTATGCTACGCCGATATTGGTGCATGATGTGATGCGTCAGAATATCGATAATCTGATTGTGGTCAGCCCCGATATCGGAGGTGTGGTGCGTGCGCGTGCAGTGGCCAAAATTTTGAATACCGAATTGGCGATTATCGACAAACGCCGCCCGAAAGCCAATGTGGCCGAAGTGATGAATATCATCGGCGATGTTCAGGGCAAAATTTGTTTGCTGCTGGACGATATGATTGATACGGCCAACACTTTGTGCAAGGCTGCTTCTGCTTTGAAAGAGCGCGGTGCGGCAAGCGTGTTGGCGTATGCCACCCACCCCGTTTTTTCGGGTGGCGCGGTAGAGCGCTTGGCTTCTTCCGATATCGACCAGGTGGTGGTTACCGATACGATTCCCTTGTCGGCGGAAGCGCAAAATTGTCCGCGTATCCGTCAGGTAAGTATTGCGGGGTTGTTGGCGGAAACCATACGCCGCATCAGCAATGAAGAGTCGGTTTCTTATTTATTTAACGAAGAGTTGGCCCAACCCGGTTCTATTTATCTGCCTTAAAGTTTTCAGGCTGCCTGAAAGCGTGTCATTCTTTTTCAGGCAGCCTTTAAAGCGTGCCATCAGGCACACCCTGCCGCAGGGTTGGTCGCAGCCCGGAAGCGGCGGTATTTTTTAACTTATCTTACTAAGGATAATATCCATGTCTATCACTATTAAAGCAACCGTCCGTGACACACAAGGTACTGGTGCGAGCCGCCGCCTGCGTAACAGCGGACAAGTTCCTGCCGTAGTATACGGTGTCGGCGAAGCGAAGGCGGTAGCCGTAGACCACAAAGAAATGTTCTACGCGCTGAAAAAAGAAAGCTTCTTTACCCAATTGCTGAAATTGGAAATTGACGGCAAAGTTCAGGAAGTCATCGTGCGCGATTACCAAATGCACCCTGTTAAACAACAGGTTCAACACATCGATTTCCAAGTAGTCGATTTGAAACAGCCTTTGCGTATGCGCATTCCCGTGCATGTGGTTAATGCTGAAAAATCGCAAGCGGTTAAATTGCAAAGCGGCCGCGTGTCTTTGTTGAGCACCGTAGTTGATGTGATTGTCGACCCCAAAAACATTCCTGCAGCGTTGGAATTGGACTGCGAGAAAGTCGTTGCGGGCGATATTCTGCACCTGTCCGATATCAACTACCCCAAAGGCGTTCAAAGCGTGGCTTTGAAACGCAACAGCAATTTGGCAGTGGCTACCGTAACCGGTAAAAAACGCTAAATTGTTGCAATCAGGTTGAACGGGATAACGGGTCTGATAAAAATCGGTTTTTCGTGACGATGGTCGAGTGATAGGCATGACGGATTTTGAAATTATGATGCCGTTCATTTGGAAATAGATTTTATTCATATCAATTATCCAATCGAATCTGCAAACCGCCCTGTTTCAAACGGGGCGGTTTTAATATTTTCAGGCAGCCTAAACGGATTGTCATGATATGGCTGTGAATGATTTTTATCACTGCGCGTGCCAAGGAGTTTTGCTGTTGTTCGGGCGTATTGACTGAAAACGGTTAAGCCTTATTTCGTTTATATGTATTCCGCCACTTGACAGCGTTTTAAAGCGCAAAGAGCAGATTTGCAGCGCTTATTTGGACAACATGAATAAGGCTGTTCCAATTGTGTTCATGAACATTGTGTTCATTTCGGGAAAACGGTGATTAGGGCAGTTGCTTGGGTTGGTATCACTTCCGAACGGATGCAAACCGATTTTGTACAATCGTTTTCGGGCAGCGCGGGTGCTAACGCCGTAGGATGCGGTAACGGTTTTAAGGCGGATTGGCTATAATAGCGGTCTTCTTTTTATCTTTCAGGCAGGTTGGGTATGAAAATCCTGATATTGGGAAGCGGCCAGGTGGGTTCTGCTATCGCGCAAGAATTGGCTTTGATGCCGGGTAATGATGTGACTATTGTGGATACCGATGCGGCTTCATTGAGAAACATCGGCAGCCGTTTGGATGTGCAAACCTTAGTGGGTAACGGCGCTTCTCCCGTTGTGTTGGAAGAAGCTGCCGCCGCCGATACCGATATGTTGTTGGCACTCACGCGCAGCGACGAGACCAATTTGGTTGCGTGCCGACTGGCTTGCGATTTGTTCAATATCCCGCAACGCATTGCCCGCGTGCGTTCTGCCGACTATTTGGAATACGGCAAAAATGATGCTGCCGACCCTGATGGCCTTCCGGACAGTTTGTCGGCTTTTGCCGTAACCGATTCCATCCACCCCGAACATCTGGTAACCGAGCATTTGGTCGGTTTGCTGTCTTATGTTCGCGCTTTGCAGGTTTTGCCGTTTGCACACGACCGCGTGCGCATGGTGATTGCCCAAATCCGCAGTAACGACTGGTTGGCAGGCAAAACCGTGGAAGAAGCGAACAACGGGCTGCCTGAAAATATCGATTGCCAAATTTGCGCCATCTACCGCCACACGCGTTTGATTGTGCCGCAGCCCGATACGGTCATACTGGAAGATGATGAGATTTGTTTTGTGGTGGACAGCAAACATATGTCTGCCGTGATGTATGTTCTGTTTCATTATGAACACGGCAACCACCGCATCATGCTGGCGGGAGGCGGGCATATCGGCTACCGTTTGGCAAAAAAGCTGGAAAGTAAATTCAATATCAAATTGTTGGAAGTGGATGCGGCAAGGGCGGAGTGGCTGGCTGAAAATTTGGACAGTACTTTGGTGCTTCACGGTTCCGCTACTGATGAAGACTTGTTGTCGCGCGAATATATTGATGAAATCGATGTATTTTGCGCCATCACCAATGATGACGAAAACAATATTATGGCGGGGCTGTTGGCAAAAAATCTTGGTGCCAAACGCGTGATTACCATTATCAACCGGTCCCGTTATGTGGATTTGCTGACGGGCAATCAAATCGATATTGTGGTATCTCCGCACCAAATTACCATCGGCAGCGTGCTGGCGCACATACGGCGCGGCGATGTGGCGGCAGTTTATCCTTTGCGGCGCGGCACGGCGGAAGCCATCGAAGTGGTGGTGCATGGTGATAAACGTACGTCATCGCTGGTAGGCCGCCGCGTGGATGAAGTGAAATGGCCGGCAGGATGCCATATTGCGGCCATTGTGCGCGGCGATGAAGTGCTGATGGGGCGGCATCATGACTGCGTATTGGAAGACAATGACCATATCATTTTCTTTGTTTCCCGCCGCCGTATTTTGCGCGAATTGGAAAAATTGATTCAGGTGAAGATGGGATTTTTTGGTTGAGCCTGGAGTGGATGTGGTTATGTTTTTTTAGGGCAACGATTGTTGTTTTAATGGTTGAAATAACCCGGTTGTTTAGTATTGAAGTAATCAGGGGTGTGCAGTGGGGTTAGGATTTATTATATTTTTCTTAATGGCATTTTTTACGGTTATTTTCGTAAAAGACCGGGATCGAGTGGTTTGGGCTTGGTAGGTTGTTTTTTTTGTTTCCGCATCTGCGGCTGTAGCAATCTTTTTCCTAATATTGGAGCCTTCTGCGGGTATGACGGTACTTTTTGTATTTCTTCCCGCACTCCTGTTTTATTTAGGATTTCTCGCGGGGCAGAAAATGGATTTGTTTTGAAAACGCTTACTTTTGATGTAATGAAATATGATTCTAAATTTTTAATTCCCTCATTCCATTGATAAACTATTGCACACAGGCTGCCTGAAAACCGTCATTAACCTTACAGATTGCTTTTTAGAATGATTATTGACGGGGGGGGGGGGACACAAATGCTATACTGCTATCCATTGTTGATAAACAATATCGAGGAATACATTTATGTCAAATACTGAAACCGAAAAAGATAATGAATTACCTGAAAATCCCAAACGCGCTATTCTTGTGAGCATTATTGCAGGTTGTGTAATAATCTGTGGTGCTTTCTATATTTATCAAGATATACTTGAATTGGAAGTTACAGGTGGTACCAGACGTGTACAGTGGATGATTTATTTGGTTTACCAAGCATTAGGTGCTAAAGGTGTTTTGGTGGCAATTAGTTCAGTGGGGTTATTCTGTTTCTATCATGCATACCGTTTATATCGGAAGCTGAAAGGTTAATCTTTATTTTAGGGTGCTCACCGTTCTATTGATATAGGTTTTTAAAATAGCTCCCATTCTGAAAAACTCCGAATAATGAAATCCTTTAATATCCATCCCTATACATCTGATCCAGACGGGACAAGATGGGTAAAACGAAAGCAGACTGAACTCAGTCTGCTTTTTCTTATTACTCACTATGCGTATACATCTTTGAATATCGCGTCCAATAACTTCCCTTCCGCCTCACGGCTGCAATTGCCGGTTCCCACCAACCTACAGATAAAGGTATATCAGAATCACAACCAACGGTTTGTCTGCAGGCACCGTCCGTTATCCTAATCCCTGGCCAATGCATCAATCGGATTGAGCTTGGAAGCATTTTTAGCGGGCATATAACCGAACAAAACACCGATAGCAGTAGAACACAATACCGCCCCGATAATGGAAGCCATGGAAAACAACATACTGAAATCGCTCACCAAGCTGTTAAATACCACACCCAAAGCAAACGAAAGCAATACGCCGACCACCCCGCCGATTAAACATAACAACACTGCTTCAATCAAAAATTGCTGCAGAATATTGCGCTGGCGTGCACCGATGGCCATGCGCACACCGATTTCACGCGTGCGTTCGGTTACCGATACCAACATGATGTTCATCACGCCGATGCCGCCGACAATCAGCGAAATCAAAGCGATACTGGCAATCAGCAGCCTCATGGTGCCGGTGGTGCTTTCTACGGTTTGTTTGATACTGTCGCTGTTGTTCATGAAAAAATCCTGCGTACCGTGCCGCGACAGCAGCAGCTCGTTAATCCCTTTTTCGGCAACTTGTGAATTCACGTTGTCTTTCACTTTAACGGTGATATTGCTGATGTATTTGGCACCGCTGATTTGATTCATCAATGTGGTGTAAGGCGTCCACAACTGCAAGTTGTCGGAAGGGCCGAACGGGCTGTTTCCGTCTTTTACGATGCCGATAACGGTGAGCGGACGTTTGCGGAATAAGACGGTTTTGCCTAAAGGGTCGGTGCCTTCAGGAAACAGTTTGCGTAGCGTATTGCGGTCGATGACAACGACTTGGGCATTGTCGCGGACTTCTTGCTCGTCAAACAAACGCCCGCGGTCCAATTTCAAGCCGCGAACTTGGAAATATTGTGCGCCTACGCCGTACACCCCTGCGCTTAAATCGGTATTGCGGAATGTGAGCGTACCGCTGCCTGAAGACAGCGGCGTAGTGCTTTCCACATAACTCAAACCTGCTATGGCACGGCTGTCGGCTACGGTTAGCGTGCGGATGCGGTGGCGGGTGCGGTCGCCGAAACCTTTGCCGGGATAAATACTGATGGTATTGGTACCCATCGCGCTGATGTCCGCCAGAATTTTCTGCTGAGTCCCTTTGCCCAAGGCGACTACCGAAACTACGGCGGCAATGCCGATAATAATACCGAGCATGGTCAGCAGCGAACGCATTTTATGAGCCACAATCGCCTGAACCGACATCGAACAGGCTTCCTGCAATTGGTCTTTGTAAAACGCCCAGCCGTGTTTTTCCTGAATACTCTGCACATTACTCGGCGCGATATCTTGCGTTTTGCTGCGGTCCGCAATAATTTCGCCGTCTTTGATTTCAATCACGCGGTTTGCTTGGGCGGCAATATTCGGGTCGTGGGTTACCATAATGACGGTATGCCCGTCTTGATGCAGCGAACGGATGATTGCCATCACGTTTTCACCGCTGCCTGAATCCAAAGCGCCGGTCGGCTCGTCGGCAAAAATGATTTCGCCGCCGTTCATTAAGGCGCGTGCGATGGAAACACGCTGTTGCTGTCCGCCCGACAATTCGTTGGGTTTGTTGTGCTCTTTGCCTGCTAAACCGAGTCTGCCTAACAACTTGTCGGCACGACGGCAGCGTTCGTCATGGGGAATGCCGGCATACACCGCAGGCAGCGCGACATTGTCTCGGGCCGAAAGCGAACCGAGCAGGTTGTAACGCTGAAAAATAAAACCGAAACGTTTGCGGCGCATGGCCGCCAAATCATCGGCAGACATATGGGAAGTTTCCACGCCGGCAATAGCATAAGTGCCGTCAGAAGGCGTATCCAACAGTCCGAGAATGCTCATCAGAGTGGATTTTCCCGACCCCGATTGCCCGATAATCGCCACGAAATCCCCTTTGCGTATCGCAAGGTTGATGTTTTTCAATACGTGGACACGATTGGCGCCTTCACCGAAATAGCGGTTGATGTTTTTACATTCAATCAATAACATAATCAATAGGTTTCATATTTTCAGGCAGCCTGAAGCGTATGGATTGGGACAGGGGAGAATGTCGTACTCTGCTTTCAGGCTGCCTGAACAGCCTGTTATCGCCCATCAATATTACGGGAAGCGTTTCGCTGTTTTCCAAAGGCAATCCGAACAACCCGTTTTATCATTACACATCAACAGTATAGAATATTTTATTGCGTTTCAGGCTGCCTGAAGGATTAGCGTATCATCGGTTTCATCTTGCCGCTCATTTGCGCTTCCTGTTCGTTCCCGCTCATTTCCGACAGGATAACTTCTTCGCCTTCTTGCAGACCCGATACGATTTCGGTATTCATACTGTCTCTCAAACCCGTTTGCACTTCCCGCTCTTCAGGCAGCCTGTCGCCGTTTAAAATGCGTACGGTTTTTTTGCCGTTTTGGGTTTTGACGGCCATGCTCGGCACGGTTAATACTTGTTCGGCAGAAGCGATTTCGATAGTGTTTTGCGTGGTCATACCGATGGCGAGTTTGCCTTCGGGATTGGGAACGGTGGCGCGGGCATAGTAATAAACCGCGCTGGAACTGGTATCGGTGGAACGGCTGTACGCACCTTGCGTCATGGTGGTCAAGCCGGGGTCTATGCTGTCCAACACCGCTTTGATGGGCGTGTCTGGTTCGGACAAAATCGTAAAACTGATGTGTTGTCCCGCCTTGACTTTAGTCGCATCGCCTTCGGCAATCTGCATTTTATTCAACATCGTTTCCAAATTGGCGATTTGCACGATATTGGGCGTGGATTGATTGGCATTGACGGTTTGCCCTTCTTCGGCCATCACGGCAACAATAGTACCGTCCATCGGAGCAGTGATGCGCGTATAGCCTACATCGGTTTCGGCTGTATCGATGGCAATGCGTGTTTGGCGGATGGAAGACTGTAACTCTTTGATTTTGGCACGGGCGGCGGCCAAATGGTCTTCGGTCTGCTCAAACTCTTCTTTGGAAACCGCACCTTCCGACATTAAAGCCTGATAACGTCCGTATTTGCGTTCAGCCGTACGCAAAGCGATTTGCGCGGAAGCCAGTTGCGCCCGATAAGTATCCAAACGTGCTTTATGGGTGTTCAGATTATTGATTTGGTTCGCACTGTCTATCTCGGCAATCAAATCGCCTTTACGTACCACATCGCCGATTTTTACATACATGCGCTTAATTTGCCCCGATGCCTGTGCGCCCACATCAACCAAATGAGACGAAGCGATTTCACCCGTAGCCGAAACCGTTTGACTGATACGGCCGCGCCGTACCGGTTCGGTAATGTAGGCAATATCGTTTTTCGGTTTGAAATAGGCGTAGCCGCCCCAGAGTAAGCAGGAGGCCAGTAATGTAATAACTGTTAATTTAATGATTTTATTCATAAAACAAGACGTGCGATTGATTTTGGAATAAGAAGTTAATAACGGCGATAATACGGAAAAAGAGCGGCAGTGCCAATATGATATTCAGGCTGCCTGAAAGATAATGCCATAAAAACAAAAAGAATTAATTAAAATCCGTTTACAATATTTTAGGATTGGAAACGTGATTTTAACCGCAGATATGAGTTGTTTATATTTTTTCCAAAAATAAACAAAGAAGTAAATAGACAATGTCAAAAAAACGAACAAATCGCTTGCGCAGTTTGGCTAAATTTGGTTTAATGCGTGCTTTCCGAAACGGACGGAAGAAAAGGGTGATTAGCTCAGTTGGTAGAGCGTCTGCCTTACAAGCAGAATGTCGGCGGTTCGACTCCGTCATCACCCACCAGTTTTAAAAGCAGTTGCTTTTACGGCGGTTGCTTGCGCGGTGGTAGCTCAGTTGGTTAGAGTACCGGCCTGTCACGCCGGTGGTCGCGGGTTCGAGCCCCGTCCACCGCGCCAAGATTAATTAGCTGAAACGGACAAATTAAATATTTGTCCGTTTTTTCTTTTAGCCGGCATTTTTCTTTTTCTGAATTCAACACTTCTCTTTACTGTCTCTGTTTATCTTGGCTTTACTGTATGCACTTAATGCCGTCTTTCCTATATAAGCTTGCAAGTTGGTTCATGACGTAATAAGAAATTTTTTGGCAATATTATTTATAGACCCGCAGCCGATGCAATTTGTTGTAAAGTTGATACGCAAAATAAATTATGAAAACCGATATGCCCGCCTGAACCGTATCCTCCCGATACATCGTTTTTCAGGCAGCTTTTGCTTAGGTAATTTTTCTTAAATTTTATTCGGCAAATCCGTATCCAATTTAATGTTTGGTTAAATCAGTTATCGGGGCATTGCCATATGGATTTCCCGTGATTATACTGCGCACGTCTTCAACCCCTGTTCATAGGAGCAATATCATGGGACTGTTCAGCTTTATCAAAGAAGCCGGCGAAAAATTGTTTGGTTCTGACGAACCGGCAGAAGTAGCAGCAAAAATCCAAAAACACATTGAGAAACAAAATCTCGGTTTGACTGATTTGAAAGTAACTTTTGACGGCGAACACAAAATCGTTAAATTGGAAGGTTTCGCACCCAGTCAGGCTGCATCTGAAAAAGCAGGGTTGACTGCCGGTAACGTAAGCGGTGTTGCAGGTGTATACAACTACCTGAAACTGCCCGAACAGGTTGCTGCAGAAGCTGCGCAAGCCCAAGCTGCCGAGTCACGTTTCCATGACGTGGAAAAAGGCGATACCCTTTCTGCAATCGCTAAAAAATACTATGGCGATGCCAACCAATACAACAAAATTTTCGAGGCTAATAAACCTATGTTGACTCACCCCGATAAAATTTATCCGGGTCAAAAACTGCGTATTCCTGATTAATCCAGAATTGCCGTTGCAATAGATAAAGCTGCCTGAGTGCTTTCAGGCAGCTTTTTATTGCCTTTTGACGGTATTTTTGATGTGGCAGCCTGAAAGGTTTCAGGCTGCCCATTTTTTCAAAGCTGAAAATAAAACATACTCTTGGCTAGAAATACAATAGCCAGCATTTGGCACAATACGGCGGTATGGATGTATTTTGACCACGCTGCCGTAAGTGTATGGGTTTTCATTTTGTGCACGGCGACGAAGAAGTGCATCAGTATGCTGACGGATAATAGAATTTTGATAGAAAGTTGGAGCGCGAGCGATCCGGAGGAAAAAGGCGTAGCCAGTAGTCCGGCGTAGCGGTATGCCATGGTGATGCCGGACAGAAATACACCTGATACGATGAAAGGCATTACTTTGATTGCGCGTTGCGAAATGGCGCGTTCTGCTTCGCGGCGCGATGCTTGGGAAACGTTTTTGCTGTGCAATGCGCTTAATATCAGTGCCTCGAAAATCACTCCGCCGATAAAGGCTATGGCGCAGTAGAGATGAATAATGTGGGCGATAGGATAGAGTGTGTTCATGATATTGGCGGTAGGATGGTTTTCGGGAGCTTGGTGTGTATTTTTGCTGTGGAATCCGTATGATTTAAAGCCGTATGGGAGTGCGGGAAATATGTGTGTTCAATCTAGATGAGGGTTATTTTAATCAAATCATGGATAAATGGCTGTTCGGTTTTCAGGCAGCCTTTTGATATTCCTTTCCCTTAAACTGGGCCATTCTCGTTTGAACTCTAAAACATTCATGATGTGGCGGTAAGTAGGCATGAATCTATTCTTCAGGCAGCGTTTCCTCTGTATATTCGGTATCGCTTGCGAGCAGGGAGGCGGGTAGGCGTTTGTTGGGTTTGGCACCGAGTTCGCGCAGTTGTTCTGCTTGGCGCAGGACGTTGCCGCTGCCGCTGCTGAGACGTTTCATGGCTTGGTTGTATTGGTGTTTGGCTGCGTCCAGCTCTTTGCCTGTGCGCAGTAAATCGTCCATGGCGCTGCTGAGTTTGTCGTACAGCCTGCCTGCGGTTTTGGCGATTTCTTGGGCGTTGTTGTTCATGCGTTCGTCACGCCACATATTGCCGATGGTTTTGAGAGTAACCAGCAGGGTGCTGGGGCAGACGAGCAGGACGTGTTTGTCGAAACCTTCCTGTAGGATTTCGGGTGCGTGGCTGAGTGCGGCGATGTAGGCGGCTTCGTTGGGGACGAACATGAGAACGAAATCCAAGCTGACGATGCCTTCTGCTGTTTGGTAGGTCTTGGCAGACAGGCTGTTGATATGGTTTCGCAAACTGGAGATGTGGGCGGACATTTCGATTTTCGCATCGTTGTTGTCGGCTGCCTGAATGTAGCGCGTGTATGCGGTGAGCGATACTTTGGAATCGATGAGAATGTGTTTGTGGTCGGGCAGGTTGACGACAACATCGGGCTGGATGCGGGTGCGTCCGCCTTCTTCGTTGATGACGTTGAGTGATTGTTGCGGGGTAAATTCGATGCCTTTGCGCAAACCCGCGTGTTCCAACACGCTGTTTAAAATCATTTCTCCCCAAGTGCCTTGGGTTTTGTTTTTATTGCCTGCCAAGGCGGCGCTGAGACTTTGCGCTTCGTGGTGCAGATGGTGGTTGAGTTCGTGCAGGCGTTTGAGCTCGCTTGCCAATTCGGTGCGTTCGCGGGTGTCTTTTTCGCTTTGGCTGCGTACGGCTGCCTGAAAGGTTTGCAGCTGTTCGTTTAGTGGCCGGAGTAATGTATTGAGACTGTGTTGGGATTGTTGGGAAAATTTGTTGCCTGTGTCGTCGAGAATTTGTTGTGCCAACAGTTTGAATTGTCCTGTCAGCATCGTTTGGGTGGTTTGGGCGAGAGTTTCCCTGTCTTGCAGTTTTTGGCGTTCGGTTTCCCACAAAACCTGTAGGCGTTGGGCCCGTTGTTCTGCGGCGGAGAGTTCTTGGCTTAATTGGCGGTTGTGTTGTTGCAGGGTGTTGTTTTCGTTTTGCAGAATTTCTGCTTGTCCGTCCGTGTGGTGGAGCAGGGTTTGCAGCTCGCGGATACGCGCTTTGTTTTCAGACAGCTCTTCGTTTAAAACGGAATGTTGTTGCTCCAAATGATCGTAACGCATTGTCCATTCGGCAGTGCGGTTGTTGGTTTCGGCATAGCGTTCCTGCCATCGGATATTTTCCTGTTCCAATAGCCTGCTGTGGTTTTGTTCGTCATCCAGAAGTTGTTGCAGCCTGAACTCTTGTTCGCGCGTTTGCAGCAGCTCTTGTGTTTTTTGCGAGAGGGCGGATGACAGTCTGCCGCTGCGTACGGCGTAAAAAATACAGACGGCCAAACACAGCAGTACGGCAGCAAGCAGAGCAGGCAAAAGATAAGGGTGATTGGGAAGGGATAGCGGCATGGTATGTTCCGAAGTTTCAGGCAGCCAAAATGCGCAGTTTAGGTAGGCGTGGCGGAGCGGTCAAGCCGCAGGGCTGCCTGAAAACGGATAACTTGCGTTACAATAAACGCTTTTATTGTGTATTGCGGACGTGTTATGTCTCTCCCTATTCTTCCTCCCGCCATGCTGGGTATTCTCGGCGGCGGCCAGCTCGGTTCGATGTTTACGGTGGCGGCTAAAACCATGGGTTATCGCGTTACTGTGCTCGACCCCGACCCGAACGCGCCCGCCGCGCGTTTTGCCGACCGTCATCTGTGTGCGCCGTTTGACGATGCCGCGGCTTTGGAAGAAATGGCGCAATGTGCCGCCGTTACCACCGAATTTGAAAACGTCAATGCCCAAGCCATGCGTGATTTGGCGCGGCACACCCGCGTTTCGCCATCGGGTGAGTGCGTTGCCGTAGCGCAAAACCGTATTTTGGAAAAAGCCCGTATCCGCGCGGCCGGCTTGCAAACCGCGCCTTATCAAGCGATTGAACGGTCTGAAGACATTCAGGCAGCCTGCAATGATTTGCTGCCCGGTATTGTGAAAACCGCAACATTGGGCTATGACGGCAAAGGCCAGATTCCGGTGAAAACCCTTCAGGATGTTCAGGCAGCCTTTGAGCGATTGGGCGGCGTACCCTGCGTATTGGAGAAAAGGGTGGATTTGCGTTCGGAAATCTCCGTGATTGTATGCCGTTTGGATGCGCAACACATTGCCACCTTCGACCCCGCCGAAAACCATCATGAAAACGGTATCTTGGCGTATTCCATTGTGCCCGCGAGGCTGCCTGAAGACTTGCGCAACCGCGCCCGCGAGATTGCCGTACGCTTGGCGGAGGAATTGGATTATGTCGGCGTATTGGCAGTGGAGATGTTTGTGGTAGGCGACCAACAAGAGCTGTTGGTCAACGAAATCGCCCCGCGCCCCCACAACAGCGGACACCACACCATCAACGCCTGTCTGTCCGACCAATTCCAACAGCAAGTGCGCCTGATGTGCGCTCTGCCGCCCGCCGCCACCGCATTACTGTCGCCTTGCTGCATGGGCAATATTCTCGGCGACGTGTGGGGAGATGACGGCAGCGAACCTGATTGGCAGCCGCTACAAAACCACCCGTACAGCCATTTGCACCAATACGGCAAAACCGCCGCCCGAAAAGGACGCAAAATGGGACATTTCACCGTGTTGGCAGATAATGCCGACAGTGCCTACCAAACGGCCCGCAGGCTGCATGCACTGCTAAAGAAAGATTAGCAGTTTTGGGAAAATGGTTTTGGAAGCGGCAGATGCGGATTTGCCGGTGAATATCCGCGGGTGTATGAAATGTCTGTTATGCTGCGCCGTTTTGTTATGGATAATGTGACAATATTTTTTACATTTAAGTATCAGTAAATATTTTCCTGTTTTATCCTGTTGCCTGAAGTCTATGCTTGGTAATGATTTCAGGCTGCTTATTTTGATATGCCGCAGAAAGTATCAATATTAACGTATTTGCCCAGTCGAATTTGGAATCTACATATTTGACGTGAAGGTAAACAATTGATGGACGCAAAGCAACAATCTGTCTGAAAACATTTGATTCCGTTAAAATAGAGTTAAGAAATACCGCTTGACTTGCATTGCCCGAATAAAATACATAAGATAAGCCGTTTACCTGATTTGCAGTCTGATTATGACCCGTCCTTTCATTGAATTTCAAAATGTTGCCTTTGCTTACGGCAGCCGTCCGATTTTGCGCGATGTGAGTTTTTCCGTGCAGGAAGGACGGTTTGCCGCAGTGATGGGCGGCTCGGGCAGCGGTAAGACCACGATTATGCGCTTGGTTACCGGGCAGATTGCACCGACTTCGGGCAAGGTTTTGATTAAAGGTAAGGATTTGGCCGGGTTTTCCGCTTCGGAGTTGATTGCACACCGCCGCCGTATGGGTGTGTTGTTTCAACACGGTGCGTTGTTTACCGATTTGTCGGTGTATGACAACATCGCTTTTCCTATGCGCGAACTCACGGAGCTGCCTGAAAACATTATCCGCGATTTGGTGTTGTTGAAATTGAATGCGGTAGGTTTGTACGGCGTGGAAAACTTAATGCCTTCGGAACTGTCGGGCGGCATGGCGCGGCGTGTGGCGTTGGCCCGCACCATCGCGCTGGACCCTGAATTGATGTTGTATGACGAACCTTTTACCGGTTTGGATCCAATATCGTTGGGGGTGATTGCAGACCTCATCCATCGTGTAAACAAGGCGTTACATTCCACCAGTATTATGGTTACCCATGATATTGAAAAATCCTTGTCGATTGTCGACCAAGTGATTTTCTTGGCTCAAGGAGAGATTTTGTTTTCAGGCAGCCCGCAGGAAATGCGCGAGTTGGATTCACCTTGGGTGCAGCAGTTTGTCGGCGGTTTGCCCAACGGCCCCGTTGCATTCCGTTATCCTGCTTCGAACAGTTTGGAACAGGATTTGTTGGGTAACGCCGTTCAGGCAGCCTGAAACGATAATTGATGTGAAACGATATGAATTTTATCCAAGCCACCGGTAAAAACACTTTGACGTTGATACGTGCTTTGGGTGCGTCCACTTTGTTTTTGCTGACTATTCTTTCTTTGCTGCCGCAAACTTTGCTGCGGTTGCGGCTGACTGTGCGCCAAATCTATTTTGCGGGCGTGTTGTCGGTATTGATTATTGCCGTGTCCGGCTTGTTTGTCGGCATGGTGTTGGGCTTACAGGGTTATACCCAGCTGGCAAAATTCAATTCTGCCGATGTGCTCGGTTTTATGGTGGCTGCTTCGCTTTTGCGCGAGTTGGGGCCGGTTTTGGCGGCGATTTTGTTCGCCAGCAGCGCAGGCGGGGCGATGACCAGTGAAATCGGCTTGATGAAAACGACAGAACAGCTTGAAGCGATGAAAGTGATGGCGGTGAATCCGGTTGCGCGCGTAGTGGCGCCGCGCTTTTGGGCAGGTGTGCTGTCCATGCCGCTGCTGGCAGGTATTTTTAACGTAGCGGGCATTTTCGGCGCCTATTTTGTCGGCGTACGATGGTTGGGTTTGGACGGCGGAATTTTCTGGTCGCAAATGCAAAACAGCATCAGTTTCAGCTATGATGTGTTAAACGGCATGATTAAATCGCTGTGTTTCGGTATCGCGGTGGCGCTGATTGCGGTTTATCAAGGCTTCCACTGCGTGCCGACTGCCGAAGGTATTTTACGGGCCAGCACGCGCACTGTGGTAGCTTCTTCGCTTACCGTATTGGCAATTGATTTTGTATTAACCGCATTTATGTTCACTTAAATAAACAGGATATTTTTTCAGGCAGCCTGAAAACGGTTATGCTTTGGAAATGCGTAGGAAACGATGACGATGAACAAAAATACTTTGGAATTTTGGGTTGGTTTGTTTGTATTGCTGGGTGTAACGGCATTGGGTTTTCTGTCGTTCCGCGTAGCTTCGGGAAACGGCGGTTTTTCAGGCAGCCAAGATACTTATACCGTCTATGCCTCTTTTGACGATATTGGCGGCTTGAAGGTGAAAGCACCTGTCCGCACGGCCGGCGTATTGGTCGGTCGCGTCAAAGATATTGAATTGAATGCAGAAAGTTTTCAGGCAACGGTGGCGCTTGAATTAAAAAACCAATACCGCTTCCCTGCCGACAGCGATGCCAAGATTTTGACTTCAGGTTTGCTGGGGGAGCAATATATCGGTTTGAACGCCGGCGGAGACACCGTGCTTTTGGAAAACGGTGATGCTCTTCAATTCACCACTTCGGCGGTGGTATTGGAGAAGTTAATAGACAGCGTTATCAACAGTTTTTTAAACAAGCCTGCGAATGCAGCAGAATAAACTCACATCAAGGAAAGAGAATATGAAAAAAAGTATTTATATCAGCGTATTGGCAACAGGTATTTTGGCTGCCAATTTGGCCTTTGCCACGCCGAAACAAGCCGTTGAACAAGTCCGTGAAAATGCGGGGCAGGTTCTCAAAATCCTGCAAAAAGCCAACGGTAAAAACGATGCCGCTATTGTCAAGGAAGTAGAAGATTACGCCACTCCTTATTTTGATTTGGAATTGTTTGCCCGTTTGGTTGTGGGCGAGCAGAACTGGCAACAAGCAACTGCGGCGCAGCAACAGGTTTTGGTGGCGGAATACCGCAAACTGCTTATCCGTACCTATGCAACAGGTTTGCAGCAATATAAAAATGCCAGTGTAAACGTGCTTGACCGTGTCGTAACGCGCACGGGCAGCAAAACCGGTGCGTTGGCAGGCAAGACCGTACGCGAGGTACGCGCCCGTATTCAAAACGAAGGCGGCAAACCGGCCGAAGCCGTATTCAGTGCTTATCAGGACGGCAACCGTTACCGCGCATTTAATGTGGTGGTGGAAGGCTCTTTCAATTTGATGGTGAACAACCGCCAGCAGGCAAATGAAATTCTGGCAAAAGGCGGTATTGAAGCTTTGATTGCCGATTTGAAAATGAAAAACGGCAGCAAATAATGCAAATCCGCAGTGAAAACGATACCGTGTATCTGAGCGGCGATATTACGGTGCAAACGTTAAACCGTAATCTTGCCGCACGGTTTGCCTCAACGGTATCGCTGCCTGAAATCACCAAAATGGATTTCAGCGGTGTCGGTCGTGCCGATTCGGCGGCTTTGTCGTTAATCTTTGATATGTTGCGCCAAAAGAAACATGAAAATATCGGGTTAATCGCTTTGCCTGTCCAAATACGCGAATTATCCGAATTATACGAGGTTCAGCAATGGCTTACGCTTTAAAAAAAACCGCGGCAATTTGCTTGGCAGGCTGCCTGTTGTTTACGGCTGCCTGCACGTCAACCAATCCGCGCGACCCGTATGAAGGGTATAACCGTGCCGTGTTCCAATTCAATGAAAAAGCCGACCAATATGTGATGCAACCTGTTGCACGGGGTTACCGCAAGGTTGCGCCCAAACCCGTGCGTGCGGCTGCAACCAATTTCTTTAATAATCTGAGAGATGTAAAAAGCTTCGGCAGCAATGTGTTGCGTGCCGATATCGGCAAAGCGGGCGGCGATTTTATGCGCGTTGCCTTTAATACGACTTTCGGATTGGGAGGATTGTTGGATTTGGCGAGTGCGGTCGGTATGCCGAACAATAAAAATACCTTTGGCGATACGCTGGCATCTTGGGGATGGAAAAAAAGCCATTATTTTGTCGTGCCGTTTTTCGGCCCTTCAACCGTGCGCGACAGTGTAGGTAATGCGGTTTATTCGGTTTATCCTGCCGAACGTTTTCTTTTCCCTTCCAATGCGGTTCGTTATTCGGCTTTTGCAGTAGATGCCGTGAATTCTCGCGAGCGGTTATTGGACACCACCGATGCACTCGACAATATTGCATTGGATAAGTATGTGGCTACGCGAGAAGCCTATATGTCTTACCGGAACCGCCAAACCGGAACCGAACAAGCCGATGATGAGGCGGATTTGTTTGAAGGTGAAAGCGTGGAAGAGAGCGTAACGGAAACCGGAGAAGCTTCTGCCAATGAGGTTGAAGTACCGCCTGTGCCGTAATTTTCAGGCAGCCCAGTCTATGGGCTGCCTGAAACTTTTTTAGTTGCATGTGTATCAAACGGGAGAAAAACGATGTATGAAGTGAACCGCAGTGTCTTTATCCTGATTCCTTTGGAACCTTTTTGGCATTGGCTGAACGGCTTGCCCGATAGCGATTTGTCTGATTTGAGTTTGGAAGATTTGCAGGAAGATGCCAATTCTTATCTGATTGACGCATGCCAAAATGCCGATGAGGTTTGGGCGGCAATCGAAAACCGTATTGAAGTATTGTTTGCGGCAGAACTGGCAGACTGGTGTGAAGATGAAAGCCAATGGCCTGATTTGCATCCCGATATTTTCCGAGAATGGTTTGCCGTGGAATTGTCCAGCATTGTAACCGATTTGTCTGAAGCGCCCTTGCAGCGTGAGGCTTTCGCACCTTTGGAAGGCATGTAATAAGATTTTGCCCGAAAACGGTTGTGCCCAAAACGGTTATTCCTAAAAACAGTACTTGTTCAGGCAGCCTTGTTGGCCTGATTTCTGCGTGTCATGCGCCTAGAAAATATGCGCTTGAAATAGTTTATGCCAATGCTAAAAACCGGATAAGCGTCTGAAAATTTACGATTAACTTTTTTAAATGAAATATATCCATCAAGATACCGATTTACTTCGTCTGCCGCTTGAGTGTCTTTTTTCAGGCAGCCTGAAAAATATTTTGACCATATTGTTCGCAATATGGTCTGTTTGTTCTTTTGCGGAAGACAGATTTATGCTGGCAAAAGAATATCAACATCAAGATGTAAGCGGCTGGTTAATGAGCGAGAAACTGGACGGCGTACGTGCCTACTGGGATGGTAAGCAATTGATTAGCCGCCAAGGCAATGTATTTCGGCCAAGCTCGGAATTTACGCAAGATTTTCCCCCTTTTGCCATGGATGGAGAGCTATTCAGCCGCCGCGGAGAATTTGAGCAGATATCGGCTACCGTCCGCAAACAGGAGGCAGATTGGCAGGATATTCGGTTTTATGTTTTTGATGTACCGCATGCTTCAGGCAGCCTGACGCAACGTTTGGAACAGGCCCAAAAGCATTTGCAGCGTTTCCCCAATGCAAAATTCCGCGTTATCGAACAAATACCTGTCCGCAATACCGAGCATATGCGGCAATTTTTGCGCTCTATTGAGAAAGCGGGAGGCGAAGGAGTCATTGTCCGGAATCCTAATCTGCCTTACCAAGCAGGACGCAGCAGTGGTTATTTAAAATTGAAAAGCCGCTATGATGCCGAATGTATCGTAACCCGACATCATGAAGGAAAAGGAAAATATTCGGGAATGATGGGCTCGCTATCCTGCCAAAACCAGATGGGCGAATTTCGCATAGGCTCGGGTTTTTCCGATGCGGAACGTAAGAATCCGCCGCCTATCGGTGCAACGATTACTTTCCGTTACCGCGGTTTGACTAAAAAAGGGTTACCAAGATTTGCAACCTATTGGCGGGAAAAAACCATCTAACGGAGCGTTTGCAACATATTCTTATAAAAGAATAATATGATAGAAAGCGGACTTCCATATTTCTGTATATCGAACAGGAAGACAGTGGGTGTTCAAGAAATTTAAAGCGGACGATTGGTCCGCTTGATTGATTTCAGGCTGCCTGAAAAAGTATGGCTTTATACTAATACGATTAGATAACCTTGCGTGTACTACACATGGAAACTTTCGCCGCAGCCGCATTCGTCTTTCACATTCGGATTCTCAAACTTAAAACCTTCCTGCAAACCTTCTTTTACATAATCCAAGCGCGTGCCGTCCAGATACACCAAACTTTTCGGGTCGACAAAAATTTTCACGCCGAAATCTTCAAACACTTGGTCTTCGGGCGCAACATCGTCCACAAATTCAAGCTGGTAAGCCATGCCCGAACAACCGCTTGTTTTCACGCCCAAACGGATGCCTTCGCCTTTGCCGCGTTTGGCGAGAAAATTGCGGATATGCTCGGCGGCTTTTTCGGTTAGCGTAATCATGGTTCAAACTCCTGAATAAAAACGAAAACGCGGCTGCCTGAAACACAACCGCGCCCAAATCAAACAATTAAGCCGCCGCGCCCTGTTTTTGACGGTAATCGGCAATCGCCGCTTTCACCGCGTCTTCCGCCAAGATGGAGCAGTGTACTTTTACGGGCGGCAGTTCCAATTCCGCCGCGATGTCGGCGTTTTTGATGGACAGGGCTTCGTCCAGACTTTTGCCTTTGACCATTTCGGTAATCAGCGATGAGGAGGCAATCGCCGAGCCGCAGCCGTAGGTTTTGAATTTCGCGTCTTCAATGATGCCCGCATCGTTGACTTTGATTTGCAGCTTCATTACGTCGCCGCAGGCGGGTGCGCCGACCATGCCGGTGCCGACATCGCTGTCGTCTTTGTTGAACGAGCCGACATTGCGGGGGTTTTCGTAGTGGTCAATGACTTTGTCGCTGTATGCCATGATGGTGTTCCTTTAAAGGGGTTAAAAGTTGTTTAGAAATGGGTTTTTTAGGTTTTCAGGCAGCCTGAAAAATCACTCAATGCCGTACAAACAATGTTCATACGTCCAACGGATAATCTCGGCATCATCGCCGCTTTCGTAAAACGCTGACAACAAGCTATTCCATTGTTCCAACTGCTGTTCGTTGATGTTTAACACGCCCGCGCCCGCATGAATCAGTTGGTAATTGGCGCAAATAATTGCGGTGCGTTTGTTGCCGTCCCAAAACAATTGGCTGCGCATCATATAATACATGGTTTTTAAAGCGCGGACGGTGTCGGATACGGGCAGCCGCGCCAATTCGGACAAGGCTTGTTCCGCTTCATGCGGATTGGGAACGGACGGCACATACGCCACACCGCCAATGCCCACTTTTCCCGTGCGCAATTCGCCCCAAGCCAAGCTTTCGTTATACGCCACAAAACCGTTGATTTTGCATGAAAACGCCAAATCAAACGGTATATCCGAACGCAAAGCAAACTGCCAAGCGTTTTTTAAATTCAAAACCACTTGCACGTCATCGGTGGACACGCCGCTTACGCTCATGCCGTCCACAAGGGTTTTGGTTTGCGGAAAAGTGGTTTGGACGTTTTCCAGCCGCGAAATGCTGTGTATCATTTCCACGATGTTTTTCTTGGCGAGAAAACGGTTTTGCGCAAGGCTTAAATTGAATTTGTTTTGCATTTCAGGTAGCCCGAAAGTTTGGATTGTTGGGTTTGCAATTGCGTTTAACCCAAGCTCCACTTACTGATTACCATACTTCTGCCCGAGCGATGCTTTCGTATTCCAAGGCATTTTCGCCAACAGCCGCGCCAACATGCAGCAACCGCTCACCCCCGCAAAAATCAAGCCCGCGCCCACAAAGCCCGACAGCAGATAAAACACGGGCGACACCAGCCAGCCCAACAATACACCACCCAACACCATTGAACCTGCGGCAATCTGCACCTGCCGCATCAGCTCTAAAGGTTGGGACACGTCTTCGCGCACGGGCAGCCCCGCCTGTTTCCAAGCGTCCAAACCACCTGATAACACGAATACTTCACGCTTGTCCGCTTCGGCAAAACCCGCCAGCAAAGCGGCTGCCGATTGTGTACGCATGCCCGATTTGCAATGAAAAACCAACACGCTTGCCGATTGCGCCGTTTCAGGCAGACCGTTTTGTTCCAAACGCGCCAAAGGTGCGTGTACCGCTTCGGCAATGTGGGCGCGGCGGTATTCGTCATCATTGCGAATATCCACCAATACCGCGCCTTGTGCCATGCGTTCGCGGGTTTGTTCGGGGGTTAAGACAGGTAAAGCCATTTTGTTCTCCAAAGTGAATGTGTTTTATTTTTCGGGTAACTTGAATGTTTGGATTGTTGGGTTTACGCTGCGCTTCAACCCAACCTACACATTTTTCAGGCAGCCTGAAAAAGTTTAGTGTTCCACCCACTCCACTTTGCTCAAATCAATCCCGTCCTTAAACATCTCCCACAAGGGCGACAAATCGCGCAGTTTGCCGATTTTGGATTTGATGAGTTCGGCGGCATAGGCAACTTCTTCTTCTGTCGTCATGCGCCCGAAAGTAACGCGCAGCGAACTGTGCGCCAATTCGTCATTGCGCCCCAACGCCCGCAGCACATAGCTCGGCTCAAGGCTGGCTGAAGTACACGCCGAACCGCTTGAAACCGCCAATTCTTTCACCGCCATAATCAGGCTTTCGCCCTCCACATAGTTGAAGCTCACGTTCAAATTGGTCGGCACGCGGCTGTCCAAATCGCCGTTGATGTACACTTCTTCAATGCCTTCAATGCCTTTCAGAAAAATCTCGCGCAGTTTGAAAGCGTGGGCGCGGTCTTGTTCCAATTCCAAACGCGCCAAGCGGAAAGCTTCGCCCATGCCGACAATCTGATGCGTGGGCAGCGTGCCGCTACGGAAACCGCGTTCGTGTCCGCCGCCGTGCATTTGCGCTTCCAAGCGCACGCGCGGTTTGCGGCGCACATACAGCGCACCGATGCCTTTGGGCCCGTAAATTTTGTGGGACGATACGGAGAGCAAATCCACTTTCGCCGCTTCCACGTCAATCGGGGTTTTGCCAGCTGCCTGAACCGCGTCCACATGGAAAATGATTTTGCGTTCGCGGCAAATTTCGCCGATGGCGGGAATGTCTTGAATCACGCCGATTTCATTGTTCACCCACATCACCGAAATCAAAATGGTGTCGGGGCGAATCGCCGCTTTCAGTTCGTCCAAGTCCAGCAAACCGTTTTCTTTCACGCCCAAATAGGTCACTTCAAAACCCTGACGTTCCAATTCGCGCATGGTGTCCAACACGGCTTTGTGTTCGGTTTTGACGGTAATCAGGTGTTTGCCTTTGGTTTTGTAAAACTGCGCCGCGCCTTTGATGGCAAGGTTGTTGGACTCGGTCGCGCCGGAAGTGAACACGATTTCTTTGGCATCGGCGTTCAGCAGGGCGGCGATTTCGGCGCGGGCGTTTTCTACCGCTTCTTCCGCCGTCCAGCCGAAGCTGTGGCTGTTGGAGGCGGGGTTGCCGAAGTGTTCGGTCAGATAGGGAATCATTTTTTCCGCCACGCGCGGGTCAACGGGGGTGGTGGCGGCATAGTCCAGATAAATGGGGGTTTTGATGGTCATGGTTCGTGCTTTCTTTGTGTTTTAATTAAAACGGGTAATAACGGTATCTTCTGTTTCGGATTGTTGTTGACTGAGTAATCCCGCCAGCGTGATGCTGCTGAGATAATCGTGGATAGTATGGTTTAAATTCTCCCATAGATGATGGGTGATGCAGGGTGCCCCGCCGTGGCAATCGGCTTTGCCGTTGCACAATGTGGCATCGAGCCGGTCTTCGGCGGCGGCAATAATGTCGGCGATATTGATGTTGTCGGCACTGCGTCCGAGAATGTAGCCTCCACCCGGCCCGCGCACGCTTTCCACCAATCCCGCACGGCGCAACTTGCTAAACAGTTGTTCCAGATAAGAAAGGGAAATGTGTTGCCGTTGGCTGATGGCATTGAGCTTTACTGCTCGGGTTTGGGCGTTCATGGCCAAATCTATCATGGCAGTTACGGCAAAACGTCCTTTGGTAGTCAGTCGCATGGTTTTGGAAAAGTGCCTGTGTGAGTGGGGATTGTGCAATAACCTAGTAATTTGGTCAAGTAATGCGATGCGGTTTGAATGCGGATAACAGGGGGAGATAAGGGACAAATAGTCGCAGACGGGCGTTTCAGGCTGCCTGAAAGTTGCGGGAAACGGCCTGTATGCCTTGATTTGTTTGCTTTCATACCTGTATGGGTGTGTACGGCTTAAACGGATGATACGGTATGGAAAATCAATTGCTGCGATAGGCAAGATACCGCAACCGTGATGGTAGAAACAATCAACAGGGCTGCCTGAAAAAGTTTCAGGCAGCCCTGTTGCAATATAAACTGCGGGCTTTTTCTATTCGGCGGTTCGGATGAACCGCCGTTTCAGACCCAACCGGAAAGTTTATTTTGAGGGTGCTTTGTCGTAACCGACTTTGTTCATCAGCATGATGGCTTTTTTCTGGTTGCTGCCTGCCACGGATACGTTGATGATGTCCTGTTTGAATTTGCCCCATGCCGCTATTGTGCCGTGCGGAGCGATTTTGGGGTTGGCCGGGTATTCGCGGTTTTCATCGACAAACAGGTTTTGCGCTTCGCTGCCGCTGAGCCATTCGAGGAATTTGCGTGCTTCCGCCGGATTGCGGCTGTGCTTGGTAATGCCGCCGCCCGATACGTTAACGTGCGTGCCGTGTTCCTGTTGGTTGGCAAAGAACGGTTTGACTTTCAGTGCGGGGTTTTTGTCCAGCATGCGGCCGTAATAATAAGTGTTGGTAATACCGACATCGCAGCGGCCTGCATCAATGGCTTTGAGCACGTCATCGTCTTTGGGGAAGGTATTGACGGCAAGATTGTTTTTCCAACCTTCAAGTATGCGTTGGGTTTCTGTTTCGCCCAAGTTGGCAATCATGGTGGCTACCAGTGATTTGGTGTAAACGCTGGCTGCATCGCGCAAGCACAGGCGGCCTTTCCATTTTGGGTCGGCCAAATCGGCATAGGTGGAGAGTTCGGCCGGCTTCACTTTTTCGGGATTGTAGAAAATCGTGCGTGCGCGTACCGATAAGCCGAACCATTTGTTTTCCGGATCGCGCAGATGGTAGGGAATATTGGTTTTCAATACGTTGGAATCAACTGGGCGCAACAAATCCATTTGCACGGCCTGCCAAAGGTTGCCGCCGTCCACAACCAGCAATACGTCTGCGGGAGTGTTGCTGCCTTCTGCGCGCAGGCGTTCCATCAGTGCGCCCGCATTGCGGTCAACGATGAGTTTGACTTTGGTGCCGGTTTTCTGTTCGTATTTTTCTACGATGGGTTTAACCAGATGCTCGGCGCGTGCGGTGTATACCACAAGCTCGGAAGCCAGTGCCGCAGGTGCGGTTAAGGATGCTGCCAGTGATACTGCCAGAATTTTTTTCAACATGGGTAACTCCTCAAAAATGCGGTGGAAAGGTGCAAATCCTTCGGTTGGTTTGCCGTGTTTTCGTTTAACCGTGCCACTGCCTTTCAGGCAGCGTGTTTGCCACAGATAATGAAAAACACTCTCATTCTAGAGTAAAGTTTGGTTGTAAACAATAGAAGTTATCATTAAATTTCGCAGTTGGCGGTTTTCGGCTATAATCTTTATTGTTGATACCGGGTTGATAAATCAAGGTTGTCTGAAATCGTCTGCTTCGGCATCGCTTGTCCGGAGCGGGGCTGCCTGAAACCGTAATTGAATTTTTATGATGAAAACTTTTTTGCCGCGCGTATGGCTGGCTTTGTGCATTTTATTGGTAGTTGTGCCCCTGTCGGTGATTATTGCCGCATTGGGGGAATTTGATGCGGAAATTTGGGCGTTTTTACTGGATTACCAATTGCCAGAGCTATTGAAAAATACTTTGTTCATGGCGGCGGGCGTGGCATTCGGCGTAGCGTTTTTGGGTACTTCGGCGGCTTGGCTGACGGCGATGTATGAATTTCCCATGCGCGGATTTTTCTTTTGGGCATTGATGCTGCCTTTGGCGGTACCGGCTTATGTGGCGGCATTCACTTGGATTGGCGTGTTCGATTACACGGGCTGGATAAGCACTTGGCTGCGCGAAAGCAGGGGCTGGGAGAACGGGCTGCCTGAAATCAGAAACCGTTGGGGTTTGCTGGCGGTAATGAGTTTGTGCTTTTATCCTTATGTATATCTGTTGGCGCGTAACGCCTTTTCGGGCATGGGGCAGCGTGCTTTGGAAGCGGGAGCATCGTTGGGTTTGTCGCCCTTGCGCTCGTTTTTCAAAATTGCGTTGCCGATGGCAAGGCCCTGGATTGCAGGCGGAACTCTGCTGGCATTGATGGAAGTGTTGGCGGATTTCGGTACGGTGGCGGTGTTTGGATACGGCAGTTTCACAACTGCGATTTATGAGGCCTGGTTCGGCTTTTTCTCTTTGCAGACTGCCAAACAGTTGGCGGCGATATTAATCGGCTTCGTATTTGTGATGGTGGCGTTGGAGCAGCTCAGCAGGGGCAGACGCCGTTTCGAGCGTGCGGGCAAGGCGCAGCGGCATATGCGCAAAAGGCTTTCAGGCAGCCTGAAATGGGCGGCATCTGCTTATTGTATGCTGTTGCTGGTATTGGCTTTTGTTGCTCCATTGCTGCAATTGTTGTGGTGGGCGGCGGATACTTGGGAAACGGGCTGGAGCGGTAATTTGCTGCGACAGGCACAGAATTCGTTTACTGCGGCGGCAATCGCGGCGGTATGCGTGGCCGCTGTCGCTTTACTGCTGGCGTTGGCAAAACGTGCCGACCGCAGCCGTTTTGCCGCAGTTGCCGCCAAAATCGCCACTTTGGGCTATGCCGTACCGGGAACGGTATTGGCGGTGGGGATATTCGTACCGGTGGCTTATTTGGACAACTTTCTCATCAGTCGTTTTTCGTTTCCCGAAGGCACGACGGGTATTTTAAAAGGTACGCTGGCGGTGATGCTGCTGGCGTATTTGGTGCGTTTTCTGGCAGTGGCTTATTCTTCCGTAGAGGCAGGTTTGGAACGCATCAGCCCAAGCCAACCCGAAGCGGCGCGTTCGCTCGGGTGCGGTTCATGGGGTGTGTTGCGCAGAGTGTATCTGCCGATGCTCAAAGGCTCCGTTGCCACCGCCGTATTGATGACTTTTGTCGATATTATGAAGGAAATGCCGATTACGCTGATGATGCGCCCGTATGATTGGGATACATTGTCATCGGTGATTTATTCCTTCAATGCCGAAGGGCTGTATGCCGAGTCTGCGCTGCCTGCGCTGCTCATTATCGCAACAGGGCTGCTGCCCGTTATCTTACTTTCGCGTACGGAACAGGTTTCATGATTTTAAACGTATCCCAATTGGCACTTGCTTTTGACGGCAAACCGGTTTTGCAGGACTTTTCTTTTGCGTTGGAAGCGGGCGAAACCGCCTGTCTGCTCGGTGCTTCGGGCTGCGGAAAAACCACCGCTTTGCGCTGCATCGCCGGTTTTGAAACGCCGCAGGCAGGCAGTATCGAATTAAACGGCAGAACACTGTTTTCAGGCAGCCTGAACGTTCCCGCACATCAGCGCCGTATCGGCATGGTGTTTCAAGACTATGCCCTGTTTCCGCATTTGAATGTGGCCGACAATATTGCTTTCGGCCTGAATGACCGGAGCCGGAGCGAAAAAAATCAACGTGTCGGCGAATTGTTGCAGCTCATCGGATTGCCCGACTACGGCAAACACTATCCGCACCAACTCTCGGGCGGACAACAACAGCGCGTTGCCTTAGCCAGAGCCTTGGCTCCCAAACCCGATTTGGTATTGTTGGACGAACCCTTTTCCAGCTTGGACAGCGATTTGCGCGGACGGCTGTCGCACGAAGTCCGCCGTCTGCTCAAGCAGGAGAACATCAGCGCCGTGATGGTTACGCACGACCAATGCGAAGCCTTTGCCGTTGCCGACAAAGTCGGCATGATGTCCGAAGGCCGCCTGCAACAATGGGATACCCCGGCTGGCTTATACCGCAGACCCGCTACCGCCGCTGTGGCCGCTTTTATCGGAGAAGGCATATTCATCCGTGCGCAAGCGGACACTTCGGGAGCCGTCAATACCGCATTGGGTTCTTTGGAGGTGGCGGAAAACCTTTCAGGCAGCCTGAATATCTTGGTGCGTCCCGAGTATCTGGCTTTTTCGGCACGCAGCCCGCTCACCGCGGAAATCACCTCCAAACATTTCGGCGGGCATTATTTCGATTACATGTTGCGTTTGGATAATGGCGAAGCCCTGCATATGCACGGCAGCGTGGAAGAAGATTATTCAGTGGGCAGCCGCATAGGCATTAAAATAGTTAAGCAGGGCAAATGGGCGGCATTTCCACAATAATCTGCCGCAAACGTCAAACCAGAGCGTTACTTTTCATTTCTTCTGCCGTTTTTCAGGCAGCCTTGCCGTTAAAAATTTAACCCCCCAGCACATCATGTAATATAATGCCGCATTCTTTACAACCTTTTACGTAATTAAGGACGCCCACATGGATTTCAAAGCCAAGAAAAAAAATATCGCTGCCTTCCAAGAGGATGAAAACAACCACTACGAACGCATCGGCATCTGGTTTGCGTTGGGTGCCGCCGCGCTGGCTGCGGCCGCAACCATAGGTTTTGCCGTATACAGCCACCTGTCCGCTTCGTCTGATGCGGAAACGATGGATGCCCAACACATGGCTCACCAACACGGCAGTATCCCCGCCGACGAGGAAGAAGCCGCCAATGTTGCCGCTGCAAACGGAGCCGTACAAACCGAAGGCATGGTTGCCCCCGCCGATAAATTGGCAGCCGATGAATCCGTTATCATCATAGAAGACAATGTCATTAAATTTTATTTTGCTTCAGGCACTTCCGCTCCCGCCGAAGGTGCGGACGAAACTGCCAAAATGGTTGTAGAAGCCGTGAAACAAGGCAAAAAAGTCGTGATTACCGGCTATGCCGACAGCAGCGGTAGTGCCGAGCTGAACGCCAAATTGTCTAAAGAACGCGCGTTTAACGTACGCGACCTGTTACTCGGTGCGGGCGTTCCCGAAGACAGTATCGAAATGAAAAAACCTGAAAATATCACAGGAAGCGGCAATGCAGCCGAAGCACGCCGTGTCGAAGTCATATTGCAGTGATTTCAGGCTGCCTGAAACATCTGCTTAGTGCTATTTAGGAAAATACTATGTTGAAAATCAAAACACTGGCTGCCATTTCTGCCGCCATACTGCTGGCTGCCTGCGGTGGTGAAGCCCAAGAAACGGCCGGCTCCGCATCGGCACCGGCAGGTTTGAATATCGATAAAACCTATATCGTTGCCACCGATGCGACCTATGCTCCTATGGAATATCAGGAAAATAACCAAGTAGTCGGTTTCTCGCACGATATTTTGGATGCGGCGGCCAAAAGCCAAAACGTTAAATTGGAATTTGTGCATACGCCGTTTGAAGGACTGTTTGCCCATGTGGACAAAGGCGATGGCGACATCGGTTTGGCAAGCATCACCATCAACGACGAGCGCAAACAGCAGCTGGACTTCTCAGACCCCTATTTTGAAGCCACCCAAATGATTGTTACTACCGCACGCAATGCCGACAGCATCAAATCGTTTGCCGATTTGAAGGAGCGCACCGCATCCGTTCAGGCAGCCACATCAGGCGATTTGATTTTGCAGGATTTGCAGGGTAAAGACAGCGAATGGATTAAACGCTTTGAAACCATGCCGCTGGCATTTAAAGAGCTCGAAAGCGGCGGCGTGGACGCCGTAGTGGGCGACAGCAGCGTAGTGGCTTATTACGCGCAGCAAAATCCTAATGCGAAACTGATTACACTGGTCGATCCTTCTTTCGATAAAGAGCAGTACGGCTTTGCCTTCAAAAAAGGCCGAAACGACGGTTTGCGCGAAGCGGTCAATGCAGGCTTGGCGCAAATCCGGGCAGACGGTACGTACGAAAAAATCTATCGCCAATGGTTCGGCGAAGAAAAATAAACAGAGCCGGATTGGGATTGTAAACAGGCTGCCTGAAATTTTCAGGCAGCCTGTTTTATGTGAGTAAGCCGATAAGCGAATATGGCATTAATTGACTATTTGTGCAGCCGAATAATTTCGGCAGCGATATCTGTTTGTTTGCTGTTGTTAATGCGGATTTTGTTAAGTTCTTGACAAATATGAGTAGGATTTTTGATGTCGGTTGCAGGGTGCCGTCGTGCGGGTTGGGTATCAATCATTGTTATTCATTCTTGCTTTAAGACGGCAGGCTGCATGGGAAATAAAGTATGTTCGGTATATCTGTAATGTTTGAACGGAGTATCAAATACAGTTTGTTTGGGAGATTATTTTTACTCTTTTTTGCCAATCAGTTACCTTATTAAGCAGATTTGTTGCGCATAGACCCATATCCGACAATAATCTGTCTGCGTCACCGTGTCCCGTAACCATATCGGGAATACCCAGCAGTAGGACGGGTTTGACGATATTCATCTGTGCCAATGCTTCCAATACGGCACTGCCCGCGCCGCCCATTACGGCGTTTTCTTCCACACATACCAAATAATCGTGGGTGTGTGCCAATTCCTGTAGCAATTGCGTATCCAGCGGTTTGACAAAACGCATATCGGCGACGCTGGCATCGAGCGTTTCCGCTGCGTTTAAGGCTGCCTGAACCATGCTGCCGAAGGCGATGAAGGCGGTTTTCACGCCTTGGCGGCGTATGATGCCTTTACCTACGGGAACGGTATTCAGGCTGCCTGAAACTTCTGCGCCGCAACCCGAACCGCGCGGATAGCGTACGGCGGCAGGCTGTCGGAGTGCATAACAGGTTGAAAGCAGCATCCGGCATTCGTTTTCATCGGAAGGTGCGGCGATAACCATATTGGGTACGCAACGCAAAAAGCTCAAATCGTATACGCCGGCATGGGTGGGGCCGTCTGCGCCGACAATGCCTGCACGGTCTATGGCAAACAAGACGGGCAGGTTTTGCAGGGCGACATCATGCAGCAGCTGGTCGTAACCGCGCTGCAAAAAGGTGGAATAGATGGCGACAACGGGTTTGATGCCGCGGCAAGCCAGGCCTGCGGCAAAGGTAACGGCGTGTTGCTCGGCAATGCCGACATCGAAATAGCGGTCGGGAAATTGCTGCTCGAATTTGACCAAGCCGCTGCCTTCGCGCATGGCGGGTGTGATGGCAACCAGTTTGTCGTCTGCCGCGGCTTGGTCGCACAGCCATTGTCCGAAAATGTCGGTGTAGGTGGGTCGGGCGGCGGGGCTGCCTGAAGCGGCGGGCGTTTTGCCGATGGCGTGGTATTTGACGGGGTCGTTTTCGGCCAGTTTGTAGCCGTGTCCTTTTTTGGTGATGATGTGCAGCAGTTGCGGGCCTTTGCGTTGCCGCAGTTCGCGCAAGGTGTGTACCAGTTGGATAACGTTGTGTCCGTCTGCCGCGCCGGTGTAGTCGAAACCGAAATTTTCAAACAGGGAAAGGGATTGCTTGATGTGTTCGCTTTCGCCTGCCAAACTTTTGATGGTGTGTTCGGCTTTGGCGGCGATTTCTTTGACGGCAGGCAGTTTGTCGAGCAGCGGTGCGGATTGGTTTTTGATGTTGTGCAGTACGCCGCGCATATCGCGCATCACGTTGCGTGCCAGATATTTGGGCAGTGCGCCGACATTGGGAGAAATCGACATTTCGTTGTCGTTTAAAATCACCAACAGGTTGATGTCCATATCGCCTGCGCAGTTGAGTGCCTCGAATGCCTGGCCGGCAGTCATGGCGCCGTCGCCGATAACGGCAACGCTGCGTGCGGGGCTGCCTGAAAGCTTGTCGGCAACCGCCATACCCAATGCCGCACCGATAGAAGTGGAAGAATGGCCGACGCCGAAATCGTCGTATTCGCTTTCGCAGCGTTTGGGAAAACCTGCCAAGCCGCCGTATTGGCGGATAGTGTGCATTTTGTCGCGGCGGCCGGTGAGGATTTTGTGGGGGTAGCTTTGGTGTCCGACATCCCAAATCAAATGGTCGTTTGGCGTGTCGTAAACGTAGTGCAGGGCAATCGTCAATTCTACCGCCCCCAGATTGCTGGCGAAATGGCCGCCTGTTTTACTGATGCTTTCCAATAGAAAGGCGCGCAACTCTTCGGCAAGTTGCGGCAATTGCGACAGCGAAAGCAACCGCAAATCCTGGGGGGTGCGGACGGTATCGAGCAGGGGTGTGGCGGACATGTCGGTAAACGGAAGGTGAAAGAAGGCGGGATTATAAGGTTTTTAACAGGGTTTGTGCGCCGACATCGGTAGTTTGGCCGATAAAAAAACAGGCAGTTCAGGCTGCCTGTTGCGTAATCGGGTTTAGTTCATGCAGGCATTAACGGCGGCTGCGATTTCGTCCAGTTCTCCGACCACTTCAAACGCCCTTTCTCCGTCTCCGTCGCTGAATGTAACCAAAGTGGTAGGCGGTTCGTCTCCGCGAGGTTCAAGGCGGCGGATAAAGTTCGGACTGACGTATAGGCGGTGTCCGTGAATATTCACCAATTGGACTAATGAGGGCATAATGGTTTCTCCGTTGTTAAAATCAAGAACAAATCATTAACTGCAATCATAGGCTTTTTTTGCCATACCGACAATTGTTGCTTGTTAACTTTTGAAATATTGAAGTCCGGCAGATTTAAGCGGTATTTGCGCGATATGGGTTTAAGTGAATAATGCGGTTTGAATATTGAGTGAAAGGAATGGTGTTATGTGGCATATTGTGGCCATCGGCTATATTTTTACTACCTTAATGTTTGCTTTGGCGCAGGGAAGCATCGCCCGTATCGTGATTTATCTGATTTTTTGGACGATTCTGCCCACTTTGTTCATGTTTTGGGCGGCGGCGGTACGGCGGCGCAACCGATTGATGAAACAACGGGAAAATATGCCGGCAAAACCGCAGAACGTCTTGCCCGAACAATGAATTTCCACTAAAATGCGCGCGCTTCTCCTAAAGGGGAGCGTTTTTTATTTATCCACGCATTCCCGTCAAAGGGTGCTTTCAGGCAGCCTGAAAGTTCTGATACTGTCGTTTTAAGCGGTATTACGCGGAATGTTTGTATTTAACCCTTTATCTTTAAGGAAAATTCATGTCTCAAGTTACCATGCGCCAAATGCTGGAAGCCGGCGTACACCTCGGTCACCAAACCCGTTACTGGAACCCGAAAATGGAACAATACATTTTCGGCGCACGCAACAAAATCCATATCATCAATTTGGAAAAAACCTTGCCCCTGTTCCAAGAGGCGCAAGAAGCCGTACGCCGTTTGGTTGCCAATAAGGGTACGGTTTTGTTTGTCGGCACGAAACGTCAAGCGCGTGAAATCATTAAGGAAGAAGCTACCCGCGCAGGTATGCCCTATGTCGACCACCGTTGGTTGGGCGGTATGCTGACCAACTACAAAACGGTAAAACAATCCATCAAACGTTTGGAAGAAAAAGCCGCCGTATTGGCAAATGCGGACAACGGCAGCTATAACAAAAAAGAGCTGTTGGATATGACCCGCGAAGTGGAAAAACTGGAACGCTCTTTGGGCGGCATCAAAAATATGAAAGGTTTGCCCGATGCCATTTTTGTGATTGACACCGGTTACCAACACGGTACTCTGGTGGAAGCGGCAAAATTGGGTATTCCCGTGATTGCCGTAGTCGATACCAACAACAGCCCCGAGAATGTCAAACACGTTATTCCGGGTAATGACGACTCTGCCAAAGCAATCCGTTTGTACTGCCGCGGTATTGCCGATGCGGTATTGGAAGGCAAAAACCAAGCCGTAGCCGAAACCGTAGCCGCCGCACAGGCCGCCGCCGCATAAGGCTTTCATTTTCAGGCTGCCTGAAAGGTTTTCAGGCAGCCTGCAACGTTAAAAGTATTGGAGAACAACATGGCAGAAATTACTGCGAAAATGGTTGCAGACCTGCGTGCCGCTACCGGTTTGGGCATGATGGAATGCAAAAAAGCCTTGGTTGAAGCCGATGGCAATATGGAAAAAGCCGAAGAAATCCTGCGCATCAAATCAGGCGCGAAAGCCGGTAAACTGGCCGGCCGTACTGCTGCGGAAGGCGTTTTGGCCTATGCGGTCGAAGGCAACGTCGGTGCATTGGTTGAGGTGAACTGCGAAACCGACTTCGTTGCCAAAGATGCCGGTTTTGTTGCGTTTGCCAATTCGGTTGCCAAAACAGCCGTAGCGAAAAAACCCGCCGATGTGGAACAATTGAGCGCATTGGTTGAAGACGAGCGCAAAGCCGTGATTGCCAAACTGGGCGAAAATATGTCCGTACGCCGTTTCCAAGTGATTGAAACCGCAAACAGCCTGACCGCCTATATCCACGGTGCGCTCGCTACCGAAGGCGTATTGGTCGAATTCAAGGGTTCTGAAGATATCGCCCGTAAAGTGGGTATGCACATTGTTGCGGCGAAACCCCAATGTGTCAGCGAAGCGGAAGTGGATGCCGAGACTGTGGAAAAAGAACGCCACATTTATACCCAGCAAGCGATTGAATCAGGCAAGCCTGCCGATATCGCTGCCAAAATGGTGGAAGGCCGTATCAAAAAATTCTTGGCCGAAATCACTTTGAACGGTCAGGCGTTTGTGATGAACCCCGACCAAACTGTTGCCCAATTCCTGAAAGAAAACAATACCGAAGTGATTTCTTTCGTGCGCTATAAAGTGGGCGACGGTATTGAAAAAAAAGTGGTGGACTATGCCGCTGAAGTGGCTGCCGCTGCCAAAGTGTAAGCCGATTGCTGTCGAAAACGCCTGCCTTTCATACGGCAGGCGTTTTTTCATTGATTCACATATCATTGCCTTTTCAGGCAGCCTGTTTCCTGCCACAATCCTGCTCTGGAATACCGTTTGGAAATCTTTGCCATGATGCCTATTCTTGCTTTCGATATTGAAACCGTTCCCGACGTGCAGGCGGTACGTTTGTTATACGGGCTGCCTGAAAATGTAAGCGATGAGGAAGTCGCCGAGTATGCCGCGCAGCAGAGAAGAGCCAAAACGGGTAGCGACTTTATGCAGCATCATTTGCATCGCGTGGTGGCGGTTTCGTGTTGTTTGCGTTGGGGGGAGCGTATCCATATCGGAACTTTGGGTTCGGAACAGGATAGCGAGGCATCCGTGATTGCCGAGTTTTTCCGTTTGGTCGGGGAATATACGCCCCGCTTGGTGAGTTGGAATGGCGGAGGATTTGATTTGCCGGTGTTGCATTATCGTTCGCTGATACACGGTGTGGCGGCGCCGCGTTATTGGGATGTCGGTAACGGTGATTTTCACGACAGTCGCGATTTTAAATGGGATAACTATTTAAACCGCTATCATCAGCGGCATTGTGATTTGATGGATATGTTGTCGCTGTATCAATCGCGTGCGGCGGTGCCTTTGGATGATATGGCGAAGTTGTGCGGCTTTCCGGGGAAATTGGGTATGGACGGCAGCCAGGTGTGGACGGCGTTTCAGGCAGGCAATTTGAAAGAAATCCGTGATTATTGTGAAACCGATGCCGCCAATACTTATTTGGTTTATCTGCGTTTTTGCTTGATAAGCGGTGCGCTGGACAGAGAGAGCTATGAAGCGGAAACCGAAAAATTGCGTGAATATTTATACGGTATCGCTTCCGAAAAACCGCATTGGGAAGAGTTTTTGGAAGAATGGTCTTAGATTCGTTCGGGCTGTATATTTAGCACCCGGTGTCTTTAAATTTGTTAAAATGCCGCTTATTTCCGTGATGATGCGGCGCACCCAGATTTAGATTGGAAAAGTTTTAGTGGACATGAATAAAAAAAATCAATATGGAAAGGTTATTGTCGGTTTTATCGGCGGTTTGATTATCGCATTGCTGATTGTAGCTGCGTTGCTGTTTGTTTTAAACCGTAACAGCGAACAGGTGTTCAAACAACCTCAATTGAGCGGCAGTGAGGGTAAACCTCAGATTATAGTGCCCGAAGAAAATGCACCTCCTGCTCCGCCGCGCACGCCTTCGTCAGACGAGCCGAAATTGGAAGATTTGCTTCCTCCTCCCGAGCCGCAGGATTTTGCCGGCGTTGCTACGCAAGATACAAGCGGGCAGGTTCAAGCCGAGGAAGATTTTCAGAGCACGCATGAATCGCCTGCGGCAGAAGCTCCGCCTCCGGTGATGGCGAAACCGAAACCCGAACCCGTTCAGAGTCCGAAAGAGGTAGTGCGCCCCAAACAGGATATGCCGCCCGAGAAAAATACACGCGAGACAACGCAGCTTACGCTAGATCAGATTTTCAACGGCGAAAGATTGAAACAGGAAAAACCGGTTGAGACGGAAAGCAAACCCCGTGTTTCAGGCAGCCGTGTATTGCTGCAGATGGGGTCTTACAACAATCTGCAATCGGCAGACGCGCAGCGTGCCAAACTGGCTTTATTGGGCGTGTCTGCACGTGTTGCCGAAGTACAGCTAGAGGGAAAAACGGTTTATCGTGTGCAAACGGATGTGATGGACGGCGCTCAGGCAGCCGCTATACAGCAGCAGTTGCAGCAAAGCGGTATTGCTTCGTTTACCCGTAAACAGTAATTTCATGAAAGGATAGAAAATGAAAAAAATCGTTCGCTTTTTGACGGCGTGCCTGTTGGGTGCGTCATTTGCGTTGCCCGCATCCGCTGCGGTAGAAGGCAAAGACTATATTGTCATGCCCGTTGCGGTTGCACCATTGCAAAAAGATAAGATTGAAGTAGTGGAATTCTTTGCGTATTGGTGTCCGCATTGTGCGGATTTGGAGCCTGCTTTGCACCAGCACGCGAAAACGTTTGCTTCAGATACCGTGTTGCGTACCGAGCACGTTGTTTGGGATGCCGACCGCGATATGAATTTGGCCAAATTGTCGGCAGCGGTGAATGCGGCGAATGTATCGAAGGCGAAAGTCGATCATGCGATATTTCAAGCAATGGTTAAATCCAGAATCAAATTGAATGAAGAAGCCGCACTGAAAACATGGCTGCTCGAGCAGAAATCCTTTAACGGGGCGAGAATTTGGGCGATGTACCGTACTTTCGGCGTACAGGCGGCCGCCAATAATATGGCTGCTTGGACGAGGGAATACGGGATTACCAGCACGCCGACCGTGATTGTCGGCGGTAAATACCAAGTGTTGCAAAACGGTTCGCACGAGCATTTTTTCAAAACGGTAGACGAATTGGTGCAAAAAGTGCGTGAAGAGCGCCGTATGGCTAAGCCTGCTGCAAAAGCGGCGGTTGGTGCCGCGAAAAGTACAGGCGTGGGATTGGTGAAAAAAGCCATGCAGTAATCCTGTTTTTTCAGGCAGCCTGAATATACTTTCAGGCTGCCTGAAATTTTTGGTTTGCGCTGGTGTTTGTGTTTTGAACGGTTCACTGCCTGGTCAGCGCGTTGCAAAAATCTTTGGGGTCTAAGTGCCGCTAGACGGTTCGGATGGAAATCATGCAATCGCCGCCGTAATGCTTGCCGATGAGATAAGCGGATGCGGGCGTCGGCCGTACTCGCATCGTCCGTTTGGCGGATAGCCGATGTCGGCGCGGGGTATGGCAGTTTGACAAATCAAGTTTCGGTCGGAGTGTATGCCAATCATAATTGGATTGCGAATTGCGGTTTGGCAACTTCCGTTTTGGCAACTTCCGTTTTGATAGAATAGATATGGATATTTTGATTATATTCAAAGCCTTGATTTTGGGTATTGTGGAAGGCTTGACGGAATTTCTACCGATTTCCAGCACAGGGCATTTGATTGTATTGGGTGATTTGATGAATTTTCGCAGTAATGGGAAAGTATTTGAAATCGCTATTCAATTGGGTGCGGTACTGGCAGTGGTATTTGAATACCGGCAGCGTTTTGTTCATACTTTATCGGGCTTGGGCAGAGATGCGGCGGTGAACCGTTTTGTGTTGAATTTGGCGGTTGCATTTATTCCTGCTGCCGTAGTGGGGCTGTTGTTTCGGAAGGAAATCAAACATTATTTGTTTGACCCGCGTACCGTGGCTGCCGCTTTGCTGGTCGGCGGGATATTGATTTTATGGATTGAAAAACGAACCAAAGCCCGCAAGCCCAAAGTGGCGGCTGTGGACGATATGCGTCCTTTGGATGCATTGATGGTAGGGATGGCGCAGATTTTTGCTTTAATTCCGGGCACTTCACGTTCTGGCAGCACAATTATGGGCGGTATGTTGTGGGGTCTGGAGCGTAAAACGGCAACGGAATTTTCTTTTTTTCTGGCTGTGCCGATGATGGTGGCGGCAACGTTTTACGATATCTATAAAAACTTGAACCAATTCACGGCTAATGATGCGGGATTGATTGCCATCGGTTTTACGGCGGCATTTGTGTCGGGTTTGTTGGCGGTGCGCGGCTTGTTGAAATTTGTATCCGCACATGATTATGTGCCGTTTGCTTATTACCGCATTGTTTTTGGTGCGGTTATTTTGCTTACTTGGCAGATGGGATGGGTAAATTGGGGCGGCTAAACGGTTTTCAGGCAGCCTGAAAGTAAATACAGAGCGCAATTGTGGCGGATTTTGCGGTGAAACCGTTATGATTTGCCCGTATTCTTTGTAAAACCGTATTTTTTTGGTAAGATAGGCAAACGTTTGAAAAGACGGAAAGCAGTAAGATGGTTTTAGATGATATTGCAAAAGGATTGGCCGGTATTAAAGGGGTGGTGGGCGTATCCATAGTGGATTTCGGCAGCGGTATGATGATGGCTTCCGTTTCCAACGACCCTGCTTTTGATTTGGAAATCGCCTCCGCAGGCTGTGTGGATATTATTCGTGCCAAGTTGAAAATCCAACGCCGCCTGCATGCGGACGATGTGCTGCATGACATTCAAATCAACCTTTATAAACAGTATCATCTGATTTGTCCGTGTACCAATAAAGACAATGTGTTTGTGTATATGGTGATAGACAGGGCCAGGGGCAATCTTTCCATTTGCCGCCGTTCTTTGTTTAATGCGGAAAAACTGGTCGATTTCTAACGGAATTATCAATTTATACACCCGATTTTCAGGCAGCCTGAAAATCGGGTGTTGTTCTTTGGTAAATTGGGCTGATAGCGAACCAATCATACGGGCGTGAAATGGGTAGGGGCTATATCACGCCAACTTGTATGGAACAGCCAAACAATCGGGTTCGCGTTAGCCGAAACCGCCGCCGAAACTCATTGCTCCGGTTTCCGCACTGCTGGTTTGTGCACGGAAACCGCCGAACAATTCGCGACCGATGCCGTAGTGGTTGCGGCTTAAATCGGGTTGGGGTATTTCGCGGCTGTTCCATTCGGTTTCATCTACCAAGGCGTTGAGTTCTCCGGTTTGCGCATTAAAGCGCAATAGGTCGCCGGTACGGATTTTACCGATATTGCCGCCCATCAGGGCTTCGGGAGACATATGGATGGCCGCAGGCACTTTGCCCGACGCTCCCGACATCCGTCCGTCCGTTACCAGAGCGACCTTGAAACCTCTGTCCTGCAGAATGCCCAAAGGCGGCGTGAGCTTATGCAGCTCCGGCATACCGTTGGCGCGGGCGCCTTGGAAACGGACAACGCAGATAAAATCGCGTTCCAATTCGCCCCGTTCGAATGCCGCCAAAACTTCTTTCTGATTATCAAACACAATCGCAGGCGCTTCAATCACAAAACTTTCCGGGCGCATGGACGACACTTTGACCACACTGCGGCCGATGTTGCCGCGCATCAGGCGCAAACCGCCGTCTGGCGAGAACGGATTGTCGCGTTTGCGTAATACGTTTTCATCGCCGCTTTCGGCAGGCGCATCTTTCCACAGCAAACCGTTTTCGGACAAAAACGGCTCTTGCGTATAGGCTTTCATGCCGCGTCCCATCACTGTGTCCGCATCGTCATGCAGCAAACCCGCATCGCGCAATTCCCGTATGACAAACGGCAAACCGCCCGCTGCGGCAAAGTGGTTCACATCCGCCTGACCGTTCGGATATACGCGGATAAGTAGCGGAATAATGGCGGAAATATCGTCGAAATCGTCCCAATTCAACACAATACCTGCCGTGCGCGCCATCGCTACCAAGTGCATGGTGTGGTTGGTCGAGCCGCCTGTCGCCATCAGGCCGATAAGCGCATTGATGAAATTTTTTTCAGACAGCATTTCCCCTATCGGTTTGATACTGCCGTTGCGCACCGATTGCGCCATATGGGCTGCGGCATAACGCGTTAACGCTTCACGCATCGGGCTGTTGGGATGGAAAAACGATGAACCGGGCAGATGCAATCCCATAAATTCCATCATCATTTGATTGGAATTGGCGGTGCCGTAAAAAGTGCAGGTGCCCGGGCTGTGGTAAGAAGCCATTTCGCTTGCCAGCAAAGCCTCGCGTCCGACCTTGCCTTCTGCGAACAGTTGGCGTGTACGCGCTTTTTCTTTGTTGGCGATACCGCTTTCCATCGGGCCTGCGGGAATGAAAATCCCGGGCAGATGTCCGCACGACAACGCACCCATCAGCAAACCCGGAACGATTTTGTCGCACACTCCGAAAAACATCGCGCCGTCAAACATTTGATGCGATAAGCCGATGGCCGTACTCATGGCAATTACGTCCCGCGAAAACAGGGAAAGTTCCATGCCTTCATGGCCTTGCGTAATGCCGTCACACATAGCGGGAACGCCTGCCGCGACTTGTGCCGTAGCTCCGTGTTTGCCGACTTCGTCCTTAATCCAGTCGGGAAAAAACTTAAACGGCTGGTGGGCGGACACCATATCGTTGTATGCGCTGATTATGCCCAAATTGGGCGTTGCATCCCGCAGCATTTCGATTTTGACGGTTGCGGGCATGGCAGCGTAACCGTGTGCCAAATTGGAACAGCCCAGTTGGCTGCGTTCGACTTTGCCGCGTGCCTGCAGAGCGCGGATACGGTGCAGGTATGCCGTTCGGCCGGGGCGGCTGCGCTCGATAATCCGTTCGGTAACTGCTTGGAGTTTGGGATGGATAACCGTCATAATCGTTCTCCGATGCTTGCGTGTTATCGCTATTGTAACTTAATTACATCGCTCGGGCGAATGATTGGGTGAAAAACCGGAAAATTGATATGGTTGATTTGTAATCGGCTTTATGGAAACGGTGAACTCGGAATGGGAAGCGTTTTTCTATTCGGCGGCAGCCGTTGTTGTAAGATTGTTACGAATCGTGTGTTGTCACATTAAGAAACCGCTTTCAGGCAGCCAAAAGGGGTAGGTGCGGTTGTCATGAATATCCGCTTGTAAGTGAGCCAACAGGCTGCCTGAAGGCATTTTTGCGCTTTGATGCGGCAACTGCGTATGAATCGGTTAGGCGGGATAATGCAATGATTTTGCTATGGTTATGGAGCGTGATGCAAATGTCGGAACGGTTGCTTCATTTTGATGTCCGTGATGTTGTTTGGATTCATAATGCACGGTGCTTTTCTGGTTTCAGGCAGCCTGAACGTAGTGCGGTCGGATGAAAGGGCGGGTTGGATGAATCGGCGCAACCGTCTGCCTGAAAGCACGGACGTTATTCTTAGGGATTGGGAAACGTATGGAAACGGGTGTGCGGGTCGGAGCCGTAGTGCCAATGGGAAAGGGGAGCGGCTTGGGGCGCGCCATGGGTATTGGGCGGAATCAACGGCATGTGTCGCTTGGCGGGGGTAGGCGTCTTCATACGGTTTCAGGCTGCCTGAACGGGAGAAGGGGCTGAACCGTTTGAGATTGGCGGTATTGTTTTCATGGGCGGTTTGGCGCGGATGGTACTGCTGTCGGCACAGGTGTGTTTGGATAACGGCTTGAATGCGATTTGCTGTAAAATCTGTTGCTTCTGCGGTGAGGTGGCTAAGATGCAATGATACTGACGTATCGCGGCGTTCAGCTTTCAGGCTGCCTGAAAAATTTTTGTAGCGTTTCCGATAGGGGAAAACACAATGTCGCATCAACTGACTGATTTTGATTTGATTATTTTTGGTGCAACGGGCGATTTGTCGATGCGTAAACTGTTGCCGTCTCTGTATCAGGCGCATGCGGCGGGTCTGCTGCATCCGGATGGCCGGATTTTGGCTGTGAGCCGCAGCCGTTTGGATACGGCAGAGTTTTTGGCCAAGGTGGAAAGCGACAGTAAACAACATATCAAACAGCATTTCAGTGAAACCGCATGGCAAAGTTTTATCGGGCGGATAACTTATCTGCCTGTGGATGTTACCCGTCCCGAGCATTTTGTCGCTTTGGCCGATGCGGTCAAAACGCGCAGTGCTTCATCGGTGGTGATTTATCTTTCTACTGCGCCCCGTTTTTTTGCCGAAGCCTGCCGGCATTTGGCCGCAGTGGGCTTGAATGCCGACAATGTCCGTATTGTGCTGGAAAAGCCTTTGGGTAGCGATTTGGCTTCGTCCCGGCAAATCAACGATGATGTGGCACGCTATTTCAAAGAGGGGCAGGTATACCGCATCGACCATTATTTGGGCAAGGAAGGGCTGCAGAACCTGTTGCCTTTGCGCTTCGGCAATGTGTTTTTGGAGCGGATATGGAGCAGGGAATACATCCGTTCGGTGCAAATCACCATCGCCGAACAATTGGGTGTGGAAGAACGCGGCGAATTCTACGACACGGCAGGGGCGTTGCGCGATATGGTGCAAAACCACATCATGCAGATGTTGTGTTTTGTAGCGATGGAGCCGCCCCAATCCGAAGATGCGGACGCAGTGCGCGATGAAAAGTTGAAAGTGGTGGCCGCGCTCAAGCCGATGACGGCGGGAGATGTCGATAAGTATGTCGTCCGCGCCCAATACGTTGCCCACGGCGGTCAAAAAGGCTATTTGCAGGAGCGCCATGTCCCCGCCGACAGCAGAACGGAAACTTATGTCGCCATCCGTGCCGAAGTGGATACGCCGCGTTGGCAGGGCGTGCCGTTTTATTTGCGTACGGGCAAACGCTTGGCACAGCGCAGGGCGGAAATCGTGGTGAACTTCAAAGAGCGGCAGCAAACTTGGTTCGGCCCGCAGCATGCCAACCGCCTGATTATCCGTTTGCAGCCTGATGAAACCGTTTCCATGAGATGGTTTGTCAAACAGGCGGGCAACGGTTTGCATACCGTGCCTGCCGAGATGGTGTTGGATTTGGGGCAGGCGATGTCCGGCCGCCGTGCGGATGCCTATGAAATTCTGCTTCGGGAAGTGATAGACGGGCGTTTGAATCTGTTCAACCGCCGCGATGAGTTGGAAAAAGCTTGGGAATGGCTGATGCCCGTGTTGGACAATTGGGCGGTGAGTAAAGTTGCACCGTACACTTACGCGGCAGGCAGCTGGGGGCCGCAGGCGGCTCGTGACCTGTTGGCGCGCGACGGCAATCTGTGGCTGGAAGAACAGGCTGCCTGAAAGCGGTTGGTATGAAGTGCAACAGGCGATGCATGCCTTCAGGCTGCCTGAAACGCCTGATGACAGGCTGCTTTAGATTTTCAGGCAGCCTGTTGTGCAAACGGCAGCAATCTAAGATATCCGGACGCTCCATGAGAACGGAAGTCGGTGCATACGGGGTAACGGGGATATTTGTGCGGGGAGAGAACGAGCGAAAGCCGATGAACGATTTGATGCCCGCGGTGGGATGCAATACTATATTCCCAGTAAAGTACAAAACGCCTTAACACCAGGAATTAACATAAAGACATAATGATGAAAAATTCCAATCAACTTACCAATCGACTTAAAATTATGTGAAGATTTGCAACTTATTTTAGATAAAGAATTAAAAGCAGGAAATGTTTACTTGAATTGCCGTCCCGTATAAATCGGCCTCAAAAGGAAAGCATTTCCGCATCACTGGAAAATAGGCTAGCTATCTGGTAAAGAAGCTTTAACAGATAATGTTCACTTTCTATTAATGATGATGTTCACTATGGCCGGACTGATGAATGCGTATGCAAAATACATGATGATTGATTAGTTGCGGGTCACCTGATTAAGAATAAACATCAATGATTTAGAGGTTTAAGTAGATTAGGCGGCTTTAGTGCTTGCTTGTGTTTTACATTCATCAAGCCGCCAAAATCCAGCCCTTTTCAGATGGTTTTTTCCTTATGAATATATGGCTTGAAAATTTTTGCCTGACAAACGGCAACAGTTTTTGAAACGGGTAATGGCGCAGCAGCGCGGAGAAACGGATATGCAGCAGTTGAAAACGGAAAAAGACAAAACGGCGAACCAAAGCCGTGCGGTGTGGTCGCGTGCAGTGTTGTCGGCCGCATCGGTAATTGTGATTTTGGCAGGCGTGCGTACGGCGGCCGATTTTGTGGTGAACGTGTTGCTGGCTTTGTTTATCGCAATTGTGTGTGCGCCGCTGATTCGTTGGCAAACCGAGCGCAAAGTGCCGCATTGGCTGGCGGTATCGGCATTGTTTGCTTTGGTGTTTGCGGTGATTTCGGTTTTGTTCGGTATGGTTCGGGCAGCCGCGCGGACGTTTGTCGCTTCCGCGCCGTATTATCGGGAATTGTTGACGCAACGTATGGGCAGCCTGCAGGAAATGCTGTCGCGCTTTAATCTGCCGCTGGAATTTTCGCCGACCATGCTCAACGAGTATCTCGACCCGTCGGCGATTATGGGTTCCGCCAGCGGCTTGCTGATGGGCATTACCGATATTGCGGGTAATACGTTTATCGTTTTGATGTTGGTGGTGTTTATGTTGTTTGAGGCGCAAAACGGCATTCACCGTTTGTCGCTGGCGTTCAGCCGCAACAGCGCGGACGCAGTGCGGCAGGAAGAACATATCCGTAGGATTCTGAACGGCATTATCCGTTATCTGGGGTTGAAAACGCTGATGAGCCTGATGACGGGTGTTTTAATTTATATCCTGCTGCGTTTGTGCGGCGTGCAATATGCGATTTTGTGGGGCACGTTGGCGTTTTTGCTGAACTACATTCCCAATATCGGTTCGATTGTAGCGGCTGTGCCGATGATTTTGCAGGCTTTGGTGCTTAACGGTATGGACGTGGGTGCGGCGGTCGCCATCGGAGTGTTTACCGTCAATATGGTTATCGGCAATGTGGTGGAGCCGAAACTGATGGGGCGTACTTTGGGGCTGTCCACGCTGGTTGTGTTCCTGTCCTTGCTGTTTTGGGGCTGGCTGTTGGGCAAGGTGGGCATGCTGCTGTCGGTGCCGCTGACGATGGCGGTGAAAATCGTATTGGAATCGGGTGCCAACACACGGCGTTATGCGGCTTTGTTGGGCGATGTGGAAGAAACCGCTTTGCACAACGCCGAGGTTGTTGTGCTGCCTGAAACCGATGAAGCCGCCGCACAAACCATACGCACGGAAACAGCCGAACACAATCCTACGGAGAATATTTAAGCTGTTTTTCAGGCAGCCTGAAAGCGCCGTTTGAACCGCTCTTCCGATTTTTTAAACCAGATACTGCACGCGCAGGGAAAGCAAAACCATGAAATCCGAAACCTTAGCCCTTCACGCAGGCTACAAACCCGAGCCCACCACCAAGGCCGCCGCCGTACCGATTTACCAAACCACCAGTTATGCGTTTGACAACACACAGCACGGCGCGGATTTGTTCAATCTCAACGTGGCGGGCAATATCTACACGCGAATCATGAACCCTACCACCGATGTGTTGGAACAACGCTTGGCAGCATTGGAGGGCGGTATTGCCGCGCTGTGTGTCGCCAGCGGCATGGCGGCGATTACCTATGCCGTTCAAACCGTTGCCCAAGCAGGCGACAACATCATCGCCACCCAAACCCTCTACGGCGGCACCTACAACCTGTTTGCCCACAGCCTGCCCAAACAAGGCATAGAAGTGCGCTTTATCGACCCCGACCGTCCCGAAGACATCGCCAAGCACACGGACGAACGCACCCGCTTGGTCTATTGCGAGAGCATCGGCAATCCTGCCATCAATGTGATTGACATTCCCGCATTCGCCCGAGCCGCCCATGAACAAGGTTTGCCTCTGGTTGTGGACAATACCGTAGCTTCTCCCGTGTTGTGCCGCCCCATCGCATTGGGTGCTGATATCGTGGTCGAATCCCTGACCAAATACATCGGAGGGCACGGCACCAGCATCGGCGGCGCCATTATTGACGGCGGCAAATTCGATTGGACGCGGGGAGAGCGTTTCCAAGTGCTCAATACGCCCGATCCTTCCTATCACGGCGTGAATTACAGCGAACAGTTCGGTGCCGCCGCCTTTATCGCCCGCGCCCGCGTTGTGCCGCTGCGCAATACGGGTGCCGCGCTCAGTCCGATGAATACCTTCCTGATTTTGCAGGGTCTGGAAACTTTGGCGTTGCGTATGCCCCGCCACAGCGAAAACGCTCTGAAAGTTGCACAATATCTGCAAAAACATCCGCAAGTGGCATGGGTGAACTACCCGGGATTATCCGACAGCCGCTATCATGCCTTGATTCAACGCGATTTCGGCGGACAAGCATCCGGTTTGCTCAGTTTCGGCATCAAAGGCGGCTTGGAAGCGGGCGGCAAATTCATTGACGCGCTGCAACTGTTTACCCGTCTGGTCAATATCGGCGATGCCAAATCCTTGGCCACCCATCCCGCCAGCACCACCCACCGTCAGCTCAATCCCGAAGAATTGGCGCAAGCAGGCGTGAGCGAAGACATGGTGCGCCTGAGTATCGGCATCGAACACATCGATGACTTGCTCGCCGATTTGGAGCAGGCGTTGCAAGCTGCTGCCTGAAACAGTTTATTTTTGATTGATTCATGAAGAGGATAATGTGATGCAGAAATGGTTGGCATGTGTGATGGCCGCTTTGTTGGCGGCAGGTTTTCCCGTTCAGGCAGCCGCAGAACACGAGATGGCTTCGGAGGCGTTATCGGAGCGCGAACAGTTGTTTGTCGAAATTGATAAACGCGCAATAATCGGGCCGAAAGTTATCGACTTGGGTGAGGAAGGTGTGCTGAACTTGCCCCGGGGAATGAAATTTATTGCTAAAGATGATGCCAACAAGCTCATGGAAATGTTCGGCAATGCGGTGAGTCCGCAGCGTTACGGCCTGATTTTTCCCGACAGTGAAGAAGAGCTGGCTTGGTGGTTTGATTTGGAATACACCGATTCGGGCTATATCAAAGACGACGATGCCAAAGATTGGGACGTGGACGCCATGTTGCAGAGTCTGAAAGAAGGCACGGAAGAACAAAACCGAATCCGCCGAAGCAAAGATATTGCCGAAGTGGAAGTTACCGGTTGGATTCAGAAACCCGCTTATGACGATACAACGCACCGCTTGGTATGGTCGGTAGCCGTTCAGGAAAAAAACATGCCCTCAGACAGCGAAGCCAGCGTGAATTACAACACTTTCGTACTGGGACGCAAAGGCTACATCAATCTAACCTTGATTACCGATACCTCGCTTATCGAACAATACAAACCTTTGGCCATGCAATTGTTGAACGATATCGAATTCAAACCCGGTTTGCGTTACACCGATTTCGATTCTTCTACCGACAAAGTGGCCGAGTACGGATTGGCGGCACTGATTGGCGGCGTGGCGGCGAAAAAACTGGGTTTGTTTGCGGCCTTGGGTGTGTTGTTGGCCAAATTCGGCAAAGTGATTGTGCTGGGGGCGGCGGCTTTGATTGCAGCGGTTAGAGTTTTCTTCAAGCGCAGTAAACCGGGTGGCGAAGCATGATGGGTTTCGTTTCAGGCTGCCTGAAACCTTAAAACCGCCTTATGGCGGTTTTTATCGGAATGTTGCGCTACAATGCGGTCTGTTTTCATCGGTTTTAAGGAAGCGCCGTGTTTCATTTCCATTCATTTCCTAACGCCCAAGCGGCCGCTTGCGCATTGGCGCAGGCCGTTTCAGGCAGCCTGCGCGATATATTGCACAAGCAGGAACGCGCCACACTTGCCGTGTCGGGCGGCAAATCGCCGATTGCTTTTTTTCAGGCCTTGAGCGTGCAGGATTTGGATTGGCCGCGTGTCAATATCACTTTGGCGGATGAACGCATGGTGCCTGTCTCCCATCCCGACAGCAATACCGCTTTGGTGCGTCAATATCTGCTGCAAAACCGCGCGGCTGCGGCACGGTGGCTGCCGCTGGTGGACGATGCCGCAGATGAAGGCTGCCTGAAAGACAGTGCGGCAGCCGTATCCTTCGCACTGCAACATTATGTACAGCCCGATATTGTGGTATTGGGTATGGGGGCGGACGGACATACCGCCAGCCTGTTTCCGCAGGCACCGCAATTGGGCAAGGGATTGCGTGCCGATTATCCGCAGCCGCTGTTGCATGTGAGTCCCGTTACCGCACCTCATGAACGCATTTCCATGACATTGGCGGCCATCGAGCGCAGCACGCGCGTTTATTTGTCGATTGCCGGCGAAGACAAATTAGCGGTTTATCATCGGGCGGCGGAAGGCATATCGCCGCTTTATCCCGTCAGCAGTGTTTTACATTCCGAAAAGGCGGATTGCCATGTCTTCTACTCTTAAAGAGCCGGCCAAGTTTTCAGGCAGCTATCCGCGTCTGGTAGCCGACATCGGCGGCACCAATGCACGCTTTGCTTTGGAAACATCATATCATGTATTTGAAAAGACGGAAGTTTTGCCGTGTAACGATTATCCGACTTTGGTAGATGCCGTTAAAGAATTTTTCAAACGCGCGGGCAACCCCGAAGTGAAACACGCCGCCGTAGCCATTGCCAATCCGATTGTCGGCGACTGGGTGCAGATGACCAACCACCATTGGGCGTTTTCCATTGAAACCACGCGCCAAGCCCTGCACTTGGAAACTTTATTGTTTTTAAACGACTTTACCGCGCAAGCCTTGGCGATTACCCAAACCGCCGACAGCGATTTGGTGCAAATCGGCGGTTTGCAACCGGTGGAAAACGCGCCCAAAGCCGTTATCGGGCCCGGCACGGGCTTGGGCGTGAGCGGTTTGATTCCCTCGCCGGCCGGTTATGTGCCGTTGGCGGGCGAGGGCGGCCACACCAGTTTCCCGCCGTTTGACGATGCCGAAGTGATGATTTGGCAATATGCGAAAAAGAAATTCGGCCATGTGTCGGCGGAACGTTTTTTGAGCGGCGCGGGGCTGGTGCTGATTTACGAGGCTTTGGCGGAACGCGAGGGCGTGAAACGGCAGAAACTCACGCCCGCCGAAATCAGCGAACGCGCTTTGAGCGGCCATTTTCCGCTTTGCCGCCTGACTTTGGACATTTTCTGCGCCATGCTCGGCACGGTGGCGTCCAATCTGGCTTTGACTTTGGGTGCGCGCGGCGGCGTGTATTTGTGCGGCGGGATTATTCCGCGCTTTATTGATTATTTCAAACATTCGCCGTTCCGCAACCGTTTTGAGAGCAAGGGGCGGTTTGACGCGTATTTGGCGGCGATTCCCGTTTATGTGGTGTTGAGCCAGTATCCGGGCATTACCGGTGCGGCGGTGGCTTTGGAAAGTCATTTGCGGGCTGCCTGAAACGCTCGGGTTTGATGCTCTGACCGCGAAAGCGCGGTAGGGTACGCGGCATTCGCTTCCTTCATCTCCGTTATCGCGCAGCTTGGCTTAAACGGAGCGTAAATCTGAAGATATTTTGATTAAACAATCAGTTGGGTTTTACTTCGGTTCGGCGCAAGCTGCGATATACTGTTTTGAAGCCTGTACTTATGGGGATAAAACGCCCGATTGGATGCCGTCCACGCCGATAATGACTGTTTTGATGCCCGTGCTTTGGAGGTAAGTATGCCGAACGGCAACCGTCTCCATTCTAGCCCTCGACTCGTAAGCGGGAGCAAATAAAGTCGGTTTGTGCATCGACTTTGCGGAAAACGAACTTAAGCCTTACCCGTAAACGGGGGCAAATCAAAGTGGGCAGCGGTGATGTCGTTAGTCGGATTGGCACGCATTCTCCCCGTAAAACGGGAGCGGATAAAGTTGCCGTACGCAGGCTGCCTGAATCTTTCATCTGGGCTGCCTGAAAAGTATTTTCGGGGCTTGTCGTTATTTTTCAGGCTGCCTGAAAAGTTTTTTTAGCGTATGCCGTTATGGATATCGGGTTGTAACGTTTGGAGCGGTTTGTTGCCATTCGGCGTATCTTTAACTGCCCGAATCTTTCTTCAGGCTGCCTGAAAGACAATCAAGGAAACTTCATGGATTATTTACAACACAATCTGACGCCGCCCGAAATCCTATCGGTGCGCGTAGCGGCCGAAACTGCGGTGTTTCAAGTGCAAAGCGTGGATTTGCGTTTCAGCAACGGAGCGGAACGCACTTACGAACGGCTTACGCCTGCGCGCAAACCTGCGGTGATGGTCTTGCCTTTGCGCGGCAATGAGTTGCTGATGATACGGGAATATGCAGTGGGCCCCGAACGCTACGAGCTGACTTTCCCCAAAGGTTTGATTGACGAAGGGGAAACGCCGGAGCAGGCGGCCAACCGTGAGTTGCAGGAAGAAATCGGTTTTGCCGCGCGTCAAATCACGCCTTTGCGCGTGTTGTATTCTTCGCCCAGCCATATGTATGGTCCGATGTATGTGTTTGTCGCCGAAGACTTGTATCCTTCTGTTTTAACGGGAGACGAACCCGAACCTCTGCAAACCGTGCCGCTGCCTGTTTCGGATATTCCGTTGCTGTTGGCAAATCCCGATTTTGGCGATGCGCGCAGTTTGTCGGCATTGTTTTTGTTTCAACATCTGTTTGTGCCGTTATCGGGGCGGAATGCGTAAGCGGTTGTCGTTTATGCCTTTATCAGCTTGAGTTATATTGTTACAATTCTCCGTTGCGTTTCAGGCAGCCTGTTATGCTTCGTTTTTAACGCTAAAACAGAAAGTTTCGTTACTATGCTCAGTAAAATCAGCGAACAATTGAACTCCCTTTCCACTGCCGAGCGCAAGGTGGCAGAGTGTGCTTTGGGTGAGCCGAAATGGTTTGTTCATGCGGCGGTGGCGGATATCGCCGAAAAGGCAGGCGTGAGCCAGCCCACCGTTATCCGTTTTTGCCGTACTTTGGGTTATAAGGGGCTGCCTGAATTCAAATTGTCGCTGTCGGCGGGTATCGGCAGAGCGGGACTGCCTTATGTGCATGAAGAGCTGAATACGGACGACACAATGGCGGATGTCATGGAAAAAGTGTTGGGTAACGCCGCCGCCGCTTTGCTCGGCGGCCGCCGCAGTATCAGCGAGCATGAGTTGGAAAATGCCATTGCCATGCTGACCCACGCCCGCCGCATTGAATTTTACGGTGTGGGCAATTCGGGCATTGTGGCACAAGATGCGCAACACAAATTTTTCCGTTTCGGCGTATCCGCCGTGGCCTATTCCGACACCCATACCCAATTGATGGCGGCGGCGGTACTCAGCCCGCAAGACGTGTTGGTGGTGATTTCGATTTCGGGTTCTTCGATAGAAGTGCTGGACGCTGTGAGTATCGCCAAAGAAAACGGCGCGAAAGTCATTGCGATTACACGTCTCGACAGCCCGTTAACGCAGTTGGCGGATTGCGTTTTGGCCGTTCAGGTTCGGGAAGACAGCAACCGCTATACGCCTATGGCATCGCGCCTGCTGCAATTGGCTATTGTCGATATGCTGGCCATCGGCTTGGCTTTGCGCTTGGGGGAAACCGCCAGTCTGCAATTGGCAAAAGGCAAACGCAGTCTGCGCCGCCACCATATCGGCGATGAAGATTTCAACGCTTGAAGGCTGCCTGAAACCGTATCCTGTTCAGGCAGCCGGCAATACAGTCAATATGATTCAACAACGGGATAATTTGCATCGGATGAAATAAGTTATCCCGTTCGATAATAAGGTGGAACATGCAACGTCCCAACGATTTTCCTTCATGGCAGAAACTGCAACGGCTTTACGGGCAAACCCGCAATGTGCACTTGCGCGATTGGTTTGCCCGAGACCCCGAACGTGCCGAACGTTATGCCATGACCGTGGGCGGGATTTACGCGGATTTTTCCAAAAACCGCATCAATGACGAAATATTGGATGCTTTGGTCGAACTGGCGCAAGAATCGGGGCTGCCTGAAAAAATGCAGCAAATGTTCGGCGGCAGCAAAATCAACCAAACAGAACAACGCGCCGTTTTACACACGGCTTTGCGTAACCGCAGCAATCTACCCGTTGTGGCGGACGGAAAAGACGTGATGCCGGAAATCAACCGCGTATTGCGGCAGATGGGTGATTTTGCAGGAGAAGTGCGCAACGGAAGTTGGCGCGGATACAGCGGTAAAGAAATCACCGACATCGTCAATATCGGCATCGGCGGCTCCGATTTGGGGCCTCTGATGATGTGTACCGCGCTGAAGCCCTACGGCCATCCGCGTTTGCGTATGCATTTTGTGTCCAATGTCGATGGCGCGCAGCTGAGCGATACTTTGGCAAAAACCAACCCCGAAACCACATTGTTCATTGTCGCCTCCAAAACCTTCACCACCCAAGAAACCCTGACCAACGCGCATACCGCACGCGCGTGGTTTCTGCAATACGCGGGCGAGCCGGACATCGCCAAACACTTCATTGCCGTGTCCACCAACCGCGAAGCGGTGGCGCAGTTCGGCATCGATACCGACAATATGTTTGAGTTTTGGGATTGGGTGGGCGGCCGCTATAGTTTGTGGTCGGCGATCGGTTTGCCGATTATGCTGTATTTGGGCGAAGAACATTTTGTCGAAATGCTTAGCGGCGCATATTTGATGGACAGGCATTTCATCGAAGCACCCTTGCGGCATAATCTGCCCGTTTTGCTTGCCCTGATTGGCGTGTGGTACATCAATTTTTACGGCTACGGCAGTCACGTTATCGCGCCATACGACCAGCATCTGCACCATTTGCCCCGTTTTATCCAGCAATTGGATATGGAATCCAACGGCAAGCGCGTACAGCTTGACGGCAACCGCGTGGCAACCGCCACTTCGCCGATTGTATGGGGCGCAACCGGCATCAACGGACAACACGCTTTTTTCCAATTGCTGCATCAAGGCACGCATGTTGCCCCGATTGATTTTATTGTCGGATTGCACAAACACGGCAGTTTGCCCGAACATCACGAAATTTTACTGTCCAACGTATTCGCACAGGCCGAAGCATTGATGCGCGGACAAACCGAAGCGGAAGCACGAGCAGCTTTGTCGGCGCAAGGGCTGCCTGAAGAACGCATCGGGCTGTTGGCCAAACACAAAGTATTTGAAGGCAACCATCCCAGCAATATGTTGTTGCCGCGCAGTATCAACCCGCATGATATGGGCAGCCTGATTGCCCTTTACGAACATAAGGTGTTTGTGCAGGGCGTGATTTGGGGCATCAACAGTTTTGACCAATGGGGCGTGGAATTGGGCAAACAGTTGGCCAAAACCATTCTCGCCGAGTTGAAAGGTGAACAAAAAACGCAACCGCACGATGCTTCTACATCGCGCCTAATCCGTCTTTATCGGGATGTCAATAGCGATACCCGCCGTTTGTAAATACCTTGGTAAACATTTTCAGGCAGCCTTTCTATTTGGGCTGCCTGAAGTGTTTGGGTATAAAGTGTGATGAATCTGGAGTGATATCATTCTAATTAATATGAATAATATTTCAGAAGTTGTCTGCTTTGCAGGCTTTGATGTCGGATTCCAGGCAGCTGGAGAATGAGACATTACTGATGTTGGGAAAACAGTCCGCTGATACGAAGTGTCCAATATGTCAGAGAGGCTGTTTTCTTCTCCGCCTTCAGGAAAATAGTCCGACAGTACGGAAGTGTCCAATATGGTTTCAATGTATTTATAAAAAGCGGTAAAAACTTTCGCATTTTTTCGCCCGAACTCCAAAATCTTAAAAGGTTTCAAGGTTTGCCCAAAAATGCAGGGACTCTGAAACCTATTTGTATCCGTCAATATTGGCCGGCTCTTCAAAAATCTTGCGGGGCATTTTCCCGACAACATCGAAATCTCTATCCGCGCGTTAAGAGCTGAAAGTGCAGGCAGCCATCGATAACGGCCACAGCGGTGTTTATCCTGCGGCGGGTTGTGAAGCGGGCTATGGCGTACGAGGGGTATGCGTAACGGGATGTATTCAAGCAAAAGGCCGCCGAGTCGGCGTAAATCGGCCGGTTGGTACGCTGCATGGCTTTTTGCCGGGAAGTGTGCGGATACTGAAAAAAGCTTGGCAATATTTTCGGCGGTATATAATCAACCCCGACTCTTTCTTGTAAGAGTTGAGATTTTCAAAGTCTTGGCACTGGGCGTGGGCTGCGAAGCAATTCGCAGCCCATTGCTCATTTTCGGCAATGAAAAACAGCCCTGTCCCGTTATGTTATCAATTGGTAGTGATGTCTGCGCTGCTTAAAAACGGTGTCGGATAGATTAAGTGTAAGCCGATTATGTTGGGATTCAAGTCGAGTATCGATGCAAAAACAAAGCCTGCCTGAAACGTTTCAGGCAGGCTTTCAATTGGCTGATGTTTAAGCCATCGCTTTGATTTTTGCAGACAAACGGCTTTTGTGGCGTGCCGCTTTGTTTTTGTGGAAAACGCCTTTGTCGGCGATGCGGTCGATAATTTTAACCGATTCTTGGAAAACCGATTGTGCAGCGGCTTTGTCGCCGGCTTCCACGGCTTTGACAACTTTTTTCACGGCCGTGCGGAATGCGGTACGCAGACTGGCATTGTGGGCACGGTTTTTCAGGGACTGACGGGCACGCTTGCGGGCTTGTGCGCTGTTGGCCATAGGTGTAACTCCTAAAGATTTGTATCAGATATTAAAAAACGTGCCATTTTAAATGGCAAATCCGTGTAATGCAAGCATTTTGCCGAATCGGCGGTGTAAATCGCAGCGAGGTGCAGGCTGCCTGAAAAAAGGACGGCGTGTGTATGCGCTTTTTGCAGCGGTGGGCATCAACAGCAGGGCAGTTGGTGTTAAAATGCGGCAGTTTTTTGTATGTTTTTAAGTAAATGGCTTACCAACAAATCAGTATTCCTGTGCATGAAGCCGTAGCCGAAGCTTTGTCCGATGCTTTGATGGATTGCGGCGCACTTTCCGTTGCTATTGAAGATGCCTTTGCAGGCACGGACGGGGAAGAGCCTATTTTTGGCGAACCCGGTATGCCGGTTCAGCAAATTTGGCAGCAAAGCCGCATTATTGCTTTGTTCGGCGAAGGTGTCGATGCGGGCGCATCCGTTGCTGCGGCAGTGCGGGTGATAGATTTGCCGCTGCCTGAATACCGCTTGGATATTTTGCAGGAGCAGGATTGGGTGAGATTGACGCAGTCTCAGTTTGACCCTATCCGTATTTCGGAGCGCCTGTGGATTACGCCGACTTGGCACGAAACGCCTGATAAACAGGCAGTTAATCTCAGACTCGACCCAGGCTTGGCATTCGGTACGGGCAGCCACCCGACTACGCGCTTGTGTTTGCAGTGGTTGGACGCTTATTTGCCGGACGGAGCGCAGGTATTGGATTACGGCTGCGGTTCCGGCATTCTGACGGTTGCGGCCTTGAAATTGGGTGCGGCTTCCGCTGCGGGAGTGGATATTGACGAGCAGGCATTGAAATCCAGCAGGGATAATGCGGCGCAAAATAACGTTCAGGCAGCCTTTTATCTGCCCGACAGGCTGCCTGAACGGCAGTTTGACGTGGTGTTGGCAAATATTTTGGCCAATCCTTTGCGTATGCTGGGCGGAATGTTGGCAGGCCGTACGAAAACGGGCGGACATATTGTTTTGTCGGGTATTTTGGCAGAGCAGGCGGCCGAATTGTCGGCCATTTATGCCGAATGGTTTGATTTGGACGAACCCGTTTGCGATGAAGGCTGGGTACGCTTGAGCGGCGTAAAACGCGGGTAAGGCGGAGCTATGGGCAATATCATCAAAGTTTCCTGTCCCAAGTGCAGCTGCAATATTCTGCTGGATAAGCAGGAATTGGCAGCCAAACAAGGCAAAGCGCAGTGTCCGAAGTGCAAACACGCTTTTCGGCTGGTGAAAAAACGCAAGCCGCAGCCTAATGCGCCGATACAGCCGCAACGTCCTATCCGCGCCGTAGTCGGGAACCGTCATGCCGTCCCGAAAGGCGGTGCGGCAAAAGCGGATGTGCCGCCGAACCGTATGCACAAAACCGTTGAACCGGTGCGTAACGCGCCGCCGCGCGAGCGTAAAACGGTGGCGCAATGGCAGGAAAAATACGGCGTTCGGGAGCCTCTAAACTACCGTATTCCGAAAGCGGAAGAGAAGCCGTTGCGCGAGGCAGCCTTAAAAAACCGTCCGTTTGCACAAATGGATGACAAACAGCAGTTTGCCTTTAATTTGATGGAAGCCGAACGCACGGATAAGCAGTTTCCGCAAGTGGTTGAACCTTCATCGGATTCAGGCAGCCTGTTTGCCCCTGTGGGCGGCGGCGAACAGCAAAATAAAATCACGATACGCACGGATAATCTGGTGTTCACTTTGGTGGGCGACAATCCGACTGCCAATCTGCCGCAGCAGGGGCATTATTATCACGAGCCGTCCGCGCCTTTGCCGCACATACAGCATCAAAACGAAACCAATTGGACGATTGCTACGATTGCGGCATTGGCGGTGCTGATGATGCAGTTGTTTTATTGGATGTTGATGATATTGTAAGCAAAGCGGCGTGCCGTTCAGGCAGCCTGAATAGCAGCGCGGAGCCTGTGCTTTGGCGAAGGGTTGTCGAATCGGAAGACAATTCTGAAAATAATACGGTTTTGGTTTGAAATGCCAAAGGTTGGAACAGGGTGCCGTTTGGTAGCGGCCGATGCCCGCCGCAATTTGCGGTGGGTATTTTTTCAGGCTGCCTGATGTGTCTTGCCGTATGAAGGCATTTCTGTTTTCTTACGAATGGAAGTTGCGTTTCATCGACTTGGTTGTATGCGGTTTCCGTTTTCAGGCTGCCTGAAATAGGGTTTGCCGTGTATTTTGAGTAGCGTGCAAACGTTTCGGATTGTATTTTCTTTTAATTATTTCAATATGACGGCGGTTGGATTTGAACGCCCCGTCCTATCGGGGGCTTTATGACGGATATTCATCCTTTTGTTCGTGCTTTTCGCGAGGCTGCGCCGTATATTCATTATTTGCGCGGTAAAACCTTGGTGGTGTGCTTGGATAGTGCGCTGTCGGATGAAGCCGCGCTGCCGTTACTGGCGGCGGATTTGAATTTGTTGGCGGCATTGGGCGTGCGTTTGGTTTTGGTGTACGGCCTACAGCGGCAGGTTGAGGATTTGTGCCGGCAAAACGGCATCGGATTGGCGTATCACCGTGAACGCCGTATCACAACGGAAGCGGTGTTGCAGCAGGTGAAACAGGCTTCGGGCAGTGTGGCGGCGGATATTCAGGCGGCTCTTTCTTTGGGATTCGCCCATGCGCCGCAGCCGGTTAAACGCTTGCCTGTAGTGTGCGGCAATGTGTTGTGGGCGCGTCCGCTCGGCGTGTGGGACGGCGTGGACATGCAATACAGCGGACAGGTGCGCAAAACCGATGCTGTTGCGGTAAACCGTTATTTGGACGGCGGCAGTATCGTGCTGGTCGCCCCTGTCGGCATTTCTCCTATCGGGCAGCTTTACAGCCTGTCCGCTTATGAGGCGGCGCAAGAGATTGCCGTTGCGGTTAAAGCGGAGAAACTTTTGTTTCTGATAGAGGAAAACGGTATTTTCGGGCAAGACGGCAATATTTGCCATACCCTGAACGCGCAGGAAGCGGAGGAGATTTTGCGTTCAGGCTGCCTGAAAAACGATACCGAGCAGCTGCTTCAGGCAGCCGTGCAGGCGTTGGACGGCGGCGTGTCGCGCGTACAGATTCTGTCGGGACGCAACAACGGCGACGTGTTGCGCGAACTGTTTACCCGACACGGTGCGGGTACGTCCTTATCCCGACAAGCGATGACGCGCATCCGCACGGCGCAGGAAAGCGATATCCCCGAACTGGCGGCGCTGCTCGCGCCTTTGGAAGAGCAGGGCATTTTGCGCCGCCGCGACAAAGCGGAATTGGAACGGCACATCCGGCGTTTCTTTTTGCTGGAAAACGACCGCCAGCTCTATGGCTGTGTCGCGTTGCGCACCTTTGCGGACGCGCCGCATATCGGCGAATTGGAATGTTTGGCGGTGTCGCGGGAAGCGCGCGACAGCGGTTATGGCGAGCAATTGTTGGCGCACTTGCTTAAAGAAGCGCGCCGGGCGGGCATACAACGCCTGTTTGCTTTGACCACGCAAACCGCCGATTGGTTCGCCGAACGCGGTTTTCAGGCAGCCTCCGCCGATGAGCTGCCGTTTGAGCGGCAGGAAATATACCGTTCCAACCGCCGCCAATCCAAGGTCATGGTTTTGGATTTGTCTCTTCAGGCTGCCTGAACGCGGCCGGATAGCCTGTTTGGCAGAACCGATAATGTGTCGCGTCATCTGTTTCGGGGAAGGCGGCGGTATCCGAATGGTGTTTTCCGCGCATAAAAATCCAGCCGATTGAAAGCGTTGTCGTTGGCTGTGTTGTAAGATTTGATATGGCTGTAAACAGATTGTGTGAGAACGTTTTCTTTCAATGCGAGTTTGCGGCAACCTGTTGGTGAGTATGTATTTTGATTCAATCAGATTGCAGCACCCATCTTATTTGAAAACAGAGTCTGATTGTTTTTCCTTATTGTTTTAACGGCGGACGAAGTTTTCAAGCTGCCTGAAAAATACTTCCCTGATATCCCAGAATTACACGGTGTGTAATCGTTGCGCGTTTTCAGGCTGCCTGAAAAATATTTCTCTGATATCACGCATGACGCGCCCAAACGCAACCCGCCGCTTTTCACGCTGCCTGAAAAGCAGTTGCCTGTATCGGATATCGCCGGTGTCTCTATGAAACCGTTCTGACGGCGAAGATTGTGATGTTTGTTTTCAGGCAGCCTGAACACGGTTTGCCGCGTTTCCCGAATGATGTTTGTGTACGGCCGTATGAATTCAAGCCGTTACGGTGTATTTTCGCAGCCTTGTTTCTCTTTTCAGGCTGCCTGAAAACGCAAGCCGCCTGAAAAATAGCACTATCTATCTGTGCTAAAATCCCACCGTTTCGTATTTTCCCTTTACGTCATGTCTGCCCCTGCCTATATCCCCTTGCGCCTGCATTCCGAATTTTCCGTTACCGACAGTATTGTCCGCATTCCCGAATTGGTGAGACAGGCAGGAGCTTTCGGCTATCCCGCCTTGGGTTTGACCGATTTGATGAACACCTTCGGTTTGGTGAAATTCTATAAGGCTTGCCGCAGCAAGGGCATCAAACCGCTGATGGGCGCTGATGTGCGCATCGAAAACCCCGAAGATGCCGATACGCCGTTTCGCGCTTTGCTGCTGGTACGCAACGAGGCGGGTTATGTGCGCTTGTGCGAACTGCTCACCGATGCTTATGAAGGAGAAGGGCGTTATTTGACGCTGCCGCAGCTCAAGCAGGAGGCTCTGGCAGACGGCGATAACAGCGGGCTGATTTGTCTCTCGGGTGCGCAGGAGGGGGAAGTCGGCAGGTATTTGATGTTGGGACGCGCCGCCCAGGCACGTGAAGCGGCGCAGAAATATGCGGCGTGGTTTGAAGGCGCGTTTTATTTGGAATTGCAAAGGCTGCCTGAACGCCCTGATTGGGAAACGGCGGTTTCAGGCAGCCTGAAGCTGGCCGAAGAGCTGGATTTGCCTGTGGTTGCAACCCATAGCACGCAGTTTTTGTCGCAGGAAGACTTTAAAGCTCATGACGTGCGCGTATGCGTGGGCGGCGGCTGGACTTTGGGCGACAGCAAGCGTCCGCACGATTTTTATCCCAATCAATATTTCATTACGCCCGAAACGATGGCGGAACGTTTTGCCGATTTGCCCGAAGCTCTGGCCAATACGGTGGAAATCGCCAAGCGTTGCAACCTTACCCTTACTTTGGGCAAAAACTTCCTGCCGCAATTTCCCACGCCCGAAGGCATGGGTTTGAACGATTATCTGACCGAACTGGCCAACCACGGCTTGCAGGAACGTTTGCTGCAGCTGTATCCCGATGCGGATGAGCGTGCGCTCAGGCTGCCTGAATATCAGGCGCGGCTGGATTTCGAACTGCAAACGATTATCCAAATGGGCTTTCCTGGCTATTTTCTGATTGTGCAGGATTTCATCAATTGGGCAAAGCAAAACGGCTGTCCGGTGGGGCCGGGGCGTGGTTCGGGCGCAGGTTCTCTGGTGGCGTATTCTTTAAAAATCACCGATTTGGATCCGTTGAGATATGCTTTGCTGTTTGAGCGTTTTCTGAACCCCGAACGCGTTTCCATGCCCGACTTCGATATTGATTTCTGCCAAGCCAACCGCGGACGCGTGATCGAATATGTGCGTGAAAAATACGGCAAAGAAGCAGTGAGCCAGATTGTTACGTTCGGTACGATGTCGTCTAAGGCTGTCATCCGCGATGTCGGGAGAGTTCTGGATTTGCCGTTTTCACTGTGCGACCGTTTGTCGAAACTGATTCCTTTGGAAGCCAACAAACCTCTGCCTTTGGCTAAAGCGATGGTTGCCGAACCCGAAATCGGCAAAATCATCGCCGAAGAAGAGGCGGAAGAGCTGATTGAGTTGGCGGAAAAACTGGAAGATTTAACCCGTAATCTGGGCATGCATGCGGGCGGTGTGTTGATTGCGCCCGGCAAAATTTCCGATTTCTGTCCGGTTTATCAGGCGGATGAAAGTGCTTCTCCCGTGTCGATGTATGATAAGGGCGATGTGGAAGATATCGGCTTGGTGAAATTCGACTTTCTCGGTTTGCGCAATCTTACCATTATCGAAATGGCACAAGCGTTTATCCGGCAAACGCGCGGTGAAATCATTGATGTCGGCAATATTCCTTTGGACGACCAAGATACCTATCAGATTTTCCGCGATGCCAATACTACGGCCGTATTCCAGTTTGAGTCGGCAGGTATGAAAAGAATGCTGCAAACTGCGTACACTAGTAAATTTGAAGAGTTGATTGCTTTTGTGTCGCTCTACCGCCCCGGCCCGATGGACAATATTCCCGATTTTGTGGCGCGGATGGGAGGAGCGGAATTTGAATATCTGCATCCTTTGTTGAAGCCTGTATTGGAGCCGACTTACGGCATTATGGTGTATCAGGAACAAGTGATGCAGGCAGCCCAAGTTATCGGCGGCTATTCTTTGGGCGGAGCCGATTTGCTGCGCCGCGCCATGGGTAAGAAAAAGCCCGAAGAGATGGTGAAACATCGGGAAATTTTTGCCGAAGGTGCCGCCAAACAAGGTATCGGCCGCGAAAAGGCCGATGAAATTTTCGATTATATGGAAAAATTCGCCGGCTACGGTTTCAATAAATCCCATGCTGCCGCCTATGCGCTGGTGTCGTATCAAACCGCCTGGCTCAAAGCGCATTACCCTGCCGAATTTATGGCCGCCACCATGTCCAGCGAGTTGGACAACACCGATCAGCTCAAAGTGTTTTTCGATGATGCGCAAAGCAAAATCAACGGCATCACTTTTTTGCCGCCCGATATCAATGAATCGTTTTACCGTTTTATTCCCAACCGCAACAAACAAATCCGCTACGCACTGGGTGCGATAAAAGGTACGGGTGAAGCGGCGGTAGAGAGGATTGTCGAAGCACGGGAAAGCGGCGGTAAATTTACCGACCTGTTTGACTTTTGCGAACGGGTCGGCAAGCAGCATGCCAACCGCCGCACTTTGGAAGCATTGATACGCGGCGGCGCGTTTGACAGCATAGAGCCGAATCGCGCCATGCTGATGGCCAACATTGATTTGGCGATGGAAAACGCCGAGCAAAAAGCCGCAAACGCCAATCAAGGCGGCTTGTTCGATATGTTTGACGATGTTATCGAAGACATTCGGATGCTGCCTGAAAAACCGTGGAGCGAAGCCGTTAAGCTGGCGGAAGAAAAACAGGCGGTCGGTTTCTATCTCAGCGGGCATCCTTTTGCGCCTTATGAAAACGAAGTCCGCCGTTTCACTCAGGCAAAATTAGGCAGCCTGCAGGCGCAGGACAATACCGTCCGTTTGGCCGGATTTGCCACTTCCGTGCGCTTTATCAACACCAAAAAAGGCAAAATGGCCGCTTTAATGTTGGAAGACAACAGCGGCAAACAGGAAATTATCGTACAAGGCGAAGCGTTGGAACAATTGCCGAGAGATGTCTTGAGAGCCGATCAGATTTTAGTGTGCGAATGCCGTGTACGAGAGGACGGTTTTAACCAAGAAGGCGGATTACGCATCAATGCCAACAGTGTTTTGACGTTGAACCAGGCCCGCTGCCATTACGCACAAAGCCTGACTCTGCACCTGAATCCGGAGAGTGATATTGATGCATTGGCAGAGTTGCTGCGTCCTTATACTCAGCCAACGGAAGGCAAGCGCATACCCATCAGATTGCGCTATCGCAATCAAACCGCGCAAGGCTGCCTGATGCCCGATATGGCGTGGCGTGTCAGCCTGTCGCAACAATTATTGGATGATTTGGTGGCTTTGTTGGGGGATGCCGCAGTGGAAGTTTAGGGCGGTATGGCTGTCGGAATTGTGTTTTAACAACGGATTTGCCGCCGTTTTGCATTATCGCGACAAAAGTCTGAAAGGTTGCGGGGTGTGTGCTGCCGACACGTGCCGACTTGATTTCAGGCTGCCTGAAAAAGGATTTTAGGCTGCCTGAAAAAATAAGCGGAATAAACTTGAGGGTTTATGCCGCTTTTTGATTATTTTTTACCGCTTGATTTACTGCCGCCTGAAAGCGGATTGTTGCCGCGACCGGCTCCGGAAGGGTTTCCCGTGCGGTTCGGCCGGTTCGAATTGGAACGGTCGGCGTGGTTGTGCGCCATGACGGTTTCCGATACAAAAGTTTCAGGGAATTGCTTTGGGGGAAATTGCTTTTTCAAGTGCAAGCATGGTAATTGCTGTGAACCAAACGGGTAAGACGGATAGAGGCCTGCCTGTTTGCTTGTAAAGATTGGCGTAGGGAAGGAGTGTTGCCTTACGGGTGTGTTTTTAAAAACGTGTCAGTATATTGTTGTTTATTAATAAGATAAATGTGTGTTTGATGCTACCTGTACCGTAAGCATCGGCGTAATCAAGTTGCGGCGGAATAACGCTCTCGTTGCGCGTGTTGATGTAGCCGTAGTATCCGTTTTACCAAACGACAGCCAAGCCGTTATCAGAAAATTAATGGTTTCAGGCTGCCTGAAAGTCAGCGGGCGCGGCTTTTGCGTTACCGAAGCGGAAGGTTGGTTTGAAAGGTTCGGACGGCTTTACTGTTGCGGGTTGGCCTATGGCTCAATAATGCCGGGAAGGTAATGATTTTCTTCCCATTTTTCTCTGGCCTGTTGGGCATGTTGCAAATAGGTGAGCAAGCGGTCGGTGTCTTGGTTTTTCAGGCAGCCTTTCAGATAGGCCAGTTGTTGTTCTTGCTGTTCTATGAGTGCGCACAGGCTGCGGCGGTTGTCCAAAAAGATGTCTTTCCAAACGTGTGCATTGCTTGCCGCAATACGGGTGAAGTCGCGGAAACCGCTGCCTGCAAAATTCAGGCAGCGGTTTGCGTTTTCTGCGGATAAAAGCTGCTGCATATAGGCAAATGCGAGCAGATGGGGAAAGTGGGAAACGGCAGCGAAAACGGCATCGTGTTCTTCGGCAGAAAGTCGGAAGGTGTGTGCGCCGATTGCCTGCCAGAGATGTTCCGTTACGCTTACCGCTTCGGTGTCCTGTGCTTCGTGGGGGCAGATAATGAGTTTTTTGCCGCGATAGAGATTGAAGCGTGCGGCCAATGCGCCGCTGCGGTCGGAGCCTGCAATCGGATGGGTGGCAACGCAGCGCGGGAAATGTGTGCCTAAATGCTGCCTGAAAGCCGTGATGGCGGAAAGCTTGGTGCTGCCTACATCGCTGACAATGGTGTGCGGACGCAGATGGGGAGCCAGCTGCCTGCAAATATCGGGCAATGCGGCTACGGGGGCGGCGATGACGATGAGGTCGGCCGAATTGATGTGTTCGGGTGCAAGACGGGTATCGGCTTGGTCGATGACGCGGCGTTCCAGTGCGCGTTGCAGGTTGTCTCGGTCTAAGTCGATGCCGGTGATGTGTTGCGCCAGTTTGTGCCGTTTCAAGTCGAGTACCAGCGAACCGCCTATCAGTCCTACGCCGATGAGGGTAATGCGTTTGATGGTTGGCATGGTCAGAGAAAGGCTTTGGTCATGATGACCGTCAATAATACGAAAGCGAACATACCGGCGGCGATGAGTATGGTTTTGCGCCATACGGACGGTTCTTCGTCTTGCTGAACGAATAAAGGAATGTTTTCAGGCAGCACGGTGATGTCGGGGTCGCCGGTATCGATGTGGATGCCGGGTGTGAGCAGTTCGTTGTCCAGCCAGTCTTTGGGGCTGCGTAGGTGTTTGGCCGGTTGTCCGTCGGGGAGTTGCCCGTTGATGCATAATCCCCGCATTCTTTGTTGCGCCGTTGGGCTGCCTTGCCGTGTTGCGGTTTCAAATTGCAGTCGCGCGGCATATCTGACGGCGGTTTCGTTTTCTAAGAAACGTTTTGCGGCTGCTTGGATTTTATCCGCTTCTGTTTCGGGGTGCTCCTGCTGCCAAGCCGTTGCGGCTGCCTGGATTTCGGCACCGAGCAGCAGCGGGGCGGCTTTGGGTGAAGTGCAGAGCAATTCACCTAAAAAGCGGCTGCCGCGCCAATCGCCTTGTTGGGCGACCATGCGTGCCGCCGAGGCGGCTTTTTGTAAGGATTGCGGTAGATGTATGCCTTTGGCGTAGAGATAGGAAAGATAAAGAATGGCCGTTTGCTGCCCTTGTTTGGCCTGCTGCTGGAGAAATCCGAGCAGTTTTTGAACATCGGCGGGGGAGGGCTTGGGATTTTTGATGAGGGCGGCAACATCGGGCAGCGGACGGCGTTCGGGTTGGCTGCCCAAGTCGATTTCCCATTCTGCCAATACGGCGGAAAAATCAGCCAAACGCATGCGGGCGTGGGCTTCTATATCGGGGGCGTGGGTAATTTTGCGCTTGTCTGTGAGTTGCGCCATGCAGTCTTTTATTTGCTGTTCGCGGTTGGTGTCGGAAGTCATGGTTGTTTCCATAGATTCAGGCTGCCTGAAAGGTGGTTTCGGGTTTTGTGGTGCGGCGCAGGCTTGGGCGGCTTGCTTGCGCCGCGTTGCAACTTGAGGTCAGCCTGCGTTTTCCAATTCCAGTGATGCCGCTAAAAGCGACAGGCGTGCCAATACGCCGTAGGTGTACAGGCGGTTGCCTACGCAGTCGGGGCAGCCGGGTGTGGGGCGCGGTATGCCCATTTCGTCCCATTGTTCGAATACGCGTTTGCACATTTTTTGGGTTTCGTCATCAGTGCCGCTGCCTGCGGAGGGAATGCTCTCGCTCAGCGGAATGAATACCATGCCGCCTGCATTGAGGTTTTCATCGTTGCGGCGGTCTTCGTGGACGCGGAAGAAACCGCCGATAACGAAGCGGTCCATCATGTAAACCACCGGTTCGGATACGGCGTTATTAACGGTTTCGTAAGTGTAAATTCCTTCTTGGACGATGACTTCCGAAACTTCCAAGCCTTCTTTGATTTTCGCCATTTTGTTGCGGTTTTTACGGTTCAGGCTGCGGACTTCTTCGGCGGATTTGACGCTCATCACGCCCATGCCGTAAGTGCCGGCATCGGCTTTGACGATAACGAAAGGTTTGTCTTGAATGCCTTTTTCATCGTATTTGGCCTGTATTTTTGCCAATACGCGTTCTACGGCTTGTGCCAATGTGTCTTCGCCTTCGCGCTCTTGGAAATTCAGGCTGCCTACCTGCTCGAAATAAGGATTGATTTGCCAAGGGTCTATGTCGATTAGTCGGGCAAATTCTTCGGCGATGCGGTCGTAGGCGGCGAAATGGCCGGTTTTGCGGCGCGTTGTCCAACCGCCGTGCAGGGGCGGCAGTACGGTTTGCTCTATGTCTCGGACGATATCGGGAACGCCTCCCGATAAGTCGTTGTTCAATAATACGAAACAAGGTGAGAAGCCGTCTGCGAGGCATAAGCGGTTGCCTTTGCGTTGCAGCGGTTCGATGATGAGGGTATTGCCTTGTGCGGTGGTAAATTCGGTGGTTTTGGTGAGTTCGGGATTGAACGAGCCGATGCGTACTTCAAAACCGGCATTGCGCAAAATTTCGGACAGGGCGTAAACGTTTTGCAGGTAAAAGGTATTGCGGGTGTGGTTTTCGGGTATGAGCAGAATGGAACGTGCGGTTTCGCAGGCGCGCTCTACTGCGTCTTGTGCGGCGATGGCAGCCAAGGGGATGAATTGCGGGTTGAGATTGTTGAAGCCGCCGGGGAACAGATTCATGTCGATGGAGGCGAGTTTGTAGCCTGCGTTGCGGATATCTACCGAGCCGTAGAAAGGAGGGCGGTGCTGTTGCCATTTGCTTCTGAACCATGCTTCTATTTTATTGTGGTTTTGTAATATTTTTTGTTCGAATTCAAATAAGTACTGGCTGTAGCTTGGATGTATTTCAGGCAGCTTCATAGAGGGTCTCCTGTGTGTGCGGGGTATGCGGCATTATACACGTGCGGAACTTTCAGGCGGCGGTTAAATTCGAGCCGTCTTTGTTATGCAGTCGGGCAAATACCCAAGACGAGCAGAGCGTAATGAAGCCCGTCAGGACAAAAGTGGCCTGAAATGCACCGTGCAGGCTGCCTGAAAACCAAGTGCTGCCTGAAAACAGGTTCAGCAGCAGTGCGCCGAAGGCTATGCCTAAGCCGATGGCAAGCTGTTGGTTAACCGCCATGAAGCTGTTGCCGCTGCCGGTTTGCACCGGGCGCAGGTCGGCTAAGGTAAGGCTGTTCATGGAAGAATAGTGCAGCGAGTTGCAGGTGCCCAGTGCGAACAATAGGGGAAACATCATCCATATCGGCGTATTCGGCTGCAGCAGCGACAGCGACATAATCCATAGGCCGATAAGCCGTGTATTCCATATCAAAATGCGGCGGTAACCGAATCGTTCTACAAGCGGCTTGATAAGCGGTTTGGTAAGCAGTGCGGCCAATGCGGTGGGTGCGAGCGCAACCCCTGATTCCGAAGGCGTGCGCCCAAACGCCACTTGCAATAGGACAGGCATTAAAAACGGTACGGAGGCCATGCCCAAACGGCTTGCCAGATTGCCGATGATGCCGATGCGGAAAGTGCGGATAAGTGCCAATTGCAGCGGGTATAAGGCGTGTGAACCGTATAAAGAAGCATGGCGGATATAGGCGGCCAATGCCGTTGTGCCGAACAGTGCACATGCCGCCGCCCCAATCCGAAAATCCGGATAATGCAGTCCTTCGACTGCCAAACCCAAAGATACTGCCGCAGCCGCAAACCAAAGAAATCCCCGTACGTCCAACACCGGCGTTTTACCGTCCGCCGCGTAAAAATCGGGCATGATGCGCTGTGCCAGATAAAGCCCGATAACACCGACCGGCACGTTAATCAAAAAAATCCAATGCCAGCCTGCATACTCTACCAGGTAGCCGCCTGCCACAGGGCCGAGCAAAGGGCCGAGCAATGCGGGCATGATGACGTAGTTCATGACGCCTAACAATTCCGTTTTCGGATAAGCGCGCAAAATAATCAAACGCGGCACGGGCATCAACATTGCGCCGCCCATGCCTTGAATCACGCGTGCGGCACTGAGCGACAATAAATTGTCTGCCGCCGCACATAACACCGAACCGGCAGTAAACAGTATCAAGGCTGCCTGAAAGACTTTTTGGGTGCCGAAACGGTCGCACAGATAGCCGCTTAACGGCATCAGCATCGCTAAAGTCAGCGCATAGGAAATTACTGCCGACTGCATTTTCAAAGGCTCTTCCCGCAAATCTGCCGCGATTTGCGGTAAGGCGGTGTTGAGTATGGTGGCATCGAGCATCTGCATAAATACGGATACGGCCAGCAGCAAGGGCAGCAACCGTGATGGATGCTGCGCAGTGTGCTGTCGAGATGCCGGAGTGTGTGTCGGCGGTAACGGGGGCGGATAAAGGGGCATGTTTCAACGATTCGGGAAAAGGGTTATATGCTCCTGATACGGCAGGGTTGCAAGCGGGTTTTCAGGCAGCCTGAAAGGGTGGGCAGGGCGGATTTATGTTGTGTTTTGAACACTGTCGCAGCCGGGGCGGCCAATCGTGCATAGTGAGGCGGCACTGTGCTTTGAACGGCGTAAGCCGTAAGTGTAACCGTTTTCTTTGGAATAGTTGCAGCTTGTTGGACGGATAATGTTCAGGCTGCCTGAAAGTCATACCGGTTTGTCTTGATATGGCTGGTTTTGAAGCATGACGGCTTGGTGTGTATGCCGGTGTCGGTGGGGCGGTATGGCGGAGCGGAGATAATGATTTTTGAGATTCGGTTTTCAGGCAGCCTTCGCAGAAAAGTCGGAAACACGGAAAAACAAAAATAGAAATAAATATCATTAACTATTGAAAATCTAAAGATTTTTGTCAAAAAAGCCATGTCTGCCGCTTCAAAACGACACTGAAATTGTTTAAAATGCCAATTGCAAAAATTTACATTTAACAACGTTAACACGGAAGGCGGCAACGATGTTGGCCAACTATTTTCCCGTTTTGATTTTTCTGATTGTCGGCTTGGCGGCAGGTATCCTGTTTCTTGCATTGGGCACGGTGCTCGGTCCGAAAAGGCATTATGCAGAAAAAGATAAGCCGTTCGAGTGCGGTTTCGAGGCATTTGAGAACGCGCGGATGAAATTTGACGTGCGCTACTATTTGGTGGCGATACTGTTTATTCTGTTTGATTTGGAAGTGGCTTTCATGATTCCTTGGGCGGTAGTGTATAAGGATTTAATGGGGCAGACTGGTGCTTATGCATTCTGGTCGATGTTTGTGTTCATTGCCGTATTGGCGGTGGGCTTTGTTTACGAATGGAAAAAAGGTGCGCTGGAATGGGAATAGAAGGCGTTTTGAATAAAGGGTTTATTACGGCCAGTGCGGATACGGTACTCAACTATGTCCGCACCGGTTCGCTGTGGCCGGTTACTTTCGGTTTGGCATGCTGCGCGGTGGAAATGATGCATGCAGGCATGGCACGATACGACTTGGACCGCTTCGGCATCATCTTCCGCCCCTCGCCGCGTCAGTCGGACTTGATGATTGTAGCGGGTACGCTGTGCAACAAAATGGCACCCGCCCTGCGCCGCGTTTACGACCAAATGGCCGAGCCGCGCTGGGTGTTGTCGATGGGTTCGTGCGCCAACGGCGGCGGCTACTACCACTATTCTTATTCTGTGGTGCGCGGAGCCGACCGCATCGTGCCTGTTGATGTGTATGTGCCGGGTTGTCCGCCGACTGCGGAAGCCTTGTTGTATGGCTTGATTCAGTTGCAGGGCAAAATTAAGCGGACTTATACGATTGCGCGGCATTAAAAATTTAGGTTCTCTAAACTTTCTTTCAGGCTGCCTGAAAAATAGGAACAAAATTTATGCCAAGGTTAAGTAAGGAAAATTTAGATTTTATTTTAAAAAAAAATAAAATCCCATTAGAAGAGGTTTTTGATGCGACAGGTTTGCGCAGAAAAGATTATCTGCCAATTATGGAGAACAATGGTTATCGTTTGGCTTATGGGGTGAACAACTTGCACAGAATTTGGGCATACATTAAGAGCAAAAAATGGTGATTGTGTAATTTGCAGACCAATGACCGTATCATATATAAAAAGATATTGAGAAAAAGGTTATGTTTATATTGTTGTTTCAATGAAATATAGACTTTTTAAAATTGGTTCTTCCAAAGATTATGAATTTAGAGAAAATAATTTAAATTATGAAAAATATGCTGGTATAGATGATTGGAAATTATTGGCTTATTCATTTCAAAATGAGAGGTCTTTGGTTGAAAATAAATTCAAGGCTGCTTGAGAGATTTTCAAGTTCAAAGAAGTTATTTCAAAGGAGAACAATCAGTTACTGCTGCAGAAATTTTTAATGTTGATATAACACGTCTATTAAAAAATAATAAAATTTTTGGGATATGTTTTTGAATTTCCAAATCAAGGGCTTTTGTCTAATCTATATGATGAGCAAAAGTTACAATTAACAGATGAGCAACAGAAAAAGAGATTAGTTGTTCAGGAAATAGCTAAGCTAGCTTCAACTGATAAATAGCAACGTCAGTATTTAAAAGAATTATTGGAAAAAATGAAATCAGAACAAATAAGTATGTCCAATTATTCCATGCAACATCAAAATTTTATTTTGTGTTCACCGCGAATATTGAATGAGTATTTAATTGACAGTGATTTTTGGCGTACATTTATTACCTGTTTAACTCAATTGATTCAGCCAATTAACGAAGTGCCAACCATTAAAGTGTATCAATATAATCAAGATACAGATTGGTATTTAAATAGTGAGTTTGTTGTCATACAAGAGTAGGAAGAATGCGGCAGAATACAAAAGCAGTTTCCCTTATCATGGCAAATAGATGCATTGCAGCAAATTGCAGATATTTATCAGCAGGATAGAAGTACGCATTTAGAGTTTTTTGGTGCAGTATTTCCACATTTCGCAGAATGTATTGAGCAAAATGCTACACCTAAATGTGTATTCTTATTGAGTGAAGATTTTCCCAAATTCAGCAGCCTGCTAATTAGTTTGCGACAAGATTATTTTGATGAGTTAGGTGAAAATTTCGTTTTAAATGTATTAAACCAGTTATCAGAACAATTAAATGTATCATTACGTTTGCGTAAGCAACGACAATACGGTCATTTAATTTACCAAAAACGTGGATATGGTCATTTTGCTGATGTAACCCCAAAAGGCTCATGGCGAGATAGTATCCAAGAATTTAGTGCTTATTTGGTGGCTGATTACATCAAAAATGAATGGCAAATAAGTAAACAATTTATTGATTGGACAGCATTTTAAAGCAGCCTGAAACCATAAACCAAACTAGGAACGCAAAATGCACGTTATTGATTTACAAGCAAGCGTACAAAATATTTTAGGCGACAAAGCCAGCAAAATCAGCTTGGCATTTGACGAAGTTACCGTTGAATGCCTGCCTGAAAACTATTTGGACATCATGCAAACCTTGCGCGACCATCAAGATTTGCATTTTGAAAGTCTGGTGGATTTGTGCGGCGCCGATTACAGCACCTATAAAAACCAAGAATGGCAGGGCAAACGCTTTGCCGTTATCAGCCAGCTTTTGTCGGTGAAAAACAACCAGCGCGTGCGCGTGCGCGTGTGGGCGGACGATGACAACCTGCCTTTGGTGGAATCGGTGGTCGGCATCTACAACAGCGCTGATTGGTACGAGCGTGAAGCCTTTGATTTATACGGAATCATTTTCAACAACCACCCCGATTTGCGCCGCATTCTTACCGATTACGGCTTTGTCGGACACCCCTTCCGCAAAGATTTCCCGATTTCCGGCTATGTGGAAATGCGTTACGATGAAACCGAAAAACGCGTAATTTACCAACCCGTTACCATCGAGCCGCGCGAAATCACCCCGCGCATCGTCCGTGAGGAGACCTACGGTGGCTAAACTGCGAAACTACACCATCAACTTCGGCCCGCAACACCCCGCCGCACACGGCGTTTTGCGGATGATTTTGGAGCTGGAGGGCGAAACCATCGTTCGCGCCGACCCGCACATCGGGCTGCTGCATCGCGGCACCGAAAAGCTGGCCGAAACCCGTACCTATCTGCAAGCTCTGCCGTATATGGACAGATTGGACTACGTGTCCATGATGTGCAACGAACAGGCGTATTGCTTGGCGGTGGAAAAACTGGCGGGCATCGATGTGCCTATCCGTGCGAAATACATCCGTACCATGTTTGCCGAAGTAACCCGTATTCTCAATCACTTGATGGGTGTCGGTTCTCACGCTTTGGATATCGGCGCGATGACCGCCATTCTCTATGCCTTCCGCGACCGGGAAGAGCTGATGGATTTGTATGAAGCCGTTTCCGGCGCACGTATGCACGCCGCTTATTTCCGACCCGGCGGCGTATACCGCGATTTACCCGACTTTATGCCCAAATACGAATCCAGCAAATACCGCAATGCCAAAGTACTCAAAGAGTTAAATGCATCGCGTGAAGGCAGTATGTTGGATTTTATCGATGCGTTTTGCGAACGTTTTCCGAAAAATATCGATACTTTGGAAACACTGCTAACCGACAACCGTATTTGGAAACAGCGTACCGTGGGTATCGGCGTAGTGTCGCCCGAACGCGCTTTGCAAAAAGGTTTTACCGGCGTGATGTTGCGCGGTTCGGGCGTAGAATGGGATGTCCGTAAAAAACAGCCCTATGAAGTATACGACCAAATCGATTTCGATATACCCGTTGGCGTGAACGGAGACTGCTACGACCGCTATCTCTGCCGTATCCACGAAATGCGTCAATCCGTACGGATTATCAAGCAATGCGCCGATTGGTTGCGCGCACATCCCAATTTGCCCGTAATGGTGGAAGACAGCAAAGTGGCGCCGCCCAAGCGCACCGAAATGAAAACGGGCATGGAAGATTTGATTCACCATTTCAAACTGTTTACCGAAGGCATGCACGTTCCCGAAGGCGAAACCTACACCGCCATCGAGCACCCCAAGGGCGAGTTTGGCATTTACATGATTTCGGACGGCGCGAACAAACCCTACCGCTTGAAAATCCGCGCCCCCGGTTTCGCGCATTTGCAGGGCATGGACGAAATGGCGCGCGGGCATATGCTGGCGGACGTGGTGGCGATTATCGGTACGCAAGATATTGTATTTGGCGAAGTGGACAGATGATGTTTCAGGCTGCCTGAAAAATTAGGAATAGCCCCATGACTAAAATTTTTCAAGATTTTGATTTATCTGCGGTATGGCTGCCCAGCGATTGGGCAAAAGAGCATTATCAGGAAGCCCCGTTTACGCCCGAAATCTTGACAGCCGTTGAAGCCGAATTGGGTTATAAATTGCCGCAAAGTTTTATTGCGTTGATGTCGGTGCAGAACGGTGGCGTGTTCCGCAATACTTGTTTTCCGACCACGCAAAAAAACCGATGGTCAGACAGCCATGTAATGATTTGTGAAGTGTCAGGCATCGGCTTTGAAAAAGAAGTCAGTTTGTGCGGAGGTTCAGGACAAAAACTTTGGTTGGAAGAGTGGGATTATCCGCCGATTGGCGTGTATTTCGCCACCGACCCGTCCGGAGGACACGCGATATTTGCCTTGGATTACCGCGAATGCGGGAAGGACGGCGAGCCGAAAGTGGTGCTGGTGGAGCAGGAATGCGATTATGCAATTGTAGAGCTTGCGCCTGATTTTGAAACATTTATCCGCCAATTACGGCATGAAGACGAATTTTCGAGTTCGTAAACAAGGTTTGATGGTTTTCAAGCTGCCTGAGAAATCGTTTGGATGTTTCTCTAAATTTGTTTAAAGGGATGGACATGTATAAAGAAAAAACATTAACGGTCAATCGTGAACAATATGTTTTTTATTCGTTTCGCGGTAAGGTCGTTTCTGCAAAAAAAGATAGAGAAGTACAGGTTTCGGGTTCTGGCGGTGGCGGTACCATTTCAGGTAGTTCATTTGAAGGTACTGGAAGCGTGCACGGAACAATTAAAGAGATAGAAGTTACATCAAATACTATTGTTCATGATGATTTTTATCTTTTAAATGAAGAGAGTAAGGAAGAGTTTCACGTTCATTTGATCAATTGGGATATTCCGGTTCGTGAAGGGCATGAAATTGGTGTTGTTTGGAGATTGGATAACGATAACAGCAAAAAATATGTTGCTATTGAAAATTTTAGTTTGAATGAGAAACATACGGACAAGCCTGCATTTCGCAGTATCAACAGAAAATTGGACCGCACAATTCTTCTGATTGGTATTTGCGGTAAATTGCTGACGGCCTATGCTGCGTATTATGCATTTGAGTTAATGCATTTACAGGGATTTTTTTGGTGGTTGCTGAAATGGGGTGCTGTTGTTGCGGGGATAGCATTAGGTGATGATTTGGCTTATTCATGGATTACAGAGCCTATGTTTCGCCAAGAAATTACTGAAAATAAACAAGCTATTGAACAACAGAAAGAAACATTTTGGCAGGGTGTTCAGGAATTATTGTCTGGATAAAGTATAGATTAGTAATGCCAAAAAATTGTTTTTCAGGCAGCCTGAAACATTAAATTGATTATTTTATTTAGGATTACAAAATGTTATCCACTCAATCACTGAAAGAAATTGATATTGAGCTGGCGAAATACCCCGCCGACCAACGCCGCAGCGCGGTCATGGGCGCATTGCGTATCGCGCAAACCGAACTGGGCTGGCTGAAACCCGAAACCATTGAATTTGTGGCTCAATATATCGGCATCGCTCCGATTGCCGCCTACGAAGTCGCCACCTTTTACAATATGTACGACCTGAAGCCCGTGGGCAAATACAAGCTGACGGTGTGTACCAATCTGCCGTGCGCCCTGCGCGGCGGCGTGCATGCGGGCGAGTATTTGAAACAAAAACTCGGCATCGGCTACGGCGAAACCACCGCAGACGGCAAATACACGCTGGTGGAGGGCGAGTGCATGGGCGCGTGCGGCGATGCGCCGGTGATGCTGGTGAACAACCATAAAATGTGCAGCTTTATGACTGAAGAAGCGATTGAGAAAAAATTGGCGGAATTGCAGTAGGTTTGCAGGTTGACAAAGATTTTATTGAATTAAGGAAAAGCGAGATGAGTAGCATTGACTATCATGTATCCGCGACCATGTTGGATTGGATAGCAAGCACGCAAGGCACTGATAGACAGGGACTTGCGACACTTATTACGCCTAATGGTCACGTTGGTTCTCAAAAATTACAAAAATTTTTGAATGGTATTGTGAGCCAGTCTCAAGCCGATAAATTAATTAAATTGGCAAATATTCCCTTTGGTTTTTTGTTCTTAAAGGAGCCTCCAGCTATCAATTTTGCGAAACCTAATTTGCCTGATTTTCGTATTGTGCAAGATAGTGAGCCTCTCTCTGCTGATTTTTATGATGTCTTAAATGATATTTATGCAAAAATAGATTGGTATCGCGATTATTTGAAACAAGAAAACCGATTACCTGAAAGTTTGTCTTTTGTGGGTAGATTTAGTTTAAAAGATAAAGCAGAAAAAATCGCTTCTGATATTACGCAGACTATTGGTTATGATATTGAACAACGCGGTCAGTTAAATAAAGATAAATATTTTTCTTATATTTCTGAATTATTAGAAAAAATTGGTATTTTGGTTTTTAAAAGTGGTATTGTAAAAGGTAATACACACAGAAAAATTCAGGTTCGTGAATTTCGCGGTTTTGCAATTGCAGATAAGCAAGTACCTGTGATTTTTGTGAATGGTGCCGATGCTGTTTCTGCACAATTATTTACTTTATTGCATGAAGCAGCGCATATTTGGTTGGGAGAAAGTGGGATTTCTAATCCAGACCCTGCTACTGATAATCAAACGGAAAAATTATGTAATCAAATTGCTGGTGAATTTCTTGTTCCAAAGCATGAGTTTTTGCAACAATGGCAGCCTAAAAAAGATATCCAAGAGAATTTAGAAATGCTTGCAAAATATTTTCATGTGAGTACGTATGTTATTGCTATTAAGGCATTACAAAACAAATTGATTGCTTATCAAGTTTGGCAAGAAATACGTCAAAATGATTTGGCTTTTGCTCTTAATAAAACAAGTAACGGTGGTAGTTATTACAATAATTTACCTGTGCAAAATAGTAAAAGATTGACCCAAACGATCGTTCAGGCTGCTATGAATAAAAAAATTTTACTTCGTGAAGGAGCGAATTTATTGAATGCACAGCCTAATGCTATTGTAACGTTATACAAAAAAAATAAATAAAAGGGATGGTTGATGATGCGTTATTTATTAGACAGTAATGTTTTTATCCAGTCATCTAATTTGGAATATCGTTTTGCGTTTTGTTCTAGTTTTTGGGGTTTATTAATTGATTTACATCGCCAGGGGCGTGTATTTTCTATCTTGTCGGTTAAAAAAGAACTAACTAAAAAAGATGATGAATTGGCTCGATGGATTAAATTGTTACCTGATACATTTTTTCTCGATGAACGCATGCATGCACAAGCAAAATATGCTTATTTAATGAACTGGGCAATGACAAATCCACAATTTAATGATAATGCGAAACAAAAGTTTGCTTCGGAACATGCCGACCCATGGCTTGTTGCTTATGCCGCAACAAAGAATATGACAATTATTACCCATGAAGTGTATGACCCATATATTAAAAAAGCCATTAAAATTCCGAACGCAGCAAAAGAATTAGGTGTGATATGTATTATGCTTTATGATTTTTTAGAGTTGGTTTCTGAAAACAATTTTCAGATAAAAGTTTAATATATTAATAGTTAAATTTTCAGGCTGCCTGAAAATTTAAGGAAACAAAATCATGGATTTTTGGCAAGGTTTTATTTTGATTACGGGTGTGCATCTGCTGGCAGCGATGTCGCCCGGCCCCGATTTTGTTTTCGTTTCCCAGCAAACGCTCGGGCGCGGCCGCCGCATCGGGCTGCTGACCAGTATCGGCATCGCTTTGGGCTTGGGCGTGCACATCGCCTATTCGGTGCTGGGCATGGCGGTGCTGATCGCATCGTCCGCATGGCTGATGACGGCGGTAAAAATCATCGGCGGCGCCTATTTGATTTATTTGGGGATTCAAGGTTTACGCGCCCGCCCGCGCGATGCCGCCGCCTTGTCCGCCGCGCCGCTTGCGCCGCAAGCCGCGTCTGCCGCTTTGTGGAAAGGCTTTTTGTGCAATGTGTTGAACCCCAAAGCCCCCGTGTATTTCGTGTCGCTGTTTACGGTGGTGCTGTCGCCCGAAATGCCGGTGTGGCAGTTGGCGGCTTACGGCGCGTGGATGATGCTGCTGCAACTGGCGTGGTTTGCGGCGGTGGTTTGGCTGCTGTCGGTGCCGCGCATCAACCGCCGTTTCCAAACGGCGGGACATTGGATTGACCGCATACTCGGCGCGGCGATGGCGGGCTTGGGCGTGAAAGTGATGAGCAATTAAGATAAACAAAGGCGGCGTTTTTTCAGGCTGCCTGAAAACCAGTAGGCAAAGAAAATGGCAATTTACCAATCCGGCGTGATTTTTGAAAATGTTGATACCCGCAGCCCCGACTGCTGGACGCTTGAAGCCTACCGCGCGCGCGGCGGCTACCAAGCCCTGCGCAAAATCTTGAGCGAAAACATGGCGCAAAACGATGTGATTGACGAAGTGAAAACATCGGCGTTGCGCGGGCGCGGCGGCGCGGGCTTTCCCACCGGTTTGAAATGGAGCTTTATGCCGCGTTCCTTTCCGGGCGCGAAATACGTTGTCTGCAACACGGACGAGGGCGAACCGGGCACGTTTAAAGACCGCGACATCATCAATTTCAACCCCCACGCCCTGATTGAAGGCATGATTATCGCCGGTTACGCCATGGGCGCGGAAGCGGGCTACAACTACATTCACGGCGAAATTTTTGAGGGATTCCAACGCTTTGAAGCGGCGTTGGCGGAAGCGCGTGCGGCAGGCTTTTTGGGACAAAAGATTTTGGGTTCGGATTTTTCGTTTGAACTCTACGCCCATCACGGCTACGGCGCATACATCTGCGGCGAGGAAACCGCGCTGCTGGAATCGCTGGAAGGCAAAAAGGGACAACCCCGCTTCAAACCGCCGTTCCCCGCATCGTTCGGCTTGTACGGCAAGCCCACCACCATCAACAACACGGAAACCTTTGCGTCCGTGCCGTTCATCATTCGGGACGGCGGCAAAAAATTTCTGGAGCAGGGCGTGGAGGGCGCGGGCGGTACCAAACTGTTTTCCATTTCCGGCCATGTGGAACGCCCCGGCAACTATGAAGTGCCGCTCGGCACACCCTTTGCCAAACTGTTGGAAATGGCGGGCGGCATGAAAAACGGCAAAAAACTCAAAGCCGTGATTCCGGGAGGTTCGTCCGCACCCGTGCTGCCTGCCGATATTATGATGGAACTGACGATGGACTACGATGCCATCGCCAAAGCAGGTTCCATGCTCGGTTCGGGCGCGGTGATTGTGATGGACGAAGACGTGTGCATGGTTAAGGCATTGGAACGTTTGAGCTATTTTTACCACGAAGAATCCTGCGGACAATGCACGCCTTGCCGCGAGGGGACGGGCTGGCTGTACCGCATCGTTCACCGCATCGCCACCGGCAAGGGGCGCAAAGAAGATTTGGAACTGCTGGATTCCATCGGCAACAATATGGCGGGGCGCACCATTTGCGCTTTGGCAGACGCGGCGGTGTTCCCCGTGCGCAGCTTTACCAAGCATTTCCGTCATGAGTTTGAACACTATATTGAGCATGGCAAACCGATTAAAGAGCATAAGTGGTGTTGAATTTCAGGCAGCCTGAACAATGATTTAAATGGGGAGTAATATGAATATTCAGCCAAAATATTGGGTTGTGGGTGCAGAATGGGGTGGTCAAGATGAAGCCTTGGATGTATTTTTGCAACGAGATTATTGGTATTGCCATGCGACAGAGCCAGGAAATAAATCGCTATGTGGTAATTCAATAGAGGTTCAACGTAATCGTTTTCGCCGAATTAAAGCAGGAGACCGTATTGCGGTTAAACGCATGAATGGCAATAAAGCACGAATTTTGGCATTGGGTATTGCTAAAACTGATGCAGATGAAAGGGAATGGCGTGTTTATGTGGATTGGATTGCATTGGCGGCTGATATTAAAGCAAAACTAGAGCAAGAAAATCTGCATATTCCTAATGGATTGCATATTTTTCCACCTCGTGAAATTCCATTGCAAGGCTTAACAGCGTCAATTCATGGTGAGTATGAGTTGGGTAAACATGATGAATTTATTCGCAGTATTTTTTATTTGTAATACTTTTCAGGTAGCCTGAAAATTACACCGCGCCGTCATTCCCGCGCAGGCGGGAATCCAAGCAAGTGTAAAGCCAATGATGGTAAAACCTTGTTTGGTAAGATTTGAACAATGGATTCCCGCCTGCGCGGGAATGGCGGGAAATAAGATTGTTGCGAAATGAATGAGCGGCATAGACACCGCCAACCTGCCGTGTATATGTTGGCAAGCGGTAGAAACGGAACGTTGTATATCGGTGTAACCATGAATTTGCCAGAGCGTGTTTGGCAACATAAACAAGGCATTTCTCCCGATGGTTTTACTGCGCGTTATGGTGTGGATAAATTAGTTTGGTATGAATGGTTTGCAAGCATGCCAGAAGCGATTGCCAAAGAAAAAGCGATGAAAAAATGGCGGCGCGAATGGAAAATTCGTTTGATTGAACAGCATAATCCCGATTGGTTGGATTTGTTCGGCGGATTGGTGGCGTAACGGCAAACCAAGTAGATTTAAAGTTGGATTCCCGCCTGCGCGGGAATGACGGCAGTTATAAATTTTCAGGCAGCCTGAAAACCGAATAAAAAAATTGTTAAATTAAAATCGTAACTAGGAACGACCATGTTACAAATTGAAATCGACGGTAAACAGATTGCAGTCAAGCAGGGCGTAACGGTAATGGAAGCCGCGCACCAGCTCGGCACCTATATCCCGAGAACATAAATGGTGCTGAGTCAGGCAGCCTGAAAACCAAAGTAGATTGTAAGAAGGATTGTAAGAGGATATGAAAAAGATTAATTTTTTATTTAAAAAAACAGTATGGGTTTTAATGGTATTGGCAGTAGTTGCTGCGGCTGTGGTGTCGGGCATATTGTCGCCGCAAACAGAGGTCAGACACGGTGTGTCGGCTGATAAATATACGGACGCACATCAAAATACTGGGCATATTGAGGTATGGAAAGATCCGAATTGCGGTTGTTGCACTGAATGGATAAATCACATGGAGAAAAATGGCTTCCGAGTAACGGTACACAATACCGGCAACAGCGAAATCCGCAAATCTTTCGGTATGCCGCAAAATTATGCTTCCTGCCATACGGCCAAAATAGACGGTTATATTATTGAGGGACATACTCCGGCAGCCGATGTGCGCCGTTTGTTGAAAGAAAAACCCGATGCTTTAGGCTTGGCAACGCCGGGAATGCCTTTGGGTTCGCCGGGTATGGACGGTGAAATGTACCAAGACAGAACGCAGCCTTATGATGTTTTGCTGGTTGACAAAGACGGCAGCAGCCAAGTTTATCAATCTTATTGAATAGGGCAGGCGGCATTGCAGGCAGCCTGAAAACAAAATTTTTAAATTAAATATCGTAACTAGGAACAACCATGTTACAAATTGAAATCGACGGCAAACAAATTGCGGTCAAGCAGGGCGTAACGGTGATGGAAGCCGCGCACCAGCTCGGCACCTATATCCCGCATTTTTGCTACCACAAAAAATTGTCCATCGCCGCCAACTGCCGCATGTGCTTGGTGGAAGTGGAAAAAGCTCCCAAACCCCTGCCTGCCTGCGCCACGCCGGTAACGGACGGCATGGTGGTGCATACCCATTCGCCCAAAGCCAAACAAGCGCAACAGGGCGTGATGGAATTTCTGCTCATCAACCACCCGCTCGACTGCCCCATTTGCGACCAAGGCGGCGAATGCCAGCTTCAGGATTTGGCGGTGGGCTACGGCAAATCGTCCAGCCGCTATCAGGAAGCCAAACGCAGTGTGGTCGGCAAAGACATGGGTCCTTTGGTGTCCGCCGCCGAAATGAGCCGTTGCATACACTGCACCCGTTGCGTGCGCTTCACCGAAGAAGTGGCGGGCGTGCAGGAAATCGGTATGGCGAACCGTGGCGAGTTTTCCGAAATCATGCCCTTTATCGGCAAGGCGGTGGAAACCGAATTGTCGGGCAATGTGATTGATTTGTGTCCCGTGGGCGCATTGACCAGCAAACCGTTCCGTTACGATGCACGTTCTTGGGAAATGTCGCGCCGCAAAACCGTGTCGGCGCACGATGCTTTGGGCAGCAATCTGATTGTCCAAACCAAAGACCACACCGTGCGCCGCGTGTTGCCGCTTGAAAACGAAGCGATTAACGAATGCTGGATTAGCGACCGCGACCGTTTCGCTTATGAAGGTTTGTATCACGAAAGCCGTTTGAAAACGCCGAAAATCAAACACGGCGGCGAATGGCACGAAGTGGATTGGCAAACGGCTTTGGAATACGTCCGCAAAACGCTGGACTGCATCGCCCGCGAAGACGGCAAAGATGCCATCGGCATTTGGGCGAACCCGATGAATACGGTGGAAGAGCTGTATTTGGCGAAAAAACTGGCAGCAGGTTTGGGCATCAACAGCTTGGACAGCCGTTTGCGCCAGCAGGACAACCGTCTTGCAGGCAGCCTGAAAGGGGCGCAGTGGCTCGGACAAAGCATCGAGCAGCTTGCCGCTTGCGATGCGGTGCTGGTGGTGGGTGCGAATTTGCGTAAGGAACAGCCCCTGCTTACCGCCCGTTTGCGCCGTTCCGCCAAAAACGGCATGGCATTGAGCGTGGTGGCTTCCAATTATGAAAAACTGCATATGCCTTTGTTTGTCCATGATATTGTCCACCCGAACAAATGGGCGGGCTGTCTGGAGGAAATGGCGAAAGATTTGAACGGTGCGGTCAGCAGCAATCTTTCCGGCGCGGAAAAATCCGCCGTGCTGCTGGGCGCGGAAGTGCAAAACCATCCCGATTTTGCCGCCATTTACGCGGCGGCGCAGGCTTTGGCCGATGCCACCGGCTCGCTGCTGGGCGTGTTGCCGCAAGCGGCCAACAGCGTGGGCGCGGACGTACTCGGCTTCAATCAGGGCGACACGCTGTCCGAAATGATTGCCAAACCGAAAAAAGCCGTGCTGCTGTTCAACGTCGAACCCGAATGCGACACCGCAGGCGGCGCGGCGGCGGTGGCGGCTTTGCGCGAGGCGAACAGCGTGATGGCGTTTGCCGCTTACGAAAGCGAAACTTTGCGCGATGTGTGCGACATTATGTTGCCGGTGGCGCCGTTTACCGAAACTTCAGGCAGCCTCGTCAATATGGAAGGGCGTGTGCAGTCGTTTCACGGCGTGGTGCGCGGCTACGGCGATTCGCGCCCCTTGTGGAAAGTGTTGCGCGTATTGGGAAATGTATTTGAATTGAAAGGATTTGATTTTGACAGCAGCGAACAGGTGCTGGCCGAAGCGCTGCCCGAAGGCTGGCAAAGCCGTTTGGACAACCGCAGCGAATGGCAGGGCTTTTCCAAATGGGCGGGCGGGCTGATGCGCACCGGCGGCGTGGCGATTTACCACAGCGACCCGATTGTGCGCCGTGCCGCATCTTTGCAGCAAACCGTCCATGCCGCCGTGCCGGAAGCGCGGGTTCACCCCGACACGCTGCTGCTGTTGGGTTTGAAAGACGGCGCGTCCGCCACCGCCAAGCAAAACGGCAGCCAAGTGGCGGTCAGTGTCCGCGCCGATGCCGCGCTGCCTGAAAACACGGTGTATCTGCCCGCACACGCCGCCAATGCGGCTTTGGGCGGCCTGATGAACAGCATTGAACTTGTGGGGTCTTAATCATGCAAGAATGGTTCCAAGCCCTGTTGGGCAACGAAATCGGCTTAATCGTTTCCATTTTGTTGAAAATCGTGATGATTTTGCTGCCCCTGATTCTCACGGTGGCGTATCTGACCTATTTTGAACGCAAAGTCATCGGCTATATGCAGTTGCGCGTGGGTCCCAACGTAACCGGCCCCTACGGACTGATTCAGCCCTTTGCGGACGTGTTGAAACTGCTGTTTAAGGAAGTAACGCGCCCGTCCGTATCCAACAAAGCTCTGTTTTACATCGGCCCGATGATGTCGCTGATGCCCGCGTTTGCGGCGTGGGCGGTGATTCCGTTTTCCGATGAATGGCTGCTCACCAACGTGGACGCGGGATTGCTGTATATTCTGATGATTACCTCCCTTTCCGTGTACGGTGTGATTATCGCGGGCTGGGCGTCCAACTCCAAATATTCCTTTTTGGGCGCGATGCGTTCTTCCGCGCAAACCATTTCCTACGAAATCGCGATGGGCGCGGCATTGGTGTGTGTGGTGATGGTTTCAGGCAGCATGAATTTTAACGACATTGTCGCGGCGCAAGCCAAAGGCATTGCCGGCGGTTCCATCTTTTCTTGGAACTGGTTTGCGCTGTTCCCCGTGTTTTTGGTGTACCTGATTTCCGCCGTTGCCGAAACCAACCGCGCCCCGTTTGACGTGGCGGAGGGCGAATCGGAAATCGTGGCGGGCTTCCATGTGGAATATTCGGGCTTTGCCTTTGCGCTGTTTTTCCTTGCCGAATACATCTTTATGATTTTAATCGGCGCACTCACCGCAATTATGTTTTTGGGCGGCTGGCTGTCGCCGTTTCCGCAAAGCTGGGGCATCATCGGCGCACCGAGCGCGTTTTGGATGTTCCTGAAAATGGCCTTGATTTTGTACGGCTATTTGTGGATTCGTGCCACTTTCCCGCGCTACCGTTACGACCAAATCATGCGTTTGGGCTGGAAAGTGCTGATTCCGGTGGGTTTTATCGGGATTGCCGTGTTGGCGGCTTGGATGGCTTCGCCGTTGAATTTGTGGAAGTAAATTCAATTTTTCAGGCTGCCTGAAACATGGATTTAGGGCAATGGATTGAATTTTTCTGTGTCGTTTTATATGGCACATGGATTGCAGGCACGCTTTGTTATTTGCCCGAAGGTATATTGGATATTTTCTGTGTATTCTCAAAATGGCAACCGGAGCGGCAAAATGCGTTACGCCGTCTTAAGCTTTTGGTTTTGAATATATTGGGAATTGCCGTTGTATTTTATCTTCGGGCTGTGTTGTGACAATGAGCAATATTTGACGGTTTAAGTTGTGTTTGGCATTAAGCTGTTTCAGGCTGCCTGAAAGAACGATTTCATAACCGGATTGAATCGATGGAACATCAACACGGTAGTTTTCATGCCGATGCGGGCAATGTGCGGGTTTTGAGAACGGCATTATTGATTACGGCTGCTTTTATGTTGATAGAGGCGGCGGTGGGAGTAGTGTCCGGAAGTTTGGCGTTGCTTTCCGATGCGGGGCATATGCTTTCCGATGCGGCCGCTTTGGGCTTGGCACTTTTGGCATTTAAGCTTGGAGAGCGTCCGGCGGATACGGCGCGCAGCTATGGTTACCAAAGGGTTGAAATCCTGGCCGCCGCATTAAACGGTTTGACTTTGGTTGCAATAGCGGTTTGGATTGTGGTGGAAGCCGTGCAACGGCTGTTGGCTCCGCCCCGCGTTGTCGGATGGCTGATGTTGTGTACCGCGTTGCTCGGTTTGCTGGTTAACCTGCTTGTGATGGCCTTAATGAAGCGGGAAGCCGACACCGAAGGCAATATCAATATGCGCGGTGCTTATCTGCATGTATTGGGCGATTTGCTGGGTTCTGCCGGAGCGATTATTGCGGGTATCGTGATGCTGGTGTTCGGTTGGTATTGGGCGGACCCTTTAATCAGCTTGCTGATTGCGGCATTGATTGCCAAAAGCGGTTGGCAGGTTTTGCGCGACAGCGTTCATGTTTTGATGGAAGGCACGCCGCCGCAGGTTGATTTGGCAACGATTGTGTCCGACATCCGCCAAATAGACGGGGTATTGGACGTGCACGATTTGCACGCATGGACGATTACCAGCCGCAGCCATGCTTTATCGTGTCATATTGCGGTATCGGGCGGATTAACGGTGGAACAGGCGGCAAAAATTAATGCGTTGGTTCAGGCGGCGGTGCAAAAGCACGGTATCGGACACGTTACCATACAAACCGAGCCGCTTTCAGGCTGCCTGAAAACAGATTGTTTAACTTAAAAGGCTATCCGTAATCATTAAAGGGATAGGATGTCAAAATGGCTAATTTTTTTAAAACCTTTTTACTTGGCGAACTTGTCAAAGGCATGGGCGTAACGCTCAAGAATTTCTTTGTGCGCAAAGATACCATTATGTTTCCCGAAGAAAAAACGCCGCAATCGGTGCGTTTTCGCGGTTTGCACGCGCAACGTCGTTACCCCAACGGCGAAGAGCGGTGTATCGCCTGCAAATTGTGCGAAGCAGTGTGTCCTGCGATGGCGATTAACATCGAAAGCGAGCAAAGGGAAGACGGCAGCCGCCGTACCACGCGTTACGACATCGACTTGACCAAGTGCATTTTCTGCGGTTTTTGCGAAGAAGCCTGTCCTGTCGATGCCATTGTGGAAACGCATATTTTGGAATATCACGGTGAAAAACGCGGTGATTTGCATATGACCAAATCGATTTTGTTGGCGATTGGAGATCAATATGAGGAAGAAATTGCCAAACGCAAAGCCGCTGATGCGCCTTACCGTTGATATGTAAACAAAGCGTACGGGTGATGTAAGCGGTATTTTGCCCCGAGTGCTTTCATTTTCTGAAAAATAGGCTGTTCAGGCAGCCTGAAAGAATGTGTAGATTGTAATCAAGAGAGTAATCCCATGACTTTTTCATTGGTATTGTTTTATCTGTTGGCGGCAGTGATTGTGTTCGGTGCCGTACGCACGGTTACCGCTAAAAATCCGGTTCATGCCGCGCTGCATTTGGTTTTGACCTTCTGCGTATCGGCGGTGATGTGGATGTTGATGCAGGCCGAGTTTCTCGGTTTGACTCTGGTGGTGGTGTATGTCGGCGCCGTGATGGTGCTGTTCCTGTTTGTCGTGATGATGCTGAATATTGATGTGGAAGAAATGCGCAAGGGTTTTTGGCGCAATGCGCCGGTTGCCTTCACGGTCGGCATTTTGATGGCGGCGGTATTGATTGCAGTGTTGCTTGCTCCTGCCACCGCTCTGAACGAATTCGGTTTGATGCGGGATGTGCCTGCCGAATACAGCAATGTGCGCGATTTGGGTATGCAGCTCTATACCGCTTACGTATGGCAGTTTGAACTTGCTGCGGTATTGCTGGCATTGGGTATGGTTGCGGCGATTGCTTTGGCACACAGGCCTTCGACCAATCCCAAACGGATTGACCCTGCCGAACAAGTAAAAGTTACCGCCGACAGCAGCCGTGTGCGTTTGGTTCAGATGGCTGCGGAGATACAGGCACCGACAGAACAACCGGAACAAAAGGAAAATGCGGCATGATTACGATTACACATTATTTGGTGTTGGCGGCTCTGCTGTTCGGCATCAGCGCGATGGGAATTTTTATGAACCGCAAAAATGTGCTGGTGCTGCTGATGTCCATCGAGCTGATGCTGCTGGCGGTGAATTTCAACTTTATCGCGTTTTCGCAGTATTTGGGCGATACGGCGGGGCAGGTGTTCGTATTTTTCGTGCTGACGGTGGCGGCGGCGGAAAGTGCCATCGGTCTGGCGATTATGGTGTTGGTGTTCCGCAACCGTAAAACGATTAATGTAAGCGAATTGAACAGCTTGAAAGGTTAGGATTTCAGGCAGCCTGAAAACTGCCGCAGGCTTTTGTTTTAATGATAATGCCTGATGAAATGAGCAGGTATCGAAATGACTATCTCAGGCAGCCTGAACGTTTATTTGGGGAGAAAGTATATGTTTTTTCAGAAAAAGCTGGCATGGATGTTGGTGTTTTGCGTGTCGGTTGCCTGTGTGAAACCTTCTAACACTCAAATTACCCCTGATTTTATCGAGCGCACGCAAGACAAAACGCCCCAACAATTGGCCGCCATGCTTTATCGCCAGACTCATGCCAAATATCACAACCGCATGATAGACCGTTGCACTCAAATGCAGGTGAAACAAGAACAAAGCAAAGTGATTTTCGAACATTTGTTGCTGGAAAAGAAATGCAACAATGCCGTGCGCAAGATGAATGCGGCGCAAGTGAAACAGTATCTGCACAAAGCCAAACAATTTCGTGTGAACCAAATTCAAAAAGTGCCGACGGCCAAAATGATTTTGAATGGCGGCGTGGTTCAGGTATACCGCTATTACCTGATGCCCGGGCGCAAACCGGTCGGCGAATTTCAAATTGATAAAAACGACATCCGCTGATTTTCAGGCAGCCTGAAAAAGGGGAAATGATTGTTCTGATTGCCGGTATGTTTGTTTTTCTGCCGGTTGCCAAGTTGCAGGATATTGTTGCTGACCGCGCCGCATGGCAATGGCTTTGCGTTGTACTGCAGTATCGGGCTTGTGATTGGCGCGGTGCGATGCCGTTTGTGGTGGAGGCGACGATAGTCGGGTTGTATGAGTGGGTATTTGCCGTGCTGCACCCTTATGCCGATTATTTGCTGCTGCGGATTGTGATTTACTTTGGCGGAGCGGTTTTGCCTTTCGTTCTGCCGCTGATGCTGCCGAAATGATTTTCAGGCAGCCTGAAACCAAAAAAGTTTTAAATTAAAGGGTTCATAAAATGAACGACATGACTTTATATCTCATCATCGCGCTCACGCCTTTGGCGGGTTCCCTGCTGGCGGGCTTGTTCGGCAAGCAAATCGGACGGCGCGGCGCACATTGCGCCACCATCGCGGGCGTATTGGTTTCCGCCTTGCTGTCGGCGTATGTGTTGTGCGGCTTTATCAACGGCACGCGCAGCAAGTTTGACGAAAACGTTTACACTTGGCTGACGATGGGCAACACCGATTTTTCGGTGGGCTTTTTGGTGGACGGACTGACCGCCATGATGATGGTGGTCGTTACCAGCGTGTCGCTGATGGTGCATATCTACACCATCGGCTATATGCACGATGAAAAAACCGGCTACCAACGCTTTTTCAGCTATATTTCCCTGTTTACTTTCAGCATGTTGATGCTGGTGATGAGCAACAACTTCATTCAGCTTTTCTTCGGCTGGGAAGCGGTGGGCTTGGTGTCCTACCTGCTTATCGGTTTCTACTTCAAACGCGACAGCGCGATTTTCGCCAATCTGAAAGCGTTTTTGGTAAACCGTGTCGGCGACTTCGGCTTTTTGCTTGGCATCGGCTTGGTGTTGGCGTATTTCGGCGGCAGCCTGCGTTATCAGGACGTGTTTGCCAACCTGCCGCAAGCGGCGCACTCATCGTTTCTCGGCACGGATTTGATTACCGTAACCTGCCTGCTGCTGTTTGTCGGCGCGATGGGCAAATCGGCGCAATTCCCCCTGCACGTTTGGCTGCCCGACTCAATGGAAGGCCCCACCCCGATTTCCGCGCTGATTCACGCCGCCACGATGGTAACGGCGGGCTTGTTTATGGTGTCGCGCATGTCGCCGATGTATGAAATGAGCACCACCGCCTTGAGCGTGATTATGGTGATTGGCGCGGTTACCGCCCTGTTTATGGGCTTTTTGGGCACCATTCAAAACGACATCAAGCGCGTGATTGCCTATTCCACCCTGTCGCAACTGGGCTATATGACCGTTGCGCTGGGCGTGTCGGCGTATTCCATCGCCATGTTCCATGTGATGACGCACGCCTTTTTCAAAGCCCTGCTGTTTTTGGCGGCAGGCAGCGTGATTATCGGCATGCACCACGACCAAGACATGCGCAATATGGGCAATCTGCGCAAATACATGCCGATTACTTGGCTGACCATGCTGATTGGCAACCTGTCGCTGATTGGCACGCCCCTGTTTTCCGGTTTCTATTCAAAAGATTCCATTATCGAAGCCGTGCATGCCAGCACGCTGCCCGGAAGCGGTTTTGCCTATTTTGCGGTGTTGGCGAGCGTGTTTGTTACCGCGTTTTACGCATTCCGCCAATACTTTATCGTGTTTCACGGGCCGGAACGCTGGCGTGAGGCCAAGCACGACCATCATCATGACGACCACGGCCACCATCACGGCTTGTCCCCGAAAGATAATCCGCACGAAAGCCCTTGGGTGGTTACTTTCCCCTTGATTTTCTTGGCAGTTCCGTCTGTGATTATTGGTGCGCTGACCATCGAGCCTTTGCTGTACGGCGACTTTTTGAAAGACGCGGTGTACGTCAATCACGAGCTGCACCCCGTGATGGTCACAATGAAAGCGGAGTTTCACGGCATTTTCGGCATGGTGGCGCACAGCGTGGCAACGCCCGTGCTGTATTTGGCGATTGGCGGCGTGGCGGCGGCGTGGTTCTTGTACATTAAAGCGCCGCACCTGCCCGCGCGTATCGCGCAAACCTTCGCGCCCGTTTATAAGCTGTTGGACAACAAATACTATTTGGACGTGATTTACTTCAATGTATTTGCCAAAGGCAGCCGCGCATTGGGCAACTTCTTCTGGAAAGCGGGCGACACCGCCGTGATTGACAACGGCATTGTAAACGGTGCGGCGAAAGCGGTGGGCTGCGTGGCGGCGCAGGTTCGCAAGGCGCAAACGGGCTTTATCTACACCTATGCGGCGGTAATGGTGGCGGGGGTGTTGGTGCTGGTGGTGGCGTTTTTCTGGAATTTGTGGTTTTAGAAAAAAGTTTCAGGCAGCCTGAAATTTGGGGCTGCCTGAATAAACCAAAGGATTGTGAAATGTCGGTAAAAACTTTTATCTGTGGATTGGCTGCTGCCGTGTTGTTAAGTGCCTGCGGTACGCTGACGGGTATTCCCTCACATGGTGGCGGCAAACGTTTTGCCATTGAGCAGGAATTGGTTTCCGCTTCTTCCCGTGCTGCCGTTAAGGATATGAATTTAACTGCCTTGCAGGGCAGGAAAGTAGCATTGTATGTTTCTACAATGGGCGACCAAGGTTCCGGTACGATTTCGGGCGGACGTTATTCCATTGATGCCTTAATTCGCGGCGAGTATCTGAATAATCCCGTCTCCACTACGCAATACGATTATCCGCAATACACCACAACGGCAAGCACAACCGCAGACAGCCTGAACAGCAATACCCAATCGGTTTCCGTATTGAATGCGCCCAGCACGTCCAAAACACAAACAGGCAAAAAAACCATTCGCCGTGCCGCAGGTTTGGCAACCAACGGTATGGGCGAATACCGCAACGAAACCCTGATTACCAATCCGAAAGATATCTCGTATCTGAACAATTTGGTGCAAACGGTTTTTTTCTTGCGTGGCATTGATGTTGTTCCCGCGCAATATGCAGATACCGATGTATTCGTGAATGTGGACGTGTTCGGCACAATCCGCAGCCGTACCGAGATGCATCTCTATAATGCCGAAACTTTGCGGGCGCAAACCAAGCTGGAATATTTTGCCGTAGACCGCAACAATAAAAAACTGTTGATTAAACCACAGGTCAATGCCTACGAAGCCACTTATAAAGAGCAATACGCTTTGTGGGCGGGACCGTATAAAGTGGAAAAACACTTAAAGCCAACGGATGGCTTGATGGTGGATTTTTCCGATATTACGCCGTATCAAGGTTTCAGGCAGCCTGAACAACCCTAAACCGCATGAACGGAGAAACAATATGAAAAATTGGCGTACTGCTGCGGCAAAAAAAATATTATCGTATGTGCTGGTATTGGCAACGGCAATGCTGCCGTTTGCTGCACAGGCAAACAGCTTGGTAAACGACCCTTTTGTCCGAGATGCGGCAAACCGCCGCAATTTTGAACCGGGCGGCAAATACCATCTGTTCGGCAGTCGCGGCATTACTGCCAACCGCAAAGGCACTATCAGCGTGATTCCCGCAAGCAGCCAGACTGTCGGCGGCTTGCGCTTGGAACAGGCTTTGATTCGCGGAGGAATTTCATACGATGTCCGTTTCTCCAATCACGGTCATGAAGTACATGCACCGTTTGACTATCATGCCAGCCGCCAATCCTCCGATAAAAAAGGGCAGGCACTGATAGGTTTTACCACCTATCAATTAAATTGGAGCGGACACGAACACCATCCTGCCGATGGCTATGACGGCCCGCAAGGCGGCGGATTTCCTGCTCCGACAGGTGCGCGGGACGAATACAGCTACAGTATTTCGGGCAGTGCCGCACGGGTAGAAGTCAAATTTGACGATAACAGGGATACACGGCAGCGTTTTGAAGACCGTTTCAAAAATGCTGCGGATATGGCGGCAAACGGCGTTAAAGACGCGTGGAAACAGGCGGCCACCCACAATCCCGAATTAAACCGCGTAGGCAATGCAGCCGAAGCGGTAAGTGCGGCGGTATCGGGGGTAGGCAGCTTAGCAGGCAGCGTCTGGGAAGGCATTGGTGCTGGAGATGCCGCACAAGGCATACAAGTGGTACAAGCCATAGCAGGCGTAGAAGCCTTGCGTGCTTTGCCGCCCGAGGCACAATTAAAAGCCGTATCGGCGATGACCGAAGCGGCGGACGGCTATGATGCAGCGAATGCCGCCTATGCGAGATGGGCGCAACAGAACCCGAATGCGGCTGCGGTGGTGGGGGCTGCGGGGAATGTGGCAGAGCAGGTGGCTAGTCGTGGCAAGGGAACTGTTAGTAATAAAGTTAGTGGTAGTAGACGGCGCGCACCTGAATATGATGGAGGCACTATTAATGAAACGAGTTTTATTAATTCGGCTGAAAGATGGTTAGGGGATAAATACCACTCTTTGCGTGGCGGACGTTATGTATCAGAGGATGGTATGAGACAGGTAAGATATGGTAATCATGAAACTACAACTCCCGTACATCATGGACATTTTGAGGCTTATGATAAACCTGCTAATCAAGGTGGCAGCGTAATAGAAAATACAAGAGTACGAATTGAATCTGATTAGGATGAGTTTATTTATATGAGTTTTAGAGAGATTGCAAAGGTTAGTTTACTGGGAATTGTACCGACAGGGAAAGTAACTCATAGCACAGAAGATGGGATACTTCCTGCTCCATATGCATTAAGTATTATTCAGGATGATTGTGATGGTGGATATTACTTATTATATTTGGATAAAGACGGTATTGAGCAGACAGATACTTATCATGAGCATTTATGTTTAGCTCTTGAACAAGCCGAGTTTGAATTTGGTATTAAGCCTGATAGTTGGGCGTTTACTAAATAATCTGCAAGCGTAGGTTGGGTTAAGCGCAGCCGTAACCCAACGCGGCACAAAAAAGTTTGGATTGTTGGGTTTGCGCTTCGCTACAACCCAAGCTACACAGTATCAAAACAGAAAAATTTTCAGGCTGCTTGAAAACGGCACCCAAATTTTAATAAAGATGTACAGCATGATGCGACCACCCATAATCCCGAATTAAACCGAGCAGGCAATGCAGCCGAAGCGGGCGATGCCGCACAAGGCATACAAGTGGTACAAGCCATAGCAGGCGTAGAAGCCTTGCGTGCTTTGCCGCCCGAGGCACAATTAAAAGCCGTATCGGCGATGACCGAAGCGGCGGACGGCTATGATGCAGCGAATGCCGCCTATGCGAGATGGGCGCAACAGAACCCGAATGCGGCTGCGGTGGTAGGAGTTGCGGGGAATGTGGCGGAGCAGGTGATTAGTCGTGGACGTAAGAGTGTTAGCAGTGTAGATAATTTCAATAGAAATAGACCATCGAGTTTTAGACGGCAAACATTAAAAGATGCATGGGATAGAGCTGAAGATGGTACTGAATTAAATACAAAAAGGTGTCTAACTTGTGGAAGGGATGTTAGGGGTAATCCATATAATAAAGAGCGTAGAGACGGTGAGAATGGTTGGGATGCCAGTCATAATCCTTCTTGGAATAATCGGGATAGGGAATTTTCTAATAGAAAAGAATTATTAGACGAATACAATCGTGGGGTAAATGTAGAATGTAGGCATTGTAATCGTTCTGGACAGGATAATGACGAAAGGTTTAAATAGATGAAATTAGTTAATCATATTGAAAAATATGTGGGTGAAATTTCATATGGAATATTAAGAAATCATTTAAATTTAAGTGTGGCGGTTATTGAAAATAAGCCAATTAGTAATTTGAAAACATTTGTTACTCTTGGTCTTAATCAGTATGATATTGGTTATAAAAGTAGATTTGAATTATTATTTGTTTGTAAATTGGAAATAAAAAGCGATGAAATCTCATCAATGCTTCTTTGGTTGGCAGAGCGAATAATTGTAGATAAAAAAATAATATTATGTGGGGAAGTGATTTTTTTATCTCAAAATATTAGTATTAGTAAAATGAAGGCTTTTTATGTAGCTATGCCTTTTTATTTTGATGATGATTTCCAAGTGGTTAATTATTTTGATAATGATGTTGTATTTCCTTTACTCATTCCTATTTATGAGAGTGAGGCGAAGTTAATTCAGCAAAAGGGATGGAGAAGTTTTGAGAATTTTTTATATCAAAAACAAATTGATAATTTGTACGATTTGAATCGCCAAGTTTTTCATTGGTAAATATAATCTATTTTTAGGCAGCCTGAAAACGGCGCACAGATTTTAATAAAGATGTACGGCATGACTCGACCACCCATAATCCCGAATTAAACCGCGCAGGTAATGCAGCCGAAGCGGCGGACGGCTATGATGCGGCCAATGCCGCCTATGCGAGATGGGCGCAACAGAACCCGAATGCGGCTGCGGTGGTGGGAGCTGTGGGAAATGTGGCGGATATTGCGCTTAAGAATAAGGGTGGAAAGAGTAATAATGATAAACATAGCGGGTTCAGTCAGGATAATTTTAATGCACAATCTATTAATGCACAGATAGCATTATCTAAAAAATTATCAGGACTGGAAAATGCGCAAAATAGTGCAGTAAAGGTAAGAAAGCTACTTGACGGGCGTATCAGATATTATGGTGAAGAGCGCCCTGCTAAAACACCTGGTAGAACAAGAGGAAATAGTTTTATAACTAAGCATGACCCTAAAACCGGTATTGTGCGGCAATGGATGGAAAGTTATGACCATGATGGGAATGTAACTATGGTTCACCCAAAATCAATCAATGGTCAAACGGTAACTTTCCAGCATTATCCGCCCACCAAATCGGAACTCGAATCATGGAAAAAATCACGGTAAAATCAGCATATAATATGTTCAACCAATTGATTGTTAATGGGGCGAATGTAAATAAGATTGCTAATTTAGCATTGGATTGTATGAATTTATGGGATAGTAATAATGCTAAAGAAGCTTATTATATTGTCTATGATTTGGCTTTATTGGAAGAAGAGGGTATGGAGCTATCATATTATGATATTTGTAAATTAATTCATAATCTTAAATATTATATGTAAAAGCTGAATTAAAGATAGATAATTGTGTGGAATGTACTAGAGTGGTTGAGCAAGTTTAGGTTAGGCGCAGCCGTAACCCAATGCAGCACAAAAAGGTTTAGATTGTTGGGTTTATGCTTCACGATAACCCAACCTACAGAGTATCAAAACAGAAATATTTTCAGGCTGCCTGAAAACGGCGCACAGGTTTTAATAAAGACGCATGGAAACAGGCGGCCACCCATAATCCCGAATTAAACCGCGCAGGCAATGCAGCCGAAGCGGCGGACGGCTATGATGCGGCCAATGCCGCCTATGCGAGATGGGCGCAACAGAACCCGAATGCGGCTGCGGTGGCGGGAGCTGCGGGGAATGTGGCGGAGCAGGTGGTTAATCGTGGAAAAAAGGTGGACAATGCATCGCATATAAAACCAACAACAAAAGTTGATGCTGTTATCAATGAGACTAATACTAAAAAAGGCAATATATTGAGTGAATATACTTTATCCTCTGATGAGGCTTTGGATGCAGGAATTAAATATTTGGGTTCTGAATATAGAGAGATTGGTAAACCAGGTAGTGGAGTTTACCGAAATCAAGAAGGTACAAGACAATTTAGAATAGACAAGAATTCGTTGGAAGGAAATCATGCTCCAGATGTCCCGCACGTGCATCTAGAGAGAATAAACCCAAACCAGAAAAAGCCTATAAGCAACAATCATATTCCAATTAAAGATTGAGAAATTATCTATGGATATAAGATTTAATATACAGGGGATGATTTTAAATAGTCGTAATCCACAAGAGAAATTCATAAAAATCATTGATGATAAAGAAAATACGGGAGGGTTTATCATATTTTTATCAGGGAACGGTAATTTTTCATTTCCTGATAGCTATGATGATTGGGTTGAAGATTTAGCGGCATTGGAACAATATTTACAAGAAGCTGCATGGATTATTGATTGGAAAACAGGCAAGCAAGCGTAGGTTGGGTTAGGCGCAGCCGTAACCCAACGCGGCACAAAAAAGTTTGGATTGTTGGGTTTGCGCTTCGCTACAACCCAAGCTACACAGTATCAAAACAGAAAAATTTTCAGGCTGCTTGAAAACGGCACCCAAATTTTAATAAAGATGTACAGCATGATGCGACCACCCATAATCCCGAATTAAACCGAGCAGGCAATGCAGCCGAAGCGGTAAGTGCAGCGGTATCGGGTGTAGGCAGCTTGGCAGACAGTGTCTGGGAAGCCATCGGAGCGGGCGATGCCGCACAAGGCATACAAGTGGTACAAGCCATAGCAGGCGTAGAAGCCTTGCGTGCTTTGCCGCCCGAGGCACAATTAAAAGCCGTATCGGCGATGACCGAAGCGGCGGACGGCTATGATGCAGCGAATGCCGCCTATGCGAGATGGGCGCAACAGAACCCGAATGCGGCTGCGGTGGCGGGAGCTGTGGGGAATGTGGCGGAGCAGGTGGCTAGTCGTGGGAAGAAAGGTAGCGTATCTGCAGTCGTATTATCAGATATGGAGAAAGCTCAGCAAAGAGCAGAGAAGTTAAGTAGGAATGATAGATCTGGAAAGGATTTTACTAAGGCTGGTAAAGAGGCAGTAATTGAACTAAATAGATCAAGGAATCATGGTAAGGTAATATGTGAATCTTGTGGTATTGAAACTGTTCCAGCTCAAAAGTCAATGACAGGTGTTACTCCATCACAAAATGAAAGACATGTAGATCATGTTCATGCAAAATCAAAAGGAGGTAGTGGAACACCTGATAATGGTCAAGTATTATGTCGTACATGTAATTTACAGAAGAGTAATAAGTGATGTGGTTAAATATCAATTTTTATGATTATGAAGGAAACATTGCTCTTGAAATACTGGAATGCCGGCAACTGGGCGATAATACGTGCCAAATTAAACAAATTCCTTTATTTGCCCCCAATTTGGCATTAGATGACGTTGTTTTGTTTGAAAATGAAAATGGTGTTTGTTATTTTGAAGGATTGTCGCTTGCATCAGGCAATTCTACTGTTCAAATAGTAGAGTTGGTTGAGAATAGTTTGGATAAATTGTATGCGGAGTTGGAAAGTAAAATTCCACAATTATCGTTTTGTTTTTATAATCAGAGATATATGGCGGTCAATATTCCCCGGGAAGTGGTATTTGACGAGATTCGGTCTGTATTGTATGAATATTCGGTATTGTCTCTAATTGACTTTAAAGAAGCGTGTTTGGGTTTTATATAATCATTGTCGGATGGCTGGATGGAAATATTGGAAGTAAATCTGGTTTGGAGTAAGCGTAGGTTGGGTTAGGCGAAGCCGTAACCCAACGCGGCACAAAAAAGTTTGGATTGTTGGGTTTACGCTTCGCTCCAACCCAATCTACAAAGTATCAAGACAGAAAGATTTTCAGGCTGCCTGAAAACGGCGCACAGGTTTCAATAAAGACGCATGGAAACAGGCGGCTACCCATAATCCCGAATTAAACCGCGTAGGCAATGCAGCCGAAGCGGTAAGTGCAGCTTTTTCCGGTGCAGGCAGTGTGCTGGGAGCTGGATGGGAAGCCATCGGAGCGGGCGATGCCGCGCAAGGCATACAAGTGGCACAAGCCATAGCAGGCGTAGAAGCCCTGCGTGCTTTGCCGCCTGAAGCGCAATTAAAAGCGGTATCGGCGATGACCGGAGCGGCGGACGGCTATGATGCGGCCGATGCCGCCTATGCGAGATGGGCGCAACAGAACCCGAATGCGGCTGCGGTAGTGGGGGCTGTAGGAAATGTGGCGGAGCAGGTAGTTAAAAAAGGACAAAAATATAAGGGAGGTAAACATAACGATACTAAACAGCCAGCAAATGATGGATTGGATTCTCATCATTGCTCTGCAAAAAATTGTTATAAAAATTCTGATATAACGCCTGATGATGGATCTGCTATTCAAATGAAACCTGAAGACCACAAAGAAACAGCTAGTTATGGAAGAAGTAAAGATGCTCAAAGTTATCGTGATAAACAGGAAAAGCTTTTAAATGAGGGTAAATTGCAGGAAGCGGTAGATATGGATATTCAAGATATTCGTTCTAAATTCGGTAATTAAGTATGATGGGCTATTCAGGACATGCAGGATTATGTAGATACTTTAGATGCGAATAAATTTAAAAATAAAAGGAAGTCGAAATGATTTTCAGCTTTGATGCCTTGCACCGAGACGAATTGTTCTACGGTATGCCTAGAGAAGTGGTTCGGGAGGTATTAAATGCCAAATACATTGAGTTTAGAAAGAATGAAGCATCATTGTATGCAGCTGATAAATTTGATACTTTAGATATTTTTTGTTTTTATAACGAAAATGGTTTATCGGAATTGGAAATTTTTCGTCCCAATCAGTTTATCTTTAATGGTTGCAATCTTTTTGAGTTAAGTTCTGAAGCTGTGTTGGCTTTGTTTTGTGATTCTGGCATAAAAGATTTTGCACATGGTAAATGGGTGGTTGATGATGATGGGATAGTGGCAAAAAACGGTTCTTTCGGCACGATGGTAGATGAACGGGGGATAACGAAATATGTGTATATTGATTTTGAAAAGATAAAGCGGGTATTTTTTAGCAAATGATAAATCATTGACGAGTTTGCGCTTTAATGTATCGGTGTTAACAGAAAAATTATTGAAAAATTTAATTGAATGAAATATTTTCAGGCTGCCTGAAAACGGCGCACAGGTTTTAAAAATAGGGAACACAGGTAAAAACTATGTTTTTTAATCATTTACTCAGCTTGGCAATTTGGGTGCCGATTGTGGCGGGGGTGCTGGTTTTGGCAACCGGCTCGGACGAACGCGCCGGTTTCGCCCGCATTTTGGCCTTAATCGGCGCGTTGGCGGGGTTTGCGGTTACGCTGCCTTTGTTTGCGCTGTTTGACCGTGCCAACGGCGGCTATCAGTTTGTGGAGCTGCTGCCGTGGATTCCGGCGCTGAATGTGAACTACGCTTTGGGCGTGGACGGCATTTCGGTGTTGTTTGTGATTTTGAACGCGTTTATCACGCTGATGGTGGTGCTGGCGGGCTGGGAAGTGATTCAGAAACGTCCGGCGCAGTATATGGCGGCGTTCCTCATCATGTCGGGCTTGATTAACGGCGCGTTTGCGGCGCAGGACGCTTTGCTGTTTTATGTGTTTTTTGAGGGCATGCTGATTCCGCTTTATCTGATTATCGGTATGTGGGGCGGCCCGCGCCGCGTGTATGCTTCGGTGAAGCTGTTTTTGTATACGCTGCTCGGTTCGCTGCTGATGCTGGTGGGTTTGGTGTATTTGTCGCATTTGGCGGGCGGCAGCTTTGCCATTGCCGATTTGCAGAATATCCGGCAAATTCCGATGGGCGTGCAGCAATTGCTGTTTGTGGCGTTCTTTATGGCGTTTGCGGTGAAAGTGCCGATGTTCCCCGTGCATACTTGGCTGCCTGACGCGCACGTTGAAGCGCCGACCGGCGGCTCGATGGTGTTGGCGGCGATTACGCTGAAAATCGGCGCATACGGCTTTTTGCGCTTTATTTTGCCGGTGCTGCCCGATGCTTCGCGCTTTTTCGCGCCGGCGGTGATTGTGTTGAGCCTGATTGCGGTGATTTACATCGGCATGGTGGCTTTGGTGCAAACCGATATGAAAAAACTGGTGGCGTATTCGTCCATCAGCCACATGGGTTTCGTTACGCTGGGCATTTTCCTGTTTAGCGGCGTGTTTTCAGGCAGCCCGCTCGGCGAATTGAACGATTGGGGCTTGAAAGGCGCGATTGTGCAGATGATTTCGCACGGTTTTGTGTCGGCGGCGATGTTTATGTGCATCGGCGTGATGTACGACCGTTTGCACACGCGCAACATTGCCGACTACGGCGGCGTGGTGAACGTGATGCCGAAATTTGCCGCCTTTATGATGCTGTTCGGCATGGCGAACGCCGGTTTGCCCGCCACTTCCGGCTTTGTCGGCGAATTTATGGTGATTATGGGCGCGGTGGAAGTGAATTTGTGGATTGGCGCACTGGCGGCGCTGACGCTGATTTACGGCGCGTCCTACACGCTGTGGATGTACAAGCGCACCATTTTCGGCGAAATCACCAATCCCGAAGTGCGGGAAATGAAAGACATCAACTGCCGCGAATTTGCGATTTTGGCGATTTTGGCGGCGGCGGTGCTGGGCATGGGCTTGTATCCCGAGCCGTTTGTGGCGGTGGTGCATGAGGCTGCCGACCATTTGATTGCCCAAGTGGCGCAAAGTAAGATTTGAGGTGTGCAATGGATTGGATGAATTTGAATATCGGTGTTGCCGCGCCCGAAATCGTTCTGCTGACGGCTTTGTTTGCTATCTTGTTGGCGGATTTGTGGATTTCCGATGAAAACCGCTACATGACCCATTACTTGAGCGTTTTGGCTATGCTGGCGGCTGCTTTGGGGCAATGGGCGGTATGGACAGGCGGGCCTGTGGCGGCATTCAACGGCATGTATATTGCCGATGGCGTGTCCCAGTTGGCGAAAACCGCTATTTATTTAGGTACGGCGGCATTGTTTGTGTATGCCAAGCCATATAACCAAACTTATCGGATGTTTAAAGGCGAGTTTTACACGTTGGCGATGTTTGCAGCCGCGGGTATGAGCGTGATGGTGAGTGCCGGGCATTTCCTTTCGGCCTATATCGGTTTGGAATTGTTGTCTTTATCTCTTTATGCCATGATTGCCTTGCGCCGTGATTCCGTTCAGGCAGCCGAAGCGGCATTGAAGTATTTTGTATTGGGAGCATTGGCTTCCGGTTTGTTGCTGTACGGTATTTCGATGGTTTATGGTGCGACCGGCTCGCTGGGATTCGCAGAGGTTTTGGATGCGGCCGATTCGGGCAGTGCAAACGGTTGGCTGTTGAAACTGGGTGTGTTGTTTATCGTGGCGGCGGTAGCGTTTAAATTCGGCGCGGTGCCGTTCCACATGTGGGTGCCGGACGTGTATCAGGGTGCTCCGACTTCTGTGGCGGCATTGGTGGGTTCGATGCCGAAAATTGCGGCGACTGTTCTGGCGTTCCGCATTCTGGTGGAAAGTTTGTTGTTGCAACGGGGAGATTGGCTGTTGATGTTTGCCGGTTTGGCGGTATTGTCGTTGCTCGTGGGCAATTTGGCCGCCATTATGCAAAGTAATATCAAACGTATGTTGGCATTCTCCACCATTGCGCACATGGGTTTTATCCTGACGGCGTTTTTGGGACGTGTCGCAGGTTTGGAGGCTGCAGTTTATTATGCAGTGGCGTATATGCTGATGGCATTGGCAGGCTTCGGTGTGTTGATGCTGCTGAGTCGGGAAGGTTGCGAATGTGAAAACATCGCCGACTTGGCGGGCTTAAACCAACGTAATGCTTGGTATGCTTTCATCATGCTGCTGGTGATGTTCAGTATGGCCGGTATTCCGCCGTTAATGGGTTTTTACGCGAAATTTGCGGTATTGAAAGCCTTGATTACCGCTTCTGCTTATTCATGGGCATTGTGGTTGGCAGTGTTTGCGGTGGTGATGTCGCTGGTGGGTGCGTTCTATTACCTGCGTGTGGTTAAGGTAATGTATTTTGATGCAAAAGCCGATAATGTAGAAAGCGTTATCGGCAGCGACTTGCCTGCCAAATGGGTATTGTCTGCCAATGCGCTTTTGCTGTTGGTATGGGGTATTTTCCCCGATACGCTTATGGCTTGGATTAGAAAGGCTTTGATGGCTGTTTTTTAATTTAGGGATTTGTTTGCTCATAAAAAGGAAAGGCTGCCTGAAATCATAATTTAAGAGTTTTCAGGCAGCTTTGTCTTAAATGAAATGTATTTATCGTTTTTAAATTAAAAGGTTCAATTATGATTGTGTTGCATCACCTTGAAAAATCGCGTTCCTTCCGCATTGTTTGGCTGTTGGAAGAGTTGAAATTGAATTACGGTTTGGATTACCGCCTGCACATACATAAGCGTGATGCCGAGACTTTTTTAGCACCTGGTGAACTAAAAGAGCTGCATCCGATGGGAAAAGCACCGATATTGTCGGATGACAGCCTGCCTGAAGGTAATCAGGTATTGGCGGAATCAGCTTTGATTATTGAATATTTGCTGAAAACGTATGATGTACGGCATTTGTTTTATCCTACCGAAGGGCAGGCTTGGCGCGACTACACGTTTTGGCTGCATTTTGCCGAAGGTTCGTTAATGCCGCCTGCGGTGATGTATTTGATTTTGTCTAAAGCGGCTGAGAAAACGCCGTTTTTTGCCCGTTTTGTAGCACGTAAAATCAGAGATACTGTTGCTAAGGTGATTTTATCGGGCAATATACGTTCGGCTTTGGATTTGCTGGAGAGCTCATTGGTCGGACGGGAGTATTTGGCAGGTGCATTCGGTGGGGCGGATATTCAGATGTATTTTGCCGTTGCGGCAGTGCAGCAGCGTATGGGTTTGGAAAACCGTCCGAATATTGCCGCTTGGTTGGCGCGTTGTGAAGAAAGAGCGGGATTTGTGCATGCGGTTGAGGCATCGGGCCCTGTATTCGGATAGAAAAGTATTTAAGGAAGGTACGTTATCGTAGCTGCTGAAAGTTAAGAGCATAATTGAAGCTGCTTTTCCAGTTTGTTCAGGCTGCCTGAAAACAATTGATTGTCTGCTTCAGAAGCTTGTCAAACGCTAGTGTAGTTACTATAATCTTTCTCTTTCGCATAGGCACGTAGCTCAGTTGGTTAGAGCACCACCTTGACATGGTGGGGGTCGTTGGTTCGATTCCAATCGTGCCTACCAGTTTCGGGGAACAGCGGTTGGCTGTTCCTTTTTTATTTGGCTGTGTTGTGAGATTGGATTGGTACTACTTTAAATAGATTGTGTAAAAACGTTTTCTTTTAACGGGGATTTGCAATGAGATTTTAGGGCGATGTGAGAATTTTTATTAAATTGCGTGCGCCATCAATCTTATTTGAAAACAGAGCCTTTTTATCCTGGTAAGGAGCATCTTGTACGGAGCAGGGTATTCGGTTTTGGCGATATGTAAGTTGCCTTAATTAATGTTGTTTGGATATTTGCCGGATAACTTTTTTGTGAAGCATATGGTATTTTGGATTATATGTTGTTCTTGTTATATTTTTATGCGTTTCAGGCAGCCTGAATTGTATGGGCGGGTTTGCGAATGGAGTAAATGGGTTTTGTACTATTCGGATTGTTATGCTTCAGCCGTTTCCAAATAAATCGCCGCTTGTATATTCGGCTTGTACTTCGTCTAAAGCGGCAAAGCCGCGTGCGGCGACACGGCGGCGGCGGTCTGCCAAAATACGCATTACTTCGCGCTTTTGCGAGTCGCTCATGTTTTGCCAATACAGGCGTTCGTTTCTGCTGCGGTAGCAGCCTTTGCAATAGCCCCGGTTATTGACTTCGCATACGCCGATACAGGGACTGGGAATATCAAAAAATTCCAACTGCTCCATTGGTGGGATTCCGAATGATGAAAAGGCTGCCTGAAAACTTTCAGGCAGCCTTTGTTTTTCTTATTGCCAGTCTTTTTTCTTGGAAGTCATGCCGATGCCTGCATTAAAGGCGTTTTTCGGGTCGAGTTTGCGGTAGAAATCGCGCAATTCAGGTTTGGCTTCGTATAGATGGCCGACATTGTGTTCTGCGGGATATTGTGCGCCGCGTTCGTCCAACAGCTTCCACATTTCGTGTTCCAAGGCAATCGGGTCGTGGCCTTTTTTGACGATGTAGTCTTGGTGGAAGACATGACAGAAGAAATGTCCGTAATAAAGCTTGTGGCTGATTTTGCTGCTGATGCTTTCAGGCAGCGTTTCAAACCATTCGGTATCGTTGCGGCGCAGGGCGATATCGAGTGCCAGAATATCTTCCACTTCGCTTTGATGTACGGCGCGGTAACGCACGGCGGCTGATGCAACGGCAAAACGGTGCAACATGGCGGCTTGCGCTTCTTGGGCGTTGCACTCGAAAAATGCGCCTTTGCTGCCGTCGGCAAAATAATTTTGCAGGTATTGGCGGGTTTCTTCTACGCCGTTGCCGCCTGCCTTGATGATGAGATGGTGTTCGTAGCGTTGGCGGTAGTCGAGCATTTTTTCAGGCAGGTGTCGGGGTAGGATTTTGGAAACCGCTTGTAATACTTTGTCGGCGAAAAATGCGGGCAGGAAAGGAATTTTGGCGGCAAAGCGGTCTACTTCGGCTTTGGCGGCAAACAGTTTGGGCAGATTGTGCGTGCCGGCGTGTTTGATGATGTAGAACATATCTTTGCCGTATTTTTCAGCAATATCAAACGCATCTCGGTGAATGTATTCGCCTGAAATGGGCAGGGTTTCCAATTTGGACAACATATCGCGGCGGATATCGGTTAAAACCTGAATATCGTTGCTGCCGACATAAAATACTGCAGTTTTGCTTTCCAGCGGAAAGGTGTCCAAACGCACGGCAAAAACGCCCAAGCGTCCTGCGCTGCCTGAAGCTTCGTAATGACGGGCGGGGTCGGCATTGAAGCGGGCGGGCGTGTCGGCATCCACTTGGCGTACGTGGTTGCAATAGGCGTAGTCGTGGCCTTTGCCGCCTGCGCTGATGTCTTTGCGCTGATAGTGATGGCCTTGCAGATTGGTCAGGATTTCTTCGGGTGTTTCGCCCAAATCGATACCCAAGTGGTTGACCAATTGCAATTCGCCGTTGTCGTCCAGTTGGGCGAACAGGGCCATTTCGGTATAGGCGGGGCCGCGTTGCACCAGTGCGCCGCCCGAGTTGTTGCACACGCCGCCGATAACGGAAGCACCGATGCAGGACGAGCCGATAACGGAATGAGGTTCGCGTCCCAGCGGTTTGAGCAACAATTCCAATTCGTTCAGAGTGGAGGCCGGCAGGCAAACGACTTGTTCGTTGTTGTTAATCAGCTGAATGCCTTTGATGCGCATGGTGTTGATGATGACGATGTCGCGGTCGTAATCGTTGCCGCTGGGTGTCGAGCCGCCGGTCAAACCTGTGTTGGCGGCTTGGCTGATGACAATCACGCCGGCTTTCACGCAAGCCTGCAACACTTGCCATTGCTCCAGCAAAGTGCCGGGACGCACTACGGCCAAAGCATTGCCGCTGCCGGTGCGGTAGCCGTCGCGGTAGCGTTTGGTTTGGGCGGGTTCGGTCAAAACGTAGCGGCTGCCGACAATTTGGCTGAGTTGTTCGATAAGTTGTTGTGCAGACATCTATAGGCTCCTTGTGAATCACCGTTTGAAATAGGGAATTGTAACGCAAATTCAGGCGGCATAAGCAAAGCTTTCGGGCTGCCTGAAAAAAGATGGCGTATCGGTACGATACCCGTGTGCGGCATCATGATTGCCAATCGTGTTTTTTTGCTTCATTTCCTGTTAAAGCAATGATTGTAAGCCGCGCAGTTTATTTAAAAGCACTGTTTTCAAATCGGATGGATGTTGCAATCTGTATTGATAAAAATACATATTTTTCAATAATTTATTGAGAATTTACCTTGACGGAAAATATTTTCACACAATCTGTTTATAGTACTATCCATCCAATCTGCATTGAAAATATGAATATGTCGGAAAACAGTCCGTTCCGGACAGGCGGCCGTGTTAACGGTTTCGATTTTCCAGCCACTGCAAAGCCTGCTCCGCACACTGCTGCTCGGCGGCGCGGCGGCTGTGTGCGCTGGCATAACTGATGTAGCCCAGTTCGCCCAAATCGCAGGATACGTCAAACACCGCGTTATTGCCTTCTCCCGTTTGTTGGTCGATGCGGTATTTGGGCAGCGGTAATTTCCGACCCTGCAACGCTTCCTGCAAACGGGTTTTCGGGTCTTTGGCCTGCGTGGTGCAGTCCAAGCGGCTGATGCGGTCGGCAAACAGGCGGCGTACGGTTTGCTCGGCGGCGGTAAAACCCGCATCCAAATCAATGGCGGCAAATAAGGCTTCCAAAGCATCTGCCAATATGGAGGGGCGGTCGTTGCCGCCGCTTTTCAGTTCGCCGCTGCCTAAAAACAAAGCGTTGCCGATATCCAATTCGCGTGCGATGTCTGCCAAAGTGGCTTCTTTTACTAATTGCGCGCGCATGGGCGACAGCCGCCCTTCAGGCAGATGGGGAAAGGTTTCGTACAGCATTTTGGCTACCGTGTAATCCAAAATGCTGTCGCCGATAAATTCCAAACGTTCGTTGTTTTTGTTGCCGCAGCTGCGGTGGGTTAAGGCGCGTACCAATAATTCAGGCTGCCTGAAACGGTATTGCAGCCTGCGTTGCAATCGTTCGAGATATTGTTGTTTTTGTTGGGGGATATGCATAAGTCGTCCAATGAAACGGGTTGGTGTGTTGCGGCGGTTTTCAGGCAGCCTGAAACCTTTTTTAAAGGGCGGATATCGGTTTTTGCGTTGCGGCGGGGTTTGTCTGTTTCTTTATCGGTTACGATAATACAGCCGTTGGTCGTGCTTAAGCAGGAAGATGACGCCCGTGCCGTTGCGCAAACCGCAGATTTTAATCAAGCCGCCTGCATTTTGCCTTGCGATTGTGCGTATGCCTTATCGGCGGTCTTGGAAGGAAATACCGAGATTTTTATGGCAGCCGCCGTTGTGGCTGTGCCCGCTGTTTTCGGACGTTTGGCCTTCTCCTTTGATGAGATGCCTGTGTCCGAGAGAACGGCGGCCAGGCGAAATATCATCGCTTTTGAATAAAGTATCGCCGTCATGGGCATATATTTTGCGTCTGCTTTTCGATACCGGCAAACGGTCGATACGGGCATTTTCAGGCAGCCTTGAGCCTGCCGGGCGGTCGGTTGTGTATCCTGTCCGTGCGCCTGCAACCGCCAATATGCCGATTATCGGGTTTCATGGCTTGCTTTTCTTTCAGGCAGCCTGAAAGCGGTGAACTGTTTGGCTGCATCTTAATCCAATCGGGAAACCGTCAGGCATATCGCTTATTTTGGTTGGTAGGGGCCGCCGAATCGGACTCTCCACCCCCACCTGCCGCTCTGCACTTCGGCATAGCGGTATTCTCCTTCTCGAATATTTTCGTATGAACAATATCTTCCGTTAAAATCTGCATATTCTGGGAAACGTGTTTCCACGTTTTTGCCATCTCCATATCTGCCGCATGTTCCGGAAAATCCGACCGCTTGTGCATAAGTACCTTGCCAAGGCTGATTCCATAGGCTGAACATAGCCAAGCACATTGCGCAGGAAAAGGTTACGAACACCAGTCCGAACAGGCCTATCGCGATGGTCATGAAATGAAATCTCACTTCTTCCATATATAGCCGCCAATGGCGTATGTGCTTGGGATAGCGGTTTAAAGGCCGGTCATTAAAAAAACCTTCTTTGGCAAGATGTGCCGCAGCCAGGGCGCATAACAAAAACGATATAGTGGCGGCAATCTGCCATACGGAATCACGGGCATGGATACCCCAAATATCTGCCAAAATTCCCAGCAATATGAAGGGAGACATTGTTAAAACTGCGGCTCGAAGCCCGATATTTGTATGATGTTTATAATGGGTATGTAATCCGTTTCGCTTTATTTTTGGGTTTATATGACTCATCAATGTCTTAGCTGGTGAGGCTTGTATGGCATTGACAAACTCCCAACCATCTGCACACATCGTCAAATTGAAACGGCGTACCGCTCCGTTTTTTTCCCAAATGCGAAACCAGCCCAATTGCCCGTTTCTGATTTCTGTATAATCGCAGGGCGTTTCCACTTTAAAGCGATAGCGCACCCTGCCAAATGCACCCAATATCAACCATTTATCGTCTTGTCTTTGTGCAAAACGGCGGCAGGTGAGGGCAAACCATGCACTTTCCGTAAACCACAGCCAAAATACAGCCCAAACCGTTGCCCAAATCGGTATTGCTGTCGGATTGTTAGGTAGTTTCGCCGTTACAATCATCATCAGAGGGAACCACAATATAAGCCCGCATGCGAAGCTGCAAGATGACAATAGGAACGTATAAGACCAGCTGTTTAGAAAAACGTTTTGATTTTTTTCCTGCATTGCGTTTCCTCAAATCTGCTCATGCCGCCGCTCTGTTTTTCAGGCAGCCTGAAACAGGCCGGCAGCGTGATTTTTGCTGCACACGGCTTGATGCGGAACCTTTTCAGGCAGCCTGAAAGCGTTGAACTGTATTGGGTAAGTCTTAATCTAATCGGGAAGCCGTCAGGCATATCGCTTATTTGGGTTGGTAGGGGTCGCCGAATCGGACTCTCCGCGCCCATTTGCTGCTCTGCACTTCGGCATGGCGGTATTCTCCTTCTCGGACATTTTCGCGCAAACAATATTTTCCGTTAAAATCTGCATATTCAGGGAAAAGCATTTTCACTTTGTTTCTATTCCCTTGTCGGCGGTTGCACTTTCCCGACAATTCGGCCACTTGTGCATAAGTATCATGCCAAGGCTGATTCCATAAGCTGAACATAGCCAAACATGTTGCGCAGGAAAAAGTTACGAGCATCAATCCGAACAGACCTATTGCAACGGTGATGAAATGAAATCTCACTTCTTCCATATATAGCCGCCAATGGCGTATGTGCTTGGGGTAACGGTTTAATGGGCGTGAAGAGGAAAATTCATACTTGATAAAAATAACCGCAGGTGGCAAATAGAGCAATAATGAAATCACGGCTGCAAGCTTCCAAACATCTTCCCCAACGGTACGGATATTTTGAATGATTGATACCATCAACAACAACATCATTCCCAACATGACAGCAAACGATATTTGTGTTGCTTTTACCGTTAGTCGATACCACTTTAATTGATTATTAATCTTATCATTATTATATAAACGTGATGTTTTCTTCGCAGACCTCAACCCGTATTTTTTCATCTGTTTTTCCAGATAGTCGCCAAAAGATGTGTTTGCTTTGGCTTTTATAGCATTGACCAAGCCCCATCCGTTTGCACACATCGTCAAGTTGAAACGGCGTACCGCCCCATTTTCTTCCCAAATGAGAAATGAACCGGCCTCTCCTTTTATCTCCCTATAATCACAAGGTGTTCCCGCTTTAAAGCGGTAGCGTACCCTGCCGAACGCCCCGAATAGCAACCATTTGTTGCCGTGTTTTTGCGCAAAGCGGCGGCAGGTTAAAGCAAACCATATACCTTCCGTAAGCCACAGCCAAAATACTGCCCAAGCGATTGTCCAAAGCTGTTCCACTGTCGGATTATCGGGGAGTTTCTCCTTCATCATCATAGTCAGCAGCAGCCATAACAGAAATCCGAATACAAAGCTTAGAAACGGAAAGAGAATGGTGGCAGGCCAACTATTTAGAAAAACATTTTGATTTTTGTTCTGCATTGCCATTTCTCTCGTCCTTCTATCCTGCCGCCCTGTTTTTCAGGCAGCCTGAAACAGGCCGCCGCCGTGATTGTTGCTGCAAGATTTGGGTAAAGCTTTTCAGACAGCCTGAAATCTATCTGCTGCAAACGGCTACACTATCTAGGCATCTTTCACATAAACCACTTCTACATCGTAATCGTCTTCATTCCAATCGTCTTCATCGTCATCGCTGCCGAATTTATCCTGCCATTCCGCCTCGCGCGACAAGGGGGAATCCATGCCGCTTTCCAAGCGCAATACCGACAACAAATGATACATATCCTGCGGCAAAGGCGCTTCAAACGACACCGTTTCACCGCTGACGGGGTGGATAAAACTCAAACGGTAGGCATGCAAAGCCTGTCTTGCCAAGTCTTTCACAGCCGTTTTCACTTCGGCAGAGCAGGCATGGCGCGGATTGCCGTACACCGCATCGCCCGCCAAAGGATGCCGCGCTTCACGCATATGCACGCGGATTTGATGGGTGCGCCCCGTTTCCAACGAACACTCGATATAACTGTGCGCCAGATAGCGTTCCAATACTTTGACATGCGTTACCGCTTCTTTGCCGCCGAATTTCACCACTGCCATTTTCAGGCGGTTGTGCGGGTCGCGCCCGATAAGGGTTTCGATTTTGCCGTCAAACGGCACGATGCCGTCCGCTACGGCGCGATAGATGCGTTTTACGCTGCGCGATTGCAGTTGGCGTACCAAATGGTTTTGCGCAGGCAGCGTTTTGGCTACGACCATCAGGCCGCTGGTGTCTTTGTCCAAACGGTGCACTATCCCGGCGCGCGGCACTTGCGACAAAGCTGGACAATGCGCCAGCAAACCGTTGAGCAGCGTACCCGTCCAGTTACCTGCCGCAGGATGAACGACCAATCCGGCCGGCTTGTTGACAACCAATACGGTATCGTCTTCAAAAACGATATCCAATTCCATCGTTTCGGGTGTAAAGGCTTTGACTTCATCGCTGGGCTGAATATCGATGCTGACTTCTTCGCCGCCTATCAGTTTGTCTTTCGGGCTGGCGGGACGGTTGTTGAGCGTTACGCCGCCTTCTTTAATCCAGTTGGTGATGCGGCTGCGCGAATAGTCGGGCAGCAATTTTGCCAAGGCGGCGTCCAAGCGTTGTCCTGCCAAGTCGATAGGAACGGTCAAAACAACGGTTTGCGCCGGTTCGAGGTCGTTTTCAAAGGGCAGGTCTTCGTTGTAATCGGCAGTGTGCATTTTCAATCTTTAATAATAATGGGTTAAGGCTGCCTGAAATGGGTATGGGCAGGCCGAAAATCGAATAAAGTATAACATAGAAACACTCCGCTTCCCCTTTGCCTAAAGTGGCGGTTTTTCAGGCAGATTTCGTTTAGATTTGTTAAAAAAATACATGAAAATGTAGTAAAAACCCCCTATTTTGAGATAAAATAGGGTGCTTTCGTTTGCGCCCGATATTTTGCCTGCCGTTTCAGGCAGGCGGTGCGGAAATGAAAAACAAGCTTTACTGGTTTTAAGTTTTGCAGAAGGGGATTGTTTCAGGCAGCCTTGCCGACAGGAAACAATCTGAATCCAACGCGGGAAAAGCGGAAAGATATTTCCGACCGGTTTTCCCCACACAATCAAGTGCATGACATGATAACGATTAAAAAAGGCTTGAATCTGCCCATTGCCGGCAAACCGGAACAAACCATTTACAACGGCGCGCCCGTCAGCGAGGCGGCAATACTCGGGGAAGAGTATGTCGGTATGCGTCCTTCCATGAAAGTCAGGGAAGGCGACAAGGTTAAAAGGGGGCAGGTTCTCTTTGAAGACAAGAAAAACCCCGGCGTGTTGTTCACTTCTCCTGCATCGGGAACGGTGAAAGCCGTCAACCGCGGTGAAAAACGCGTATTGCAATCGGTCGTGATTGCTGTTGAGGGTGACGAATACGTTGAATTCGAACGTTACAGCCCTGGAGAATTATCCCGTCTCTCTAGCGCAGATATCCGCCGCAATCTGCAGGCATCGGGATTATGGACGGCTTTGCGTACGCGCCCGTTCAGCAAAATTCCTGCTGTTGATGCCCAGCCTGCTGCATTATTCGTTAATGCGATGGATACCAATCCCTTGGCAGCCGATCCGCAAGTGATATTGCATGAATATGGTGATGATTTCCGCAACGGCCTGCAGGTGCTCTGCCGCTTAACCGACAAGCCTGTACATTTGTGCAAAGCAGCGGGAGCGGATATACCCGTTATTGAGGCGGATAATCTTCGTGTGCACGAATTTGGCGGCGTACATCCTGCCGGATTGGTGGGTACGCACATCCATTTTATCGACCCCGTTTCCGCACATAAAACCGTTTGGCATATCCATTATCAGGATGTGGTTGCTATCGGCAGATTGTTTACCGGCGGCGCACTGGATGTTAAACGCATTGTTGCCGTGGGCGGTCCGCAAGTAAAAGAACCCCGATTGCTGCGCACCGTTATGGGAGCGAGCATTCCGCAATTACTTTCAGGCAGCCTGAAAGAAGGAGAAAACCGCATTATTTCAGGTTCCGTATTAAACGGCACTGCTGCACAAGGCGCCCATGCGTATTTGGGTCGTTATCATTTGCAGATTTCCGTTATCGAAGAGGGACGCAAACGCGAATTTTTAGGTTGGGCCGCACCGGGTACGAATAAATTTTCCGTCAGTCGGGTAATTCTGGGTCATTTTTTCAAAAACAAACTGTTCAATTTCACATCCGCTTTAAACGGCGGGCATCGTGCTATGGTACCCATCGGCATGTATGAACGCGTGATGCCTTTGGATATTCTGCCTACTCTGCTGCTGCGTGATTTGATTGTCGGCGATACCGACAGTGCGCAAGCTCTGGGCTGCCTGGAATTGGATGAAGAAGACTTGGGTTTATGCAGTTTTGTTTGCCCCGGCAAATACGAATACGGCTCATTGCTGCGCCGTGCATTGGAAACCATTGAGAAAGAAGGTTGAAGATGGGTTTGAAACATTTTTTGGAGAAAATTGAGCCCCACTTTCTGCCGGGCGGCAAACATGATAAGTGGTATGCGCTTTATGAGGCTGTATCGAGCGTGCTCTACACTTCGGGAGAAGTAACCCGCAAGATAACGCACGTACGTGATGCACTCGATTCTAAACGCATTATGATTACGGTGTGGCTGGCATTGTTTCCCGCCATGTTTTACGGCATGTACAACGCAGGATCTCAAGCCATTGACGCGGCAAACCATTTAGGTGTGCTGCAACAAAATATAGACGGCAATTGGCATTATGCTTTGGCTCATTTCTTGGGTATTGATTTGACTGCTGACGCAGGAACCTTGAGCCGTTTGTCGTTTGGCGCGGTATTTTTTCTGCCGATTTATATCACTGTATTTGTTGTCGGCGGTTTTTGGGAAGTCTTATTTGCTCTGATTCGCAAACACGAAATCAATGAAGGCTTTTTTGTTACTTCCATCTTATTTTCTTTAATTGTGCCGCCTACTTTGCCTTTGTGGCAGGCAGCGTTGGGAATTACTTTCGGTGTCGTAGTTGCCAAAGAAGTATTCGGAGGCACAGGGAAAAACTTTATGAATCCTGCGTTGGCAGGCCGCGCTTTCCTGTTTTTCTCATATCCTGCCAATATGACAGGTGAAACAGTTTGGACGGCTGCCGACGGCTTTTCAGGCGCCACTGCATTGGCTCAATGGGCAGGCGAAGGTGCCGCCGGTTTGAAACACGCCGTAACCGGAGAGCCCATTACTTGGATGGATGCTTTTCTAGGCAATATCCCCGGAGCTACAGGCGAAGTATCTACATTGGCACTATTGATTGGTGCATTTGTTATTGTATTTGCCCGCATTGCTTCTTGGCGTATCATCTGCGGCGTATTTTTAGGAATGGTGGCAACTTCATTGCTGTTTAATGCCATCGGCTCTGAAACCAACCATATGTTTTCTATGCCTTGGTATTGGCATTTGGTAGTAGGCGGCTTTGCTATCGGTATGCTCTTTATGGCAACCGATCCTGTTTCCGCGTCATTCACCAATACGGGCAAGTGGTGGTATGGCGGTTTAATCGGTGCGATGTGTGTGCTTATCCGTGTGGTAAATCCCGCTTATCCGGAAGGTATGATGTTGTCTATTTTGTTTGCCAACCTGTTCGCTCCGATTTTTGACTATTTTGTGGTTCAAGCCAATATCAAACGCAGGAGGGCACGCCATGGTTAAATTCAATAAAGACAGTATCGGCGGCACATTGTTTGTCGTGGTTGCTGTCAGCTTACTGTGCTCAGTGATTGTAGCTTGCGCAACAGTCGGTTTGAAACCCTTGCAAAATGCTAAAAAACTAACCGATAAGCAGCGCAATATTTTGGCAGCCGCCGGTTTGAAAGTTACCGAGGATTCGCAAATACAAAAACTGTTTGACGAACGTATCGAACCGCGTATTGTCGATTTGGCAAGCGGTGAATATGTACAGAATATGAAAGATTTTGATGCGCGTATTGCTGCAAAAGATCCGAAACAGAACGTTACTATCCTGCCTGAAGAAGATTCGGCCGGCATTCAGACCCGCGCCAAATATGCTGAAGTGTATTTGGTGAAAGATGATAACGGTGAAACTAATCAAATTGTTTTGCCGATACATGGCAGCGGATTATGGTCGGTGATGTATGGTTTCGTTTCCCTGCAGCCGGACGGCAATACCGTAAACGGAATCACCTATTACGAACAAGGTGAAACTGCCGGTTTGGGTGGTGAAATTGCCAATCCTTTGTGGCAAGCCAAGTTTGCAGGTAAAAAATTGTATGATGAACAAGGCAAGCTTGTCATCCGTATCGGTAAAGGTGCAGGAGCGGATACTGTGCACGGGGTGGACGGATTATCGGGCGCAACCATGACCACCAAAGGTGTACAGGGTTCGTTTAATTATTGGTTTAGCCAAAATGGCTTCGGCCCGTATCTAAGCAAACTGAGAACAGGAGAATAACCATGGCAGATGCAAAACAATTGAAAAAACTGATGCTCTCTCCTGTTCTGGACAACAACCCGATTGCCCTGCAAGTGTTGGGCGTGTGTTCCGCTTTGGCCGTTACCACCAAACTGGAAACAGCCTTAGTAATGGGGATTGCTGTCAGTTTAGTCACCGGCTTTTCTTCTTTGTTGATTTCCGCCATACGCAACTACATCCCCAACAGCATCCGCATTATTGTGCAAATGGCAATTATTGCTTCTTTGGTAACCTTGGTAGATCAAGTACTGAAGGCGTTTGCTTATGAATTATCCAAACAACTGTCGGTATTTGTCGGCTTGATTATTACCAACTGTATTGTGATGGGACGCGCCGAAGCATTTGCTATGAAAGAACGCCCTCTGGAAAGTTTGATAGACGGACTGGGTAACGGTTTGGGATACGGCGTGATTTTGGTTATTGTCGCTACGATCCGTGAACTATTAGGCTCGGGCAAATGGTTAGGTATAACTGTATTTAAAACCGTACAAGACGGCGGCTGGTATCAGGCAAACGGTCTCTTCCTATTGGCCCCCAGTGCGTTTTTCATTATCGCTTTCGTCATTTGGGGGTTGCGTACCCTTAAACCCGAACAAGTGGAGAAATAAGCATGGAACATTATTTAAGCCTGTTTGTCCGATCCATATTCATTGAAAACATGGCCTTATCTTTCTTTTTAGGCATGTGCACTTTCTTGGCGGTATCCAAAAAAATTTCTACTGCTTTTGGGTTGGGTATTGCCGTAACCGTTGTTTTAGCCATTTCAGTCCCCGTCAATCAAGTAGTTTATTCTCTGATTTTAAAAGACGGCGCATTAATGCAGGGGGTGGATTTAAGTTTTCTTAAATTTATTACTTTCATTGGCGTGATTGCCGCTATCGTTCAAATTTTGGAAATGTTTTTAGATAAATATTTTCCTGCCTTGTATAACGCCTTGGGTATTTTCCTACCTTTGATTACCGTGAATTGCGCTATCTTCGGCGGTGTCTCGTTTATGGTTCAACGAGATTACAACTTTACCGAATCCGTTGTATACGGCATTGGTGCCGGATTGGGCTGGATGCTGGCTATTGTGGCATTGGCGGGTATTACCGAAAAACTGAAATACGCCGATGTACCCAAGGGCTTGCGCGGCTTGGGTATTACCTTCATCAGCGCAGGTTTGATGGCGTTGGGATTTTTGTCATTTTCAGGCATACAGCTGTAAAGGAGGCATCACATGGAAATTATTTTAGGTATCGTGATGTTTACCGTTTTGGTTGTCGGCTTGGCGGTGATTATTTTGTTGGCCAAATCCAAACTGGTTAATAGCGGCGACATCACCATTAATATCAACGGCGATGCAGACAAAGCGATTAGCCTGCCTGCAGGAGGAAAACTGCTTGGCGCACTTGCCAGCAAGGGAATTTTTGTTTCTTCTGCCTGCGGCGGCGGCGGTTCTTGCGGACAATGCAAAGTCAAAGTTAAAAGCGGCGGCGGCGATATTTTGCCTACCGAGTTGTCTCACATCAATAAGCGTGAAGCGGCTGAAGGTTGCCGTTTATCCTGCCAAGTCAATGTTAAAGGCAATATGGATATAGAGCTGCCTGAAGAGGTATTCGGTGTAAAAAAATGGGAATGCACCGTTATTTCCAATGACAATAAGGCAACTTTCATTAAAGAATTGAAATTGGCGATTCCCGAAGGCGAAGAAGTACCTTTTCGGGCAGGCGGCTATATTCAAATCGAAGCACCGCCGCATACTGTCAATTATCAAGATTTTGATGTGCCGGAAAAATATCACAGCGATTGGGATAAATTCAATCTTTGGCGGTATGTATCCAAAGTAGACGAGCCGATTGTACGCGCTTATTCCATGGCTTCTTATCCGGAAGAAAAAGGCATCATTATGTTGAACGTGAGAATTGCCACTCCGCCGCCCAATAATCCCGATGTACCTCCCGGACAAATGTCGTCTTATATTTGGTCGTTAAAACCGGGCGATAAAGTAACTATTTCAGGTCCGTTTGGCGAATTTTTCGCCAAAGACACCGATGCGGAAATGGTGTTTATCGGCGGCGGTGCCGGTATGGCTCCGATGCGTTCGCACATTTTCGACCAGCTCAAACGATTGAAATCCAATCGTAAAATATCGTTTTGGTACGGTGCGCGTTCCAAACGCGAAATGTTTTATGTGGAAGATTTTGACGGCTTGCAGGCGGAAAACGAGAATTTCCAATGGCATGTTGCTCTGTCCGACCCGCTGCCTGATGACGACTGGGACGGTTATACCGGCTTCATTCATAATGTGATTTACGAGAACTACCTAAAAAATCATGAAGCTCCGGAGGATTGCGAATTCTATATGTGCGGCCCGCCGATTATGAACGCATCCGTTATCAAAATGCTCAAAGATTTAGGTGTAGAAGACGAAAACATTCTGCTGGACGATTTCGGTGGTTAATCAGAAGGCTGTATTGTAAGATTTGATTGATATGACTATAAACAGATTGTGTCGTAAAAACATTTTCTTTCAAGGGGATTTGTAGCAATCTGTTGAAGAATATATATATTTTAAAATCATATTGCAGTATCAATCTTATTTGAAAACAGAGCCAACCAAAAAAGGAAGAAATGCCTATCGGCTTTCTTCCTTTTTTATCAGTTTACATATACTTCAAAAAATTTCGATTATTCAAATTAATAAGCTGCGTTGAGTTTATAGACGGGTTGCCTGGATATAAATGCAAATTGCAGCCATGTGTCATATTGCTTCAGACAGCCATCCTTGTTGTGCAAACGATACGGCAGCATGCGCCGTAACAATAAAATGGTCGAGCAGACGCACATCCAACAGCGATAAAGCCGCTTGCAGCCTGGCGGTAAAATCGAAATCTGCTTCGGACGGCTTCAGGCTGCCTGAAGGGTGGTTGTGTGCCAATATCACGGCGGCCGCATGATGTTGCAATGCGGCTTTGGCGATTTCGCGTATATAGACGGTGTTTTCCGATAATGTGCCGCGTGCCATTTCTTCGCATATAATCAAACGGTTTTGCGTGTCTAAAAATAAGGCTAATGCCACTTCTACTTTTTCGTGTCCGATGCGGATACGCAAATAATCCGCCACTGCTTGCGGAGAATTCAATAGCGGCTGTTGCTGCAATTCTTCGCTCAATACCCTGCGTCCGATTTCCAATACGGTGGCAAATTGTGCATAGGCCGCCAGTCCCATGCCTTTGTGTTGCCCCAATTCTTTGGCGGAAGCGCGCATCACGGCACTCAAACTGCCAAATGATGTGAGCAGTGAGCGGGACAAATCCACTGCGCTCATGCCCTGGGTTCCTACCCGAAGCAGCACTGCCAACAGTTCGGCATCGCTTAATGCGGATGCGCCCCTTTCCAGCAGTTTCTCACGCGGTCTTTCGCCTTCCGGCCAGTGTTTGATACTCATTTGATGGGTTTTCCGTAAAGAATTGTTGGGTGGCCAAGGATTGGATAAATGATGCGGTGCAATGATAAGGCTGCGGCGGCCGATAATGTGCGCCGGTTTAGTGGGTTTTGGTTGCCAATCCAACAGGCAAGCTGATGTTAAAAGTGAAAACAGGCTATCCATATTGGTTGAAAACATGGATTTGCGTTTCAGGCTGCCTGAAAGGGGCATTGGTTGTTATGTTTGAGTTTCAGGCTGCCTGAAGGATTTACTTGCGGATGCGTTGCAAACGCAGTAAAGAGCCGTTTTGTTGTTGCAGCAACAGTATATCCTCCCGTTCTGCGGTCAGCTGCCAAGCGCCTTGTATGCTTGCTTGTGCAAATTGGCGTTCCAAGTTCATTTGCTCGGGTTCGCACATCATTAATGTGCTTGCTATCGGGCCGAAAATTATCCCGTCTGCTGTTTCGCTTACTTGGAACATCATATGGTTACAACCGAAATAAGCATTGCCGCGCGGCAATTCGGTGAACGATAAGCGCGCTGCCGACAGGCTTTGCGTGGAAGCCTGGTCAAATGCAACAAGCTGCCAGTTGCCCGATAAGGCGGATATGGGCAGTGTCGGAGCAGGGTGGGCTTGGGTATCGGCAGGTAGGGATGCACAGGCAGATAAACCGATGGCTGCGGTAAGTAAGATATTTTTCATAATGGTTCTCGGAGTTGGAAACAAGTGCCGGTGTCCGTATGGGACAGTGGTATAGCATAAATATAACAAATATAATGATTTTTGATTAATCTATTGAAGAGTAAATGGTTTTTCTGTTTTTAAGTACGGACTTCTATGCGGTATGTTCCATGCGGATTCGATTCTGAAATATGGCAACGATATGGCGGTATGCCCGACCGTTTCAGGCAGCCTGTTTGCAATTGATGCTTTATTTTTTAACGGGATATTTGGACAGCATTCTTTGCAGTGTGCGTCTGTGCATATTCAATGCCCGCGCCGTTGCCGAGATATTGCCGTGGTTTTGTTGCAATATGAATTGAATGTGTTCCCACTGTTGGCGTTTTAAAGACAAGCCTTTTTCAGGCAGCGGTTCGGTCTCCGGCTCGGCAGGTTCGGTTTCCGAATGGTCAAACGCCTGTAAAATCGCCGCCACATCGGCAGGTTTGGGCAGATACTGCCATGCACCCAGTTTGACGGCGGATACGGCGGTGCTGATACTGGCATAGCCTGTCAGTACCACAATTCTGGCATCGGCAAACCGTTGTTTTAATTCAGGCAGCAGGCGGATGCCCGAAGTGTTGCCCAAGTTCAAATCTAAAACAATCCCTTGCGGAGATTGTGTGTAAGCCGCTAAATCCTCTTCATTACCCACCCAATCCAAGAGCAGATTGTGTCGTTGGAAACTGCGTTGCATCAAATGGGCAAAGGTTTCGTCATCGTCTATCAGCAGAAAATGCTGCATGGTGCTTCCTTAATGGTTGCGTTATCGGTGCTTGCGGTTTCGGGTTGCTGTCTGAACCGTGTTCGGTCCGAATGGGTTGGGCAATATCCGGGAAATTTCCGTAGGAATGCTTCGGGTTCGGTTGCAGTGTGTCAGTCGAATATTTCTATCAATCATAGCTTTCCCATTGCCGGATTCCAAACTCTAAACATACAGATGCAAAGGGCCGGATGAAGAGGGATAGCTCAATATCGGCGGTATTTGGTTTTTCTCACATGTTTCCGAGCATATGTATTTCAGATAGTATCGGGTCGGGTTGTATTGTGCTTCCCATATTTCCTGCGGCGGATAACGCCCGTGTTGTGCGTGATAGGCATTTAATTCATCGGCGATTTTTTGTGCGTAAATCCGTGCGTTGCGGTTATAGACATGGTGCATGGCATACGAAACAGCAAATGCTGCCAGCCAACACAGCAGTTTCGTCAGCCAAAGACGCAGTCGTTTGCGCAATAAAATGCCGTTTATCAAGGTGTACGGCAATCAAACCAGCATGAACAATACTGCCGTGAGACGGCCGAATATCATTGGCAGCGGTTGCGTGATGAACAGGAAAACGTTTATACCGATTAATGTTGCGATAATTGGCTTTAGGGGAAGCTGTGGCATTTGTCTGTTCTTTATCAATTTCAGGCAGCCTGAAAATATCAAGCTGCCATATTGATAGCAAGCTGCTTTATTTTTTGCGTCTCAGTTTGTGTTTTCAGGCAGCCGCGTTCACAATCCCAATTTATCCCACATTTCATCAACCTGCTTCACCGTTGCCGCATCGCGCTCAATCACGCGCCCCCATTCGCGCTGCGTTTCGCCCGCCCATTTGTGGGTCGCGTCCAAGCCCATTTTGCCGCCCAAACCGCTCACGGGACTGGCAAAATCCAAATAATCAATCGGCGTGTTTTCCATCAAAACCGTGTCGCGCACGGGGTCCATGCGCGTGGTTACCGCCCAAACCACTTCTTTCCAGTCGCGGCAGTCAATATCGTCGTCCACCACAATGATGAATTTGGTGTACATAAACTGGCGCAAAAACGACCAACAGCCCATCATCACCCGTTTGGCGTGTCCCGCATACTGTTTTTTAATGGAAACCACCGCCATGCGGTAGGAACAGCCTTCGGGCGGCAGGTAAAAATCCACGATTTCGGGAAACTGTTTTTGCAGCAAAGGCACAAACACTTCGTTTAACGCCACGCCCAATACGGCCGGTTCGTCCGGCGGTTTGCCGGTGTAGGTGCTGTGGTAAATCGGATTTTCGCGCATGGTGATGCGTTCCACCGTCAGCACGGGGAAACGGTCTTGCTCGTTGTAATAGCCGGTGTGGTCGCCGTAGGGCCCTTCCAGCGCGGTTTCATCGGGGTGAATCACGCCCTCCAACACGATTTCGGCGCGGGCGGGAACCTGCAAATCGTTGCCGATGCACTTGACCAACTCCGTCCGCGCACCGCGCAGCAAGCCCGCAAACTGGTATTCGCTCAAGGTGTCGGGAACGGGCGTTACCGCGCCGAGAATGGTGGCGGGGTCGCAGCCCAACACCACCGCAACGGGATAAGGCGTGTCGGGGTGCAGTTTTTTGTGCGCCTGAAAATCCAATGCGCCGCCGCGATGCGCCAGCCAACGCATAATCAGCTTGTTTTTGCCGATAAGCTGTTGGCGGTAAATGCCGAGATTTTGGCGTTTTTTGTGCGGGCCGCGCGTTACGGTCAAACCCCAAGTAATCAAAGGCGCAACGTCGCCCGCCCAGCAATGTTGAATCGGCAGGCGGGTCAAATCCACGTTTTCCCCTTCCCAAACAATTTGTTGGCAAGGCGCGTTTTTGACGATGTTCGGCGACATGCTCCAAATATCCTTCAGCAAAGGCAGTTTGGCAAACGCGTCTTTGATGCCTTTGGGCGGTTCGGGTTCTTTCAGGTAGGCGAGCGTTTGACCGATTTCGCGCAGTTTGGCGGGGCTGTCCGCGCCCATGCCCGCCGCCACCCGCGCGGTCGTGCCGAACAGGTTGGCGAGCACGGGAAAGTCGTAGCGCGTGCCGTCTTGCCGCACCGCGTTTTCAAACAATAAGGCCGCGCCGCCCTGCCGCAATACGCGGTCGGCGATTTCGGTCATCTGCAAATGCGGGGAAACGGGCGCGGCGATGCGTTTGAGTTCGCCGCGCGTTTCCAATTGGGCGATAAATTCGCGTAAATCTTTGTATTTCATAAAAACTCCCATTTCGGGCAGCCTGAAACGCGCCAAATCCGCCGCAGCGCAAGACAAACCGCCGCATTTTTCAGGCTGCCTGAAAAAATTTTTCCTTTTATTTTTTCCGTTCGGATAAATTGAATTTCTGCGTTATCCGCTTCATAACACAATGCATGAATACCAAATTCGCTATCATTACCGCCACGCAGGCGATTGAGGCCGTTATGATTTGAACGGCCGGATAAGGAGCGCGTTGCCAAGTCTCATGCAAAACCGCCATGCTGACGGGCAGTAAAATCACGCTGCTGAGCACAGCAGGCACATACCGCCGAATGATTGCGCTTTGCACGATATGAACCGCCAAATGTATGGCAAAAGCGATAAACGCTCCCATCCAAATCAAATACCATTGGTAATAAACGGCCGTCAATACAATCAAGATACAGCACAAGTATTGTTCCAATACGGCAAAAGCAAATCCTTCATAACTGAAATTTTGACGGATTTTCAAAAGCAGCGGGTATCGATTGACAATATCCGGGTTTTTATCCAGCCAAATTCTCAAACCGATGATTTCTTCCAATTCATGTAGCATGAATATAACGGGAAACAACCACAACAGTTTGTTCATTTTTCTCCCTTCTTGGCCGGCCAAACGTCTTTTCAGGCTGCCTGAAACCCCTTTAAATATTGTTCCGCAACAACGCCTCGCGAACCCGCTGTGCCGCTTCTTCGGTATCGGCGGGAGGTGCGGTTTTTTCGCCGAAATGAGTTGTTTTCGGCAAATCGCGCAACAAACCGTCCACATCCTCCGCACTCAAAAAACGTCCGTGCAAATCCCAGCCCGCGTTCAGCACCCGTCCGCGCAACTCCGCTATGCGGTCGTGAATATGTCCGTGCAAATGATACCAACCTTTGTGGCAGCCGTCCCACTCTTGAATCGGATAGTGAAACAAAACAAGCTTTTGTTTGATTTCAGGCAGCCTGAGCAGCAAATAATCCTGAGCCGATGCCAATACGGGCAAACCGTCCTGTTTGCGTTTCGACAATAAACGCGGCGCGTGTTGGCGCAACAATCCGTCATGATTGCCGAAAATCAGATGGTGCCTGCCGTTCAGCCGTTGCAATACTGCTTCAATCTGCCCGATGTCTTTTGCAAACGATACATCGCCCAGATTATAAACCGTGTCTTGCGGCGATACGGTTTCATTCCAGCGGCGGATAAGGTATTCGTCCATTTCGCTGGCGTCTTGCGGACGAAAAGTCGGACAAAATTTAATGATATTGGCATGGGAAAAATGCAAATCCGATGTGAAAAAAATCTTGCTCATGGTTTTTCCTTTTTTATCAAGTTGATGTATTGTCAGCCATGCCTGCGTAGCCGTTATTCCCCTGAAAATTCTGATGATTGACAGGGAGCGGATTGGCTCCTGTGGGTGTGGCATATTGAATCAAGCCGCCGAATCGTGAATTTCATGATTGATAAAATCCTGAATAAACGTAATTTTCGCCAATTCATCCAAAGCGTTGAATTCCGCTTGATGGGCTTTGATATAGTCGATTAAGGGGTAAAACTCTTCATCGGCATGGCGTTTGTCCAATTTGCGTGACAAAGACTGTTCCGTGCTGCGTCCTAAAAATTTGGAAATCAGGTAAAACGGCGATTTGAGTTTGAACAGCAATTCGTCCGTTTCTGCGTCAAATACCATAAATCCTTCGTGTTTGACGGTTTTCAGCAAGGTTTTTAATTCGCCGAAGGTCAGATTGTGCAAGGTGTCGGGGCGGTGCAAGGGCGTATCGGGATGCATGGCGCTAAATTGTTTTGCCAAGTCGTCTAATTGTGCTTCGCTCATCGCTTTGCCCGTTGCCGCGTCAATCGCGCCAATCAGGGTTGCGCCCAAACGTTCGCGGATAATGTGGACATCGTTTTCGTCAGTCACTTCAAATAAAAACGTGCGGTTCGGGTGCTGCCTGAACAGGGTTTCGTATTGGCTGCAATGTTTTTCCGCCATACGCGCAAAATCACTGTCCAGCGAGCCGGTGGTGGAATACAGCACCTGTCCGTCAAACGCTGCGCCCGCGCTGGGGTGGTCGGGCGGCAGTTGCACGAAGGTGCAGCAGCCGAGAAAACCGTTGATTTTGACTACGGCGTTTACGCGATGCTCTTCTGAAATTTTAATCGGGTAACGGCTGTTTCGAGCGATACGTTCTGAATAGTTAAAGGTTTTTTTGAACGGGCGCACAATGATTTGATTGTGCGTGTCCAAAACCAAACCGCGCATCTCCAGCAGGGCATCGTCAAAACGGTTTTCGTAAAACACGCTGCGGTGGTATTTGAGCACGCGCAATTCGGGATAGCGGCGCGAGGTTTTGGCGGTGAAATTGCGCTGTTTGTAAAGCAGATAATCTTCGCTGACAAAGGTTTGTCTTTGCTCGTCAAATACGGGGCGGATATCGGCTGCGCGTTGGATGCGGGTCAGAATTTCCGCCTGTTGCTGCGACATCGGGCGCACGGCGGGGACATGAATTTCATCGCGCACGGGATTGTTGTTGAGCTTTTGGTAAGCGGCGAGTACTTCGATTTCGGGCACTCTGTGCAAATTGGGAAAAAAATTGTGCATACGGTAGATTTCCGTAGCAAAGCCGTGTTTATGCGCACTTTGCAGCAAGGCGCGGCAGGCGGCCGCCTTTTGATTGGTATTGGAGTGGACAATCAAAATATCTGCTTGCGGCGCTTGCCGGCCGCGTTTTAAGGCTGCCTGAAAACGTCTGTGTCCTTCTGCTTGTGCTTTGCCAAGGGCTTCGGAGCTGAAACGGTATGTTCCGTTTTCGTCTGTCATCAGCAAATCGTTTTCGATATGAACCACTTCTCCTTGCGGATAATCGTGTTGAAATGCGGCGATTTGTTCGTGGGCGAACGTGGATTTTCCCGAACCTTGGTGTCCGCGGATTAAAATCAATTTTTGCATGGTTTCTCCTTAAAGTAATGCGGTTGAAGAATGATTTTGTCCGGTTGTGGTGCAGGTGTTGCAAAAGCTGTGCCACATTGTCGCGCGGCGGACTTTTTATGATATAAGTTTTTAAAGTAAAAGGTGAAATTTTTCAGGCAGCCTGAAAATGCTTTATGCTAAAATCAGATAAAGCGCGCTTTAAAGCGCGTAAACGATTTTTTGGGCGTATTTGCGGGAAGGGTGAAATGGCAAAGAAACGGGTATTGATTTCTTTTGTGGGAACGGTATTGGACAGCGCACAGGGTAAAGGGCGTTGGTTGAAATGGCGTCCGAATATTGCCGTGCACCGGTTGGCAAAAATCGAACGCACGGAATTGTTTTTTAGTGAAAAATACCGAGACTTGGCGGAAGGAATACGCAGCGATGTCGGTGAAATCGCGCCGCAGGCGGAAGTGAATTTGGTGCCGATGGAATTGGCCAATCCGTGGGATTTCAGCGAAGTGTATGCCGCTTTGGACGCATGGGCGGCAGCTTATCCCTTTGATACGGAAAACGAAGAATATTGGGTACACATCACCACAGGCACGCATGTGGTGCAGATTTGTCTGTTTTTATTGGTGGAAAGCCGCCGCATGCCGGCGGTATTGCTGCAAACCGCGCCGCCGAGAGCGCAACGCCGCAGTATGGCGGCAGGCGATGCGGGGCATTATGAAATCATCGATTTGGATTTGGCGCGTTACGATGCTTTGGCGGCGCGGTTGGAAGCAGTACGGGACGATGCGCTGCGTTATCTGAAAAACGATATTCCTACGCGCAATCCTCAGTTTAACCGCATGATTGCCGAAATCGAACAAGTGGCTTTGCAATCGCCTTTGCCGATTCTGTTAAGCGGCCCGACCGGTTCGGGCAAATCGGTGTTGGCGCGGCGGATTTTTGAATTGAAAAAAGCGCGGCATTTGGTGTCGGGGCGGTTTGTGGACGTCAATTGCGCCACCTTGCGCGGCGATGCGGCGGCTTCGGCATTGTTCGGACACAAAAAAGGAGCGTTTACGGGCGCGGCGGAACAGCGTGCAGGCTGGCTGAAAAGTGCCGACAAGGGTATTTTGTTTTTGGACGAAATCGGCGATTTGGGCGCGGACGAACAAACCATGCTGCTCAAAGCAATTGAAGAAAAAAGATTTTATCCCGTAGGTAGCGACCACGAAAGCGAAAGCCGCTTCCAATTGATTGCCGCCACCAACCGAGATTTACGCGCAGAAGTGAGAGCGGGGCGTTTCCGTGAAGATTTGTTTGCACGTATCAATGTGTGGCACTACTCGTTGCCCGCGCTGGCCGACCGCCGCGAAGACATCGAACCGAATTTGGCTCATCAATTGGCGTTGGCGGCGCAGGAGTTGGGGCGCAGCACCCGTTTTAACCGTGAAGCGCAGCAGGCGTATTTGGCGTTTGCATTATCGCCCGAAGCGGTATGGACGGGTAATTTCCGCGACTTGTCGGGCAGTGTGATGCGTTTGGCAACTTTGGCGCGGCACGGGCGCATCGACACCGATTTGGTGCATGCAGAAATCGAGCGGTTGCGCTGGCAATGGCGGGAAGCGGTTTCAGGCAGCCTGCCAGCCGCCACGCTGCCTGAAAAAGTGCGCCGACAGGATTTTGATGCTTTTGATTTAATGCAGTTGGAGCAGGTTTTGGCAGTGTGCCGCCGCCACGCCACCTTATCTCAGGCGGGGCGTGCTTTGTTCGGCGTATCGCGCTTGAAACGCGCCAGCCCGAATGACGGCGACCGTTTGCGCAAATATTTGGCCCGTTTCGGGCTGACGTGGGCGGATGTGTGAAACCGTTTCAGGCAGCCTGAAAATCCGCCCGCCACACTGTGCAAAACCGCCTTATAATTTCTATTTCCCCAACTTTATGAAAGCCAAAACGTGGCATTGTCTTCTTTGTTCACTCTGCTTGACGATATTACGTCCGTGATGGACGATGTATCACTGATGACTCAAATGGCGGCGAAAAAAACCGCCGGCGTGGTCGGCGACGATTTGGCACTCAACGCCAACCAAGTAACCGGCGTGCGTGCCGAGCGCGAACTGCCCGTTGTGTGGGCGGTGGCGAAAGGTTCGTTTTGGAACAAAGTGATACTCGTACCGCTTGCCCTGCTGCTGGCGGTGTTTGCGCCCGCGCTGATTAACCCGCTTTTGATGGTGGGCGGCGCGTATTTGTGTTTTGAAGGCGTGGAAAAACTGCTGCACAAATTTTTTCCGCACGGCGGCGAAGCCGCCGCGCCCGAAGAGGAAGCCTTTGACGAAACGTCCAAAATTCGCGGCGCGATTCGTACCGATTTTATCTTGTCGGCGGAAATCATTATTTTGGCGCTGGGCGTGGTGCAGGATTCGCCCCTGCCGGTGAAAATCGGCGCATTGTGCGCGATTGCCGTCGGCATGACCGTGTTTGTGTACGGCTTGGTGGCCTTGATTGTGAAAGCGGACGACTTCGGCGCCCACTTGCTGACAAAATCTTCGGCGGCGGCGCAGGGCATCGGACGCGGCATTTTGCGCGTGATGCCGCTTTTGATGCGCGGCTTGAGCGTGGCGGGCACGCTGGCGATGTTTTTGGTGGGCGGCGGCATTTTTACGCACAACGTTCCCGCGCTGCACGACTTTTTGCACGCGCGGCATTGGGACGCGGGCGTTTTCGGCATGGCGGCGGATTTGACGGTGGGCTTGGCGGTGGGCGCGGCGGCGTGCGCGGTGGTGCTGCCTTTGATGAAAAAGTTTGGAAAACATTGATGGACAAACATCTTTCAGGCAGCCTGCCGTTTGCGCCGCACGACAAATCCGCGTGGCGCAAATATTTGCGCGGTTTGCGGAAGTCCTTGCCGCCCGCGCAACGCCGCCGCGCCGAAGCCGCCGTGTGCCGCCGTTTGCAGGCTTGGATTAAGCGCGGCCGCCGCATTGCCGTTTATGCGGCGGCGGGCAGCGAATTGGATTTGGCGGCGTTTGTGCGCACGGCGTGGGCGCGGGGTGCGGACATTTATTTTCCCTGCGTGGAGGCGCGGACGCGGCGGCTGCGTTTTGTGCCGGAGGGGGCGGCGGCGGGGCGCAGCCGCCGTTTTGCCGGTGTGTGCGGCGGACGGCGGGCGGAGGAAATGGCGGTGGTGCTGTTGCCTTTGGTTGGTGCGGACGCGGCGGGCGGGCGTTTGGGGCAGGGCGGCGGTTATTACGATGCTTCGCTGTCGGTGCGGCGCGGCGGGCGGCGGACGGTGAAAATCGGCGTGGGTTTTGCCTGCCAGTTGGCGGAACGTTTGCCGGTATTGGCGCATGATGTGCGTTTGGATTATTTTGTGTGCGAGCGCGGTATCTACAAGTTTTGATAAAGAGAGAGCGGCATTTGGTAAAAAATGATATTGAAGGATTAGTTGATGGTAAATCTATTATCGGGTAACTATGGTTTGAAAAAAGAATATCCAACATAATGGGTTTGATTACTTCATACTTGACATATTTTTTTCATTCCTTATAATAAACGCCTTTCCGACAAATCTATTGTGGAAATACGCGGGAATAGCTCAGTTGGTAGAGCGCAACCTTGCCAAGGTTGAGGTCGCGAGTTCGAGACTCGTTTCCCGCTCCA